>DASZLO010000037.1:0-55609 GCA_035552315.1 Bryobacteraceae bacterium
CGAGCAACGGCGATCGCAGTGAAAACGCCGACTATCAGTACGGCAAGCGGCGGCTGCGCCAGATCGACGGGCGGATTCGTTTTCTCACGAAGCGAATCCAAGCCGCGGAGGTTGTGGACCCGGAAACTCCGAGGGCAAGGCAGGCGGCGGCGAGGGCATTCTTCGGAGCGACGGTGCACTATGCAAACGCCGCGGGGGCGGAGCGAGTGGTGAGCATCGTCGGCACTGACGAGGTGGATCTCAGCCGCAACCATATTAGTTGGGTATCGCCTCTCGGGAGCGCGTTGCTGAAGTCAGCAGCGGGCGACAGCATCGTTCTGCAAGCGCCGGGCGGTACGGAATACCTGACTGTGCTGGACGTGCGTTACGAGCGGATTGCTGTGGAACCGTTTCGTGAACCGCCTGGGGCCGAGGCTTCGGCGAAGGGAATCGGGGGACGGGAGGGGTCTGTTGAGGAAGGTTAGGGAGGAAGCATAATCTGCTCCAGCCTTTCTTAAGCAATAGCCCCACACAGTCAGCCCATACTGGGCCGAATAGTCCGCCGGCAAGTCCAGAAAGACGACCGATCCTGGTCGCAGTCGAAGACATCGGCGCGACCGATGCCCCGCTGAGTAACATGGTGCGGCAGCCCGGGCACAACAATTCGCTTGCTCCTCGGCATATTCAATGTAGTGTGGATAGTGTGGCGAAAATCTCTGACCGATGCGAGGAAGCGGTCGCTGTCCCGGGTTCCCCAGAAGATCACGAGAGGCATGTCCATGAATCCAGTCAACCCTAGGGTATTGCTTTACGCTACCTGCTTCTTGTGTCTGCACCTAGGAAGCGCCCTGGCGCTGCAGGGCGACAAATCGGGCGCGAATCTAACCTGCACAGGCGTCATCAGTACACGGGTAGTATCAGTTCTTTCTATTGACGAAATATCAAAACTGGGACACGGGGTATCTCTTAAGAATGACTTTCGGGGGTTGACCTTTCGCCCCTTTGATAACGATGATCGACCTAGGCGCGGTAAAGAGATTGAAATCGGCTTTATCCTCGCAAGATCAGGGGATTTGGGAGGGACTCCTGTTGGCCTAATAGTATGGTCAGAAAGGAATTTGAACTTTAACTTCAGGAAAAGCTCCGAAGACGCGATCTCTGTTAGCAGTACAGGAGAGTCAGCGCACTCAAATGCCATTTCCGAAACCCGGGACAGCGACCGAGTGCCGGAGAGACACACCCACACGCGGACCGGCTTGCGCGCGATGAATTACGATCGAACTTGCGGTATGAGATAATCTTACTGAAGTCTTACCCGATGGAAACCACGAGACTCTCAACGAAAGGCCAGATCGTCCTCCCGCAGCGGGTACGTAGCTTGCGGGCCTGGGGTCCAGGGACGGAGTTCATCGTTGAAGAAGTCGCCGATGGAATTTTGTTACGCCCGTCCCGGCTCTTTCCTCTCGCAAATATCGACGATGTGGCCGGATATCTGCGTTTTCGGGGTAAAGCAAGAACGACAGCGCAGATGAAAAAAGCCATTGCGGACGAGGTGAAGCGACGGCATGACCGCGGTCGATACTAATGTGCTGGTTCGGCTTCTGACCGGCGACGATCCCCAACAGGCCAAAGCGGCCAGATTGTTGTTTCAGTCCGGGCCGATATGGATCGCGAAGACCGTATTGCTCGAAACCGATTGGGTGCTTCGCAGCCTCTATGGATTTCAGGCGGATTCCATCAGGGAGGCATTTGCCCGGCTGCTGGGCCTTGAAAACGTTCATGCCGAAGATGAAACGTCTATAGCCGCGGCCCTTCGCCTGACGGAGTTCGGGATTGAACTGGCGGACGCAATGCACGTTACCAGCAGACCACCGGGAACGGGTTTCGTTTCGTTTGACCGCGCATTGGTGAAACGGGCGAAGGGCGCCGGACTGGTTGGAGTCTCCGGTCTGAGTCAGGCGACCCGGTAAATCCTGGTGTGTAGAAACCTGGGACAACGGACCACTTACACCTCTGCGCCGAACAGCGAAGCCTAACCGGCAGGCACTAACCTTCAGCATTCGCGCCCCCAACAGCGGCGACGATCGAAGGATGGCAGGTAGCAGAAAACAAACGAACTTCCAAAATTTCTAACCCGGGAAATCCAGCAAAATCACGACAAAACCCACACAAAACGACCCCATTTTCGGACAAAAACGAGCCAAAAGCCTTATCAGTGTCCATCAGTGTTCATCAGTGGCCAAATCATTCTCCCCAGCCAGAGGCAAAATAACTAAATGACCGAATTCCGCCCCTGGGGCCACAAACTAATCGACTGGGTTGCCGACTACCTCCAGTCCCCCGCCCGCTATCCCGTCCTTTCCACCATCGCCCCCAACGACATCGTGAAATCCCTCCCCGCCCGCGGACCCGAAAAAGGCGAGCCGATGGACGCCATCTTCGCCGACTTCGAAGACATCGTGCTCCCCGGCATCACCCACTGGAACCATCCCAACTTCCTCGCCTACTTCGCCAACACCTCTTCCCCGCCCGCCGTCCTCGCCGAACTCCTCGCCGCCGCCCTCAACGCCAACGGCATCTTGTGGAAGACCTCGCCCGCCGTCACCGAACTCGAAGTCGTCACCCTCCGCTGGCTACTCGACTGGTTCGGACTCCCCAGCGACTGGTTCGGCATGATCCTCGACACCGCTTCCATGGGAAACCTGCACGCCCTCGCCGCAGCCCGCGCCCGCGCCTGCCCCGAACTGCGCGACCAGGGATCTCCCAATAACCTCATCGTCTACTGTTCCGAACACGCCCACTCTTGCATCGAAAAAGGCGCCATGGCCCTCGGCTTTGGACGCAACAACGTTCGCCGCATCCCCAGCGACGAGTCTTTCCGCATGCGCACCGATCTTCTGGAACAGGCCATCGCCCAGGACCGCGCCGCCGGACTTCGCCCCTGCTGCATCGCAGCCACCGTCGGCACCACTTCTACCACCGCCATCGATCCCGTCCGCGCCATCGCCGCCATCGCCGAACGCGAAGGACTCTGGCTTCACGTCGACACCGCCTATGCAGGCTCCGCCGGCGTCGTTCCCGAATTCCGCTGGGTGCTCGACGGCTGCGAGCGCGCCGATTCCCTGGTCTTCAATCCGCACAAGTGGCTCATGGTCCCCGTCGATTGCAGCGTCTTCTACTGCCGCCACCGCGACGTTCTTCGCCATGCGTTTTCGCTGTCCGCCGAATACCTCGAAATCACCGACGCCGGCCTCAACATGACCGAATACGGCATCCCCCTGGGACGCCGCTTCCGCGCTCTCAAGCTCTGGTTCGTGCTTCGCTACTACGGCCGCGAAGGTCTGGCCCGGATCATCCGCGAACAGATCGCCATGGCCCGCGACCTTCAGGACCGCATCGCCGCCCATCCGCTCTTCGAAATCTTCGCCCCCAATGACCTTTCAGTTGTGTGCTTCCGCCTGCGCGGCACCAATGAAGCCAATCGCGTCCTTATGGAGTCGCTCAACCAGGCCGGCCCCTTCTTCTACTCCAATACAACACTCAATGGCCAGTATGTTTTACGCATCGCCGTGGGCAACATGGGGACCACCCGCGAGACTTTGGACCAGGCATGGAGTCAAATCGCACAGTTTGCTGGTGGATTATCTGAGTCTGTTATTGTCAATGACTAAATTCTCTTTATTTTCAGAGACTTATTTGGAAAAACTAGCACTCAATACGATACTGTGCTAATAATGCAGTTGAGGCCGGATGTACGTGCGTTTCGGCTCTCAACCCAAGGGTTTTCCCACAAATTTCATGGAGGTTGTTCAATGAATATTCGTCCGCTCTACGACCGCATTCTGGTCAAACGGATCGACAACGACGTCGAAAAGACATCGGGCGGTTTGTATATCCCCGATAGCGCAAAAGAAAAGCCGCAGGAAGGTGAAGTGGTTGCAGTTGGCAAGGGCAAGCGCCTCGATGACGGCAAGATTGTGCCGCTCGACGTTCAGGCTGGCGACCGCATTCTCTTCGGGAAATACTCCGGCAGCGAAATCAAGCTGGATGGCAACGAGTACATGATCATGCGCGAGGACGAGGTGCTTGGCATTCTCGACACGCCCAAGGCCAAGAAGTAACTTCGGGCCTTGCCGAAATTAGCCGATTAAGAGGAGACATTCAATATCATGGCAAAACAGATTGTATACGCTGAAAATTCCCGTCAGGCGATCCTGCGCGGTGTGAACCAGTTGGCAGATGCGGTGAAAGTAACGCTCGGTCCCAAGGGCCGCAACGTTGTTCTCGAGAAAAAGTTCGGCGGCCCCACCATCACCAAAGACGGTGTGACGGTTGCCAAGGAAATCGACCTGAAGGATCCGCTCGAAAACATGGGCGCCCAGATGGTTCGCGAAGTCGCTTCCAAGACTTCCGACATCGCCGGTGACGGCACCACCACCGCCACCATCCTCGCTCAGGCCATCTTCCGCGAAGGCGTGAAGTCGGTTGCCGCGGGCGCGAACCCGATGGCCCTCAAGCGCGGCATCGACAAGGCCGTCGAAGTGGCGATTGCTGAAGTGAAGAAGATGTCCAAGCCGGTTTCGGGCGACATGATCGCTCAGGTCGGCACCATCTCCGCCAACAGCGATCACACCATCGGCGACACCATTGCCGAAGCGATGAAGAAGGTCGGCAAAGACGGCGTCATCACCGTTGAAGAATCCAAGACGATGGCGACCGAACTCCAGACCGTCGAAGGCATGCAGTTCGACCGCGGCTATCTCTCGCCCTATTTCGTGACCGACGCCGATCGCATGGAAGTGGTTCTCGAAGATCCGTACATCCTGATCCACGAGAAAAAGATCAGCAACATGAAGGACCTGCTGCCTGTGCTCGAGCAGATCGCTCGCGCCGGCCGCCCGCTCCTCATCATTGCGGAAGAAGTGGAAGGCGAAGCGCTCGCCACTCTCGTCGTCAACAAGCTGCGCGGCACCCTGAACGCCTGCGCTGTGAAGGCTCCTGGCTTCGGCGATCGCCGCAAGGCCATGCTGGAAGACATCGCCATCCTCACGGGCGGCAAGGCCATCTTCGAAGAAACCGGCATCAAGCTGGAAGGCGTGAAGCTGGACGACCTCGGCAAGGCCAAGCGCGTCACGGTGGACAAAGACAACACCACCATCATTGACGGCGCCGGACAGCAGAAGGCGATCGAAGGGCGCATCAAACAGCTGCGCACCCAGATCGACGAAACCACGTCCGACTACGACCGCGAGAAGCTGCAGGAACGTCTGGCGAAGATTGCCGGCGGCGTTGCGGTGATCAAAGTCGGCGCTGCGACCGAGACCGAAATGAAGGAAAAGAAGGCTCGTGTCGAAGATGCGCTGCATGCGACCCGTGCGGCTGTCGAGGAAGGTATTGTCCCCGGCGGCGGCGTGGCTCTGCTGCGTGCGGCCAAAGCGCTGAAAGACCTCAAGCTGCCCGGCGACGAGCAGATTGGCGTGGACATCATCCGCCGCGCCTGCGAAGAGCCGATCCGTCAGATCGTCCAGAACTCGGGCGAAGAAGGCGCGATCGTGATGGGCAAAATCCGCGAGAACGACAACGCGCATTTTGGCTACAACGCTCAGACCGACAAGTACGAAGATCTGGTGGAATCGGGCGTCATCGACCCGGCGAAGGTAACCCGTTCGGCGCTGCAGAACGCGTCCTCGATCGCTGGCCTGATGCTGACAACCGAAGCCATGGTCTGCGAGATCCCGGAGAAGAAATCCGCTCCGGCTCCCGGCGGCCACGGTGGTCCCGAAGGTATGGACTACTAAACACCACTCAGCAGGAAGCAAGACAGCCGCGGCCCCGAAAGGGTCCGCGGCTTTTTCATTCTCATGCCACCATATCTAAAGAAGGTCACCGGAAAGGAGACGCCACTATGCCGAAATGCACTCATACCAACCAGATCCACGACGGAACCCCGCGCACGAACGGCTGCGAGGAATGCCTGAAGATGGGCGACACCTGGGTCCATTTGCGCCTCTGCCTGACCTGCGGTCACGTGGGCTGCTGCGATTCCTCAAAGAATAAACACGCCACCAAACATTTCAAGGCCATCCACCACCCGATCGTGCAATCCATCGAGCCCGGTGAGGACTGGATGTGGTGCTACATCGACCAGGACGAAGTCACCCTTTAACGCATGGCCGATACCCAGGCTCCGCCCGACAAAATGTTCCCGGCGCTCGATCCCGCGCAGATCGAGCGGCTCTCCCCTTTTGGCAAGCACCGCCACGTTCAAAAGGGCCACATTCTCTTCGATCAGGGCGATTCCGACGCCGGCATGTTCATCATCCTTTCCGGCGGCATCGAGATCATCAGCCCGCGCCGCACGGTCGAAACCATCATCACCGTCCATCACCCCGGCGATTTCACAGGCGAGGTCAATCTCCTCACCGGCCGCCGCAGCCTGGTTCGCGGCCGCGCCACCGAAGATTCAGAGCTTTTTGAAATTGATCGGGCAAACCTGCGCCGCATCGTCCAGACCGACCCCGAGCTCAGCGAAATCTTCCTCCGCGCCTTCGTCCTGCGCCGCTCGTTTCTTATCGCCAACACGCCCGGCGACGCGCTGATCGTGGGCTCCAGCCATTCGGCCGATACGCTGCGCCTGAAGGAATTCCTCAGCCGCAACGGGCATCCATTTACGTACATGGACGTCGATCGCGATCAGGGTATTCAGGCCCTTTTCGATCATTTTGGAGTTGGGCGGCAGGACATTCCCATTCTTGTTTGCCGCGGCCAGAAGGTCCTGCGCAATCCTTCCAACTCCGAGGCCGCCGACTGCCTGGGCTTCAACGCGGAAGTGGATGAAGAGATCGGTAAAGAGCACGTTTACGACGTGATCGTGGTGGGCGCGGGACCGTCCGGACTGGCGGCTGCCGTCTATGCCGCCTCCGAAGGCCTTGATGTGGTCGTTCTCGAAAGCAGCGCGCCCGGCGGTCAGGCCGGATCGAGTTCACTCATCGAGAACTATCTGGGATTTCCCACCGGCATCTCCGGCCAGGAACTGAGCGGCCGCGCCTTCATTCAGGCGCAGAAGTTCGGTGCGCAGGTCGCCATCGCGCACTCCGCCGCGGAGCTCAAATGCAAACACCGGCCTTTCGTCATCGGTCAGAAGGATGGCAATCTGGTGCGGGGCCGCGCCGTGATCGTGGCGACGGGCGCCGAGTATCGCAAACTGCCACTGCCCAACCTCGCGCAGTTTGAGGGCAGCGGCATCTACTACGGCGCCACGCATGTGGAAGCGCAGCTGTGCGCCGGCGAGGATGTCGCTGTTATCGGCGGCGGCAATTCGGCCGGACAGGCCGCCATCTTCCTTTCCTCAAAGGCAAAGCACGTCCACCTGCTGGTGAGAGGGCCGGCCCTTTCCGACACCATGTCGCGCTATCTGATTTCCCGCATCGAAGACTGCTCCGACATCACGCTCCGCACCAATACCGAAGTCGAGTCCCTCGAAGGCGACGGGCAACTGGACCGGATCACCTGGCGCAATTCCGACACCGGCGATACCGAAACCCGCGAAATCCACCACGTGTTCTCCATGACGGGCGCATGCCCGAACACGAAATGGATGCAGGGCTGCCTTCGGCTCGACGAAAAGGAGTTCATCAAAACCGGAGCCGATCTCGACATCGCGGACCTCTCCTCCGTCAGTTGGCCGCTCAGCCGGCAGCCGTACCTGTTTGAGACCAGCGTCCCCGGGATATTCGCGGTCGGCGACGTACGCGCGGGCAGCATCAAGCGCGTCGCATCGGCCGTCGGCGAGGGATCGGTCGCGGTGCAGCTGGTGCATAAGGTTCTGGCCGAATAATTCCTGTCAGTAATGTCGGGCTCTTTAACTGTGCTGAAACGACCTTGAATATGTTGGTGTTCTTGGGAAAAGTAAAGGCGAACTTGGCCCGACGGCTGCTTTTACACAAACTTACGAAGAAACTAACTGCAATCGAATGAATTGGTTAGGATGCTATTCGTTTGTTAATTTCGAGCTGTCTTTCTTCATTGACATAGCTGGGTGCGAGTTATAAACTTCGTCCGTTTGTATATGGGCCACGTTGCCCGTTCAGGGGAGACTCAGGTCATGCGCTTAACGGTCGGAAAGGCAGTTTCTTTTATATGTTTCTGCCTGTTGCTTTTGGTTGGAACGGGAACATCCGCCTTCGGGCAGAACACGGGCTTAATCACCGGTACCGTCACGGATCAAACCGGCGCGGTGATTCCAAATGCCACCGTAACCATTGTCGACAAGGGAACATCCGTCGAGAGAACCACGCCCGCAAACGCACAGGGCATTTACAGCGCCCCTTCCCTTGCCGCGGGCGATTACGAGGTGCGCGTGGCGGTGAACGGCTTTCGTACCGTGGTGCGGCCCGCGACCGTTGAAGCAGGCGCCAGCACGACGGTCAACATTTCCATGAGCCTTGGCGCCGCCAACGAAGTGGTAACCGTTGAAGCGGCCACCGCTCAGATCAATTACGAAAGCCACAACGTCGCAGGGACAATCACGCGCGAGACCATTCAGGACATTCCTCTGAACGGCCGCAACATGCTCCAGTTGGCCACGCTGGAACCTGGCGTGACTACCGCGTCGGCGTCCGTCGGCGTCTTTAACGCGCAGTTCTCGATCTCCGTCCTCGGCACGGCGAACAGAACCTACGTCACAGTGGACGGCGGCAGCATTGTCGATAACGTCGAGGGCGGCACGGCGATGAACTTCTCGAACGAAATCGTGCAGGAGTTTCAGATCTCCCAGGTCAATTTCGATCTCGGCACAGGGATCACCAGCACCGGCTCGATCAATATCGTGACGCGCTCGGGCAGTAACGACATACACGGCAGCGCCTACTTCTTCTACCGCGACCACAACATGGCCGCTTACCCCGGGCTGGCGCGCAGCACTCTCGATCCGAACCCGTTCTTCGCGCGCAAGAATCCGGGAGGTTACATCGCGGGCCCCATCAAAAAGAACAAGCTCTTCTACTTTTTCAATTACGAATACACCAACCAGGTGCAAGCCATACAGGTGCAGCCGGATCTGCCCTCCATTGCCGTGCTGACCAACGTTTTCAGCAGCCCGTATACCTCAAAGAGTCTGACGACCCGGTTTGATTACCACCTGAACGATAAACACAGATTCTTCCTGCGCTATTCGCATGACGGGAACATTGGCTTCGGTCCCCAGAATGTGGGCTCGCCGGAGCCGTCCTACTGGACCAATCAGGTCAACTGGGCCGACCAGGGCGTATTTGGGGTGACCAGCGTTCTCACGCCGACGATCGTCAACGACTTCAAGTTCATCGAATTCTACTGGAGCCGGCTCAATACGCTGCCCCCGCAGTCGGAGTGTCAATATCCCTGCGTGGGATTCAATGAGCCTGGCATTACAACGCTGGTAGGCTCTTCGGCGGGCTTCAGCTTCGGCAACAATCCGATCACGCCGCAGATCGGCGTTCAGCATCGCTACCAGTTTATTGAGAATCTGTCCTGGCAAAAGGGCAATCACCGCCTTCGGTTCGGCGGCCAGTTTTACGAGGACGAATCGCCCATCGCGTGGGGTTTCTGCACGCCAGCCTGCGAGGGGGCCATTTCTCCTGAATACGTGCGCGCCAACGTTTCGCCGGCGCTTGTAGCGCAATATTTCCCGAATCTGCCGACTTTTATCAGATCCAGCGCCGATCTGCTCAACCTCCCGCTGTATGGATCTCAGGCCGCCGCGAGCGGAGGCATTGGACTGGGCTCGCCCAATAATCCCGGCCCTTACCTCCAGTCCGGATTCCAGAATTACCGGCCCAACATTTATGCGCAGGATACCTGGAAGATCCGGCCTAACCTCACGGTGAACGCGGGACTGCAATACGAGCGGGAAGGCGGTCTCTTCAACAGCGACATTCCCAAACCGGCCTTTTTGGCCCCGATTTATGGATCCAACCTTGCCCCAACCAAAGCCAACAACGTCGAACTCGCGCCAGCCGCGGGATTCGCCTGGGCAGTGGGCAAGAGCCAGAAAACCGTTATTCGCGGAGGCGGCGGCATTTACTGGGATACGGCTGCTCAATATCAGCGCTATCGTGACCGCAGCGCCATCACGCCGCTCGGCAACGGCCGGTTAACCGTTTCCACCAACATCCTGACAAATATTTTCCCGGACATCGTCAAAATCGCAGGCGGAGCCGCGGTGCCCATCCCGATTGGCGCCAACATCCCGACGGGCACTTTGACCAATCTGACGCTCGGACAATTCGATCAGATTCTGAGCGCGCAGATTCCGGCTCTGATCCAGCAGTTCTCGCCCACGGCGCAGAGGAGCGGGCCGATCGCTGTTTCCGCCATCGATGTGCTCAAGTCGGGCGCGGAACTGTATCCGCAGAATATGCCTCTGCCGCGCAGCTACCAAACTTCGATCGGCGTGCAACGCGATCTTGGCTGGGGCATGGTGTTGACGGCCGACTATTCAAGGAAGATCACGACCGACGTTCAAATTGGCGAGGAGGACTTGAATCATTACAACGCGATCGCCGGCCCGGTGATTCCGAAGTGCCCGACGTTCACCACCACACCGGGAGTCGAGTGCTCCAACGGCCCGATTACATTCTGGGTCGATGGCGGGCGTTCTCATTACAACGGCCTGCTGATGAAGGTGAATAAGCGGTTCAGCAATCATTTACAGGGCACGGCATCGTATGCCTTCCAATCGCTCGATACGATCGGAACTGTCTTTAATGGCAGCAATTACTTCGCCTCATACGGGCCGGCGCTGGCTCATCAGAATCTGAACATTTCCGGCATTATTCAGCTGCCGTGGGGCTTCCAGCTCAGTGTTAACTCGCAGATCATCAGCAGGAGTCCCAGCACCATTCTGGTTCCGGGAGGTGATTTGACCGGAACCGCTCCGAATGCCACAGCAACGGCAGCCAGCCTCCTGCCCGGTCTCTCCTACAACTGCTTCTGCAGCAAGTCCCAGCTCAGCGCCGCGGTGACGGCATTCAACGCCTCCGGCCTGAAGTATCCGAATGGCAACCCGACTCCGAAGCTGGCAGTTCCGCCCGACTATCAGTTCGGCGATCCTGTCTATTCGCAGAACTTCCGGCTGGATAAAACGTTTGCCTACAAAGAGCGCTACAAGCTGCAGGTGCTGGCCGAGATGTTCAACGCGTTCAATATCGCAAACCTCACCGGATACGGTACGGTGCTGGATACGCTTAATCCCAACCCGGCCGCGCAGGTCTATAAGTTTGGACAACCGACGCAACGGTCCATTCAAACGTTTGGACAGACCGGCCCTCGCGCGCTTCAGGTGGGCGCACGCATAACCTTCTAAACGGCAGCCGGAGCCGCGCCGCCTCTTCCGTTTTAGGCCATCGAATTGCGCCTGACAACGGCGGAGAAAGACAATGCGGCCTGCAACCTTCGTCGGAACAATTCTGTTGGGCGCGGTAATTTTATGGTCACCGGGCGCGGCGCAAACCCGGCTCATCGATTCCATCAAGGGGCCGGCACTCTACCAGGCTTATTGCGCTTCCTGTCACGGCGTCGATGCCCGGGGCGGAGGGCCGATGGCCCCCGCGCTCAAGACCTCCCCCAGCGATTTAACGCGCATATCGGCCCGTAATGGCGGGATGTTCCCGATGGCGCGCGTCTCGCGCATCATCTCGGGTGAGGAGTCCCTGCCCTCTGGGCACGGTACCCGCGCGATGCCCGTCTGGGGACCGATCTTCTCGCAGGTCGATGCCGATCAGGACCTCGGCCGGATGCGAATCGACAACCTCGCACGCTATCTGCGTGAGCTCCAGAAGTAGAGCGGCTGCGTCAGAGAGCGCAAGCTGGCGGAGTGAAGCCGCGCAGTTGTGACGAGCCTTACAGTTTAGAAGCCAGGTACCGTTTCGACGGGAGGTCGGGGTTCGTCCCGAAAGTCTTACAATTGCCTTATGAACCATCGCTTGTCGATAATGATGACCGGTGTGTTAGTCAGTGTTGCGGCCTTCGCCAGTGACACTCCCCTGCCGGAAGTCAAAGGGCCGGTGACTTTCTCCAAAGACATCGCGCCCATCCTGCAAAAAAGCTGTCAGAACTGCCATCAACCGGATACCGCCGCGCCGATGTCTCTGATCACTTACAAGGACGTTCGGCCGTGGGCGAAAGACATCAAGACCCGCGTCATGCTGCGCGACAAACCCGGGGCGATGCCGCCTTGGTATCTGGAACACAACATCGGAATTCAGCACTTCAAGAACGACAATTCTCCAACGGATCTGGAAGTGGCCAAGATCGTGAAGTGGGTGGACAGCGGTGCGCCGGAGGGCGATCCCGCCGACATGCCGCCGCCCATCCAGCTTGGAGACAACAACCGCTGGACAGCCGGGCAGCCGGACCTGATCGTCCCCACCCCTTGGGTCACCGTGAAAGCAGGCGCGCCCGACTGGTGGGGTGAGCTGGACCCGGCGCCCACAGGCCTCAAAGAGGACCGCTGGGTCAAGTCCGTCGAGATCCGCGAAGAGAACGATGTGAAGGGCGACGGCGGCCGCAAGACGGTCGGATCGCGGTTTGTATTCCATCACGCCATCTGGACCGCGAGCGTACCAGGCGCGCCGCCCAGCGCGGATGACTTCAGCGAAACCAGCAGCGGCACATGGCCGATCCATGAGGTGGGGCGCAACGCCGATATCTTCCCCGACAACGCCGGCAAGCTGCTGCGCGCGGGCTCGGTGTTGAATCTGTTCTCGACCCATCTGCATTCCAACGGGCAGGACACCACGTCGCGGCTGCTTTACGGTTTCCGGTTCTTCCCTAAGGGCTATCAGCCGGAATACAAGTACTCGCCGCGCAGACTGGGCAATGGCGTCGACATCAGCATCAACGGCAACGAAGCCAATCAGCGGCTCGATGCCTATCAGGTGCTGGACGTTCCGACGATGATCACCACGTTTGAGCCGCACATGCACGCGCCGGGTGTGCGGATGTGCCTCGAAGCGATCTGGGGATTCAATGTCCAGACGCTGAACTGCGTCGGGTACGACCACAACTGGGTGCGCGTTTACGAATACGATGACGACTATGCGCCGCTGCTGCCGAAGGGCACGATCCTGCACATCATCGGCTACTTCGATCAGACGGCCGCCAACAAGAACGTACCGGACCCGCGCAACTGGTCGGGCTCGGGCAACCGTTCGATTACCAATATGTTCATCGACCTCGGTCAGGGACTGGAGATGACGAATGAGCAGTTCCAGGCCGAGATGGACAGGAGGAGGGCGAAGCTGCACTGGTCGCGGAACGACGTCATCATCGGGTGTCCGCTCTGCAACGGCGATCCGATTCGACCTCCGGCCAGGAAGACGAAGGGCCAGCCTCCGGCCGCTACGTCGAGCGGAGCGGGCGGATAGTCAGGCTGCGGCTTTGGCTAATTCGCCCGCATCTGTTTGACGGGCGATGTTCCAGCACATATCCATCACCTGCCTCGCCTGGCCGGCGGGGATCACACCGTCGGCCAGTGCCTCGAACTTCTGTTCGAGGGCGGCGTCGCTCATCGGATTGTTGACGCTGCCTACGGCGTGCTCGATGTATTTCTCCAGCTTGCGCCCGTCGTTGAGCGTGATCGTGATGCGCACCTGATCTTCCGCGATGGAGGGATCGATCGTGGCGCTCACGCGATCGCGCAGCGCGATGGTAACCGGGTTCCGCACCGCGCGATCAGTGAACTGCTGCTCACCCGCCGCGCCTTCCACGATTGAAACCGCGGCGGCGTGATAGACGCTGAACTTCCCTTCCAGACCGGACTTCGGCGTCTTCTTGCCGGTCAATTCAAGAACCAGCGGATGCACGCGCAATTCGATGCCGCGGATTTGTTCAGCCGTCAGTTTGTACTGATTGCGGAGCTGGATGCAGCCATCGATGGCGGGATGAATCACAATGCCGCAGGCGAACGGCTTATAAGTGTTGAGACTGATCTCGTAAGTCTGGCCGAGTTTTTCGGTGATCGCAGAGTAGTTGCGGGCCGTGCTCGTTACGTTCGCCCAGCCGGATTTGGCTTCAATCCCCTGCTCCGAACTGGTGAAATTCTTCGAGGCGAGGAAGGCCGCGGTCAGTCCGTTTTGCGCGGCGCGGCCGGGATGAAAGCTCTTCGTCATGGTGCCGAACATCTCGCGCAGACCGACGGGCTGTGTGGCGGCGATGCTGAGGGCCCAAGTCATCTGCTGTTCGGAAAGCCCCAGCAGTTTCCCGGCAGCCGCCGCCGCGCCGAATACGCCGGTCGTGCCGGTGATGTGCCAGCCGATATCGTAGTGCGCCGGATAGACGGCGTTGCCGATGCGGCACTCGGCCTCGACACCGAGGATCATCGCGTTCATGAAGTCGCTGCCGGAGACGGGATGGTATTCAGAGAGCGCCAGGATGGCCGAACAGACCGGCCCGGCGGGATGTATCACCGTCCGCAGGTGCGTGTCGTCGAAATCGAGGACATGCGAGCTGATGCCGTTCAGGAGGGCTGCGCTGAAGACGTCGACCCGCTGCTTCCGGCCAAGGACCGTGGCCTGCGCCGGTCCGAAAAAGGGCGACAAGGCGGAGACTGCGATGTCGACCGCTCCATTGCGTGAGCCCCCGAGGGTGCATCCGACCCAGTTCAATAAGGTACGAGCCGCCTCCTTCCGGACCGGTTCCGGAATCGCGGCGAATTGGGCGGCAACCACGTACCGGGCAAGAATGCGGGTGACTTCGGGCGGCGGTACGGGCGCGGCGGTCGCCATGGACGGAGGGACGAGAGCAGCGGATCCGGCAAGGGCAGAGGCCCCGATGAAACGACGCCGGTCCAGTTTGCTCATGCCTGCCAGCATACTTTAACGCTGGGAATCTTGACTAGTTAGTAAGCATTTACTTACAATTGAAAATTGCAACCCAGTGTGCACCCCAGGATGTCAGGCGAAGACCGCCGCCGGCAGCTTATCGAAGTCGCCATCGACCTGTTTTCGAAGAAGGGTTTTGGGGGCACCACCACGCGGGAAATTGCGGCGGCGGCCGGGGTGACCGAAGCCATCATATTCCGCCATTTCGCCACCAAACAGGATCTCTACACCGCCATCATCGACTACAAAGGCGCCAGTTCGGGTCTGGATCAATGGCTGACTGAAGCCGAGGCCTTTATGGAGGCCAATGACGATGAGGGACTTTTCCGGCTCATGGTCAGCAAAATCCTGGAAATGCACCGGTGCGAATCGCGCTTCGAACGTCTCATGATTCATGCCGCTCTGGAAGGGCACGAACTGGCGCGGATGCATCACAACCAGATGTCGCTGGGGATCGGCGCGCGAATCAAAGAGTACGTCGAGCGGCGGCAAAAAGCGGGAGCGCTGCTGCAGTGCGATCCTTCCACTCTGCTGTTTTCCGTCTGCGGCGCGGCGCAGTTTCACGCCATGCAGAAGTACATGTATCAGCTTTCCGACGATCAGGTTTCAGACGAACAAATGACCAACGATTTCGTACGCATTCTTATGCATGGCGTCAGAGGTGTTCAATGATGCGAGGCACGATCCACAAACTGGCCCTGGGCGCGGCAGCCGCAGCGATGCTAACGATCGCGGGCTGCGGCTCAAAACCCGCCGCCGTTTCAGGCGCCGCTGCCGAGACAACCAAAGCGGTGGCGATCTCAACGGCGACCGCGATAACGCGCGAAGTTCCGGCCGACTTCGAAGAGACAGGATCGTTCGTGGCCGATGAAATTTCCGACATCGCGCCGCCCGTAGCCGGACGGGTGATCAAGACTCCGGTGAACGTGGGCGATCGGGTTAAAGAAGGCCAGGTGATTTGCGAACTCGATCACCGCGATGCCGAACTGCGGCTCGAACAGGCTCGCGCGCAGATGGCGGAATCGAATGCCTCGCTGCGGCAGGCTCGTTCGCGCATCGGTCTGAACGACAGGGCCTTCGATGCGGATAAGGTTCCGGAAGTGGCCGCCGCGCACGCCAACTATCAGTCGGCGATGGCGATGGCAAAGCTGGCGGCAGCCGATGCGCAGCGCTACGCCAATCTGGTAGCCACGGGAGACGTTTCCAAGAGCGCTTCCGACAAGGCCCGTACCCAGCAGGAAACGGCTGACGCGCAGGCCAATGCCGCCCGGCAGCAATACGAAGCGGCAGCCAACGCGGCGCGCCAAAGCTACGAGGTTGTTTCGACCTCACAGGCTTCGCTCGACAGCATGAAGGCGCAACTATCGCAGATCGAAAAAGCGCTGGCCGACACCACCATCCGGGCGCCTTTCGACGGCTACATCACGGCGAGGCCTATAGCCGCCGGGGAATATGTGGCGCTCACCAACAAGATCGCTACCATCGTCCGGATTGGCTCGATGAAGCTGGAGTTGCAAACACCGGAGCAGCGGGCGTCGCTGGCGCATCTGGGGGACGCTGTAATCGCGCACGTGGATGCCTATCCCGGCCGCGAGTTTCCCGGCAAGGTCAGCGCGATCAACCAGTCGGTGGATCCCAATTCGCGCATCTTTATCCTGGAAGCCCGCTTCGATAACCCGGATGCGGCGCTGAAACCCGGCATGTTTGCGTCGGCGCGCGTGCGCCAGCCGGGGGGCGCTCCCGGCATCTTTATCCCGCAGGCCGCCGTGGTCCGCGACAAGACGACGGACTCCAACCAGGTTTTTGTGATTCAGGACGGCAAAGCCCGGCTACGCGTGGTTTCGGTGGGCGGAACGGACGGCGACGCGGTCCGCATACTTTCCGGAGTGGCGCCGGGCGACGTGGTGGCGACAAGCAACCGCGCTGAGCTGTATGACGGCGCACCGGTAAGTCCGCAGAGTCAGGCAGCAAGGAAATAAGTCATGCACGCACTCGCCAGTCTTTGCATCAGAAGGCCCGTCTTCGCGACGATGTTGATCCTGTCGCTGGTCGTGGTGGGCGTCTTTTCATACTTCAGTCTGGGGGTCGATCTGTTCCCGAAGATCGATATCCCGACCGTGCAGGTTCTGATCGTCGATCCGGGCGCCTCGCCGGAGGAAATCGAGACCGAAATCTCGAAAAAAGTGGAGGACACCGTCAACACCATCAGCATGGTGGACGAGGTACGTTCCATTTCTTCCGAAGGCCAGTCGCTGGTGGTGATCACCTTCGATCTGGCAAAGAACGGCGATGTGGCCGCGCAGGAAGTGCAGAACAAGGTCAACCTGATCACCAACGATTTGCCGCAGTCAGCGAAGGTTCCGGTGGTGCAGAAGTTCGACCCCGATGCCGCGCCGGTGCTGCAGGTCGCGGTCTCGGCGCCACGCTCGATACGCGATCTGACGATGATCGCCGACAAGCTGATCAAGCAGAAGCTGGAGAACGCGCAGGGCGTCGGCCAGGTGCGGATCGTCGGCGGCGCGCGCCGCGAGATCCACGTGCTGGTGGACCCGGTTAAGCTGCGTTCCTATAACCTGACCATTACCGACGTTTTCGCGGCGCTGCGCACGCAGAATTTGGAACTGCCCGCAGGAACGCTGCGCGAAGGCGCGAAGGACTTCACGATTCGGACCACGGGCCGCATTACTGACCCGGCGCAGTTCAATCAGATCGCCATCGCTAATCGCAACGGCTATGTGGTGAAGGTGAGCGACATCGGGTACGCGGAAGACAGCTATGTAGAACCGGTGACCTCAGCGCGGCTGGATGGCGTTCCGGCAGTGACGCTGGTGGTTGCGAAGCAGTCAGGCGAAAACACAGTGGCTACCGCGCGGGACATCAAAGACCGTCTGAAGGAAATTCAGGCCACTCTGCCCAAGGACATTCACACGCAGATTGTGGGGGATCAGTCGATCTTTATCGAAGCGGCGGTCGATTCGATCAAGCACCATCTGATTGAAGGCAGCATCTTCGCATCGCTGATCATATTTCTGTTTCTGGCAAACTGGCGCACCACGCTGATTGCGGCGATTGCGATTCCGACATCCATTATTTCGACCTTCGCCATGATGGCGTGGATGGGATTCACGCTGAATCAGATCAGCATGCTGGCGCTGACCCTGATGGTGGGTATCGTGATCGACGACGCCATTATCGTGCTCGAGAACATCTTCCGGTTCATTGAAGAAAAGGGCATGACGCCGATGAAGGCGGCGGTGGAAGGGACAAAGGAAATCGGACTGGCGGTGATGGCCACGACGCTTTCGCTGCTGGCCGTGTTTCTGCCGGTGGGCTTTATGGGCGGCATCGTGGGCCGGTTCATGAGCTCGTTCGGGTTCACGTCGGCCTTCGCCATCGGGGTGTCGCTGCTGGTGTCGTTCACGCTGACGCCGATGCTTTCATCGCGGTTTATCAAAGCACCTGCGGCCAAAGAAGCCGCCGAAAGGCACAGCTCGAAAGATTCCTTCATCTTCCACTGGCTCGATACGCATTACACGACGATGCTCAGGTGGGCGCTGGCGCATCGTGCGTGGATGATCGGATTCTGCGCCCTGACGATCGCCAGTATTATTCCGCTGTTCATGTTCGTGGGCAAGAACTTCCTGCCCGCCGACGACCAGTCGCAGTACAACGTGCAGGTGCGGACTCCTGAGGGGACTTCGCTGGCCGCCACTACCGCGCTTTCGGAAAACATCGCCAAGGACATTCGCAGCCTCCCCGGCGTGGAACACACGCTGATGACCGCGGGCGGCGGGGCCGATGCTTCGGTGAACACCTCTTCCATCTACGTGAAGTTGACGGATCTGGATAAGCGCGACGCCTCGCAGGCGGACATGATGCAGAAGACGCGCCAACTGCTGAAGCGCTATCCGAAGGAAATCCATACTGGCGTGGAACTGGTATCGAGCGTGGGCGGCAACCAGAGCAACGCCGATATTCAGTACTTCATTCAGGGTCCCGATCTCGATCATCTGCAGAAGTATTCCGACGCGCTGATCGCGAAGATCAATCAGATCCCGGATGCGACCGATGCGGACACGACGCTGCGCAGCGGCAAGCCCGAAGTGCGGCTGGTGATCAACCGTCCGCGGGCCGCCGATCTCGGGGTTTCCGTGCAGGACATCGAACAGGCGCTCAACACGCTGGTAGCCGGACAAGTGGCGTCCACTTTCAACACCGGGGACGATCAGTATGACGTGCGGGTGCGGGCGCAGGAAGAGTACCGCACCACGTCCGAAGGCCTCAATCAGATGACCGTGCCGTCGTCCAAGCGCGGCTCCGTGGGACTTGACGAAGTCATCGATATTAAACAGGGTTCGGGACCCTCAGCGGTGAACCGGATCAACCGGCAGCGGCAGGTAACGTTAACGGCGAACGTACTGGCGGGCGGATCGCAGGCGGCGATTCTGAGCCAGATCGGTACGGCCGCCGACCAAGTCCACATGGACCCGGATTACAAGAGCGGGCTGGCCGGGACTTCGAAGGAACTGGGGCGCGCGGGGTATTTCTTCCTGCTGGCCTTCTCGCTGACCTTCATCTTCATGTACATCGTGCTGGCGGCGCAGTTCGAATCGTTCATCCATCCCGTAACGATTCTGCTGACGCTGCCGCTGGCCATTCCGTTCGGCATCCTTTCGTTGCTGGTGATGCATCAGACGGTGAACATTTTCTCGGGGCTGGGGCTGTTGCTGCTGTTCGGAATCGTCAAGAAGAACGCGATTCTGCAGATCGACCACACGAACGGTCTGCGGGCTTCGGGACTCACGCGATATGAAGCGATCGTGCAGGCCAACCGCGATCGTTTGCGGCCGATTCTGATGACGACCATCGCGCTGGTTGCGGGCATGCTGCCGCTGGTGATTTCGAGCGGCACCGGGTCTGCGACCAATCGTTCGATCGGCGTGCTGGTGGCGGGCGGTCAGACGCTGTGTTTGCTGCTGACCCTGCTGGCTGTGCCGGTTTTCTATTCCGTATTCGAAGATGTGCAGGATTCGACTTTGTACCGGCGGATTGGCGGCATGTTCCAGAGTCTGGGACGGCTGCTGCCGAAGCGACAACGTCAGGAGGAAGCGCTGGAAGTTAAAGTTCGGATTGCCAGGCAGGGTGACGCGGCGTGAGTTTGCGAATCACCGGGCAGACGCGGCTATCGCCGCATGTACTCATATTGGTTTTGCTCTCGGCCGGTTCCGCTTTCGGGCAGGGCGCCGAACCGGCTTTGCCGCCGGCCAAAGCTCTGGAAGTGCCGGACCGCATCGGAGTGATCGGGTCGGTCCGGATTGCGCTTCCGGAGGTGATTCAGCGGGTGCTGGCGGGCGATCGCGATCTGGTGATTTCGCGTATTGCGCGTGAAGAAGCCGGGTACAACGTTAAAGGCGCGAAAGGTGTTTTCGATCCGCGCGTGGGCGTGAATGCGAACCGGACGCGGGCCATTACGCCCGTCAGCTCATTGATTGGCGGATCTTCGGACGGAAAGCTGTCGCAGGAACAGTTCGTGGCCGATCCCTATTTGAGCGGGTTTTTTCCGGTTGGCGGCGGGAGCTACAAGCTTGACTTTTCATCCGCCCGGCAATCCAGCGACAGCACGTTTCTGACGCTGAATCCGCAATACCCCACGTCCGTCAATCTGAATCTCACGCAGCCGCTGTGGCGTGGACTGATGTTTGACGACAACCGGCACCGCATCGCGGTGGCGAAGAAAAACGTACAGCTCACGGATGAACAGTTCCGACAGGAAGTGATTCAGGTGGTGACGCAGGCAGTGCAATCGTACTGGGAGCTGGATTACGCATACCGCAACCTCGGTGTGCAGATCGAAGCGGTACGGCTGGCCGAACAGCAGGATGCCAGCAACCGGCGTCAGGTGCAGCAGGGGCTGCTGGCGCCGATCGACGTGGTGGCGACGCAAACGCAAATCGCCACTTTCCAGCAGAACGTGTTTCTGGCCCAGCAGGCGGTGACCGTGGCCGAGAACGCGCTCAAGGCTCTGATGCTGCCGGACCGCACGGATCTGATGTGGGGGATGGCTCTGACACCTGAGGGCAGTTCCGATCCGACCCGGCCGTTGCCAACGCTGGAGGAAGCTTTGAAATCCGCGCTGGCTTCGCGCCCCGAACTGGCCGAATCCGCGATTTCGATCGAGGTCAATAAGCTGGATACGCGGCTGAGCCGCGAACAGACCAAGCCGCAGGTTGATGCCGTCGGCTCTTTCGGAACGGTGGGGCTGGCGGGACGCCAGTTCAGCGCGGGACCGAATCCTCTGACTTCCAGTTTCTTGCCGTTCATCAATGGCATCGACACGCTGAATACGCTGAACGGGCTGCCGCCCATCGTGATTCCGTCCAGCGGAGGGGTGCCGCCGTTTCTGGTCGGAGGGTATGGACAATCGCTGCACGAACTTGCCAGCGGAAATTTCAGCAGCGCCCAGATCGGCATACAGATTTCCGTTCCGCTGCGGAATCGCACGGCCGAGGCGAACCTCGCGATCTCAACCGCGGAAGGACGCAGGCTGCACGCCCAGCGGCAGCAGGTGCAGATGGCGATCGAGCAGGATGTAAGAAATTCGCTGCAGGGGGCGGCTTCCGCGAGCGCCCGGCTGCTGGCGGCCGTTACCGCGCGCCAGTATGCCGAACAGCAATATGCCAGCGAACAGCGCCAGTTTCAGGCCGGAACCTCGACGGTGTTTCTGGTGCTGCAGCGCCAGACGGATCTGATTGCCGCGCGGACCCGTGAAGTGCGGGCGCGGGCCGATCTGGGAGAAGCGCAGGCCGCACTCGACCGGGCAACCTCGCGCACGATCGAAGCGCAGGAAATTCAGCTCAAGTAATGCGCCGCCCCTGAAGCTAATTCGGGAAATTCATCTTCCGCACCAACTCGTGAAATCGCGGATCGGCGCGAAGCGGATCGAGTTCGGGATCGACTTTCACGAAGTCGAGCAGAAACGAATGCTCTTCGTAAGCCTGATTGAGACGGGCGAAAGCTTGATCTTTATCACCCAAGGCCGCGTACACCGTGGCAACGGCATACTTCGACACCTGGGTCTTCTGGGCAAGGGCGAGCAACCGGTCAAGCGCTCGCATCGCTTCATCGCGCCGTCCCGTCAGGGCATACACGCGCGCCTCCTCCGCAAGCGGCGGAGACGGATTGGCCCCCAGGATCTGCTCGCTTTTCTTCAACGCAGCAAGCGCCTCGGGAGCCCGCCCCAGCTGTTCCAGCGCCTGTCCCTGCTCGTAATACGTAGCCCACTGATCGGGGTCCAGTTCCCGCGCTTTATTGAGTTGGATCAATGCTTCGGCATAGCGACGGGAAAGGATCAGGAACGATCCCTCTTCGAATCCGATTTCCACGGAAAGCGGGTCGAGTTGCTCAGCCCTGCGAATTTCAGCGAGTCCTTCTTCCCTGTGTCCCAGCCCAATCAGTAACCAGGCGTAATATTCGTGGGCGGGCGCATAGGAGGGATTGAGTTCCAGCGCGCGCTTATATTCCCGCTCAGCGGACGCCCAGTCAAAGGTGTAGAACATGTGCAAACTGCCGAGTTCCACGTGCGCCTCCACAAGATCGGGATCCAGTTCGAGGGCTTTGCGCGCGGCCTCCAGCGCCTTCGGACCCACGTCATTGGATGGCTCGAACCAGTCGAGCAGGAGCGCGTAATAGTATGCCAGCCCGTCCCAGGCGAGCGCGAATCCGGGATCCAGCGCAATTGCCTGGCGAAGATATTCGCGTCCTCTGTTCAGGTTCTCAGGATCGAATTTGGCGGCGTAAAAGCGGCCCTTCAGATAAAGCTGATAGGCCTCCGGGTTGTCGGTCTGCCGCCTGGCGATCCGGCTCATCTGGGCGCTGCTGAGGCGGACCTTGAGGCGGTCGACGATTTGCCGGGATATATCCTGCTGGACCGCCAGGGCGTCCTTCAAATTCCTGTTGTACTGCTCGCCCCAGAGAGAAGCGTCGTCATCCACATTGACGAGTTCGGCGCGGATGGAGAGATCGTTCCCGCGCTGGATCAAGCGGCCCGTGAGAACAGCACGCACTCCCAGCTCGCGTCCTGCTGTGCGAGGGTCGGTTTCCTTGCCCTTGTAACGGAAAACGGCGCTGTGCGACATGACCTTCAGATTCGGCAGGCCGGAAAGATCGTCGATCAGGCTGTCGGTGATGCCGTCGCTCAGATAATCCGCGTCCGCGCCTCCGCCCGTATTGACGAACGGGAGAACGGCAAGCGAGTCGATGTTGCCGCGGGGCGCCGCCCTCCAGTAAACGAAACCAAGAACCGAAAGAACAGCCAGCGCTCCCGCGATCGCGAGTGGCAAGCGCCGGCGCGGCTTCGGGACCGCGTCACTGGCCTGATCGCCCGTCGTCTCCGTCACGCGGAGCAAGTCCCGCAGCAAGTCCCGCTTGACCTCACCTGCGCTCTGATAACGTTCACTTCGATCTTTCGCCAGGCACTTCCGCAGCACCCGGTCCAGCGCCGCGGGTGCGATGTCCCCTACTGAGGGCGCAGGGCGTTGCATTACGCCCGCGATGACGCTCGCCGTATCTGAGCCATCGAAAGCCCGCTTACCCGTGAGCAATTCGTAGAGAAGGCAGCCGAAGGCAAAGATGTCGGCGCGTGAATCGACATCCTGTTTTCCCTGCAACTGCTCGGGCGCCATGTAATACAGCGTGCCGAGGATTGTGTTGTCCTTTGTCAATGCGGCGCGTGTGGTGTCATCCACTCCTGCCGGCAGTTCCGGAGACGCGATTTTGGCGAGCCCGAAATCCATGACCTTCAGCCCGGTTTTTGTCATCAGGATGTTGGCCGGTTTCAGGTCCCGGTGCGTGATGCCTTTGCCGTGCGCGGCATCGAGCCCGTCAAGGATCATGCAAGCCAGTTCAATCGCCCGCGTGAATGGCAACGGGCCTTTGAGTTCCTCGCCCTCGACGAATTCCATGATCAGGTAGTCGGGACCAATGTCAAACAGAGTGCAGACGTTGGGGTGATTGATGGCAGCCACCGCTTCGGCTTCGCGCTGAAAGCGCTGATCGAAGGCAATCTTCGACTTTTTCAGGGCAACGAGGCGGTTCAGGCGCGTATCGCGGGCTTTGTAAACCTCGCCCATTCCGCCCTCGCCAATGGGCGATATGATCTCGTACGGTCCGAGTCTTTCGTCGGGGGACAGAGGCATGAGGTGTCACATGATTCTACCCGACCTGCGATGCGTTCCGGATAATTCAGGATTGACAACGGTTTTCCGGTGCGCCAGCAAATCGGCTGTTGTATGATCGTCAACTGAGCTTCGATCGGCTGCAATTACTTCACGATCAGGCTTGCTGAACTAAAACCGAATAAAAACCTGGAATACCGATAAGAATGTCTACTCAGAACGCAGTCCATCCCCATGGGGGAACTGAAGGCCAGACACGCCGCACGTTTCAGCTGGTTGTGCTGAATCTGCTCGGCGCGCTCATTGGCGCGGCGCTGGTGCTTCCCACCCTTGTTTATCTGCTGATTCCGCCCAAGTCGCGCAAATCAGGTTCCTGGATCGACGCCGGGGACATCAGCACGGTCACGCCGGACGCTCCCGTGGAACTGAGCTTCCAGAAGACGCGCCTCGATGGCTGGCGTCTGGTGACGGAAAAGAAAACGGCCTGGGTAGTGAGGGAAGCGAACAACAAGATTGTCGCGTTCGGACCCGCCTGCACGCATCTCGGGTGCGCGTACCACTGGGAGGCCAGCGCCAAGCAGTTCGTTTGCCCCTGCCATAACTCGTTCTTCTCGCTGGACGGCAAGGTGACCGCCGGTCCCGCGCCGCGGCCGCTCGATCAATATGTGACCAAGATCGAAAACAACCGGTTGCAGGTAGGAGATCTGAAGCGCTCGGACGCCTAGTGCCAACGAGCCCAGGGATAACCATATGCAGGAAAAGTTAGAACAACTAATCGCAGCCATTGACGAGCGGACCGGACTCCGCACCAATCTGCAGCATTTCCTTTTTGAAGAAATCCCCGCTTCGAGCGGATGGCATCAGGTTTTCGGCAGCGTGGCGCTGTTCCTGTTTCTCTGTCAGATCTTCACCGGCTCCATGCTGGCGTTCAACTATGCGCCGACACCGGGCGATGCGTATGACAGCGTGCGCTACATCATGACCGAAGTGACCGGCGGACGTCTGATGCGCGGTCTGCATCACTGGGGCGCGAGCATGATCATCGTGATCGTGGTGCTCCATATGCTTCAGGTGTTCATCTGGGGCGCGTACAAGAAGCCCCGCGAAGGCACATGGATCGTGGGAGTGATTCTGCTGCTCCTTACCTTGGCCTATGGCCTGACCGGCTATCTGCTGCCCTGGGACAACCGGGCTTATTGGGGTACGACGGTAACGACGCAGATCGGCGCTACGGTGCCGGTGATGGGTCCTTACGTCAGTAGAATTCTGGCCAGTACGGGCGACATCGGGGTGGTGACGTTCGCCCGCTTCTATGCGGCGCACGTTTTGCTGCTGCCGCCGCTGACGCTGGTGCTGATTGTTTTCCACGTATATATGGTTCGCAGGCATGGCGTCGCGCCGGCTCCCGGCGACGAAGCCAAGCCCAAGAAGATGTTCTTTCCGGAACAGGTCTATAAGGACACGGTCGCGGTCTTCATCGCTTTCGCGATCCTGTTCTGTATGGCCATCTGGGCGCGCATTCCGCTGGAGCGCATGGCGGATCCGACCGATACCAGTTATATTCCGCGGCCGGAATGGTACTTCCTGTTTCTGTTCCAGACGCTGAAGGTTTTTGAAGGACCGCTCGAAGTGGTGGGAACCGTTATCCTGCCGACGGTCGCGATCCTCGCGCTGATTCTGACACCGTTTATCGACCGCAGCAAACTGGTGAAAGTGCGCCAGAGGGGTCTCGCCATCGGGATCGTGCTGCTGGCGGGTCTGGGATGGGCGGGTTTGACGGCCGCGGCGATCAAATCGACTCCGCCGCAGACGGAAGCATCGTCCATCGATTTCGCGGGTCCGATCGAGTGGATGCAGCTGACCGCGCCGGAAATGGCCGGCATTCAGTACTTCAAGGAATCGGGCTGCTCCTCGTGCCATAACGTGAGCGGAGGAACTCCGAAAGCCGGGCCGAACCTGGCCGACACGGGACGCCGCCATGACCAGAGCTGGCTGCTCACGCACTTCAAACAGCCCTCGGCCACGACGCCCGGCACCGCGATGACGCCGGTGAATCTGACCGATCCGCAGTTGAACGATCTGGCGGCGCTGATGCTGAAGCTGAACGCCGATAATGCGACGGTGGTGGATACAGCGCCGGAATTTGCCATGAAAGGCGCGGTGCTTTATCAATCGAAGAATTGCGGCGCCTGCCATAAACTGAACGGTCTGGGCGGCGTGATCGGACCGCCTTTGAATGGCCTTTCCAAGCGAAAGACAGAAGCCTGGGTAGCGGAGCATTTCCAGAATCCGCAAAAGATGTCGCCCAAGACTCCGATGCCTCCATACCCGTTCAGCGCGAGCGATATGCAGAACGAAGTATCGTATCTGTTCACGCTGCCGGATAAAGCGCCCAACCCGTAACGAGCAAATCAGAGCAGGAAAAAAAGGCCAGCCGCGGCAAGTTTCGCGACTGGCCTTTTTTATTGTGCGTCGCTTCATTCCAGTTTGTTAAAAATAAGACAAATTAAAGATTAATAGAGCCGCCTAAATGCGCCCAGTGAGCGGAGCTGGGGTTACATCGCGAGCAGTCTCAACGCATATACACGAAGAACGTCAGAAGCAAGCACTTACCAAATCATTATGAAAATCTGCATCCTGGGTGGAGATGGCTACTGCGGGTGGGCCACAGCTCTTCATTTGTCACAAAGAGGACATTCCGTAGCGGTTGTCGATAACTTCGTGCGACGCCAATGGGATTTCGAGCTGGGCGCGCAAACGCTCACGCCGATTCAACCGCTAACCGATCGCCTGAGGGTTTGGAAGGAGCTCACGGGACGATCGATCCGTCTTTTCGTCGGGGACGTGACCGACTACGAATTTCTGGCGGAAGTCGTCGACGACTTTGAGCCGGACGCCGTGGTGCACTTTGCCGAGCAGCGCTCGGCGCCGTATTCGATGATCGACCGCAAGCATGCGGTTTCCACACAGGTTAACAATGTGGTGGGAACTCTGAACCTGCTGTTTGCGCTCAAGGAACTTCGGCCGGAGTGCCACCTGGTCAAACTGGGGACCATGGGCGAATACGGCACCCCGAATATCGATATCGAAGAGGGCTACATCAACATCACCCACAACGGCCGGTCCGACATTCTTCCCTTCCCCAAGCAGCCCGGCTCCTTCTATCACCTTTCGAAGGTGCATGACAGCCACAACATGATGTTCGCCTGCAAAATCTGGGGCCTTCGCGCAACGGATCTGAACCAGGGGGTGGTTTACGGAACGGTGACCGATGAGGTGGTCCTCGACGAAGCGCTGATCAATCGTTTCGATTACGACGACGTGTTCGGCACCGTTCTGAATCGTTTCTGCGTGCAGGCGGCGTCCGGACATCCGTTGACGGTTTACGGGAAGGGCGGGCAGACGCGCGGCTTCCTCGATATTCGCGATACGGTGCAGTGTATTGAGATCGCCTGCCTGAATCCGGCGAAACCGGGTGAGTGCCGCGTATTCAATCAGTTCACGGAACAGTTCTCCGTTTTGGAACTGGCGGAGATGGTCCAGTCAGCCGGCCGGAAGCTGGGAATGGATGTGGAGATTGAGCATCTGCTGGACCCGCGGGTTGAGTCCGAACAGCATTATTACAATGCAAAAAATTCACGGTTGATCGATCTGGGCCTTGAGCCCCACTATCTTTCCGATTCGCTGCTCGATTCGCTAATGAACGTTGCCATTCGCTATCAGGATCGTATCGATACCTCGCTGTTTCAGCCGCAGGTGCAGTGGCGGCGTACCCAGAACCGGACAGTCCGGCAGCCCGGACTCACACCGACTCTCTCAGCCGCGTCATAAGGACTGGCATACTGTTGTTAATGGGACGGGACTGCTGATTTGTGCGGCATTGCGGGGTTCACGCATGTCGAACACACGATACCTGTTCGCCGGATCCGGGATGCGGTAGCCACACTCGCGCATCGCGGTCCGAACCAGCAGGGGATCTTTGAATCTCCTACGGTTTCGCTCGGCGCTACGCGGCTGAAGATCATCGATCTGGAAGGCGGCGACCAGCCCATCCGTTACACGGGTGAGGCGGGCGAAACCGTCATTGTTTTCAACGGCGAGATTTACAATCACCGGGAACTGCGGCGGGAACTGGAAGGGCGCGGGCATTGTTTCCAGTCCCAGAGCGATACCGAGACGGTCCTGCACGCCTTTATCGAGTGGGATACGGAGTGTTTTGCGCGCCTGCGCGGCATGTTCGCTGTGGCGCTGTGGAATGAGTCCCTGCAGCGCCTGATCCTGGCTCGCGACCGGATGGGCATCAAGCCTCTGTATATCTCGCAGGCCGGCAACGATTTGTATTTCGGGTCGGAGCTCAAGGCCATCCTGATTCACCCGGAGATCGAGCGCTGGCTGAGCCCGGACGGCCTCGACTGTTATCTCTCGCTGAACTATGTGCCCGCGCCATGGACGCTTGTGGAAGGGATCGAGAAGCTGTTGCCCGGACACTGGATGGAGTGGCGGCGGGGCGCAGTCCGGGGAACGGAGGCGTACTGGGAATTGCCCCGGGGGCAAGCCGGCGAAAAGTGGTCTCCCGCGGCGGCGGAGGAGGAACTGGACAGGCTGCTGCGGCAGTCGACAGCCGAACACCTGCAGTCCGACGTGCCCGTGGGTGTCTGGCTCAGCGGCGGCCTCGATTCGTCCACTCTGGTGCATTATGCGTCCGAAGCGTCGGCTTCGAGGCTGAAGACTTTTTCCATTACGTTCCGGGGGCGAAAGTTCGACGAGTCGCATTACGTACGCGAAATTGCCGGCCACTACGGCACTGAGCACACCGAATTCGATCTGAATCCGGAGCAGGACCTTCCGGCGGCAATTCACCAGCTTGCGTACTATTGCGATGAACCGAATGCGGATTCAGGCGCGCTGCCGGTGTGGTTCCTTTCACGGATGTCCAGCGAATCGGCCACCGTGGCGATCAGCGGAGAAGGCGCCGATGAATTGTTCGGCGGATATCTGATGCAACGCGCCAGCATGCTGGCGGAGGGCATGCGCAAACTTCCGCCTCCCGTACTGCGCGGGATGCTGGCGGCGGCGCGACGGTGGCCGGTTTCGAGCGACAAGATCGGCTTCGAATATAAAGTCAAACGGTTTCTGGAAGGCTGCCTCATGCCTCCGGCGCGCGCGCATTTGTACTGGAGCGGAACTTTCAATGAGCGGGACAAATGCGCTCTGGTGCAGCCGGTACTGCCGCCCGCGCTCGACTCGGTGCTTGAGGGGCTCGCCTGCGCGGCCGGCGCGGATGGCGGCCTGCAATCGTTCCTTGAGTTCGATCAAAAATATTTTCTGCCGGACAACATTCTGGCCAAGGTGGATCACAGCAGCATGGCGCACGCCCTAGAGGTGAGGCCGCCGTTTCTGGACCACCGGATCGTGGAATTCGCGGCTTCGCTGCCGGCCGGCATGAAGATTCAGGGCTCCCGTCAGAAGGTGATTCTGCGAAATCTGATGAAGGGCAAACTGCCCCCGTCGATCCTGAACAGGAAAAAAATCGGCTTCGATATTCCGGCGCATGACTGGTTTCGCGGTCCTCTGCGGCCGCTGCTGGAGGAAGCAGTGGCATTCGCCGCTGCCGAACACAGCGACTTCTTTCAAATCCCGCGCATCAGGGCGCATGTACGCGCGCACATGGAGCGGCAGGCTAACCTGGGCTATCATCTCTGGGGCCTGATGACGTTGTTCTTCTGGATGAAAAAATGGTCAATTCAAACGAGAGTGCCAGCGATGCAGGCGTCCCGGGCGATGGAAGACGTTTTCACTACTACGTTATAGTTCTGCTGATCGCGGCCGCGGTTTACGCCGGCTGCATGATTTCACCGCCATCCCTGATGGATGATGTGGACGCGGTGCAGGCGCAGATCGCGCGGAATATGCTCACCTCGGGCGACTGGGTGACGGCCCGGCTCGACGGGGTGCCGTACCTTGAGAAAGCTCCTCTCATTTACTGGCTCATCGCCGGTTCGTTCAAGGTTTTCGGCGCGACGGACTGGGCAGCGCGCATCCCGATGGTTCTGGCGGCGCTGGCGCTGGCGTGGATTACCACCGCGTTCGGCATGTGGGCGTTCGGACGCCGCGCCGGTTTTTACGCGGGCCTGTGCATTTCGACCTGCTTCGGGCTTTTTCTCTTCACCCGGATTCTGATTCCCGACGTGATGCTTACGGGCAGCATTGCGCTGTCAATGTGGGCATTCCTGAGGGCAATCGATGAACGGGAGCCAAGGCCTCGCTTTTGGGCGCTGACGATGTGGGCCAGCCTGGGGACCAGTTTGTTGTTCAAGAGCCTGATCGGCGTTGTCTTTCCGGTTGCGGCCGCGATTATTTATCTGGCAGTTACCAGGCTGCTGTTCGTCCTCAAGATCAGGCGGGCGCTGCATATCGGGAGCGGCCTGCTGCTCGCGCTGGCAATTGCGCTGCCGTGGCATGTGCTCGCGGCCATTCGGAATCCGCCGCTGTTCGATTTCACGATGCGCAGCGCGCCGGGAGAATATCACGGTTTTCTGTGGTTCTATTTCATCAACGAACAGCTGCTGCGGTTCCTGAATATGCGCTATCCGCGCGATTATGACACGGTGCCGCGCCTTTACTTCTGGGGCTTTCATCTGCTGTGGCTGTTTCCGTGGAGCGTGTACTTCCCCGCCCTCGTGAAGCTCAGTTACAGGCCCGAGGACCGGGCGGGCCGGACGCGACTCCTTGCCCTGTGCTGGGTGGGCTTCATTCTGGTCTTCTTCACTTTTTCGACCACGCAGGAATATTATTCGATGCCGTGTTATCCGGCGCTGGCGCTGCTGCTGGGATCGGCGATGGCCGCGGGCGGCAATTGGATCCGATACGGCACGCGGGTTCTTTGCGGGATTTTTGTGGTTGCGGCTGGCGCAGTGCTTACCCTCTATTTCCTTTCCTTGAGTTATCAGGCGCCGGGGGATATTTCGGCGGCGCTGATTTCCCATCCGGGCGCTTATAAGCTCTCACTCGGACACATGGAGGACCTCACGATCGCCTCATTCGCTTATTTGCGGATTCCGCTCCTGCTGGCGGCGCTGGCGTTTCTGCTGGGCGCGGCGGGAACGTTCCGGGCGCTGGGGCAGCGGGCCTTCCTCGCCAGCGCTTTGATGGCGATTCTGTTCTTCCAGGCGGCGCGAGTGGCCATGGCGGCATTCGATCCCTATCTCTCTTCGCGGCCGCTAGCCGAGGCCTTGCTCCGCGCGCCGGCCGGGAAGCTGATTGTGGATCATCACTATTACGATTTCTCGTCCATCTTCTTTTACACGAACCGGCCGGCGCTGCTGCTCAATGGCAGATTCAACAACCTGGTTTATGGTTCGTATGCGCCGGGCGCGCCGAATGTATTTATCGACGATTCCGAGTGGAAAGCGCTTTGGCAGGGGCCGGACCGTTATTATCTGGTAATCAGCGAGAAGAAGGCGGCGCGATTACCGGCGGAAATGCTTAGGGTGGTGGCGAAAAGCGGGGGTAAACTGCTGGTGACGAATCACGGGAATCCGGGATGGTAATCTTCCTCGGCGTCGCCGCGATCCCGTTCATCTACTACCTCATCGTGATCTTCAGCGGGTGGCGCTATTTCCAGCAGCCAGCCGCGAAGCCCGACCCGTCGTACACGCCGCCTGTCAGTATTCTGAAGCCATTTCGCGGCATCGATCCGGACGCTTATGAAAACCTCGCCAGTTTCTGCGTTCTCGACTATCCGGAGTATGAGATGGTCTTCTGCATCGATCCTGACGACGACTACATTCAGTCGGTAATTGGCAGGCTGATCGCGGATTTCCCGCGCTGCAGGATCCGGGTGCTTTACGGGTCCGGGCGGGTTGCCACAAACGACAAGGTTGCCAAGCTGGCGCGCCTGGTGAACGAAGCCGCACACGAAGTTGTCGTGATCAGCGACAGCGACGTGCGGGTGCGCCCGGACTATCTTCGGCATGTTGTGGCGCCTTTGCGCGATCCCAAGGTGGGCGCTGTGACCTGCCTCTATGTGCCGATCGAGATCAAGACCTTCACCGATCACCTGCAGAGCGTGGGGATGATGTCCGATTTCTATGCAGGGGTTTTGATCGACTGGCAACTGGAAGGCATGAAGTTCGCGCTGGGGCCGACGATTGCCACGACGCGCGCGCGATTGAACGGATTCGGCGGTTATCCGGTGCTGGAGAACCGTCCGGCCGACGATCTTCTGGTTGGCCGTTTGATCGACGAGCAGGGTTACCAGGTGCTGCTGATCCGCTATGCGATCGATACGGTTTGCGATTACGGCTCGATGCGTGAATTGCTGCACAAGCGCCTGCGCTGGATTGTTGTCATGCGCCACATGCGGCCGTGGGGACATCTCGGACTGCTGCTGACGCAGGGCCTGCCGTGGTCGCTCGCAGCGATCGCCGTGCATCCTTCCGGGGCCGTGGCGCTGGGCTATCTGGGCGGGTACATGGCGCTGCGAATCCTGATGACGTGGGTCATCGGGATACGTGGACTGGGCCAGAAAGTCCTGTGGCGACAGCTGCCGCTGCTCCCCTTCTGGGACGCGGTGGCATTCGGAATCTGGCTCGTCAGCTTTACGCGAAGCAGTATTCGCTGGCGGGGCGCCGACTATTACATTCGCGAAGGCCAACTGGTGCCGGTCACGCCGACTTTGGCGTCAGCCCGAAACCAGAACGACGCCGGCTAATACCAGAAGAGTTCCGGAAGCCCGCCTCAAACCGATTTCTTCGTGGAGCACAAATCTGGCGAGGAGCGTTTCCAGCACAAAACCAGCCGCGGAAGCAGGTACCGCGAAACTTAAAGGTTCGCTTTGCACCAGCGCCATGAAGGTGAAGAAAGAGACGGCGTTGCCGAGGACGCCGAGAATCAGCAGACGCCGCCGGGCAATGATCTGAAGCAGGCGCGCCAGACCGTGCGCCGTCACCGATTGCTCGCCTGCCTGCTTCATCTCGTGACTCTGAAGTAAATCGCTGACGACAGTGGCGGTCACCATTACCAGCACCAGGAGCCACCTCATTCGGTCGTCTTCCTCGGTGTGGCGCCGACCACCAGGGCGCCGCTGAATATCAGCAAAGTGCCCAGCCAGCGCTGCGCGGTCACAATCTCATGCAGGAAGGTTTTCCCAATCACCACCGCGATCACGTAACCCACGGCGGTGACGGGAAGAACGAAGCTGAGATCCGCGAGGCTGAGGAGCGCCATGCGGGTCAGCAAAGACAGGATGAGGGCAAGGATTCCCATCGCCACAAAGGGATTGAGCATGGCATGCAGATAGAGCGCTGGATCCATCGACATCTTCTCCGGCACCTGTTTCATGCCGAGAGCCATGGCGGAGTTCCCTCCGGCTTTGGCGGCGAGAAAAAGAAACAACACGAAATAGGTCTTGAGAGTAGCGTCTTTCATTCGGCGGTTTTTTAGTGGCGCAGCAGCTTCCCGGCTTCCTGCCGCGACGGATCGTCGGGCGTTAAATCAGCTTTCAAGTATTCCTGAAGCAGCTGCCGCGCCTGCTCCCGGTTGCGATGGTTCTCCAAATCGGAACTGGCCTGCGCGAAGAGTGTTTTGGCCCTGCCGGGCGCCATGGCGCGCGCCTTTTCGAACAACTCGTCGCTTTCGGCGAAGCGGCCGCGTTTGGCAAGAAACCTCGCCAGATCGACGACGCGCCCGGGGCTTTGAGGATCAAGCTCGATGGCACGGCGCAGATGGTCCTCGGCGGATTTGAAATCCTTGCGTTTCTCCGCCAGCTGCGCTTCGTCGAACTCATATTCGGCGGGTCTTTCCGCGGCAATCCCGCGGGCCTCGGCTTCGGCTTTATCGATACCGCCGCCGAGCATGGCGGGGGCGTTCAGGTAGTAGTCGAACAGGTCATTCTTCGCTTCGTTGTTGCGCGGGTCGAGGGCAACGGCTTTTTCGAAGGCCTGGCGGGCGTGCGTGGCATGCGAAACAGCGGTTACCCAGCTGCCCGTCTCCGCGCGCCTTCCCCATGCGCGGCCCAGCCATAGCTCGCCTTCAGAACTCCGGGGAGAAAGCGCCACAAATTTTTCGAAAGATTCGACGGCCTTCTTGTAATCGCCCATCATGAAGTAATCTTTGCCAGCGAGCAGATAGTTGTCAGGATCGGGGACCGGATCGGCGGCGAGAAGACGGAGCGAACCCGCATAGTCGGTGTGCTGATAGAGCGCCTCGGCGCGGCGCAGGACATCCGGGGATCCCCATGCCGCGCACGCAAACACGGTGCAGCCGAAACCGAATTTGACTGCGGCTCTAGCGCTCAAGACGTTCGCTCAGGCGGCGTTTCACATCCGGCCATTCCGCCGCCAGAATCGAATACCGCGCGGAATCCCGCGGCACAAAGTCGGCAGCCATGCGGTGCGCGCGCAAAATTCCCTCGAATCTTCCGCCGATGCGTTCGATCGCCGCCCGCGAACGTTCGTTGCGCGCATCGGTGTGCAGACAAACCCGAAGCATCTGCCAGCATTCGAAGGCCTGGGTCATCATCAGCAGTTTGGCTTCGGTATTGGCGCCGGTGCGAATGGCGGAGCGGGTAAGCCAGGTCCATCCGATTTCGCAGCCATCGAACCGGACGCCATACCGCTCGTGCCCTTCGGGCCAGTTGAACCGCTCCATGTTCCAGAATCGCGTGGACCCGATTAGAACATTGTCCGCAATTCTTACCGTGGCAAACGGCATCGCAGTCCCGGCATCGCGCCAGGCAAGCACCGTCTCAATATAGCGCTTTGCGGAGGCCTCGTCGCGGGGCACGGGGGTCCATCGGTACAGTGAAAGATCGGCTGTGGCTGCGGCCACGAGCGCCGGGGCATGACTGAAATCCAGAGGTTCCAGCCGAACATGTCTGCCGGTCAGAATCACGTTCAGAGCCGGCAAATCAGCAGTTCGCGCTCGTAAATAATTTCGGACGGCAAGTGGTCGTGGAGCCCGAGGAACAACTCTTCGTGCTGCATTACTTCGGCCCGCCACGCAGCGTCGTCGAAGGCCTGAAGCTCGTTGAATTTTTCGCGCGGGAAATCCATGCCCTTCCATTCGATATCGTCGTATTTGGGCATCCAGCCGATCGGCGTTTCGCGCCCCACGGCCCTGCCATGCGCACGGTCCACGATCCATTTGAGAACGCGCATGTTTTCGCGGAATCCGGGCCAGATAAATTTCCCGGCGGCGTCCTTGCGGAACCAGTTCACGTGAAAGATACGGGGCGTTTCGGTGAGCCGTTTCTGAATTTTGATCCAGTGGCGGAAGTAATCGCCCATATGATAGCCGCAGAAGGGCAGCATCGCCATGGGATCGCGCCGTACTTTGCCCACTGTGCCGGTAGCGGCCGCGGTCATCTCGGAGCCCATCGTCGCGCCTGTGTAAACGCCCGCGCTCCAGTTGAAAGCCTGATAGACCAGCGGCATGGTGGTGGCGCGGCGGCCACCGAAAATGATGGCGCTGATCGGCACGCCCTCGGGATTTTCCCAGGAGGGATCGATGGTGGGGCACTGTGAGGCGGGCGCGGTAAACCGGGAATTCGGATGGGCGGCCTTCGCGCCGGTTTCTTTGGCGATCTCGGGAGTCCAGATGCGCCCCTGCCAGTCGAGACATTCGGCGGGCGGTTCATCGGTCATCCCTTCCCACCAGACGCCGCCGTCGGGCGTCAAAGCCACGTTGGTAAAGATGGAGTTGCGGGCCAATGTGGCCATGGCGTTGGGATTGGTGTGCTCGGAAGTGCCCGGGGCTACGCCGAAGAAGCCGGCCTCGGGATTTATGGCGCGCAGACGGCCCGACTCGTCAGGTTTGATCCAGGCGATATCGTCACCGACCGTCCATACTTTCCAGCCCTCGAAGCCCTCCGGGGGCACGAGCATGGCGAAGTTGGTTTTGCCGCAAGCGCTTGGGAAAGCCGCCGCCACATAGGTCTTTTCGCCCGCGGGATTTTCCACGCCGAGGATGAGCATGTGCTCGGCCATCCAGCCTTCATCGCGCGCGATGTTGGAGGCGATTCGCAGGGCGAAGCACTTCTTGCCGAGCAGCGCGTTGCCGCCGTAACCGGAGCCGTAGGACCAGATTTCGCGCGTTTCCGGGAAATGCACGATATATTTTTCTTTGTTGCAGGGCCAGGGCACATCGGACTGGTCGTCCGCCAGCGGCGCGCCCACTGAATGCATGCAGGGAACCACGCGCTTGATATCGCGATCGATCTCCTGAAATACGGGAAGGCCGATACGCGCCATGATGCGCATGTTGACCACGACATAGGGTGAATCGGTCAGTTGCACGCCGATCTGCGACATGGGCGAATTCAGCGGACCCATGCTGAACGGCAGGACGTACATCGTGCGCCCCCGCATGCAGACGTAGAAAAGTCCCTTGAGCTTCTTGCGCATTTCGTACGGATTTTCCCAGTTGTTCGTGGGTCCGGCGGCGTCTTTGGACAAGGAGCAGATAAAGGTGCGGTCCTCGACACGAGCGACATCGCTGGCGTCGGACCGGGCATAATGGCAACCCGGCCAGAGCTTTTCATTCAGTTTGACGAAGGTGCCCGCGGCCACCATCTGACCGCACAGCGCGTGGTACTCTTCCTTCGAGCCGTCTACCCAGTAAATGGAGGCTGGCTGCGTAAGCTGCGCCATTTTTTCCACCCATCTGCGCAGGTGTTTGTTCCGGGCCAGGGGAACCGCCGGATCGCGTTCGGAATTCGTTTCGAGAGGGATCTGCATAAACTATGTTTCCAAAATAGCAAGGGCGGCTGCGATTAGAATCAGATTCATGAACCGCAGGGATTTTCTGGGCGCGCTCGGGATGGCATCATTGCCCTTGCACGGCTCCCAGGCCCCGCCTCCGGGCCCGGCTGATTTTACGCTCCGAATCGGTCCGGTGAGCGTTGAATTATCGCCGAAGAAGATCGTCAAAACCATCGGCTATAACGGCACTTCGCCGGGTCCCCTGCTGCGCATGAAGGAGGGCAAACCTGTAACGATAGACGTTTTCAACGACACCTCCCGGGCCGAGCTTGTACACTGGCACGGGCTTCATATCCCCAGCGAAGTCGATGGCGCGATGGAGGAAGGGACTCCGATGATTTCCCCCCGGGGCCACGCGCGATACACGTTCACGCCAGCGCCTTCCGGAACGCGCTGGTACCACACCCACACGGCGGCCGGGCGCGACCTGACCAAAGCCACTTACTCGGGCCAGTTCGGATTCCTCTATATCGATCCGAAGCAGGAACCTGGCGCGTACGATCAGGAAGTTTTCCTCGCGTTGCGCGAGTGGGAACCCTATATGACCAGCGGCAATGACGACGAAGGATCGCTTGACCCGGCATGGAAGGCGTTCTCGATCAACGGCCATGCGCTTGGATGGGGCGAGCCGGTGCGCGTGAAGGAGGGGCAGCGGATCATGGTGCGCATCCTGAACGCAAGCGCGACCCAGCATCGCCGTATCGCATTCGCGGGCCACGGGTTTCGCGTGGTGGCGATGGATGGAAACGCTGTTTCCAGTCCCGCCATGGTGGAGGCGCTGGAGCTCGGGCCGGCCGAGCGCATCGACGCGATCATCGAGATGAATCAGCCGGGCATCTGGGTTTTAGGCGCTACCGACGACCACGACCGCACGGACGGCATGGGCATCGTTTTCGAATATGCGGGTCAGACGGGCCAGCCCCGCTGGGTCACGCCGTCCGCCGCCAAGTGGGACTATACGGTTTTCGGAACGGCGCAGGGCGTATTGCCGGACGCCGAAAAGGTACCGCTGGTTTTCAGAAAGGTGTTCGCAGGACATCGCTGGGTGGACAAGTGGAGCATCAATGGAAAGATTTATCCGAAAACAGATCCGATTCGGCTGAAGGCAGGGGGGCGATACCGGCTGATCTTCGACAATCGAAGCGACGAGGCGCATCCGGTCCATTTGCACCGGCATACGTTCGAGTTGACGAAGGTGGAAGGCGTGGCGACTTCGGGCGTATTGAAGGATGTGGTAGTGGTGCAGCCGATGACGCAGATCGAGGCCGATTTCGTGGCGAATAATCGCGGCCCGACATTGTTTCATTGCCATCAGCAGATGCATATGGATTACGGGTTCATGGCGTTGCTGAAATACGCCTGAACCCACGGCGCGTCAGCCCTGCTTTACTTTCCCTTGACGGCACAACTAAAGCGAACCGTAATGGGTTATACTTTCGTCCAGTATCTTTCGCCTTTAAAGACCCTTTTGAGGAGTTATTCTTGCGTCCATTATCTTCAGCCCTACTTGTTCTAATAGCCTCTTGCTGCGTCAACGCCCAGACCGGCAGCACGATCAGTACGTTTGCCGGAACCGGCAGTCCCGGCACAACGGGGGACGGCGCCCAGGCGGCGGCAGCGCTGCTCAACGGCCCGAACGGCGTCGCCGTCGATTCCGTGGGTAATGTGTACATTGCGGATACCTCGAATCACAGGGTTCGAATCGTAAATGTAAACGGCGTGATCAGTAATTTCGCGGGCAATGGGTTTGCGAGTTATTCAGGCGACGGTTTCCTCGCCACAGCCGCTGGCCTGCAGGCACCCACCGGCGTGGCCGTGGATTCCTCCGGAAATGTCTACATCGCCGATGCCGTGGCAAACGTCGTGCGCGAAGTAAGCGGCGGCGTCATCACAACTTTAGCGGGAAACGGCACGGCGGGTTTCGGCGGGGACGCCGGCCTGGCAAACGCCGCCAACCTGAATTATCCCTACGCGGTTGCGGTTGACGGATCCGGGAACGTCTATATCGCTGACACTTTGAACCACAGGATTCGTAAGGTATCCGGGGGCAATATCAACACCATCGCGGGCACAGCCGTATTAGGCTTCAGCGGAGACGGCGGACCTGCCACGGCCGCTACCCTCTTCGCTCCCATGGGAGTGGCGGTCGACAGCCTGGGCAACGTATACATCAGCGACACCCAGAATAATCGCATCCGCAGAATCACCAGCGGCACCATTACCACGGTTGCGGGGAACGGGATTGGCGGGTATGGCGGCGATGGAGGTGCGGCCACATCGGGGCAAATGTATCTCCCGCGCGGGATTGCGGTCGATGCAACGGGAAGCATCTATATCGCCGAATATGCCAATGACATCATTCGCAAGATCGCGAACGGCAAGATCATCACGGTCGCAGGACATGTGGCGGACGGGTACACCGGCGACGGCGGCCTGGCAACGAGCGCGACCATGAGCGGTCCGACGTCAGTCGCGCTCGATCCCACGGGTGGCTATACCTACATCGCAGACAGCAGAAATAACGCTATCCGGCTGATTACCAACACCACCACCTCGGGCGTGATACCGCAGTTCGCGGCGGGCGGTTCCTACGTGACGGATTTTTACGTCATCAACAAGAGCACCCAGCCCACGTCTTTGTCGATAAGTTTCTTTAACGATCAGGGCGCATCCGCGGTCGTTCCGCTGACCGGCGGCACTTCGTCGGCGACTTTTCAGGGCTTTGCGTTGACGGACACCATTCCTGCGCTTGGCACCACATTCTATGAAGCGGGCTCGCTTGGGCCAGGCACTTCTCTGTCAGGATCGGCCGTAATTCAATCCAATCCGTCGATTGTCGTGCAGGCTCTTTTCCGGCATCAGGGTACTTCCGGCACCCCGTATGAAGCGACGATCTCCGAAACACTGGGCTCGTTTGAAGCGGAATTCCCCTTCGACGGAACTACCTATGGGCCGACCGGGGCGCAAATTACAACCGGAATCGCAATCGTCAACATTGACGGCGCTAATCCGGCTACCGTCACCTGCGTTGCCCGGGACAATGCCGGCACTGTGATTCCCGGTGCAATCACGGTACCGGCATTGAATCCCCAGGGTCACTGGGCCGCATATCAGTTCCCGGCGCTTGTGGGCAAGCGGGGGACGCTCGACTGCACATCGACCACCAAGATCGGCGTGACCGCACTGCGGTTCCTGGGAACCGATGCGGTCTCCACGCTGCCGGTTATTTTGAAATAACTACGCTGTCGCCGCTAATCCGGCTTTCGCCTGCCACGGTTTCGCCGTGGCGGCGATCGCCTGGTTGACGGCCTGGATGTTTTTCACGCCTTCGTCGGACAGCCAGTCTTCGAGCGCGTGCAGTCCCTTCGTTGCATAGATGGGCATGCCGTCCGCCCAGGTTGCCCGTCCGCAAAGCACGCCCGAGTAATCGGTGCCGCTTTCACCGGCCATGCCGAGCGATTCGATGAACTCCGGATTGGTCACGCCCGCGCTCAGATAAATGAACGGCTTGGTCGCGACCGAGGCCGCGTGACGGAAGTGCTCCAGCGCCTCGGCCCTGGTGTATGCGACCTGACCCTTGAATACGCTACTGCCTTCCACGAAGTGGGCATTGACCGGCACTTCAACTTTCAGAACGTCCACGCCGTATTGCGGCTTCGAGAACTCCGTCATGGCGGCGGTGACGATCTTCGGCTTCTTTTTGGCAAACTCAAAACCCTTTTCATCGCCGCCCTGCGGGTCGTAGCTCACGAATTCCAGAAAGAAGGGGATCTGCCAGGTTTCGCACTCGGCGCCGATGCGTTCGACAAAAGCAGCTTTGATATCGTTCACCTTCGGATCGTCGTCCGGAGCGTAATAGAGCAGGATCTTCACGGCATCGGCTTTCAGCTCTTCTTTGATACGCCGCACCGAGAGATTCGGCAGCAGATCCGGCAGGCGGCCGGGTCTGGTGTTGTCGTAGCCGCTGTTCTCGTAGGCGAGCAACAGGCCGGCATTCTTCGACCGGGCCGCGGCGGCCGGCAATCCCCATTCGGGATCGAGCAGAATGGCGCTTGCATAGGGAGTCAGAATGCGCGAAACGGCAACCTTGAACTCCTCCATCATCGAGTCCGGTATGTCCTTCGGGGACACGCCCCTGGCCTTCGCCAGCGACTTCGCCAGACTGCCTCTTTGATCCATCGCCGCGGCCGCAATGATTCCGCGGTCGTTGGATAACGCATTCATGTGCTTGATCTTGCCGGGAGAGAAACTCATGAGGAAGATTTTAGTACATCCCGAGGCCGGATAACCGCCGGTGTAACCGGATTGCTACACTCGCGTCCCGCAGGATCTGCTTTTTCAGGTCTTCGGGAGTGTCGAATTTGCGTTCATCCCGTACGAAAGCAAGGAATTTCACTTCGATTTTTTGCGGTGAGCTGCCGTCGAAAGGGCCGAGCAGGAAGGTTTCAATCGTCAGCTCTTTGCCGTTGAAGGTGGGCCGGTATCCCACGTTGGTTATGGACGGCCATTCGCGGGTGGAATCGATGTCTCGTGTTCGGGTTACATAGACCCCGCTCTTCGGCAGCGTTTCGTTGCGGGGCGCAAGATTGAGAGTGGGGACAGTCTGTTTAGAGCCGATCCCCTGCCCTTTGACTACTTCGCCTTCGAGCGCAAAGGGGGCGCCGAGCATTCGACAGGCCCGCGATACCGCGCCCTCCGTCACCAGCTTCCGGACGCGGGAACTGCTGATGCGTTCATGCCGCTGCTCGATGGGCGCGATCGGCGATACTTCGAATCCGTATTGCCGGCCAAGCGTGCGCAGCGTATCGATATTCCCGGCTTGTTTGTGTCCAAAGCGGAAATCTTCGCCGACCAGAACGAGGCGAGCCTTCAGGGTGCCGACCAGAACCTGGCGTACGAATTCCTCGGGGGTCAGCGCGGCGAGGTCCGTGGAAAACGGCAGAAGCAGAACCGCTTGGATACCCTCGGATTCGAAGGCCCGCAGACGCTGCGCCATCGTCATGAGAAGTTTCGGCGCGCGATCGGGCGCAAGCACTTTAGCCGGGTGAGGGTCAAAGGTAAGAACAACCGGCGTCAGGCCAGGACTCTTCAACTGCCGCATGATTTGGCGGTGGCCGGCGTGGACGCCGTCGAAATTGCCGATGGTTACCGCCGAGGGGCCGAATGATGCCGGGACTTCCGCCGGAGAACGAAAGATCGTCATGCGTCGATTTCAAGGCCGTCGTACGCCAGAAAAACTCCTTCAGGGAGCGTCGCCTGTGTTTCGGCGTGGGACAGATCGTGGCAGATGTGCGTGAAGTAGGTCCGGCGCGCGCGAAGCTTTTGCGCAACGGCGGTGGAGGCTTCCACCGTCGAATGCGTGGGATGGGGACGATGCCGAAGGGCATCGAGAAACAGCACATCGAGTCCCTGCAGGCGTTCGAGGGACGACTCCGGAATGTCGTTGTGGTCGGTCAAATAGGCGACGTTGCCAAAGCGGAATCCAAAAATGGTTTGGTTGCCATGCGTTACGGGAATGGGTTCGAACTTCAGCCCCAGGACATCGAACGGAGCATCTTCGATCAGATGGACATCCAGTTTGGGCACAGCCGTATTCCGCTCCCGGTTGTCGAAAACATACTGAAAAACGCGCTCGATGATGGCGAGCGTGGGCTGCGCCACATAGATCGGAATGCGTGCGCCCTGGTGATAGTTGAACGGCCGCACGTCGTCGAGGCCGAGAATATGATCGGCGTGCCCGTGGGTGTAGACGATGGCGTCCAGATGGCTGATGCGCGCGCGCAGAACCTGAGCGCGAAAATCAGGTGTGGTGTCGATTACGATATTACGGTCGCCGTGAGCGATAAGAATTGAGGGGCGGAGCCGGGTATCGCGCGGATCCGCGGAGTGGCAAACGGCGCAGGTGCAACCGATGGTCGGCACCCCGGAACTCGTACCGGAACCGAGTACCCTGATTTTTACGCTCATTCTTTCAGGCGGTTTGATTTTCCTGGGTCTGAACGAAACGGAAGCGCAATTCCGTGACTGAGTTGTCGAGGGCCATTTGCTCGTCGCGCGTGAGATTACCCTTCGTCTTTTCCTGCAGCATGGAAAGCAGGTCAATGTTGTGGCGAGCCAGTTCAAAGTCGGGCCCCATGGTTTCTTCGCCGGGAGCGCCGGTGGGCAGCAGGCCCAGATTCAGCTCGGCCTGGAGACGCAGGGAATAGACCAGAAAATCAAAGTCCGCGGGAGGCAACTCGGGTCGCGACTCGTCCGGTTCGAGCTGGAGATCTTCACTCATAAGCTTCAGTCTAACAACTCCCCTACGGATGCTACATTTGGGGTTTGCAGGAAAACACCGGCGTCAAATTCCAGAGGTTAGTCGACATCATGTCCCGGCTGCGATCGCCCGGAGGATGTCCGTGGGACCGCGAGCAGACGTTTGAATCGATCAAACCGTACACCCTCGAAGAGACGTACGAGGTGCTGGACGCCATCGACCGGGGCGACTGGGACGAACTGCGCGGGGAGCTTGGCGATTTCATTCTGCAGGCAGTCTTTTATGCGCAGATGGCGGCCGAGGAGAAGCGCTTCACCATTGACGATTCGCTGGATGCGATTAATGAAAAGCTGATCCGTCGGCACCCGCACATTTTCGGCGACGAATCGGCTGCGACCGGCGACGAGGTTCTGAAGATCTGGGAACAGGTGAAGAGCCAGGAGCGGAAGAAGAAAGCCGCCGAAGAACAGGGACTCCTGAGCAGCGTGCCGAGGGCGCTTCCGGCCCTCATGGAAGCGCGGCAGATCACTTCGCGGGCCTCACGGGCCGGCTTCGACTGGAGCAATATCGAAGAGGTTTTCGCCAAGCTGGATGAAGAGCGGGCGGAGTTCGCCGAAGCCCGCCAGCGCGGCACGCAGGAACAGATCGAGGACGAACTGGGAGATCTGCTGTTCGTTCTGGTCAACATAGCGCGATTCGTGAAGGTGGATCCCGAACAGGCGCTGCGGCGGACAAACGCGAAATTCAGGCAGCGGCTGGCGCATGTCGAACGGCGTCTGGCGGCACAGGGACGCGAGATGGCGGGTACGCCCATCGAAGAACTGGAGGCGCTGTGGCAGGAAGCGAAATTGTAATCTCCAGCCTTGCCACCATGGAGGAATGCACCGACGTCGTCACGCTCCAGCGAGCCATCTGGGGCTTCGAAGACGATACCGAATTACTGCCGCCGCGCGTGATCGTCGTGGCGGTGAAGATCGGGGGACAGGCTTTCGGCGCGTATGAAAACGGCCGGATGATCGCGTTCCTGATTGCCTTCGCGGCGACCAAGCCGGATGGCCACCGGTATCTCCACAGTCAGATGTTGGGGGTTTTGCCGGAGTACAGAAACACCGGGATCGGCAAGCGTTTGAAGCTGCACCAGAAACAAGATGCCCTGGGGCGCGGCTACGATCTGATCGAGTGGACCTTCGATCCGCTGCAATTAAAAAACGCCTGGTTCAACATCGAAGGGCTGGGCGCGATTGTACGCCGATACGAACGCAACCTTTACGGCACCAGCACAAGCGCGCTGCAGGGCGGTCTTCCCACCGATCGCTGCATCGCGGAGTGGTGGATTGCAAAGCCACGGCCCCTGCCCGATATTGTCGAAAAGCTTGCGGTACCCCCCGTGCGCTCGCGGGCCGTGCAGGAAATGGTCGCAAGCCATTTTGAGGATGCATTCGCGCGCGGCCTGGCGGCAGTGGGAGTGAAGCGGGTCGAGGACGGCATTGAGTATTTGTTCGGAAAGGCAGTCCTCTAAGACATGAAAATCGAACGCATTCGTTTGCGGCAGATCCAGATGCCTTTGGTGCATTTCTTCGAGACCAGCTTCAGCCGGACATACTCGCGCAACATCATCATTGTGGAAGCAGTGGGGGAAGGGATTTCCGGCTGGGGCGAGATCACCGCCGGAGAAAATCCTTTTTACAACGAGGAGTGGACGGAGTCGGCGTGGCTGATTGCCAGGGACTATGCAGCTCCCCGGATCGTCGGGAAGGACCTTGGCAGCGCCGAGGACGTCGATCCTCTGACGCGGCACATTCGCGGCCATAACATGGCGCGCGGCGGCGTCGAGGCGGCGGTGTGGGATTTACAGGCGAGGCTGCACGGCAATCCTCTCTGGAAAGAAATCGGCGGCGGCGCGCGCATGGAGATTCCCTGCGGGGTTTCGATCGGGATTCAGGATTCGGTCGAGCAGCTGATCGGGAAGATCGAGGCTGAACTCGCGGCCGGCTATCAGCGCATCAAAATGAAGATCAAGCCGGGCTGGGACGTGGATGTGATCCGGCGGGTGCGGGAACGGTTTCCGAAAATCCGTCTGATGGCGGATGCGAACTCGGCCTATACGCTGGAAGATTCCGCCCGGCTCAAGCAGCTGGATGATTTCTATCTGATGATGATCGAGCAGCCGCTGGCGCACGACGACATCATCGATCATGCGGTCCTGCAGGGACAACTGGAGACGCCGGTTTGTCTCGATGAGTGCATCCGGTCGGTCCATCATGCGGAGCAGGCGATCCGGTTGAAGGCGGGCAGGATCGTGAATATCAAGCTGGGGCGCGTGGGCGGATTTGCCGAAGCGCGGCGGGTTCACGATACGTGCGAAGCGGCGGGGATTCCGGTCTGGTGCGGCGGCATGCTGGAAGCCGGAATCGGACGCGCGCACAATATCGCGCTGGCCACGCTGCCGAACTTCACGCTCCCCGGGGACGTTTCGGCCAGCAGCCGCTACTGGAAGCGCGACATCATCGTGCCCGCGGTGGAAACGACATCGGACGGCACGATCGCAATTCGCAACGAGCGGGGGTTCGGATACGAGATCGACCATGACTTCCTCGCCAGCCTGATTGTCCGGCAGGAAGAGGTTCGTTGAGCGCCTTTACCCGGCTGCTGTACACCAACCGGAATTACCGGTTTACGTGGTTCGGACAGGTCGTCAGCGAGGTCGGGGATCACTTCAATAACATCGCGGTGCTCAGCCTCGCGATGACGCATCGCAACTCGGGACTAGTGGTGACCGGGGTGTTTCTGGCGCGGGCGATTCCGATGCTGGGTGCGGGTCCTGTGGCGGGCGTACTGCTGGACCGGCTGGACCGGAAGCGCGTGATGATTTCGAGCGATATCGTTCGGACCTTCATCGCGCTGGGCTTTATCTTTTGCATCGGAGAACCGGGCACTCTGCTGCTGTATCTGCTGAGCGCGGCTCTAATGTTCGCTTCGCCGTTTTTCACCAGCGGGCGATCGTCGATTTTGCCCAGCATCGCCACACCGGAAGAGCTGCACGTGGCCAATACGATGACGCAGACCACCTCGTGGGCGAGCCTGACGATCGGGGCATTTCTGGGCGCGGTGGGCACCAGCTACGGGTTCCGGGTGGCGTTCCTCTTCAACGCATTTTCTTTCCTGGTTTCGGCACTCTGCATTTCACAACTGCGGAAGCCCGGCGGTTTCCGCGTACATGCAGCCGTTCACAAACTGGCGGAGTCGGGACTGCGGCAGTATCGCGACGGCATCCAGTACATGCGGGACACGCCGCTGGTCTTCGGGATCGCCATGGTGAGCGTGGGGTGGGCGAGCGGCGGCGGGGCGGCGCAGATTCTTTTCAGTCTGTTCGGAGAAAGCGTTTTCAACGCGGGTCCGTGGGGGATCGGGCTGATCTGGGGCTTCGCGGGCATTGGACTGTTGATTGGGGGATCGCTTGGATACTGGATGGGGAAGAAGCTCAGCTTCACACAGTACAAGCGCACGATCGCCGTGGTGTACGTGATCCACGGAGTGGGTTACATTCTGTTCAGTCAGATGCCCACGATCGCGCTGGCGTGCGTTTTCATTACGATCTCGCGGGCAGCGGTGGCGATCAGTTCGGTCATGAACTTTTCGCAACTGCTGCATCATATAGAAGACCGGTTCCGGGGGCGGGTGTTCGCTACGCTGGAATCGCTGAGCTGGGCGACGATGATGATTTCGATGATGGCGACGGGGATTGCGACGACGCGTTACGGACCGCGGACAATTGGCGCTGTGGCGGGCGCGGTCAGTTCGCTGACTGCGGTTGGATGGACATATTTGAACTGGACGGGCCGGCTGCCCGAGCCCCCGGTGATTGAATGAAAGACAAGGTCGTTTTAGTTACCGGCGGGGCGAAGCGCATTGGCCGGTCGATCGCTTTGCAACTGGCGGCGGCAGGGGCCCGGGTGGCTATTCATTACGGTGAATCGGAACGGGAGGCTCGCGCGACGGCGGCGGAATGCGGGGATGCTCCCTTGTTCCAGGCAAATCTGGAGAGCGTAGCGGAAATTCGCGCAATGTTCGAGCGAGTCGCGGACCGGTTCGGGCGTTTGGACGGGCTGGTGAATAACGCGGCCCGGTTTACCCGGTTCGATCCTTTGAAAATTGAAGAGGCCGACTGGGATTTCATACATTCGGTGAATCTGAAAGCTACCTTCTTCTGCTGCCAGGCGGCGGCGCGGATCATGCTGGCCGGCGATGGCGGGCACATCGTGAATATCAGTTCACTGGGCGCACTGCGACCCTGGGCCGAGCACGCGCACTACTGTTCGTCGAAAGCAGGAGTGGTGATGCTGACGCGGGCTTTGGCGAAAGCATGGGCTCCGAAAATTTCGGTGAACAGCGTGGCGCCTGGAGTGATTCCGTTTGGCACCAGCGATGGACGGATTGAGCGCTTTGTGGCGGCTACGCCAGCGGGCCGCGCGGGTACAGGAGAAGAAGTGGCTGAGGCTGTGCTTTATTTTCTGAACAGCACCCGGTTTGTCACGGGGCAACTGCTGGCTGTCGATGGCGGTTTAAGTCAACGTTAGAGAGCAGCTTGTCCACGTGTTTGGCGAGGACATCGCATTCGATGTTCAGGCGGTCGCCCGGTTTTCTGGCGTGAAGGTTGGTGGCTTCAAACGTGTGCGGGATTATGGCCGCTTTGAGCTCGCCGTCCGCGACGGAGGCGATGGTGAGGCTGATTCCGTCTATTGCTATGGAGCCTTTGTAGACCAGGAATTTATCCAGGTCCGGCGGGATCTGAATGGTTAGTTCCCAGTTCTTGTCCGTCAACTCAACCAGGGATTTCAGGATGGCAGTTCCGTCCACATGGCCTTGTACGATGTGTCCGGACAGGCGGGCTTGCAGGGTGAGGGGACGTTCGAGATTCACTTCGTCGTTCTGGCGCAGGTCTCCGAGGCTGGAGCGCTGCAGGGTTTCGGGGGCGAGATCCGCGCTGAAACCGTCTTCGTGGATGTCTACCGCGGTCAGACAGACTCCATTCACGGCGATGCTGGCGCCGATGGTCAGGTCCGACACAACTTTATTACAGCGGATTCTCAGTTTGGCCCCGGGAACTTCGACGTGACCGGTTTCTTCTATGATTCCTGTGAACATTAAATTACGTAGGCCTCTACGGCGAATTCGTCTGGCGGGATCTGGTGAAGAGCGACCCGCTCCAGACGGATGGCGTCCATTCGTCTTAATTTTCCGGTTCCTCCCGCCATTGGCAACGATTGCAGGCCTCCCAGGATCTTGGGGGCGTAGTAGAGGAACACCTTGTTGACGGCGCCGCTTTCCAGTGCGGCCCAGTTTACTTTGCTTCCCGCTTCGATCATCACCGAGAGACAGCGGCGTTCGCCCAGCAGGGAGATCACGTCGCGGATGTCAACTCGCCCCCGGGGGCCGTCGAAAAGCCGGACTTCGACTCCGCGACTTTCGAGAGCACGGCGGCGCTCGGGGGACGCCGCGCTGGTGCCCGCGACCAGAAGATCGCCCTGGGCGCTTCGCACTAATTTGGATTCGAGCGGCAGACGCAAAGTGGAATCCAGTACAACTCGCTGAAGGGGGCGAACGCGGGGGAGATCGAGGCGATCGGTCAACAGGGGATCGTCGGCCAGCGCGGTGCCGATTCCCGTTACGATGGCATCGGAGGCGTGCCGCAATTGCTGAACGTGCGCGCGCGCCCGCTCGCTGGTGATCCAACCGGTATTGTCTTCGGGGGCTGCGATTTTACCGTCCAGGGTCAAGGCGGATTTCAGCGTTACCAGCGGCTTCCCGGTCTTCACAAAATGAAAGAACGCTTCGTTGAGCTTGTCGGCTTCCTCTCGAAAAAACGAAGCCATTTCGACCTCGACGCCAGCGCCTGCCAGCTGGCGGAAGCCGGCTCCCGAAACTGCGGGGTTCAAATCAGTGGAGGCCACCACGACCTTCCTGATCCCGGCGTTGATAATGGCGTCGGTACAAGGAGGGGTGCGCCCGGTGTGCGCATGGGGCTCGAGAGTCACATACATGGTGGCTCCGCGGGCGCTTTCGCCGGCTTCATTGAGGGCGAGTATTTCGGCGTGCGTCACGTGATCGTAACGATAGGAGCCGCGGCCCACCACGTTGCCGTCCTGAACGATGATCGCGCCCACCATGGGATTCGGCGAAGCCAATGCGATGCCCTGTTTCGCGAGGTCGAGCGCCTCCCGCATGTGCTCGGCGTTCATAGGGCGAACAGGGAATCGATGAACTTCTCAGGATCGAAGGGAAGCAGGTCGTCCACTTTTTCGCCGACGCCGATGAAGCGGATGGGCAGGCCCAGTTCGCGGGCGATGGCTACTATGACGCCGCCCTTCGCGGTGCCGTCCAGTTTTGTGAGAACGATGCCGGTTACACCGGAAGTTTCGGTGAATTTGCGGGCCTGTTCGAGGCCGTTCTGTCCGGTGGTGGCGTCCAGAACAAGAAGCACTTCGTGGGGCGCATCGGGAATTACGCGCCCGGCGGTGCGGCGCATTTTCTCCAGTTCGGTCATGAGATGCGCTTTGTTCTGAAGACGACCGGCGGTGTCCACAATGACGTAGTCGATTTTGGCGGCTTTGGCGGACTGCAGGGCGTCGAACATAACGGCGGCAGGATCGGCTCCGGTGTTTTGCCGGACGACCCGGGTGCCGGTGCGCTCACCCCAGACTTCCAGTTGCTCGATGGCGGCGGCGCGAAAGGTGTCCGCGGCGCAAAGAATAACGCTGTGGCCTTCGGCTTTCAGATGCGCGGTGAGTTTGCCGATGGTGGTGGTCTTTCCCGCTCCGTTGACACCCACGAGCATAATCACCGCGGGCGGATCGTCAACATAAGCGAGGGGGCGGTCGGCGGTTTGGAGGACTTCAAGGAGATATTCGCGGATGAGGCCGCGGAGCTCGCTGGAATCGCCCACCAGTTTGCGGTCCACGCGCTCGCGGATACGGTCGAGAATTTCGTTGGTTGTGGTGACGCCGATATCGGCGCTGATGAGAGTGTATTCCAGCTCTTCGAGAAGATCGGCGTCGATCTGCTTGCGTCCGGAGATTACGTCTTCGATGCGGGAGACGAGGCCTTCGCGGGTTTTCTGGACGCCGGACTTGAGCTTCTCAAGGAGCGTTGGCTCCTGTTCAACGGAGCCGAAGAGGGTCTGGATCATGTTTATCGGGGCTTTTTATGATGGTAGCGCGCCCGGGGGGTGCGGGCCTCCGGAGGGATGATGCACAACTCTGGCAACAGCGTTGCACTTTAATATGCTGGATCGGATCAACCATTATGAATTGCGATGAATGCCAGCACCTGTCAGGGATGTTTATTGAAACGATGGTCTTTGCCGATAGAGCCGAGGCTGCGTTGCGAGGGTATTTTCTAACACATCAACACGGGGCGACCGTTTCGGAACTCGCCGAGTATCGAAGCATGAAGAGCGAGCACCAGAGAACGGTGGACGAACGGGACAAAGCCTATCTCGCGCTGGTGAACCACCAGGCGATGCATGGCCGCGCCGCCGCTCCGACGGAATCAGCGCGGCATATGGCGGAGTAGAGTTCCTGGAGACGTCCTAGGCTGAAACCGTGCGTCGCCCCGATGTGTCCGCCTGCTTGCTCTTCAGAGCGGTCAGCTGCAGTATCCCTTTATCCATTTTCGCGGATACCTGCTCGACATCGATGGGGGACGGCAGATCGAAGCGCCGGAAGAGGTCTTTCTGTTCAAGCTCCCGGAAACGAATGTCTCCATCGCCCCGGTCTTGCGTATGGCTGGAATGCGCTTTCACGATCAGGGCATCGGGCAATGCAATTATCTGCACTTCGGAAGGTTCAAAACTCGGCGCGCTCAGGCGCGCTTCGAATTTTTCCTCCCGCTCCACAAGTTCCGATTCCGGAACCTCGAACAATTCACGCTCGGCCTGGAGCCAGTCAGTCAATGCGGACCCGTCATCATAGCCGCGGCGTTCGAACGACTCGAACGCACGCTGGCGAATCTGTTCCGACAGTGCATTTACTTCCTCGAGGATGGCAGGGGTTGAAGTCTTCTTGCCATCGACTCTCTTGATAGCGACCTGTGGCACGATTTATTCCTTTCGAATAGTTACATCGCCTGGTCCGATTGCGTGCAATGAAACTCGTCAGAATTGTTGTACAGGTTGCGCAACAGGGCGGCGGGTTGTTACTGCGTTTGCCGTTTCTAACGGCCGGATCTCAGGGGATCAGGCCGAATCCCGAGGTCCAAATCGCGACCTCACATGAATTATAGGTTCTCGAAAAGAGCAGCACAACAAGTGCGGGATGACGAATGAGCGGTATTGTCCAGAATCGAATTCGCCCCGCTATTGCTGTTGTTGCTGCTGGGGCTGTATTTCCTCGACCGGTGGACGGGGTGGCGCAGCCGAAGTTTCCTGCAGGAGTTCTGCGCCATCGTCGTCAAGGGCGGGTCTAACCAGCACGTCAACAGAAAGACTCTGGCCCGCATGGCCTTTGTAAACCCCGCGGACCGGCGGCAAATCGCCATAGTCACGGCCGCGCGCGATGAGAATGTGGCGCGACTCCGCGAATTCGCCAGCCGTGGGGTCGAGGCCGATCCAGCCGGTCTCCGGAATGTAAACCTGCACCCAGGCATGGGAGGCCTGGCCGCCGATTACGCGCTCCATGGCGGATTGCGAATCGGATTCTGACTGCGTATCGAGCGCTTCCCCGGTAATCAGGTATCCCGACACGTAGCGGGCGGGAAAACCCCGCAGTCGCAGCATGGAAAGCAGCAGATGCGAAAAATCCTGGCAAACGCCGGCGCCTGTCGCCAGACAATCCTGCACCGACGAATGCACGTGAGTGGCGCCGGGTTTGTACGTGAAGTTCTCGTGCACCACCCGGGCAGCGGCATCGGCGAAGCCCCGCGCGCTGCCGTCCGACCGCCGCTCGCTTTGCTCGATCAAATCATTCAGGGCCGGCAACAGCGGACAATACTGGGTGGGCGACAGCCAGTCGAAATGGTCGTCCATCAGCGAGTCCCGCACCGAATCGAGTTCCTGCATGGAAAACTCGCGCAGGGGCCGGGAGATCATCGGATGAACGAGCACCACCGCTTCCGATTCGACCCGCAGGTTTCTGTGCTCGGGAAGAATGTGAAACTGATGTACCCAGTTATCGAAATAGTCCAGATGCGCGGTGGGTCGCGACGCCGGCGTGGTGGTCAGGCGGAATGAGAGGCAGCTCTGCGATTCGTCATGGCGGGGACGCAGGCGCAGCTCGTTGTAACTCTCCGACACCGGCCCATCGTAAGAAAAATGCGTGACGTGGGAAAGTTTGTAGCGGTTCATCGGGTTCATCAGGCCGTCACCGCGTAGTTAAGATAGGCGCGCGTGATTTCTTCGCCAATGCTGCGGCACATTTCCTGCAATTCGGTCAGGTAATTGTGAAGCCCTCCGGCGAAGATTTCGTCGATACTGTCGTAAGTCAGCATTTCGTGCATCTTGCCCGTGAGGCGTTCGGCTTCGTTGGCGTAGGTGCCGGGAACCGATCCGCTGATCGCGTGCAGAGAACTCTGCAACGCTCCCACGTTGAAGCGCACCGATCGCGGATGGCGCGCATCGAGAAGAAGAAGCTGCGCCACGCGGGTGGGCTCGATCATGGTGTTTTCGCGCTTGTAAAATTCATATGCCGCCACGGATTTGAGGACGGCCATCCACAGGTGGCTGCGGGCTTCATTCAGGACGGGCGGCCCTTCGAGCAGCTGATGATAGTGCACGTCGAGAATGCGCGCGGTCATTTCGGCGCGTTCCAGCACGCAGCCGGCCGCCACGAAATGCCAGCCTTCGTCGCGCGCCAGGGTGGCGTCGCAGACTCCGTGAAAACGATGGCCGCCGCGCTTCACGGCGTCGCAGAAGCGGGAGAGGTCCTCATTGTTGTCGCGAAGTTTGGTGATTTTGTAGTAGAGACTGTTGATGTCTTCCCAGAGTTCGCGCGAAATCCGGTCGCGAATAGTGCGGGCGTTTTCACGCGCCTGCACGATGCACTGAGCGATGGAATTCGGATTGTCTTCCGAGAAGCCCAGAAAATCGAAAGCCGTTTGGGAGCTGGCTTCCTCGAAGGTCTTGTAGAAGCGCGCCCGCTCGCCGGTGACTGCGATCAGAGGATCCCAGCGCAGCTTGTAGGTGTCGGGAGGCTGCTCCAGCAGCATGTGATAGTTGACGTCGAGGATGCGCGCCGTGTTGTCGGCACGCTCCATATATCGCCCGATCCAGAACAGCGAATCGGCGATCCGGGAAAGCATCATTTATCGATAGCCTCGCAAAACTTAGTCGTCGCCTCGCAGGACCCAGGTGTCTTTGCTGCCGCCGCCCTGCGAGGAGTTCACCACCAGGGAACCCTTTTGCAGAGCCACGCGCGTGAGGCCGCCGGGCACGATGGTGACTTTTTCGCCATCGTACAAACAGTATGGACGCAGGTCAACGTGGCGGGGACTCATGACACCGGTGACGGGGTCATAGGAAGGGACGCGGGAAAGCGGAATCACCGGCTGCGCGATGTAGTTGCGTGGATCCGCCACCAGGCGCTCGCGAAAATCTTCGATGGTCTTCTTATCGGAAGAAGGGCCCATCAGCATACCGTAGCCGCCCGATTCGCCGACCGCCTTAACGACCAGCTCGGGCAAATGTTCGAGCACGTAAGAAAGGTGATCGGGCTTGGAGCAAAGATAGGTTTCCGCGTTATGCAGGATGGGGTCTTCGCCCATGTAGTAGCGGATGAAGGCGGGCACGTAGGCGTAAATCGCCTTGTCATCCGCCACGCCGGTACCGACGGCATTGGCCAGCGCGATATTCCCCGCCCGGTAGGCATTCATCAGCCCCGGCACGCCCACCAGAGAACCGGCGCGAAACGCGAGGGGATCGAGAAAATCATCGTCAACGCGGCGATAGATCACATCCACGCGGGTTAAGCCGTGGATGGTCTTCATGTACACCACGTCGTCGACAACCACCAGATCGCGGCCCTCCACCAGTTCGATTCCCATCTCCTGGGCGAGGAAGCAATGTTCGAAATAGGCGCTGTTGTAAAGGCCGGGTGTGAGCAGCACGATCACCGGTCTTTCACCGCTGCGGGGCGAAAGGCTGCGCAGAATCTTGACCAGCTCGGCCGGATAGTGATCGACCGGCAGCACCTCGCAGAGTTCAAATGCGCGCGGAAAAGTTCGCCGCATGACCAGGCGGTTTTCGAGCACGTAGGAGATCCCGCTGGGCGACCGCGCGTTGTCTTCGAGAACCAGGTACTGGCCGGAGCGCGAATCGCGCACCAGATCGATTCCGGCCACATGCACGTAGATGTCGCGGGGCACATGCAGCCCCACCATTTCGCGGCGGAAGTGTTTGCAGGAGTAGACCAGATGCTGCGGAATGATACGGTCTTTCAGAATTCGCTGCGGGCCGTAGATGTCGCGCAGATAAAGATTGAGCGCGGTTACACGCTGAGCAAGGCCGCGCTCGATGATGTCCCACTCGGAACGCGGGATGATGCGCGGAACCAGGTCGAAAGGAAAGAGCCGCTCGGTGCCGCGGCCGTCGCTGTAAACGGTGAACGTGATTCCCTGGACGAGATAGGAGAGATCGGCAAGCTTCCGGCGTTCCTCAAAAATTTCAAGAGGCATGCCCGCGATCTTGTTATACATGGGCGCGGCGAAGGGCCGCGGCTCGCCGCCGGGCGCGACCATTTCATCGTAAAACGTGCCGGGGTCGTAGCCGGTGAACAGCATCTGGCCGGGAGGAATTTCGTTCGTAGATACCGTCGGGGCAACCGAAGACATAGGGATCCTGAGGAAAGGCCCCGGGCGACGCGGATCGGCGGCGTTTTCGTAAAGCCATTGTACCGCCCGGGTTGGCGAATCGCGGATACAATAAACCTATGGCCACGATAAGGTTCCGACTGAACGGGCAACCGCAAACCGCGGATGTTTCGCCCGATATGCCTTTGCTCTGGTACCTCCGCGATTCCTTAGGCATGACTGGTACCAAATTCGGCTGCGGCATGGCGCTTTGCGGCGCCTGCACGGTCCACATCGACGGGCAGGCAGTCCGGTCGTGCATCACGACAGTGGCTTCGCTGGCCGGAAAGAACGTGACGACCATCGAAGGCCTCTCGACGGACGGATCGCATCCCGTACAGCGTGCGTGGACTGAACTCGATGTGCCGCAGTGCGGCTATTGCCAGTCAGGCCAGATCATGGCCGCGGCGGCGCTGCTTTCGAAAAAATCGAAGCCAACGGATGGCGACATCGACGAGGTGATGCGGGGCAACATCTGCCGCTGCGGGACTTACCAGGATATCCGTTCGGCCATTCACCGGGCAGCGGAGCTGGCGGGAGGCAAGGCATGAATCGCCGCAATTTTCTGCAGGCGGGAGCTTCAGTCACCGCCGGGTTGATGATCGGTTTCCGGCTGCCCGCACAGACTGCTCAGAGCGCGGGCGAAGCTGCGCCGCGGTTGAATGCATGGATCCACGTGGGCACCGACGATACGGTCACGTTCATGATCCACAAATCGGAAATGGGCCAGGGAACGCTCAC
>DASZLO010000038.1:0-5966 GCA_035552315.1 Bryobacteraceae bacterium
TGCCAGAGCCCCCGATTTCACGCCAAAACAAGCCACCCAATTCAAGTCCGACGACGGTCAGGAGCTTGGAGACATATTCTGGAGCCCGAGCGGAGGTGCATTTGCTTTCACCCGCGGCGAAGGACCTAATGGACAGGGAGAGACTCCCAACCCTTTGCACAATCCCGCGGGCACCCATCAGGAAGTGTGGGTGGCTCCTCCGATTGGCAAGCCTCAGAAAATAGGCGACGGACACTCGCCCGCCATCGCACCCGACGACTCCATGATTGTCTGGCTGCACGGCGGTCAAATCTGGACTGAACACGGACCTCTGGTTCCAGTCCGGGGATCTGTCAGCAGTCTTGCCTGGTCACCCGACAGCACGCACCTGGCATTTACGAGCGATCGCACGGATCATGCCTTGATCGGCGTTTACGACAAGGCGCAAAAGACGCTTCGCTACCTCGATCCGAGCGTTGACACGGACCGTTCGCCCGCGTGGTCGCCCGACGGCCGCAGCATCGCCTTCATTCGCATTCCGGCTTCGCGCGAGGCCGGCGTGTATGGCGCGAAACGAACCGGCCAGCCGTGGTCCATCCGCGTGGTGGATCTGGAAACCGGCAAAGGACGCGAGGTCTGGCATGCGCAGGAAGGCCCCGGAAGCGTGTTCTGGCCACTGGCTGGAAGCGATCAGCTGCACTGGACAGCGGTCGGCAACATCGTTTTCCCGTGGGAACGCGATGGCTGGCAGCATCTCTATTCACTGCCCGCCCAAGCCAGCGCCGCGATTCTTCTTACGCCCGGCAATTTCGAAGTGGATAACGTGACGATCACGCCCGACCGCAAGTCGATCGTCTTCTCATCCAATCAGGGCGATATCGATCGCCGTCACCTCTGGCGAGTGGACGCCGGCGGGGGCGTTCCGGCACGGCTGACGAACGGCGCCGGAATCGAATGGTCGCCCGCATCGCTGAACGACGGAAGCATCGCCTTCCTGCATTCGGACAAATTCCCGGCCAGAGCCGCGCTGCTGGAAAGCTCCGGACGCAGCCGCGATTTCGCTGCCACTCATGCGATGACGCTTGACCCGCCCGAGCAGGTAATCTTCGCGGCCGCCGATGGAATGCAAATCCATGGCCAGGTTTTCCTGCCGCCGACCGGGGGCGCAGCCAAACATCCTGCCGTCGTCTTCTTTCACGGCGGCTCGCGCAGACAGATGCTGCTGGGCTGGCATCCCATGCAGTATTACAACCAGGCTTACGGATTCAATCAGTATCTCGCCAGCCTCGGCTACGTGGTGCTTTCAGTCAACTATCGCAGCGGCATCGGCTATGGAACCGATTTCCGCGAGGCGCTCCGCTTCGGACCCACCGGCGCCAGCGAATACAACGATGTCCAGGGCGCGGCAAAATACCTCCAGACCCGAACTGACGTGGACCCGGCGCGCATCGGCGCGTGGGGAGGATCGTACGGCGGCTATCTGACCGCCCTCGCTCTGGCCCGTGCGTCCAACCTGTTCGCTGTTGGCGTGGATCTCCATGGAATCTACGACTGGAATCTGGAATTTACAGATGCCACATCACCCGAATTCAAGCGGCTCGCGAGAGAGTCTTCGCCGATCGCGGCGATCTCCACATGGAAGTCTCCGGTGCTGCTGATCCAGGGGGATGACGATCGCAACGTCGCCTTCAGCCAGACGGTACAGAACGTGGAAGCCCTGCGAAAACAGGGTGTGCCTTTCGAACAAATCGTCTTCCCGGATGAAGTGCACGAATTTCTCCTGCACGCCGACTGGCTGACCGCCTATCACGCGGCCGACGAATTCCTGGCCCGACACCTCAAACCGTAAAGTGCGCTCGCACCTTGTGCGCCGCGGCCTTCCCGATCTTTTTCGCCAGATCCTCCTCTGAGGCCTGCCGCACCAGATCCGAGCTTCCGAACTCCTTCAATAGTTTTCGAACCGTAATCGCCCCGATCCCGGGAATCTGGTCCAGCTCCGAAGTCAGCGTACGGGCATTCCGCCGTGTGCGATGAAAAGTCACTGCAAACCGATGCGCCTCATCGCGAATCGTCTGGACGAGATGCAGAATCGGTGAGAAACGGTCGAGCACCACCGGCTCGTCTTCATGCCCGAAGACATAAATAATCTCTTCCCGTTTGGCGATTGAAGCCAGCGGCTGATCGGCGATTCCGATCGCTTCCAGCGCATCCTGCGCAGCATGCAACTGTCCCAGGCCGCCGTCGATCAACACCAGCCCTGGCATGGGCTGGCCTTCCTCCTTGAGCCGCGAGTAGCGCCGCGTAACGACCTCGCTCATACTGGCGAAGTCGTCATTCCCCTCCACCGTCCGGATGATGAATTTCCGATAGTCCGCCTTCTTCATCCGGCCGTCTTCCCAAACCACCATGCTGGCCACTTTGTCGGTGCCCTGAATATGCGAGATGTCGAAACACTCAATGCGCCGCGGCGGTTCCGGCAAACTCAAGGCGTCCTGCACCGCCGTTTGAATTGCCACCGACGAAGGCTTCAGAACACGGAACCGCGCATCGAAACTATGCTTCGCATTCGTCTGCGCAAGATTCAGCATCGCCTTCTTCTGACCGCGCTGCGGAGTATGAATTTCCACCTTGCGGTTCTTCTTCTCGGTAAGCAGTTCCTCCATCACTTCACGGTCTTCAAAATCCACCGGCACATGGATGATGTTCGGAACAAACTGCTGGTCGAGATAAATCTGCAGCAGCAAAGACGAGAAGAATTCAGCCGCATCGAATTCCTTCTGGTCTTCCCAGTAGAAGTCCCGCCGGTCGACGATCTGCCCGTTGCGCAAATGGAAAAGGTTCACGGCCACCAGCGGAGGTTCGGCATAGAACCCGAAAATATCCGCATCGTCGCCTGATGCCGCCGCCATCTTCTGGCGCTCATCGAATTCTTCCACGGTTGCAAGCAGATCGGCCATGGCGCCTGCTTCTTCAAACCGCATGTCGTCGGAGGCTTCCTGAATTCGTTCCCGTAGTTCGGAAGCCAGCGCGCCATGCCTGCGCTCAAGAAACAACCGAACCCGCCGTACCGCCTGCTCGTATGCTTCCGGGGTCGTCAACCCTTCCACGCACGGTCCCAGACAGCGGTGAATGTGGTACTGCAGACAGGGCTTGGGATGATACCGCCGCAGATCGACCTTGCACGAAGGCACCAGAAAGTGCCGGTGAATAAAATGCACCAGCCGGTGCGCGAGATTGCCCGGAAAGTACGGCCCGTAATATGTCGAGCCGTCCTTGAGCAGCCGCCGCGTTACATAAACGCGCGGAAACCGCTCATTGGTGAGTTTGATATACGGATAGGTCTTGTCGTCCCGGAGCAGAACATTGAAACGCGGCTTGTACTGCTTGATGAGATTGTTCTCAAGGGCGAGAGCTTCCTTCTCGTTGTCGACCAGAATGTAATCGAGATCGCGCGCTTCACTGATCAGCGAATCGGTCTTGACGTCGGCCAGGCGCTCTTCGTTGAAGTAGCTGCGAACACGCGCTCTGAGCAGCTTCGCCTTGCCGACATAGATGATGTTCCCGCCGCCGTCTTTGTATAGATACACTCCAGGCAGGAGGGGCAGTTGCGCAACCTTTTCCCGGAGCAGTTTTTGTGCGGATTCCCGCAGGGACAATATACTTAAATTATGTCACGCTGGATCATCGCGGCGGTCTTTACGGCGGGCGTCGCAGCCGTTTCCGCGCAACAAACGCCCGCGCCGCCTCCACCTGCCGGCGATCAGGTTCAGCTGCCGCCGGAAGAGGACAAGTCCGACGCGCCGAAGGTATATAAATTCAATCCGCTGCAGTCGAAGAAGGAAGTGGAAGTCGGCGAATACTATTCGAAAAAAAACGATTACCGGGCAGCGGCCAATCGTTTCCTCGAAGCCACGAAATGGAACGACGGCAACTCCGATGCCTGGTTGCGCCTGGCAGAAACCCAGGAGAAGAATCACGATTCCAAAGCCGCGCTCGCAGCCTATGAAAAGTACCTGCAGCTCGCTCCCGATTCGAAGAATGCCGGCGAGGTCCGCAAGAAAATCGCGAAGCTGAAGAACTCAAAGAATTAACATGCAGTCGCCGTACGAGAAGAACTTGTACTTCTCCGCGACCGCGTGGCGGTAAGCGGACAGAGCGAATTCCGTCCCCGCGAGCGCGCACACCAGCAGCAGCAAACTCGTGCGCGGCAAGTGGAAATTGGTCAGCATCGCGCCAACCTTTTGAAACTTGTAGCCGGGATAAATGAAGAGGTTCGTGCTGCCCGACCGCTGGCCCCGCAAAGCAGCCGATTCAACAGAGCGAACGCTGGTCGTTCCCACCGCCACCACCCGCCGCGCGGCTTCGATTTTTCCCCATGCCTCACCCGAAATGGAGTACCGCTCCGAGTGCAACTGGTGCTGCTCGAAATCCTCGCGATCGATGGGCTGAAAGGTCCCGAGCCCGACATGGAGCGTCACATGCGCAATGTCCGCTCCCGCCGAAGCGCAGCGTTCCAGAATTTCTTGTGTAAAATGCAGGCCGGCCGTCGACGCCGCTACCGAGCCACGTTCCCGCGCGAATACCGTTTGATACCTTTCGCGGTCTTCCACCTGGTCTTCCCGCTTGATGTAAGGCGGCAAGGGCATATGGCCGACACGTTCGATCGCTGCGTAAACATCGTCGCTGTGCAGGCGCACGACGCGTTCCCCACGCTCTCCCCGCTCGACGATCTCAGCCGAGAAGCCTTCGTCGAAGCGAACCCGCTGCCCGACCCCGAGCCTGCGTCCCGGCCGCACCAGCGCACGCCAGTCGGCATCTGCCACAGGCTCCAGAAGAAGGATTTCGGCTTCTCCGCCGCTTTCCCGCTGTCCGAGGAGCCGCGACGGCAAAACGCGCGACTGATTCAACACCAGACAATCGCCCGGATGCAGGAACTCCGGCAGATCTTTGAATCGCCTGTCTTCAAGGCGCTGCGAGTCCCTGTGAAGCACCAGCATCCGCCCGCCATCGCGCTCGACTGGAGGCGATTGCGCGATCAACTCGTCGGGCAGGTCGTAATCGAAATCCGATAGACGCATCAGTTCCGCGATAACAACTTCTGAACCTCGGGGAAGGGCACCGCCTCAGTCGCCAACGCCGCGAAGGTCCCGCTGTCGCGCAAGGTGCGCACCAGTCGCTGATAGGCGCCCAGCGCCACACGCGACGGACCGGACCCGAGACTAAGGCGGCGAACCCCCAGGCTCTTCAGTTCAGCGACAGATGGAGTGCCGGCAGACGTCAGGACATTCAGCGGACCTTTCAACGCCTGCGCCAGACGCCCGATGGTTTCGGCATCCGCGACACCCGGTGCGAACAGACAATCGGCCCCCGCCTCGTGAAAGGCATTCAGTCTTTCCACGGCGCGGTCGAATCGCGTCCCTTCATCGCCATGCCGCGCCAGAAAAATGTCCGTCCGCGCATTGATCACAAGGGGCACCCCGGCGGCGGTCGATGCCGCCCGCACAGCCCGGAGCAGCTCAATCTGACGGTCCAATGGCGTCAGTACATCATCAACCATGTCTTCCAGATTCATTCCGACGGCCCCCGACGCAATCACGTCGCGCGCCGTTTGCGTCGGATCGTCGTAGCCGGCCTCGATGTCGGCCGTCACCGGAACCTGCACCGCCCCCGCGATCTTTCCGATGAGAAAAAGCATTTCACTGCGCGGAATTTTCTGCCCGTCCGGATAGCCGAACACAGCCGCCAGACCCGCGCTGGTGGTCGCAACCGCTGCGCAGCCTTCCGCTTCGGCCACGCGGGCGCTGATCGCATCCCATGCGTTGGGAAGCACCAGAACCTCCGGGCTCGCATGCAGCCGCCGCAGCAGTTCAGCTTTCTCGCGCTGGTTCATAACCCTCTCCTGTAGTTCCGCACATAGGCCGGGGCTTCGCCTTTACCCGGCTCCGGCAAAGGTTCGCCGGCGACGATGCGGAGCGGAATCAAACCCG
>DASZLO010000039.1:0-17340 GCA_035552315.1 Bryobacteraceae bacterium
TTCCTCGGGCGGGCCAGAACGCGCCGCCTGTTCCGCGCGATTCTGTCGAACCGCAAGCCGGAATGGCGCTTCAACCAGTCGCTGCTGTTTCTTGAGTTCCTGATGGGCAAGCGCCATTACACCTGCACCCCGTGGGGCATGCCGACGTATAACCTTTTCGGGTGGCAGAAACCCTGCTATCTGCTGCAGGACGGCTACGCCGACACGTTCGAAGAACTGATGAAGGCCACCGAATGGGAAAGCTACGGCACGGAGTCGGGCAATCCAAAATGCGCCAACTGCATGGTGCACAGCGGATACGAGGCCTCGGCGGTCCACCACACTTTCAATTCGCTGAGCGGATTGTTCGCCACCGTCAAGACCATGCTGTCCTCGAAGTACGAGGATGCCGAAGCTCTGCGCATGCTGGACGAGCCGGTGAAGTCCGTACATGCTCCAGCCGGCCTGGTGCAGATTCACGCGCATCAGGAAGACGCCGAAGAAGTTGAGGCCTGAACGTGAGCGCCGAAATCGATACCGATTCCCTTGAAGTAGTCCCGGGGTTCGAACACCACAAACTCCAGGGCCAGACGTGGGAAGCCGCCAGCGACGAGGAACTGCGCGACGGTCTCGAAAAAGCTTTCGACTATCGGGGCGATGTGACGATCACCCGCAAAGACGGTTCCAAAGTGGAAGGCTACATCTTCGACCGCCGCACGGGCGCCACCCTGCAGGACAGCTTCGTCCGCCTCTTCCCCAATTCCGAGCCGGTGAAGATTTCGATCCCGTACTCCGATATTGCGGGGCTGGCATTCACGGGCCGCGATACCGCTGCCGGCAAGAGCTGGGAAGCGTGGCTGAAAAAGTACTGGGAGAAGAAAGCCGCCGGCGAAAAGAACATCGAGATAAAACCCGAAAAGCTCGACTAGCCTGACAACTTCCGGCCCTCACGCGCTACAATCGTCCTTATGTTTCAGGGCCTTGAGCACACGGCGATTTCTTCCCCCGATCCGCAAAAATTAGCCCAGTGGTACGTCGATCATCTCGGCTTCCACATCAATTTCAGCTATGCCGGAAACTACTTCGTGAAAGCGCCCAACGGCAGCATTCTCGAAATCATTCCGAGCGAAGGCTCGCTGCCTCCGCAAACCATGGCGACCAACAAGAACCCTGGCATCCGCCACCTCGCTATCGCCATTGACGATTTCGACGCGGCGCACGAACAACTAAAGGCCAAAGGAGTCCATTTCCAGAGCGAGCCCCTGAACAATCAGGGCAACCGGCTGGTTTTCTTCAACGATGGGGACGGGAATCTTCTCCATCTGATCCACCGCGAAAACCCACTCCCGTAGTCCGGCACCCGCTTGTTCAGGCGCACCTTCAAAGCTTTCCAGTACCGTGACTTCAGGCTTCTGTGGTTCGGAGCCTGCACGTCCACCATCGGAACGTGGATGCAGGAGATCGCGCAGAACTGGCTTGTTCTCGAAATTACCAATTCGCCCTTCCTGCTTGGCCTCGACGCCTTCCTGGGCGACATCCCGATTTTTCTCTTCTCGCTCGTGGGCGGCGTTGTAGCCGACCGCATGGATCGCCGCCGGCTGCTGATGATTTCGCAGTTCGTGCAGATGGCCAGCGCCCTCACGCTCGCCGCGCTGATCGCGCTTCACAGAATCCAGATCTGGGAGATTCTGCTGTCGTCGTTCATCGTGGGAACCGCGCAAGCCTTCGGCGGCCCGGCTTACTCCGCGCTCGTTCCCAGCCTGGTGGAACGGGACGACGTGCCCAACGCAATCGCGCTGAATTCGATTCAGTTCAACGTGGGCCGCGTACTGGGGCCTGTTCTCGGCGGACTCGCCCTGAAGTATGTGGGCTCGGCCTGGTGCTTCGGGCTGAATTCTCTGTCGTTTGTGGCCGTGATCATCTCGCTGGCGCGTCTCAACATCAACTTCAAGCCGCCGCGCACGGGAGATTCTATCTTCACCGGCATCAAACAGGGCATCGGCTTCGTCCGCAAACAGGGCGCCATGGAGACCCTGATTCTGATCGCGTTCTGCATGACCGCGCTGGCGATCCCGATGATCACCTTCCTGCCGGTCTTCGCGAAAAACGTCTTTCATCAGAATGAAATGACCTACACGCTGTTCCTCGTGGCTTCCGGACTTGGTTCCATCACGGGCGCGCTCACGGTTGCGGCGCTGGGGAACATCGAGAATAAGGGCCGGGTCGCGCTTTCGATGCTGGTGGCGCTGGGCGCGGGAATTGCGGGATTTTCGATGTCCACCTGGATACCGCTCAGCTGCCTGCTGCTGTTCTTTTCAGGCGCGGTACTGATGTGCGCTTTCGCGATGATCAGTTCTTTGGTGCAATTGATCACACCCAACGAGATGCGCGGCCGCGTCATGAGCGTCTACAACGTGGCTTTCCGGGGCGGAATGCCATTCGGCAGCGTAACGACAGGATGGCTTGTACCGATTTTTACCGCGCCCACCGTCCTAACCGTCAACGGGCTTGTGCTGTTGAGCCTGGGGATGTACTTTTTGCTTGTTCAGAGAAAAGTGGCTGAGCTTTAATAAAAGCTGCGGAGCTTTAAATCGATATGACGAAAATAGCGGCAGCTTTGCTCGCGGCAGGTTTGTTGACCACGTCAGTTTTCGCCGCCGACGATCTGGAGAAATTGCGTGACCGGCAGGATCGCGCCGGGTTGACGCAGAGCGCGGCAGCACTGGCTGCAGCCGCCGAGAAGACTCCAAATGAAGCCGATGCCTGGTACAAAGCTGCGGTCGCGCAGTCTTTGCTGGCGGAAGTTGCCATGGAGCTGGGCGATAAGCTCGGTTCTCAGAAAGCCGCCGAGGAAGGCGCTCGCGAGGCCGAAAAAGCTCTCGCGCTGAATTCCAGGAACGCCGAGTACTACCGGATCGAGGGCACGCTCTGCGGACAGATCATTCCGGCTAATCCGATCATGGGCGCGCTCACCTACGGACGCCGGGCTAAAGAGGCACTCGATAAAGCGATCGAGATGGATCCGAAATCGTCGAAGGCGTTCATCGCACACGGCGTTGGATACTACTACTTGCCGGTCAATTTCGGCGGCGGCCCCGAAAACGCCATGAAAGATTTCCGCCAGGCTCTCGCGATAGATCCCAAGTCAGCTGAAGCCTATCTCTGGATAGGGATCGCGCAACGCAAGCTCAAGAAGAACACTGAGGCGCGCGAAGCGTTCAACAAATCCCTGCAACTCGACCCTGGCCGCATCTGGACGAAGAGCATGCTCGACAAGACTCCGCCACAGTGACCGTCAACAGAGCACTGGAGCTCGTGCAGGCGTTCAATCCCGGCGATGATGACCTGGCCCGAAAGAGCAGAGAGCTTGTTATCGGACTTTTGCGGTCCACGGAGAATCCGTTTTCCCGGAATCAGTTCACTCCGGGTCATATTACGTGTACGGCAGTGGTGCGCCACCCCGTAAAATCGAAGATCCTGTTCATGCATCACCATCGGCTGGAGCGCTGGCTGCTGCCTGGCGGGCATGTCGAAGCATCCGACGCCAGTCTGGCGGAAACCGCCGCCCGCGAGGCCCATGAAGAAACGCTGGTGGAGATCGATACCGTGGCCGCCCCGCGCCTGGTTGGAATTGACGTTCACGGCATTCCTCCCAAACGGAAACGCAACGAACCCTATCATCTGCACCACGATCTGATCTGGAGCTTTCGCGCTCTGCATGACGAGATCGCAATCACCGACGAAGCGCCCTCCGTGCTGTGGGCCGGCGAATCCGAATGGGCGCAACTCGAGATCGCGGAAAGCATTCGCCGGAGCATACGCCGCGCATGCTGACCGGCCGCTTTCTGGGTGTCGACGGCGGCCAGTCATCGACCACGGCGGTCATCGCCGACCAGTACGGCAAAATTCTTGGATGGGCTACTGCAGGGCCTTGCAATCACGTGGCTGCTCCGGAAGCCCGCGCCAAATTCCTGCGCGTGATGCGCGAGTGTATCTCTGAAGCCGCGAGTCGCGCGGGCATGAGCGCGCAGGGCGACCGCTGGCATTTCAGTTCCGCCTGTCTCGGAATGAGCGGTGGCGCCGAGGGGAAATCGGTCCTGTTAGAGGAACTGCTTGACTCCGAGCACGTGGTCGTGACCGATGACGCCGCTATCGCGCTGGCGGGCGCGACGGCCGGAGAACCTGGCATCGTAGTCATCAGCGGCACCGGCTCTATTGCTTTCGGAAAAAATGCGCGCGGCGAAACAGCGCGCGCCGGGGGCTGGGGTTATATCTTCGGCGATGAGGGCAGCGCCTTCGATATCGTGCGCCAGGCCTTGCGGACCATATTGCGCGAGCACGAGGGATGGGGAGCGCGTACGGCGCTCACACCCGCGCTGCTGGAGGCCACAGGCACGGCGGATCCCAACGAAATGCTCCACCTTTTCTACAAGCCGGAGTGGCCGCGGTCTCGCGTGGCAACTCTTGCCAAGATCGTGAACCGGATGGCAGAAGAGGGCGACCCGCTGGCGACGCTGGTGCTGCAGAACGCGGCCCGGGAGCTGGCGCTTTTCGCCGCGTCGGTGCGGCAGCAGCTCTGGACTGACGAGGAAGCAGTCACGGTCAGCTGGACCGGCGGGGTTTTCGGAAGCGATTTACTCCTGGAGCGCTTCCGCAGTCTGATTTCGGTGAGTGGCAATGCGACGGCGAGAGAACCGGTCTACGGGCCGGCCAAAGGCGCGCTCATTCTCGCATACCGGGCGCCGGGTCTGCCTGTCCTTCCGGAGCCGGAGAGGTAGAAAAGCTGGTCGCGAGGGAGATATACTCTGCCCCATGACCATCGGCCAGATAGCAATCACGGTCCGTGACCTGGAGCGCGCGGTGAACTGGTATCGAGACGTCCTCGGCCTGAGGTTCCTCTTCTCTGCCGGCCACCTGGCGTTCTTCGATTGCGACGGCGTCAGACTGATGCTGAGCCGCTCCGAGCCGGTGGAATCGGTCCACAGTTCCGTAATTTACTTCAAGACTGACGACATCGACGCGTCAAGCCGGGGGCTTACTGAAAAGGGTGCGGCATTGGAAGAATCCCCCAAAATGATCGCCAAAATGCCAGACCACGAACTCTGGATGGCCTTCTTCCGCGACTCCGAAGGCAATCTCCTTGCCTTCATGAGCGAAGTCCGGTAGAATCGCCCGCTCTGATAAGCTCGATTGCGATGGCAAAACTGTCGATTCGCGATGTGGATCTTAAGGGAAAAAGAGTTTTCATCCGCGTGGATTTCAATGTCCCACTGGCAAACGGCGGACAGGAAATCACCAGCGACAAGAGGATTCGCGCTTCCCTGCCCACTATCCGGTATGCGCTCGACGCGGGCGCGGGCGTGATCCTCGCCTCCCATCTGGGACGCCCCAAGGGCAAGCGAAACCCCGAGATGAGCATGAAACCGGTGGCTCGGCGACTGCAGGAACTGCTTGGAAAACCGGTGATCCTCGCGCCCGACTGTGTGGGTCCGGAAGTCGAGGCTCGCCTGCCCGCTCCCGGCGAGGTGCTGCTGCTTGAAAACCTGCGTTTCTACGCCGAAGAAGAAGCCAACGATCCCGGGTTTGCCAGGAAGCTCGCCAGACTTTGCGATGTATATGTGAATGACGCATTCGGGGCCGCGCACCGCGCGCACGCGTCCACAGTCGGCATGGTGAAGTTCGTCAAGCAGGCCGCCGCCGGACTCCTCATGGATAAGGAGCTGAAGTATCTGACGATGGTCACGCAGCACCCCGAGCATCCCAGCGTGGCGATTCTGGGTGGCGCGAAAGTTTCGGACAAAATCGAAGTCATCGAGAATCTGGCAAACATTACGGACAGGGTCCTGATCGGCGGCGCCATGGCTTATACATTCCTGAAGTCGCAGCATCAGCCTGTCGGCAATTCACTGGTGGAAGACGACAAGCTGGATCTGGCGAAGAAGCTCCTTGATGAGCTGGGATCGAAACTGGTGTTGCCGGTCGATCACGTGGTTGCTTCCGAATTGAAAGAGGGCGCGGAACACGAGACTGTAGCCCAGGTGCCCGACGGCAAAATGGGTCTCGACATCGGGGAGAAGACCATCGAGCTCTACTCCGGCATCATCAAGTCGGCGAAAACAATTATCTGGAACGGACCGATGGGCGTTTTTGAAAAGCCCCCCTTCGATCGCGGCACTATGGCGCTGGCGCACGCCGTTGCCGAATCCGGGGCCACATCGGTCGTGGGCGGGGGCGATTCCGAAAAGGCGATCAAAACGGCTGGCTTGACCGACAAAATCAGCCACGTCTCCACCGGCGGCGGAGCGTCTCTTGAATTCCTTTCCGGAATCGAGCTGCCCGGCGTAGCGGCGCTGACAGACAAATAAATGCGCACCCTGGCATGCCTCTTCATTGCGTCCGTCTGCTATGGCCAGGTCGTCTATGAGAATGCCCGGCTGATCACCGGCGACGGCCGCCCGCCAATTGAGAACGGCGCATTCGCAGTGCGGAATGGCCGCATTACTGCAATCGGCAGGAAGGGTTCAGTGCGCGGCACAAGCCACGTAGACCTTAGCGGCAAGACCGTCATCCCCGCGATGATCAATTCCCACCTGCATATCGGGTACGAAGGCTATACCAGCTGGGGAGCGGAAAACTATACGCCGCAAAACGTGCTCGATCACCTGCAGCGCGAGGCGTTCTACGGCGTCGGGGCGACTCAAACCGTCGGCAGCAGCCCGGCCGATTCCTCGATCCAGTTCATCCGGGAACAGACCGCCGGGAAGTTTACGCCGGCCTCGCGCTTCTTCTTCATGCCGGGCATGGCACCGCCCAACGGAGGCCCCGACGCGATCCTGCGCAAAGGCACCTCCGCCCTGCATGCCGTATACGAAGTCACCACGGGACCCGAGGCGCGCGCAGCAGTGCAGGGCATGGCGGCCAAGGGACTCAAGAGCGTGAAGATCTGGGTCGACGACCGCCGCGGGACGTATCCGAAAATGACTCCCGAGGTCTACAACGCCGTCATCGACGAAGCCCACCGGCATCGCATGATCGTGCAGGCGCATGCCATCGCGCTCGAAGATCAGAAAGCCGTCGTGCGGGCCGGGGCCGATGTGCTGGTGCATATTGTCGCCAATGAAAAGATAGACGACGAATTGCAGGCGCTGATCCGGGAAAAGAAGCCCTACTGGACACCCGTCATGGGGCTGGGCGATCGCAGCGAAGTCTGCGATAGCGATCCGTTCATCGACCAGGTGCTACCCACCGAGACCGTGAAGTCCATTCAGGCAACGGGCTGCGGACCGCTGACGGCCAACGCCAGAACCCGCGAGGAAATGCTGGCCTACAATTTTCCGAGGATGATCGCCGCCGGAGCGCGCCTCGTGCTCGGAACCGACGCGGGAATCTCCAATCGATACTCATTTGGCTGGGCCGATCACCACGAGCTTGCCCGCTACGTGCAGTTCGGACTGACGCCCGCGCAGGCGATAATTGCCGCAACTCAAAGACCCGCCGCCATGATCGGAATCGGGGATATGGGAACCCTTGCCGCCGGGAAGAGCGCGGATTTCGTGGTGCTCAATGCGAATCCGCTCGACAACATCCGCAACACCAGAAGCATCGAAAGCGTCTACCTGCGCGGAGTCAGGCTGGATCGCGAAGGGCTTCTGAAGAAGTGGCAAACGGCACGATAGTTCCTTCGTGTTTGCCGCGCAAGTACGCGTTCAAGGACTCTGAATAGTAGCGGGCTACAAATTCGCCAAGCAGTCCCGCAAGAAGGGCCGTGCCCGCGAAATACCAGGGGACGCCGCGCAGGGGCTTGCCCGCCGCGATGAAAATGTTCAAGAGCGCAATCACCACGAAAACGTGCGTCAGATACACCTCATAGCTGCGCCGCCCCAGCCAGCGAAGAGGGCTCAGGACGATCGACCCGCCGCCTCCGGCCTGCGCCGAAGCCGCAATCACCATGCAGGCGCCGGCGGCAAGAAGACTCATATCCAAACCCAAGCCCTCGAGTCCCAGATTATGGCTGGCAACCGGGAAGCCCATCACGAAGACGATGAAAAGCGTGCCCAAAAGCCGCAGCGTCCTCAGCGTGCCGCGTTCCAGTTGCCGGGAATTCAGGAACAACGCAGTCAGACACCCGAGTGCAATCGCATCCATGCCGCCGAGGTAAGAATACTCGCGCCAGACTTCGTTATAGGCGAGCACGGTACGGGCGAATGGACCGGCAACCACAAACGCCGCCAGCAGGGCGATAAACAGCTTTCCGCGCCCGAGGACAATACAAGCCAGCGGAAACCCGATATAGAAAACCTCTTCAACCGAGAGCGACCACAGGATATCCCAGCCGGGCGGCAAATATCCCTTGTGAGCTTCGAGGACATTCACGTGAAAGGTGAGGGCCGCGAGCAACGCCCGGCCGAGTGTGGTTCTCGCCGGATTCACCACAAACAAATTCACGCCCGCGAGGTGAAAAGCGCTCAAGACCGCCAGAAGTGTCAGCAGCAATGGCGCGATGCGCGCAAACCGCATTCGGTAAAAATCCCGCACGCGCACTTGCGGCAAACTTCCCCAGCGCCGCAGCGACATGGAAGTAATCAAAAAACCGGAGACGGCGAAGAAAATCTGCACGCCGTTCTGCCCGTTCCACACCAGCGGACCGATCAGGTTCCGCGGAATTCCCTTCGTGTAGGGAACTTTATTGAGCATCAGACGGACATTGACGTGGTTCATCAGGACAAAGAAAATCGCAATGCCCCGCAATACATCGATCCCGGCCAGCCGGTGTTGTTTCCGCTCCATCTAAGTTGTCTATTGTAGAGCGGCGGACTTGTGCAGCCGGCTTGCTAGGAGCAGCAACCCGGCGCGCAGCAGGCAGCCGGCTTGGAAGCCCGGATGAAAGCGCTCATGAACTTCCCTTCCACCTGCGGTGCGATCGCATCGACATCCACGCCCTGTCCGCTTAGGAAAGTACGCGCGTCTTCAATGTTGTACACTCGCGTGGGTTCGATATCGACGTTATCGAATCCCGCGCGCGTCAGCTTTGCCACATATTGATAGTCCTGCAGCGCGCCGGCGATGCATCCCACCCAGAGCAGCATGTTCTCGCGGACCTTATCCGGCACCTCCCCGCGCGTCACCACGTCTGACACCGCGAAACGGCCGCCGGGCTTGAGCACCCGAAAGGCTTCGCGCAACACCCGATCCTTGTCCGCCGAAAGGTTGATCACGCAGTTGCTGATCACGACGTCCACCGAATTATCCGGCAGGGGAATGTGTTCGATCTCACCCTTCAGAAACTCCACATTTTCGACACCCGATTTGCGCTGATTCTCCTGGGCCAGTTCCAGCATCTCATCGGTCATGTCCAAGCCGTAAGCCTTGCCCGCCGGACCTACCCGCCGCGCTGAAAGCAGCACATCGATTCCGCCGCCCGATCCCAGATCGAGCACCGTCTCGCCGGCTTTGAGTTCGGCAAGCGCAGTCGGATTGCCGCAGCCGAGCGATGCCAGCACCGCCGCTTCCGGCAACGAGCCGGTCTGCGCGTCGTCGTAAAGGTTCGACGTAATCGGATCGCAGCTTCCATCCGACAGCGCACCCGCCGCTCCGCAGCACGAACTTCCGCCGGTCTGCACCCGCAGCGCTGCCTGTCCGTATTTCTCTTTCACGACTTCTTTGACTTCCATAATTGCCTCCTCAGCGGCACAAGCGCACGATTGTTTGCGGTTCGACGGCTTTGTTGCGCGTGCAGCACTCGGCATACAGAAAGCCGAGCAATGCCTGCAGCGCTTCCGAATTTGCCGAATACCAGAGCCAGGTGGCTTCCCGCCGCACGTTTACCAACCCTTCGTTTTTGAGCTTCTCCAGATGATGGGAAAGCGTGGATGCCGCAATGCCCAGTTCGCTTCCGATATCCCCCACCACCATTCCTTCGGGGTGAGCCGAAAGCAGAAGGCGCATGATCCGCAGCCGTGGACCGGTCCCCAGGGCGGAGAACATATCCGCAATGCGCATGACTTCTTCTTCGTCGGGCTTGGCCATTCCTTCTATATTTCTATCAGAATAGAAATATAGAAGCAAGCCTAGCCCCTCACGAGTACCATGCGACCAAACATGCCAACATGGATCTTGCCATTCCACCGCCTCCGCGCACTCATCCAGCGCCGGGTCCGCTATCGCGTAACGCTCGGCGGCGTCCTGTTTCTTCTCGCCCTTAGCCTCACCGGAAGCATCGCTTTCCTATCCGGCAACAACCTCCTGTTCCTGATCTTTGCCGTCATGCTGGCGCTCCTGCTGGTCTCCGGTTTCCTCAGCCGCCTGGTTCTCTCCGGCCTTGAGCTCGAACTCCAGCTTCCAGAGCACGTCTCCGCCCGCACCCCGACACCGGCGCGCGTCCTGATTCGCAATCTCAAACGCTTCACGCCGTCATTCTCCATTCAGCTGTCCGGGCCCGCCATCCTCACCGGACCCCTTTACTTCCCAGTCATCCCGGGCCGCGGCGGGCGCGAATCTACCCTCCAGGCCGCCATAGAAATCGTCTTTCCCCGCCGCGGACGCCATCGTGAAAATGTCTTCCTGCTCTCTACCAGCTTTCCCTTCGGTTTTATCCTGAAGAGCACCACTGTCGCCCTGCACCGCGAGACGGTCGTTTACCCCTGCCTCGACGATCCTCAGCCTGAAATCGACCTCGTCGTCGATTCAGTCGCCAGGCAGATCGCCGCTTCAGCGCGTGGAACCGGGCAAGAATTTCACAGTATCCGCGCCTACGTCTCGCAGGACGACGCCAGACACGTGGACTGGAAGAGCACCGCCCATACCGGCGCCCTTCAGGTGCGTGAGTTTGCCCGCGATCAGCAGCGCGGCGTTGAAATCCATTTCGATTGCCGTGCGGGGTCCGGCAAGAAGCCGGATGCGGAGTCCAGCGCCGCTTTCGAGAATCTGGTGGAGCGCGCCGCGGCATTCGCGTGGAAATGCTCGCTCCGGGGCCTCGATATTCTTTTCCTCTCGCAAAATTTCGTTGCCGATCTCTCCGATAAAACCGGTATTTACGATATGCTGGTTTTTCTCGCGCTGGCCGAACCCATACAATCTAACGAAGTAGAGGTCGCCGAGTTTCCGTCAGATGATTCAAATTTGCTGGTTATTTTCAGCGTGCACAGCCCTCAACGGGACGCCGCGCATGACCCGCAACAGGAGATATGAAGTGAATAGAAAATCCATCGGCTTCACCGTCTTGGGAAAAACGTTTTTAGCCCTCCTGGCCTTGTTCGGGATGCATGCCGCCGCGCCTTTCGCTTTCGCCCAGACCGGTGCTTCTGTCTCCGGCAAGATTGAAGATGCCTCCGGTGGACCGGTCAGCGGCGCTACTGTCACCGTGAAGAGCGTCGAAACAGGCGTGGTCCATACCGCGACTACCAATGCGGAGGGCCTCTTCACCCTCGCTCCCCTTGCTCTGGGCAAGCAGGAGGTCAAGGTGGAAAAGGCCGGCTTCAAGACTGTCATCTGGCCGGGCATCGATCTTCAGGTAGGGCAGAACGCGGCCGTGAATCTGCGGCTCGAAGTGGGCGAACTGGCCCAGCAGCTCACTGTGCTGGCGGAATCTCCTCTAGTCAACACGACCACGTCACCGGTCGCGGGAGTTGTCACTTCCGAAGAGGTGAAGGATCTTCCGCTCAATGGCCGCAGCTTCGACAACCTGATCGCTCTCAACCCGAGCGCCATCGACTACACGCTCAAGAGCCCGGGCACCAGCACCAGTAACGGCTATGAATTTTCCGTCGCCGGACACCGCCCCATGGATAACCTGTTCCTGCTGAACGGCGTCGAGTACATGGGTTCCAGCCAGCTTGCGGTAACTCCCGGCGGCGCCAGCCAGCAGTTGCTCGGCATTGACGCGGTTCGCGAGTTTAACCTTCTCTCCGATACCTACGGGGCAGCTTACGGCAAGCGGGCCGGGGGACAGGTGCTGATCGTCACCCAGTCCGGCTCCAACGCTCTGCACGGTTCGGTTTTCGAATTCCTTCGCAACAGCGCGCTCGATGCGCGCAACTTCTTCGATGGCGCCTCGCCCGCTGCCCTCAAGCGGAACCAGTTCGGGGCTTCCCTGGGCGGCCCCATCAGGAAGGACAAGCTGTTCCTCTTCGGCAACTACGAAGGCTTCCGCCAGGCCTATGCGGCCGGCAGCGTGAGCGTGGTTCCGGACGCGAATGCGCGGCTTGGCCTGCTGCCGAATGCCACCACCGGTGTGCTCGCCCCGGCTGCGGGTTTGAATCCGGCCATCCTCCCCTATGCGGCGCTTTGGCCGGCGGCCAATGGAGCCGAACTGCTGGTAAACGGCGTTGCCAGCGGAGTCGCTCTGTCCTATAACAGCCCTGCCCAGCACATCCGCGAGGACTTCGGCACCGCCCGCGCGGATTATATTCTGAACACCCATTCCGCCTTCTCGATCGCTTATACCATCGACAACGGTCACAACGTCAGTCCGCTGGCCGATCCCCTGTTCGGCTCCGATCTGAACCTGGTGAACCAGGTTGCGAGCATTCAGGACACTCACACTTTCTCGGCAAACCTGGTCAACACGTTTACCACCGGCTTCTCACGCGCGGCATATACGTTTAATCCGGCAGCGTTCACAAGTTTTCCGGCAAGCCTTTCGTTCGTCAAGGGTGAGTCGCCGGGCGGCATCGTCGTCGGCGGCGGCACCACCACAGCCACCGGTTCTTCCGTGATTACTTCCGCCGGCACCAACAACGCCGCCAACGCCTATAACCGCCGCACCGCGCTGACTGAGGCCGACGATCTCCGATGGAATAAGGGGATCCACCAGCTCAGCGTCGGCGTCTGGTTCCAGCGCCTTCGCGATAACGAAGACTCCGCATCGCGTCAGCTCGGCGTCGCCACCTTCACCAGCCTCCAGACATTCCTCACCGGCGTCGTCAGCAACTTCCAGGTGATTCCCGATCCGAACGAGCTGGGCTGGCGCAGCCTTTACGGCGCTTTCTATGCGGAAGATGAAATGAAATTGCGGCGCAATCTGACCGTTCGAGTGGGTCTCCGCGATGAGTTCAACACCGGCTGGAATGAAGTGTCAGGCCGGGCGGCTAACTATATCCCCGATGCCAATGGCGTTCTGATGACCACCCCGGTGATTGGCAATTCGATCTACACGCAAAACAACGCCAAACATCTTCTTTCCCCGCGCGTGGGCCTTGCGTGGGACCCGTGGGGCGATGGCAAGACAGCCATTCGCGCCGGCTACGGAATCTATTACTCGGAAATTGATTCGACCGCGTTCCTGATCAACTCTCTGCCGCCGACGAACGGCTCCGCCACGTTTTCTTCTGTCCAGTTGTCCTCGGTGGTTCCGATAACACCGGGCGTGTTGCCCCCGCCCTCCTGCGGTCCGGGCGTCCCCACCCCATGCTCCACATTTGCGCCGCAGGGCCTGCAGGCCAATGCGCAAACGCCCACCGTTCAGGAATGGAACTTGACGGTGGAACATCAGATCGCGCGCAACACCGTTCTGCGGGTGGCCTATGTGGGCTCTCACGGTTATCACGGCCTGCTGAGCGTCGACCCCAATGACATCCCCGCCCAGGTGTGCGGCGTCGCTGCCGGTTGCACGGCGGGCGGCACTCCAGGGACGGTCAAGACCACTGTTCCCCAGGGTACCTATTACATCCCGGTGCAGGGCCGTCCCAATCCTTACCTTGGCGCAGGGTTCTTCTGGTATACAGAGGGAAACAGCAGCTACAACGCCCTGCAGACGGACATCACGCAGCGCCTCTCCCATGGCCTTACGTTCCGCGCCAATTATACGTGGTCCAAGAATCTCGACATGAACTCGGGACTGACCGGCGCGCAGTCGAACAATCAGGCGCAGATGATTCTCGATCGCAATAACCCGCGCCGCGACTGGGGCCCAGCCGCGCTCAATCCGGCCAATCAGGCCAGCATCTCGGCGAGCTATGAGCTTCCGTGGGCGCGGCGCAATATGCTGCTCGGAGGCTGGCAGCTGAACAGTATCGTGACGCTGCTCAGCGGCTTCCCGTTCACCCCGCAGGTTGGCTCGAACCGTTCCGGCGATGGCGACACCCGCAACCCGGACCGGCCAAACATCAATACGGCATTCAGCGGACCGGTGATTCTCGGCAAGCAGACCCAGTGGTTCGATCCCGCGGCCTTCCTGCTACCGGCCGCCGGCACTTACGGCAACCTGGGACGCGGCGTGTACACCGGCCCTGGCCTGGCCGATGTGGACGTCTCGCTCTTCAAGAATTTCCGCGCCACCGAAAGAATTTCCGCGCAGTTCCGCGCCGAGTTTTTCAACATCATGAACCACACGAATCTTGGCAACGTGAACACCACGGTGTTCTCCAACGGTGCGCCCAGCCCGACCGCGGGCCTGATTACCACCACCGCCACGGATTCGAGGCGGCTGCAGTTAGGTCTGAAGCTGATCTTCTGATTCAGGGCAGCGTTTACTTCCCGTCAGGGGTAAAGGCCAGCAGCACGTTACCGGGTAATCCGCCGAACCGCGGATAGCCGGAATTCACCAGCACCATGCCGTTCACGATTACCGGCCCGGCGCCATCCATCGCGCCGCCCTTGGCCTTGATGCCGTTCACGGTGTCAAAGGTTTGGAGCGTATCGAAGTCCCAAAGCACTTTGCCGTCTTCCGCCGAATAGGCCCGCACATGGCCGTCATACGAACCGGAAAAGACAATACCGGGAATTGCCGTCACAGCACCCGACTGCGCCGGACTGCACCCCGGGACCGAGCACGGATCCGGCTTGGCAAACCAGGCCTGCGTGCCATCGGCAATACGCAGAGCCGTCAGGCCGCCGCCTTTAGCGGGATCGAGGCTTCGTACTGGCTGACCATCCGGACCGGTGGAGCGCGTGGTGACCTTATCTGAGGTGGCCGCAAACACGTAGCGCCCGTCGCTGGCCGTGCCCCACTGCACACCGCCCTGCGCACTGCCCTTGCCGACGCGCGTCTGCCACAGCAGTTCGCCCTGCTTGTCCGGATCGAACGCGTAAACGATGCCCGACTTCTGACCTGCGATAACAAGATCCTTCCCGGCCGGTGTCTTCACCAGCATGGGCGAAGAACCGAAGTCGAAATCCGGACCGCGCTCGGATGGCGAAACGTCATTTTCCGTCACCTGCTTCGACCATACGATCTTGCCCGTCGCGAGATCGATCGCCACCAGCGCGTCGCTGGTCGGTGTCGCGGGAAGCGAGAAGTTGTCGCCCGTCGTTACATACATCAGCTTGCGTTTCGAGTCGATGGTGGGCGTCGCCCAGATGCTCGCGCCGCTCGGTCCGGTCTTCACTTTGCCGGCTGCTGTCTTGCCCGATTCCTTCGTCTCCCCCACCATCCAGGCCTTCCAAACCTGGCTGCCGTCCTTGATCCGCATGGCCACGACGCTGCCACGGAACGAACAGCAGGTGTAATCCGGATTGTTGGACCGGGTCTCTTCCCACGAAGCGACCGTCGCGTAGACGACGCCGTCGTTGACCACTGCGGTCGCGGTCAGACGCGCGGTGTCGTGCTCCTCGATTTTTTTCTTCCAGAGTTCTTTGCCCGTCTCAGCCGAGACGGCATAGAACCAGCCCGTCTGATCGCCGAACAGCAGCACGTGCCCCGAGCCCAGGGGCGCGACGCGCATCCCCGCACGCACCGGACCCGTCGCGTTATAGGTCCACTGAATGCAGCCGGAGTCGGCGTGCAGCGCCTGTATCTGTCCACCCGCGCTGCCCACAAAAATCTGGTTCCCGATCACCGTAGGGGCCGCGAAGGCGGTGACGTCCCCGTCGAATCCGTAGGCCCATTTCAGTTTGAGTCTCTTGAGCTGATCGACGGTGAGGCCCGCCACGCTGGCCGGCTCGAACCGCGTGTTGTCGTTGCCGGGGCTCCAGCCGTTCCACACGAATTTCGTCTTGTCGTCGAGCTTCACTTTGCGGTCGCTGCAGAATGCGGAGGCGGGCGGAGGCGTGTCTTTCGCATCGGTCCCGATATACTTCGCCACCGCTTCCCGCTCTTCGCGGCTCAACGGATAAGCAATGCTCATCATGGCGCCGAAATCCATGGTGCGCATGATGCGCGTGGCCGGCATGGTTTTGAGCGTCTCGTGGCTGGGGATGTGGTCGTTGACCTGTTCATGGCAAACGGCGCAGCGTCTGGCATAGACGGCTTCGCCGCTCACCGCGGCAAAAGCCGGGACAGAACCGAGGGCATAAACGACGCAAAGCAAAGCGGACGCACGAAGTCCAAAACGGAAAATCTTCATGGTTGCCATGATACACTTTTGGCGAGTCCATAATCTGTGGGCGGGAGTAATTCAGTGGTAGAATGCCAGCTTCCCAAGCTGGACGTCGCGGGTTCGAACCCCGTCTCCCGCTCCATCTTTTCAATAACTTGGAAAGAATCGAGCATCAAGCGTTACTCCGTTTACTCCGTTTTCTTTCTGAGCGCGGGGGGAACGGCCGTCTTCTCGGCTCCCGCCCTCCCCTGAATCGCGGGTTTCATTATTATTGAATCACCTCAGATTCGAGGCGCTTCGCTGCGTCGATCTTTTGCTGTACACCGCTAATTGAATAAACCTCCAGACTGACACCCAGCCCGTGGCCGCGCTGGTCGGCAGCGACCTTGTCGTCGATCATCGCTCTGCGGGAAAGGCTGGCGTTCGTTCGACGGAGAACCTGGAAGGTTGCCCACTCCAACCCCACCGGCTTCAACTTTGGGAGGAGATCCCGGTACCAGACATTGTCCCGTCTGAGCGGCGTCTCCCGTTCGGTCGGAAACAGGTACGATTCCGGTCCCTGTTTGAGAAGGATCATTCGCCACACGTTGAGCTCGGCGATGGTTCCAGGAGATAGCCCCACGGTTCGCGAGGTCCGCTTTCCTTTGCGGCCCTTCGGTGTGTCGATGTTGCCCTTGTAAGCGCGCTGATCGATCAGCACCGATTCTCCTGAGATATTGCCGATGCGAATCGCGAGAATCTCGCCTGGCCGCATCCCGTCGAATACTGCCATACGAAAGATGAGGCGTTCCCGAGGTCCGAGTACACCTAGGGCAACACGAATCTGCTCCGGCGACATGACCCTCTTCTCACCCTCCGGCTTGCATGGCGGAGTGAAGAGCGCCGCGGCTGGATTCGAGTCCACCAGACCGTCGGCGAGGGCCGTCTTGAAAACGTTGTTGAGGTCCCACCGGAGATGGTCCACAATACTTCGCGAGAGTGTCTCGGCTTTCTTGTCCAGGAACGTCTGCATCTGATCGCGCGTGATGCTTCGGAGCACTTGCGGTCCGAACGCGGGTTTCAGATGGAAGACCATCCTGGGCTCAGTTGTCATTCGAGTGGACTCCTT
>DASZLO010000040.1:0-45441 GCA_035552315.1 Bryobacteraceae bacterium
CTGCGCCTGCAACTCCGGCACTTCCAGAACGGCCAGGAGCTGGCCGGCTTTCACGTGATCGCCGTAATCCACGTTCAGCGTCTTGACGTAACCGGCTTCCTTCGCATAGATGTCGATTTCCTGGAAGGGCACGAGTTCGGAACTGAGGGTCAGGAGCTGCGCAACCGGTTTGATAGTCACGACGGATGTTCCCACCTCCTCGACGTTATCGGCGTCAGGGGCTTTGGCGGATACGGAGGATGGCCTGCTGCAGGAGGTGCTCAGGCAGATCAGCGGGACAAGAATCGCAGCGGAGAGAATTAGTGAACGCATATTGACACTGACCCGCGGCCGCGGGTGTAGCCGGTCAGATGAACCATATCGCAACCTTACTAAAGCCTGGATATTGGAGTAAATACAGTGGCGACTGTATTTCAAGGGTCTCTATTTCACGGCTCGGGGGCTGGGCCGGGGAGATCATCGGTGGTCCTTCAGCGGCCGGGTAAGTCTCAGAGAAAAGGAAGCAAAGCGGAGGCAGCCGACCAGTTGATCCGCAGTGGCCGATCGGGGCATGATGTCGAATCCCCCATGCCGTACCAGTTCCTCCCACAGATACTTGTCGCCGATACCCGATGCCAGCAGAATGCAGGGATGCTCCGGCTGCGCGGCGAGAAGATCGACAGCGGCCTCCCAATCGCCTGCTTCGGGAAGCCAGTCATAAATCACCAGGCCGGGCTGGAACCCTTCAAGCACACTCAGTGCCCGGTCGACCGTTGAGGCGCGATGGACTTCGATTCCGCAATGTCCGGCAGCGTCACGGACGGAAGTATACAAATCCTCGTCGCCGGTTATCAGGAGCAGCTTCACGACGGGGCGCGCGGCTGGCGGGGGTGCGGGTGGGTGTTTCGGTTTGAGCCGCAGGAAATCTGCTAAATCGAACATGGCGGTCCAGAACGGGTGACTTGATTTGAGGGTACGCGGAACAACAGCTCTTGTGAATACAGCGGCGCCCCCATTTTCTGCTGGCAAAAGACTGGAGTCTCCGCAACGCTCGGGGGGTAATGCGGGCGATCAGGTAAACTACCTGTTTTCGTGGATTCTCCGACAGCGGCACCTCCAACTCTCCCCCGAAAGCGCATTCTGGTAGCGGACGATCAGCCCGTAGGCCGGGAACTGATCCGCGCCGTACTGGAATCGGGCGGCTATGACGTGCTGGAAGCCGGGGACGGCGAAGAGGCTCTGAACATCGCCATTTCCACTCTGCCGGATCTGATTCTGCTGGATATTCAGATGCCTGTGCTGGATGGAATGGGGGTGGTGGCGGAGTTGCGGCGGGACCCGCGTTTCGCGTCAACGCCGGTGATTGCCGTGACCGCTACAGCCATGAAGGGTGACTTGCAGAAGGGGATGGATGCGGGTTTCACCGATTATCTGACCAAGCCGGTTTCCATCGACCGGCTGCGGCAGATTATTGCCCGGTTTCTATAAAAAAAAGGCCGCTTCCAGCGATTTGGCTTCGCTGGAAGCGGCCTGAACCCCAGGCAGTTGTCAGTGTTTCACCTCCACTTTTGGCAGAGTCTCACCCGCATGGGTGGCGCCCACAGGTATCTCCATCGTGGGCGGCTTGACGTCCGGCACTGGAATTCTCACTTCGAGCACTCCGTCGGTAAACTCCGCCGCGGCCATGCCCGCATTGGCCCCTTCGGGCAGCGGGATACCACGGTAGAACTTCCCGTAATTACGCTCCGAGTGGAAGTAGCCGTTGTGTTTTTCCTCCGTCTCGAACTTCCTTTCGCCTTCGATCTCGAGAAGGTCGCCGGTGACCGTTACTTTGACGTTCTCTTTCCTGAGACCCGGCAGTTCGGCATGGACCAGCAGCTTGTCCTTGTCCCTTCTTACTTCGACAACGGGACGCCACACCGCAGGTTCCGCGGCTTTCCCGAACGCTCGATCCATTTCATCGCCGAGCTTGCGCGCCAGCGAAAAGGGATTCATCCCGAACACATTCGTGCGGAAGAAGTCCGGCGCAAACAATGGCGCCACTTCGTATTTCGGAGTTTCCGTTCTGGCAATCTTTACTTCTGCCATGACTATTACCTCCTTTGATTCGCCCTGGTTTAGTGCACGCAAACCTCCAGGAAATATGCACTCAATCCCTTCTAGTTGAATGCCGGAACGCGACGCCTGGGTCCACCTGCGAGATGTGACGCAACGCCGGGTTTTTTCGCGCAGGCTGACGCGATTCCCGGCTTGTATCAGGGCCTTTTCCATGGCAGGACGCGTGCCCTTTACCTCGCCAGGAGATCAAGCACGATGAAGCGCTGGCTGGACTATCTTAAGGCAAGCGGTGTTCACTATTCGTGGTCCATGCACCCCGCGGCGGCCACCGCGATCGAGACTGCGCAGGCCGATAAAGTACCCCTGCATGACTTCGCCAAGGTAGTCGTATACTTCTGCGAGACCGGATTCGGGATGGCGGTGGTGCCGGCGGACAAGCTGCTGGACCTTTGCGAGGTGGGTTACCTGCTCGGGGTATCGTACATCCGTTTCGCCAGAGAAGCCGAATTGCCCGAGTTATTTCCCGACTGCGAGTTAGGGGCTATGCCTCCGTTCGGAGATGTTTTCAGAATGCCGGTGCTGGTCGATAGCGGGGTGGCGGAACAGGAATCGATTGTCTTTAATATCGGCACGCACACTGACGCCGTACGGATGGCATTTAAGGATTACCAGAAACTGGTGAATCCGCTGATCGGTTCGATTACGGTCAGGGACGCGGCGCTGGCTGCCGCCAAATAAAGCAGCGGGCTATTGCCGTGAATCCTGCAGAGAAGCCTCTGCTATCGGGTTATCCTCCGTGGCCGCCGAAAACTCCGAAGGGGTTTTGGCCGCCTCTTCATCGGAGACCCTGATTCGATTCCAGATCACTGTTGCGCCCTGGTGCATCGCCAGTCTCGTGGCCAGGCTTTTCTGCCGGCTTGTTTTTATGTTTCCTTCAATGACAACTCTGCCGGCCGTAACAGTTAGGGCAACATGCTCGGCCCTGATGGCGGAATCTGCGAACCTGGCCGCTATTCGATAGGCGATGAGGGCGTCGGTTCGATTATTCGCTTCGGCAGTGCGATCGGCGTTGCGGGCCAAGGCAATATTCCCGGCGAGTGCGATCGCCAGGGGTAAAACCAGGGACAGTTGAAATCGTTTATCCACAATTACTTTATCGGCCGCAGGAAACGCGAATTATAGGATTTTCCTGGATTCAGAGAAGTCCGTGTTTACGCATTTTATACCGCAGGGCATCGCGGCCGATGCGAAGTTCGCGCGCGGCCTGGGACTGGTTGCCCGCCGCCTTGGCGAGGGCATCGGTCAGAAGGCGCTTTTCATGCGATTCAAAGGTCTCGTCGCCCGCGGCGGCCGCGCTTGCGGCTGCGTGTTGCGCCGGAGCGGCGTGTTTCGAGGGGAAGCGCAGGTATTCCGGGAGATCCTGCACATCGATCGTTTCAGCCACCGCCATGATGCAGGCGTGGCCGAGGACATTCTCCAGTTCCCGGACGTTACCGGGCCAGCTGTGCCGCGAGAGAACGATCTGGGCGCGCTGGGTAAGCCCGCGCAGGTCCTTATGGAACTGGCGCGAATACTTATCCACGAAATATTTGGTGAGGAGCGGGAGATCTTCCTTGCGCTCGAGCAGCGAGGGCAGGTGGACCTCGATCATGGAAAGCCGGTAGTAAAGATCCTCGCGAAACTGTTTTTCAACGATGGCGGCGCGCAGATCGCGATGGGTGGCGGCGATGACGTGCACATCCACTTTGCGGGGGGTAAGCGAGCCGACGCGCAGGATCTCCTGATTCTGCAGCGTGCGCAGAAGCTTGGCTTGTGTACCGATGGGCATGTCTCCGATCTCGTCGAGAAAGATGGTGCCTTTGTCGGCGAACTCGAAGAGGCCGGCTTTGTCCTGGGTGGCGCCGGTAAACGATCCGCGGACGTGCCCGAACAGTTCGCTTTCGAAAAGAGTCTCGACTACGGCGGAGCAGTTGAGAACCACGAACCGTCCTCCGGCCACGGGACTGAGATTGTGCAGGGCGCGGGCGGCGAGTTCTTTACCGGTTCCGGTTTCTCCCGTGATGAGAACACTCCGGTAATGCGGAGCGACGCGGCGGATGCGCGAAAACGCCTCCCACATGGCGGCGCTGCGGCCGATCATGCCTTCGAACTGGGCATTCTTGAGCAGTTCCTCGCCGAGATCCATGGCCTTGCGGCGGCGGCGCGTATCGTCGATGAGTTTGGTGATGCGGTCCCGCAGTGCTGCGATCGAGACCGGCTTGTTCATGTAGTCGGACGCGCCCTTCTGGATGGCCTCCACGGCGGACTCGCTGGTGTAGTGAGCGGTCATCAGAATGACGTCGATGGCGGGGTCGAATTCGACGACGCGCTCGACCACCTCCATGCCGGTAATGCCGGGCATGACAAGGTCGGTCAGAACGATGTCGGGATGTTCACGGAAGATGATGTCGAGGCCTTCTTCAGGGTCCTGCGCGGTGATGATGCGAAGACCCTCGCGGGCGAGCGCGGTGGAGAGCAATTCGAGGCTGCCCGCATTGTCATCGATGATGACCAGTTGAACGTTGTGGTCGTTATTCATTTAGCGTGGCCGTTTCAATTCAATATTGCCGAAGCGCTGGGGAGCGTGTTCACGGAGGGCGCGCAGGAGCACTTCCTTGTTCAGGGGTTTTTGCAGATAGGCGGTAGCGCCGCGGGCGATCGCGGAGCGATCCTTGTCGAGCACGGAGACAACAAAGATGGGCACGCCGCGCGTTTCGGGGAGGGTGCGCAGTTCCTCGAGCACCCTCCAGCCGGAGCTGTCCGGAAGCATCAGATCGAGCGTGATGGCGTCGGGAGACTTCCTGCGGGCGAGGTCGATTCCGGCGTCGCCGGTGGCGGCGAATTCGATGCGCACGCCGAGAGGTTCCAGATAGCTGGCAAGCAGTTCGCGCCCGGCAGGCTCGTCTTCGATCACGAGGACGACGGGGTGCTCGCGCGAACGGCCGGGATCGACCGGAAGGGTGAAGGTGAAGCAGGAACCGCGTCCAGGCGCGCTCTTGACGGTTATCGTGCCCCCGTGCATTTCCACCAGACTCTTTACGATGGCGAGGCCGAGGCCGGTGCCTTCGCGAACCCCGCTGGTGGCGCGGCCGACTTGCCGGAATCGGTCGAAAATAACTTCCTGATCGGCGTCCGCGATACCCATTCCGTTATCGGCAACCGAGATCGAGATCCGGCCGGGATCGCCCCCGGTCTGCTCGAGCCACACCGAACCGTCTCTGGGCGTGAACTTGACGGCATTGCTCAGCAGGTTGGTGACAATTTCGCGGACTCGCACGCGGTCAGCCAGCACGTATGCGGGCCCTTCGATGCGGTCGTCGAGGTGAATATTCTTGGCCTCTGCAGCCGGGACGATGCCGTGCAGCGCCTCGCGCACCACTTCGTGCGCATCGAGGCTTTCGACCTTCAACTCCATGCGGTTGGCTTCGATTTTGCTCAGGTCCAGAATGTCGTTGATCAGTTCCAGCAGATGCACCGAATCGTGGTGAACGTGGCCGACGAAGCGCTTCTGGGCGGGATTCAGCGGGCCCTGGCTTTCTTCCTGAATCAGTTCGGTAAAGCCGATGATGGTGTGGAGGGGCGTGCGCAGTTCATGGCTCATGCTGGCCAGAAACTCGCTCTTCAGCTGATTGGCTTTTTCGATTTCGCGATTCCGGACTTCGAGTTCCTGATTAGCCTTGCGGATGCGTTCTTCGAACACACGCCGCTCGGTGACGTCGCGGACGATGGCCATCACGCTGAAGCTGTCGTCGGAGTGAATCGGGCTGAGGCTGATTTCGACGGGGAATTCAGAGCCATCGCGGCGGCGGGCGGCGAGCGTGAGTCCCTGGCCCATGGGGCGTGTCCCGGGCTGGGCGACATATCCGGCGCGATGCCCGACATGCCGCGCGCGCATGGCATCGGGCAGCAGGTTCTCAATCGGCGCGCCGAGCAGCTCTTCGCGAAGGTAACCGAAAAGCCGCTCGGTAGCTTTGTTGAGCATGACAATGCGGCCTTCGCGGTCCACTTCGATGATGCCGTCGGGCGCCGCTTCGAGGAGTTCGCGGAGGCGGGCTTCGGCTTTCGTCCGGGTAGCGGGGTCAGAGATCAGCAACATGCCCCCCGAAGGCGCGTGGGCCACCTGAATATCGATCGCGAGCGGACGGTCGTCTTTCCCCCGGACCGGAAAAGCGGATTCAAAGTGGCCGTCGCGCACCGAACCGATGGCTGGCGGTACAGCGTATCCGAGGACCTCCGGTCCGGTCCAGCCGAAGAGAGAAGCGGCGCCCGGGTTCCACATTTCAACCACGCCCTGGGCATCGAGTCCGATGACAGCGACGGGCAGAATTCCGGCAAGGGTATCCAGAGTTTCGCGACTGCGTTCGGGACTCATATTCTCCGTGTTCGTCCGCAAAACGCGGGTCGTCGTAGGCGATACTAACAAATCCAATTCGTCCGCATCCTCTGGCAGATTCTTCAAACGCTCAGTACCGGGCAGGGCATCCCGCGCACGATGGCATAAGCGTGGGACCGCAGTCTGCCGGCGAAGTGCGGGAGGGCACCGCGGCCGATCAGCACCACGTCGGCATTGCAATCTTCAACGGTGCGAAGGACCCCGTCGGGAATGTTGCCGATTTGGATGAGCACTTCAAAATTCGTGCCGGCTTCGGTTTGCATGGCGGCGATTTTCTTTCGGGCTTCATCGGCAAGAAAGGCAGCGAATTCCATGTCCATGTACCGTTCCGGGCCGGACTCGGCCACAGGCACGGCGTGTGTCAGGTGAACGGTGGCCCCGGAGACGGCGGCAAGTTCGGAGGCATAGCGGATGAGCCGGAGGCCTTCGGGCGTGGTGTCGATGGCGCAAACGACTTTTTTCCACGCGGTATGAGCGGGCGCGGCTTTCACATCGTCGCAGTGGGCTTCCGTCCATACGGCGCAACTGGCGTCGTGCAGCGTCTTGGCTGTGACGGAGCCCAGCAGTGCGGCGCGGAAGGATCCCCGGCCGCGGGTGGGAAGCATGATCAGGTCGATTTTCCAGGCGCGGGCCAGTTGGGCTATGCAGGCGCCCGGATCGCCTTCCGCAATCGTTTTTACCGGGAGACCGGCAAAGGCGCCGAGGGCAAACCGGTTCAGTTTTCGTTCCGCGGACGCCTTGATCTCGTCCAGAGGATAGTCGAAAGTCACGGGGGCGTCCGGCGCCCCGTAGGCCATGACGGGCACTTCGACGATGTGCAACAGAGTCAGGTTGGCTTTGAACTGATTACAGACCGCGCGCACGAAGGGCACGATCGCCTCGCTTCGGCTTGAGAAGTCCACAGGGAAGAGGATATTCTTGAATTCCATTGAGAGTCCTTCTTACACCTGTTCCGTTGCAGCCGGTCAGCCGAACTCTGCAAACTCTGGCCCGAAAATGTCTTCCTTGCAAGCCGATGAAAATGAGCAGCTTAGATGTGCGGCTGGAGTCGGGGTCTGGTGCGCGCAGAACCGCTACTGCGCGAAAGAACCGATGGTGCTGAGTCAAATGGCGCACGGCCCGCGCCGGGCAGTTATCTTTAGAAGCTAAGCACCGGGCAGGGCATGTCGCGGACGATGGAATAAGCGTGGGAGCGGAGCCGTCCAGCGAAGTGCGGCAAGGCCCCGCGACCGGTCAGGACCACGTCAGCTCCGAGACTGCGGGCGGCATGCTGGATCACGTCGGTTACGGCGCCGGTTTCGATGCATACCGGCAGACTAGTGCCGGCCTCCCGCTGCATGGCGGCGACGGCCTCGCGGGCTCGGTCGGCGGCGAACTCGGTGAATTCGAGTTCAAAGGAATTTCCTGTACCGGAGTCAGCGTAGGTGGTGGCGTGTACAAGACTGACGCGCGCATCGATGCTGGCGGCCAATTCAGCGGCCGCGCGAATGAGCCACACACCTTCAGGCGTGGTGTCGATTGCGCAAACAATCGTATGCCAGTTGGCATGGCGGGGTCCCGCCTCTTCGCAGTGGGCTTCGGTCCATACGGGACATTCCGCGTCGTGAAGGGTCTTGGCGGTCACGGAGCCGAGCAGAGCGGCGCGGAAGCGCCCCTGGCCACGGGTTGGCAGCATGATGAGATCCACCTGCAGGGTGCGGGCGAGTGCGGCGATGTCAGTGCCTGGATCGCCTTCCTCGACGATTTTGTCGACGGCCATGTCGGGGAAAGATTCCTCCGCGAACCGGGCGAGGTTCTGCTCCGCTGAGGCGCGGAGTTCATCGGCAGGGAAATCGAATACGAGAGGGGCCTCGGGGGCTATATAGGCCAAAGCCGGGACGTGGAAGAAATGGACGAGCGTCAGCGACGCTCCGAACCGGTTGCAGACGGCCCTGACGTGGGGGGCGATGGCGTGACTTCGTTCCGAGAAATCCACAGGGAAGAGAATCTTTTTGAATGACATTGGCGGCTCCAGTCTTTATGCAGCCGACGCACCACCGCGGGCGTTCCGGTGCGCTTCATGCAACGGATTAAAAGTGCTGGAGTTAGAGGGATTCGGGGAGGCGGGGCCGGACAAATAAAAAGGCCCTTGCGCGAGGAGACGCAAGGGCCTTACGTCAAACGCCGCGATTGCTGGCGTATTTATCGGGAACGGGCTTATTTCTTCCAGGTTCGGAGGTAAGCCACCACGTCATCCGCCGACGCGCCAGTGACGGAGGCGACAGGCTTCATCTTGCCCTGGCCGTCTGCGATGACCTTCTTTAAGTCCGCATCGCTGTGGCCCTGGACTTCGGCCGATTTCAGGTCTTTGATATCGACCTTCATCATTTTCGCGATGGCGGGGTTGGCGGTTCCGTCGGCGCCGTGGCAGGACTTGCAGGACTTGTCATAGATGGCGGCGCCGGCTTTGGCGTCGGCGGCGAAAGACGCGGTGGCAAAGAGACCTGCCAGTGACAGGGATATCAATAGTGTTCGCATTTCAGATTTTCTCCTTCGTGAATTGTTGGTATTGGTCGTTATGGGTTCGCGGGGGTGGTCAACAGGCCAAGCGTCTTCAGGACGGCCGGCGAGGTTTCTTCCACCGCGAGCGCCTGATGGCAGGCGCTGCAGTCCTGGGTGATGGTTTTCTTCGCGGCGGTTTTCGTGGCCGGAGCGGCATGGCTCTCGTCGTGGCAACGGAAACATCCCGCGTTGTCGGCATGTCCCAGGTTGTTGGGGTAGGTACCCCATTTCACACCGAGGTCGGTGAAAACATTGCGCTGATAAATATCGAGCAGAGCCTGTCCGCCCCGGGTAATCTCGGCGGCCCGCGAGCCGACCACGGCCGGATATTTTTGCTGATAGAAGGCCGTGAAGGCGGCAGGAATTTTCTTTGCCGCATCGCCGTCGCTGGCATAGGCTGCCTTAAGCACATCGATGCCGGTCTTGTGGGCGAACGGGAGGCTGCCGGAAATCTTGCCGGAAGCGATTGCGCCGTCGACGGCTTCGTCAGGCTGCTCGAAGGAGTGTCCGGGACGATTGTGGCAGTCGGCGCATTCCATGACGAACACTTTTCCGCCAGTGGCTTTGGAAGACGGGTCGCTGTACGCGGTTGTTTCGCCGGTGTTGCTATTGCGGTATTCGACCCACGGAATCGATGTGCGTTTGTCATCGGCGCGGTAGCGGATTTCGACGCCGGGCCCCATGTGGGTTCCGTGAATGCCGCGGGTTGAAGGGCCGCCCACGTTCATCATGAGCACAGTCTGGATGGGGGTGTTGGCCTCGTCGTCCTTGAACTTCGAAAGGACGCGCAGTTTCGAACCGTTTTCGATGGCGCGGGAATGGCACAGTTCGCACGTCTCGGAGGAGGCGGCGAGTTTGCCGCTCTGGAGCGCGGGAGGAACGGGCCTCGGAAAGGTGTTCATGGTGACTTCAATCATCTGCTTCGAGCCGTTGATCTTGGCCGCCATGAACCCGGTGGCGCCGGGAAGCACGTGGCACTCCACGCAGTCGACGTTGCGGTGAACACTGCGCTGATTGGCGACGAACTGAGGTTTCATCACGTGGCAGGTTTGACCGCAGAACTGATTGCTTTCCATTTGCGTGACGGCTTTGTAGCTGACCTGGCTGCCGATAACGACGTTCACGACGGTCATCACGCCGAAGAAGAGGGCGAGACGCCGCAGGGTGGTCCGGCGGTCGGGCGCCTCGGCCAGCCCGGACTGGATACGGCGGCGGGCAAGGAAAGCCCCCACCGGGATCAGCGCCAAGCCGGCGAAGAAGACGGCGGGAATGGCAAAGAAGAAGAGAATGCCGATGTACGGATTTTTCACCGCGCCGCCGATGTGGACCGGCATGAGCAGCAGCCACGAGCAGCCCGCGATGGTCACCAGCGATGCTCCGAGCATGCTCAGCCAGTGGCTGGTGAGAAATGAGAGGACGGGTCTATCGCCCATTCCGTTCGGCGTCGTCTTATCGGCCATTACGTGAGTCCCTGGTGTTTAGATATGCAATCAGATTGGCCATTTCGTTTCCTGAAAAAGTCGGCCATGCAAGATGTTTTTCGCGCATTTTGTCGAGCATGGCGGGGCCATGCCGGGTCAGCACCGAGACCATGGTCGCCCCGGAAAAATAGTTGCCGCGTGCGGTGAGAGGCGGCGCGCCGCTCGACGGATCGTTATGACACGTGCCGCACTTCTTGGATACGAACACGTTCGCGCCGGAGCTGGGATTTCCGTCGGTTTCAAGCAGCCTTCGGGACCATATGTAAGATGCGATGGCACGCATCTGGCCCGCATCGAAGGTTTGCCCGCGCAGGCTCATGTCCCGGCCGTGGTTCCACATGTCGGCGGCGATGTCGGTCAGCGTTTCATTGCGCAGTCCGATAGCGAAGAAGCCCGTCGCGGGATCGTGGCACTGAATGCAGGTCTTGGATTCGAAAAAGGCTTTGCCCTGCTCGGGAGAGCCGGGGTGGAACTCCGCGGTGCGCCGGGGAAGTCCCTGCACCGAGCGAACGTAGACCAGCAGGTCGGCCAGTTCCTGTCCGGAGAGTTGCGGAAGCTTGATTTTGCGGCGCTCCATTTCGGCCCGCATGGCGGTGGAATGATTCCACATGGTTTCGACCATCTCCAGCGGGTCTCCTGGGGCGGTCCATTGAGTGACGGCCTTGGCGTCCGCCTGTTTGGGCGTGTTGAGTCCGTGGCACTCGGAGCACTTGAGGGAGCCGAAAAGGGATTTGCCGCGGCCCGCATCACCCGGTTCCTCAAAGAAGCGAAGCCCGTAGAAAAAGGCAAAAAGGTCGGCCGACTGCTGTTCGCTGAGAGAGGGCAGTGCGACGCTGCGAAGGCGTGTTTCCCCCCACATGGCGGGCGCATGGTTCCACATGGTGGCCGCGAGGGTGGAGGGCGTGAAACCGCGGTCGGCAATTCGGCCGAGATCGGGACCGATCTGCGGACCAACGCCATTCAGGGCATGGCAGTTGCCGCACCCCTGCAGAACGAAGACCTCGGAACCGCGTGTGGAGTCTCCGGAAACGTCGGCGGCCCGCAGCGAAGGGTTCGTCAGGGCCACGGCGCAGAGCGGAACGATCGTTAAGGCGAAGAGTCGGCTCATCTCGAAATCCTTACCCCGGTTGTCACCATTTGAGTCCGGAAGCCCTGGAACAGATAGAACGATTCATTGAATCCGTAGTAACGCCATTCGCTCACCCACGCCACATTTTTGGCAAGTGCAATGGCGAGTTTCGCGGTTGGCTGGTAGAAGGTAGTCGGGTTACTGCCCGAGGACAGGAATGCCGATCCGCCCAGGCTCAGTTTTGTTTTGTATCCGAGCCAGCCGGGCATATTGAAATTGAACAAAGCGGTCACGGTGTGGCTGTTGTCACGGTAGAAAGACTGGTCGGTGATGAGAAACTCCGGATCCAGATAACTGATGTTCGAGCGCAGGGTGGAACGGGTGTAACCGCCCTCGAAATCCCAGAGCTTGCCACCCGCCGGAGTGAAGAGGATGGATGCCGATTCCTGATGGGCAAGGAAATCGTAATTGAGGCCCGGCAGCGGATCGCGATTGTTCAGCACGCTGGCATTTGCCAGAAGACTGAAGGATTGTGAAATCTGATAGCGGCCGCGCAGGCGGGCTTTGTCGTAGTTGTAAAGGCTGGTCCGGAAGTAAGCGCTGCCGCTCGATCCATGCTCGAAGTCGGTGTTAAACGAGAGCTTCTGCACAGGACGCCAGGATGCGCCTGCCAGCGCCACGTTTTTCCGCATCCGGCTCTGTTCGAGGCCGGCGAGGCCAGCGGCGGGAAGCACCACATCGGTCGCGTCGCCCCAGACGTAGCGGTAACCGCCGCGGAGGGTAATCTTCGATGTCAGGTCGTACATCAGGTTGACCTCGGCCTGATTGTAGTTGGTCGATAGTGCGGAGTTAAGCAGGGTGTTCAGCGGAACCACGCCCGCCGCTGTTGTCAGGCTCTGCTGGTTAACGCTGGAGCCGCTGCTGTGCATCCGGTCTGTAAGCCATGATGGCAGAATGCGCAGACGGCGGAAGGGCCTGATCTCGGCGCCGAAACTTCCGGAGGTATGCGGCATTTTCGACTGTGAGGCAACTATGCTCTGCTCTCCCATGTAGAAGAGCACCTGGTTCAGCACTACCTGATTGCCGGTGGAAGACTCAAGGAAACTTACGGTGGACTGGGGCTGGCTGTAGAGGAACTGGCCGTACAGGTCGAGCCATGAAGCGAGGTTTGCGGTCAGCAGCCCCTTGCTGTAAAGGCTATGGCCGTTTACGCCGTAAGCTTCATTGAGGCCGGTGAGACTAAGCGTCTGGCCGAGCAGGGGAGTCGTGAAGTTGCCGAAATTGGTTTTCCCGGTATTCTGATTCAGTTGCTGGTTGTCTTCGAAAGTCGTGCCGCCCTGTTCGAGCGTGACATGGAAGCGGGAGAGCTCGATGCGGACGCCGCCGCGGTAATCGTTGGTCGAATTACTGACGAGATTGAAGACGGGGAACTCGTCGCCGCCGGAAACAAAATTCGCGACGCCCGTGCCTGTGCTCGAATTGCGTTCATAGGCGAGGTAAGGCACGATCTTGCGGTTGGGCAGCAGATCGAGATGGAAGCTGCTCATCTTCTGACGGGTATCGAGCGACTGTTCGTTCAGGACGACGCCGGTAGTGGCGAACAGCGGATCGGCGTAGCCGGGCAGGTTGTTGTAATAGGCGATATTGCGGTAATCGGCGGAGAAGTCGTAGAGTTTGGCTTTTCTCACGCCGACATGCAGGCTCTCGTAGGGATCGTCGCCCCAGTTGTAGGCGCGGACGTCGATCTGATCGAAGACGCGGTGGGAGCGGTTCCGCAGGGTGAATTCAGCGCCGAGCAGCTTGGGTCCGGAGCCGAGATCGACGATGCTGCGGTAGGTGTTGAAGCTGCCGTAGACGCCGGTTTCCCAGCGGTAGCCGAGGTCGATGTAACCGGTGAGCCAGTTCTCGTCCGAGGGGACGGGCGACGCGGCGGGAGCGGATGTCGCGACGGCCGCGGGGGCCGGAGCCGGGGCGGGTTGTTGCGCCAGAAGTGGGCCGCACAGCGCGGCAATGGTGAGTAGCCTTTTCATCGCAGCAGGTTCCTGTCCACGTGGCTTCCGTGAATTTTCTGGTGGCAGACGGTGCAATTGCGGAATCGGGGTGAAGTCAAATCGTGAAACGCCGGGGGCACAACGCCTGTTACCCGAGCGGTCTGTCCAGGCAATGCGGGCAAGTTCGCGTGGCACTCAAGACACACGAGGCGCACTTCCTGCCGGTTCAGCATCTTCGCGTTCTGCGATCCGTGGGGCTCGTGGCAACCCTGGCAGCCTTCCTCGCGGACTACCGGGTGTTCGAAAGTAAAAGGTCCGCGCTTGTCGCCGTGGCACTGATAGCAACCGGGTTCGTTGGCGCTGGCCATCTGCATGTTGCCGGGTTTGAAGCTGCCGTGCGGATTGTGGCAGTCCACGCAGCTCATGGCGCCTTCGGGCACGCGATGTTTGAAAGGCTGGGTGAAGGCCGCTTTGACATCGATGTGGCAGCCTTCGCACTGGGTGTTGATGTCGGCCGTTTTGCGCGCGACCAGCTGACGCGGGGCAGTTTGATTTGCGGCCTGGGTGAGGTCCACCGGGCCCCCGCCGTGAATGGAGTGGCAGGAAGTGCAGGCGATCGCGTTGCGGGCATGACTCGATTCGAGACGCCCGGCCTGGGTAGGCTGATTCCGGTGGCAGGTGAGACAGGTCTTGTCGACTTCCGCCGGCGCCATTTTCGCGGGATTCCGAATGTCGGCGGCGGAAAGAGATTCGACGTGATTACTTCCGGGGCCGTGGCACGATTCGCAAGCCTGGCCTTTGAAGCCATGCTTGTCGCCCGTATCGATTGCCCCGTGAGGACTCTTCGAGAGAGCCTTGCCGATGTCTTCGTGGCAAGTGCCGCAAACCTCGGAGCCGACAAAGGTGGCTTTCGCGGTGGATGCTTTGGGCGGTGGGGCCTTCGCCTTCGATCCCTTCGCCGCCGATCCCTTGTCCACCGACGCCGGCTTTTGGGCCAGCCCGATTCGGGTCAGCCCAGGTGACAAAGGTAACAACAACAGTAATGTAGCCGCGCAATGCCGGGTCATATGTATTTGCCAGGCTCTGTTAGTACTGCGCGTGAACCTGATTGACGGCGTATGCGGCGCCGGAACTATGGCATACGGTGCAGCTTTCGCCGAGGATCGTCGTATTGCCGAGGAAGTGCGAGGCTTCCGCCACCGAGGTATGGCAGCCGCTGCAAGCGCCCGCCGTGGCCTGTGTGGGATTGAGCCAGCCCTGCGGATCGACCACCGGATTCTTCCCGATGGGGAGAGTTTGTTCGCTGCTGCTGACATGGCAGATCGAGCAGTTGCGCGTATCGCCCGCCGAGCCTGTCGGGCTGAAGGGCGGATAGAGCGTTTGGGAAAGATCGTTGTGACTGCCGCCAAAACCGACGACCACATAGGGGTTCTTTGTGCCGTCCGCCGCGGCGTTGGGGCCAAAGTGGGTGCGATGAACCAGCAGGTTGAAATTGATCCCCTGATTCGGAAGCGCCTTGTCGGTAGCATTCGTAGCGGCAGAACGCACCGTGAAGTCGGTGTTGGAGGGGTTATGGCACATCACGCAGTAGGCGGTGTTATTGCGCAGGGTTCCATGCAGCGACAGATTGACGTGACACTGGTTGCAGTTCGCCAGCGCCACAACCGAGCGTCTGGGAGCGACCGTGGATCCGTCAACCGAGAAATAGCTGACCGGGTTAGCGGCGCCATATTGAACCGTCTGCTGCTTGGGTGTGCCCGAAAGGATTGTTTCGCTGCGCCGCCCTTCGAGGCCGATTGCGTAGGTTCCGGTTGCGCCCGCGGGTACAGCGTGAGTGAAAGTATAGACACAGGTGCCGTCCGCCGCGCAGGAGGCCTTGGTGGCGCTTTCGGTCACGTAACCGGGGGTTGTGGTTACATCGGCACCGAAGCTGGTGTAGCCGTAATCGGTGGTGGGTCCGGCCATCGTGAGGGACAGGGAGCTAAGGGCTGAAGGCAGAACGCCGTTTCCTTTGCTGTCCTTCAACTGGAACGTGACGACCGGCTTGCTGCCAGCCGATCCCGTAACACTCTTGATGGTGGCGTTCAGGCCGGAGAGCAGCGAGGACTCCGTGGCAACCACATGCGCTCCCGTAATGGAAGCATCGAAATCGGACGCGCCTTGGGGGATATGGCAAACGGCGCACTTGGTGTCGTCCGGTTCGGGTCCGGCGGCGTGGTTGGCTCCGGTGGCAAAGTTGACATCGTCATGGCACGATCCACAGGCTGCTCGCGTGGGATTCGTCAGGTAGGCGGTTGCCTGGGCGGCCTTGGTGGTCTGGTCGTGGCAGACGGTGCAGCGCTGCGCCATGGCCGGATCGACGACGTTCGAAAAGTCGCTGACAGCATTGTTGAAGCCGATGAATTGATAAGGTTTACCGGCGATGACGCTGGGCAGGGATGAGCCCATATGAATCTTGTGCGCCATCACTTTGAGATCGAGCGTATTGCCCGTATCAGGATCAACTCCCTGCGGCGTGTGGCACATGACGCACATCGTGATGCCGCGCCGGGATCCGCCGTGGAAGGAAAGCTGATCGTGACACCGGTTGCAACTGGCGTTATTGATGACGTCGCGCGTGGTGACCACCTTCGAGCCATTGGGAACGAAATTGAATGTGGTGCTGACGTAGTCGGTTCCGAGGTTATAGGCGGTGAGATTCCGGGAGCCGTAGATGGCGATCGTATGCGTAACGGTGGGATCGAAATTGGCCGCTTTGGTTTTGAACGTATAGACGTACTGGCCGGCCGTCGCGGTCGCCGTGGTGGTGCCGCCCGAGTCGGCGCCGGGCTGCTGGGTCGAAGCCACCACCGCTCCGGAAGCGGCGCGGGTCGTGTAGGTAACGTACTGCTCCTGCCCCTTCGGGATATAGCCGGCGATGAAACTCAGCGAAAAGGTGCCGGGCGTGGTCACGCCCGCGATATCCAGCGGGAGCCCGGCGGGATCGGCGAGAGTAAAGGTCGCTGTAATCGTTCCGTCACTTGCAATGGCTGCCGACTGCACAGTGACTGTCCCGCCCGGACGCACGAACTCTACTGTTGTCGCGTCGGCGAAGAAGGCTTTGACGTGGGAATTGTAAAACTCCTTAATGGGTCTGCCACGGGTTGTTGCGCCCGCGGCCGCCATAACCCCCAGGAGGCTAAGAACCACGAGACTCAGAACGATGATCCGCTTTTTTCGGCTGTGCATAGATATTTTGGCCTTAACTAATTCGTTATACGCTGAATTCTCCGACGGCGACACTTCCAGTTTCCTGCCAAAGGTTCGACCTTCACTAGCAGATTCATTGCCAACCCTAATTGCTGCAATTCGCCAATAAATTTAAGCGTTTTGCGTCCTCTGGCGCGCTCCGGTTTTCAGGCCTGGGTGTAATCGCGCAGCCCCGGCGAGAGCCCGCATTCTTCCGGCGCAGACAGGGAAATGGAATGAAAAGCAGTCAGGGTACTGTCCAGATGGTGTGGGGAAGCCGGGATTTTCTCTCATGTTTTCGATTCTAAATCAAATTTTTTGGGTGGCGGGCTTTGGCAGGTGACCTGCATCACGTCGCGTGGCATCCGCTCAAAAAAATATTTGCGAAGAATGCTTCGACGATGCACAGAAGGTAGAGGACTGAGGTTTTCGTTATATGTGTCTGGCTGTGCCTGGAAGAGTATTGAATCTTATCGGCGACGATCCTGCCTTCAGATCGGCCAATGTGGACTTCTGCGGCGTGCGGAAAACCATCAACCTGGCCTTCACCCCGGACGTACTGCCCGGAGACTTTGTGCTGGTGCATGTCGGTTTTGCAATCTCGCGGATTGATGAAGAGGAAGCTTCCCGGACCTTTAAATATCTGCAGCAGATCGGGGCCCTGGCAGACGAGGGGATCGAGTTGCCGGCGCAACCGGCCGCGGAGGCGCAACCGGCGTGAGGTACGTTGACGAATACCGCGATCCGCAGATTGCCCACGCGCTGGCCGAGAAAGTCGCACGAACGGCGACGAAGCCCTGGGTGCTGATGGAAGTTTGTGGCGGTCAGACCCATACGTTGATGCGCTACGGCATCGGCGACTTGCTGCCCTCGAACGTGGAGCTGGTGCACGGGCCGGGGTGTCCGGTGTGCGTGACGCCGCTGGAACTGATCGATCAGGCAATTCAGATCGCCGGACTTCCGGACGTCATATTTACCTCTTATGGCGACATGCTGCGCGTACCTGGGTCGCATTGCGATTTGTTTCAGTCGCGTGCCAACGGCGCCGATGTGCGGATTGTCTATTCGCCGCTGGATGCCCTCAAAATCGCCCGCGAGAATCCGAATCACCGGGTGGTGTTCTTCGGTGTCGGCTTCGAGACTACGGCGCCGGCGAACGCGATGGCGGTCTGGCAGGCGCGCCGCGAGGGTCTGACGAATTTCTCGATGCTGGTGTCACATGTATTGGTTCCGCCGGCCATGCGGCTGATTCTGGAATCGCCGTCCAGCCGGGTGCAGGGATTTATCGGGCCCGGCCACGTTTGCACAATTATGGGTTTCAGCGAATACAGGGCGCTGGCGGACGAATTTCACGTCCCGATCGTGGTGGGCGGGTTCGAGCCCGTGGATCTTCTGGAAGCGATTTCGATGCTGGTGTGCCAGCTGGAAGAAGGACGCGCCGAGGTGGAGAATCAGTACTCCCGGTCGGTCGATTATCAGGGAAATGTTGCGGCGCAGAACATCATGCGCGAGGTCTTCACGGTCGCCGACCGGAAGTGGCGGGGCATCGGAGAGATCGCCGAAAGCGGTCTGGTTCTGCGAGATGAGTTCGCGGCCCATGACGCCGAGCGGGTATTTCAGCTAATGCCGTTGCATGTGGAGGAACCGCGCGAATGCATCAGTGCGCTGGTGCTTCAAGGGTTGAAGAAACCGGTTGACTGTCCTGCGTTCGGCAAGCGGTGTACGCCGATGAATCCGCTGGGCGCGCCGATGGTTTCAGCGGAAGGCGCTTGCGCCGCCTGGTATCAGTACAAACGCCATGCTTGAAACTATTACAGATCCGGCGGCAGAATCCGTAGCCGATCCCTCGTCATTCACTTGTCCGGCTCCGATGATGGTGCGCGACAGGATCGTGCTGGGCCACGGGAGTGGCGGACATCTGAGCGCGATGCTCCTGCGCGATGTTTTTCTGCCGCTTTTTTCCAATCCCGTGCTGGATCGGCTGGACGATCAGGCGGTGCTGGAGATCGGCGGGGCGCGGCTGGCGTTCACCACGGACTCGTTTGTCGTGAAGCCGCTGTTTTTCCCGGGCGGCGATATCGGCTCGCTGGCAGTTCACGGCACGGTGAACGATCTGGCTATGGGCGGGGCGACACCCTTGTATATAAGCGCCGCCTTCATTATCGAAGAAGGATTTCCCATCGAAACCCTGCGTTCGCTGGCTGCCTCCATGAGTGCGGCCGCGGCGGCGGCGGGGGTTGCCATCGTCACCGGGGACACCAAGGTTGTGGAACGCGGCAAAGGCGACGGTGTTTTCATCAGCACGACGGGAATTGGCCTGGTGGCTCCGGGCGTCCGTCTTTCTGCGAATCAGGCGCGGCCCGGCGATGTGGTGATTCTGAGCGGTTCGATCGGCGACCATGGCACGGCGATCATGGCCAGCCGCGAAGGCCTGGAATTCGAGACGACAATTGTCAGCGATTCCGCGGCGCTGCACCTGCTCGTCGCGGAAATGCTCGCGGTATCGGATCAGGTGCGTTGTTTGCGCGATCCGACGCGCGGCGGCCTTTCGAGCACGCTCAACGAAATTGCGGAGCAATCCAAAGTCAGCATTGCGATTGAGGAAAAAAAGATTCCGGTTCATGACGAGGTTCGCGGGGCATGCGAACTGCTTGGGCTCGATCCTCTTTATGTAGCCAACGAAGGGAAGCTCGTCGCCATCGTGGCGCTGGAAGCGGCGGAGTCGGTGCTGAGCGCCATGCGGCGCAATCCCCTGGGGGCAGAGGCTTCGATTATCGGGGTAGTGGGAGACGGTTCCCCCGGCCTGGTGACGATGCGGACCGCTTTCGGATCGAGCCGCATTGTGGACCTTCTGCCGGGCGATCAGCTGCCGAGGATTTGCTGAGATGCACGAAATGGGGATTGCCAGTTCCATTCTCGACGCGGTGCGGAAAGAGATGGTGCGGTTTCCCGGTTACAAGGCGGCGAAGGTACAGGTCCGGATCGGCGAATTTGCGGGGGTAGACAGGGAATCGCTGCAGTTCTGCTTCGAGGCGATCGTAAAAGACTCCTCATTCGCCCGGCTGGAACTGGATATTCAGGCGGCTTTGGGGGACGAACTGGATCTGGGTTCGATTGAAATCGAAGACGAGCAGGAACTTGAGAAGCAGGCACTTGAGAAAAAAGCTGAGGCGGAAGCACTGGTATGACAACGGTTCCAATCGAACAAAAGGTCCTCTCTGAAAACGCGCGAATCGCCGAAGGGCTCCGCTTCCGGCTGCGCTCGGCGGGCACGCTGTCGCTGAACTTTATCGGCTCACCGGGCGCGGGAAAGACCGCTTTCCTCGAACGTACGCTGCGCATGCTGTCCCTGCGGACGAAAGCAGCAGTTCTGACCGGCGACCTGCAGACGGAGAACGATGCGAAGCGCCTGGCGCGTTACGGGTATCCCGTCCGGCAGATTACGACGGTCGGGGCATGTCATCTGGATGCGCGGATGGTGGAGAAGCACCTTGAGGGCTGGGATATCGACGATCTCGACCTGCTGCTGATCGAAAACGTGGGCAACCTGGTTTGTCCCACCAGTTACGATCTGGGCGAAGACGCCAAAGTGGTGGTGCTCAGCGTGGCTGAGGGCGAAGACAAGCCGCTGAAGTATCCGGGCATCTTTCGCAAGTCAGAGCTGATGATTCTGAACAAGATCGATCTGCTGCCCTACGTTCCTTTTAATCCGGAGTTGGCCCGCGATTATGCCCGTCAGATAAATCCGTCAATCGAAATTATTGAGACATCCCCTATTACCGGCGCCGGTTTCGACCGATGGCTTAACTGGCTGGCCGCGAGGATGGAAACGAAAAAAGCCCTGGTTGCGAAAAGCGCCGAGGCGGTTCTGCAGGTATGAGGGAGGGGTTGAAATGCTGAATCCGGAAATGAGTCTTGGCGATGCGCTCAAGAGCAGAGGCATCACCCGCCGCCAATTGGCGAAATTTTGCAGCGTGATGCTGGGAACGCTGGCTTTGCCGGACCGGTATGTCGGTCAGGCCATGGCCGCGCTTACGAAAGCGAGAAAGCCGGTACTGGTCTGGCTGCAGTTTCAGGATTGCACCGGATGTTCCGAGTCGATGCTTCGGTCGAGCCATCCCGATGTCGCCGAAGTACTCCTCGAACTGCTCTCCTGGGAGTATCACGAAGTGGTTATGGCGGGGGCAGGCGATGCGGCCAATAAAGCGCTGGATCGCGTGGTGAAAGAAGAGAAGGGCAAGTACCTGGTGGTTGTCGAAGGTGCGATCCCGCTTGCGGAGAATGGCGGCTATTGCACGATCGGGGGCCGCAGCGCGGTCGATATTGCCCGGGAGGTTTGCGGAAACGCCGCCGCGACAATCGCCGTGGGTGCGTGCGCATTCGATGGCGGGCTGGTTCGCTCCAGTCCGAATCCCACGGGCGCGCTGGGCGTCCATGAGGCGATTCCAGGCCTGAAGGTGGTGAATATGTCAGGTTGTCCGCACAATCCGGTCAACACGGCCGCCCTGCTGGTGCATTACCTGACGTTCAACGATCTGCCGGCGCTCGATCAATACAACCGGCCGCTCTTTGCGTACGGGCGAATCATTCACGATATGTGCGAGCGGCGTGCGCACTACGATGCGGGCCGGTTCGTCACGGAATGGGGCGACGACGGACACAAAAAGGGCTGGTGCCTCTACAAGATGGGCTGTAAAGGGCCCGAAGCGACCTTCAATTGTCCGGTGGTGCAGTGGAACGATCACACCAGTTGGCCGGTCAAAGCGGGCCATGGATGCATCGCGTGCGCTTCGCCGCGCTTCTGGGATCACATGTCCCCGTTCTATGACCGTTTGCCCAACGTGCCCGGTTTCGGAGTCGAAGCTTCGGCGGGCGAACTGGGACTGGGTCTGGTAGGCGCCGTCGCGGCGGGAGTGACCGTCCACGGACTGGTGAAGATGATCAAACCGGCTCCAGTGCCGGGGAACACGCCACCGGCAGAAGGAAGGGTAAATTAAGATGGCACGCATCGTTGTCGATCCCGTCAGCCGCATTGAAGGCCACCTTCGGATTGAAGCCAATCTCGAAGGCGGAAAACTGACCGACGCCTGGAGCTCCGGAACCATGTTCCGGGGCATCGAAATGATTCTGCAGGGGCGGGATCCGCGCGAGGCCTGGATCTGGGCGCAGCGCATTTGCGGCGTCTGCACGATGGTGCATGCCATCGCCAGTGTGCGAGCCGTCGAGAATGCCCTGGATATCGATGTCCCCGAAAACGCACGGCTGGTGCGTAATCTCATCGCCGGCTCGCAGATGGTGCAGGACCACGTGGTTCACTTCTATCACCTGCATGCGCTGGACTGGGTGGATGTCGCGGCGGCACTAAAGGCCGATCCGGCGAAGACCTCGCAGCTGGCGCAATCGCTGTCCGACAGCGAGAAGTCCAGCACCACTTACTTCCGGGGCGTGCAGCAGCGCGTCAAGGCAGTTGTGGACAGCGGGCAGTTAAGCCTCTTTGCCAGCGGATATTGGGGGCATCCGGCGTACATTCTGCCACCCGAAGTGAATCTGATGGCGGTGGCTCACTACCTCGAAGCGCTGGCCTGGCAGAAGGACTTTATCCGCATTCACGCCGTGCTGGGCGGCAAGAATCCGCATCCGCAGTCGTTCCTCGTGGGGGGCATGTCGACGGCGATGGATCCGAACGAGCCGGCGGCGGTAATCAATCCGGATACCATCGTGTTCATGCGCGATCTGGTGCGGGGCGCGAAGAAATTCGTTGATCAGTTCTACATTCCCGACGTGCTGGCCATTGCGCCGTTCTACAAAGACTGGTTCGGACGCGGCGAGGGCCTTGGCAACTTCCTCAGTTACGGCGATTACTCGTCGGTGGATGACAAAGACCCGAAGACGTTCCTGTTCCCGCGCGGAATCGTGATGGGACGGGACATCAGTAAAGTGCTGCCGGTCGATCCGTCGAAAATCACCGAAGCCGTGGATCATTCCTGGTACGAGTACTCCGGGAGCGGTGCGAAACACCCGTCGCAGGGCGAAACCAATCCGAAATACTCCGGTCCGAAGCCTCCTTACGATCATCTGGATGTGGACGCCAAGTACTCCTGGCTCAAGACGCCGCGCTATGAGGGCAAGCCCATGGAAGTGGGGCCGCTGGCGCGCATGATCGTCGGCTACGCTTCGGGCAAGAAAGAAATCAAGGACGCGGTTGACGGCGCGCTCAAAGCGCTGAACGCCCCGGCCTCGGTCTTGTTCTCGACGCTGGGCCGTATCGCCGCGCGGGCGCTGGAATCGCAGATCATGGTGAACCAGCTGGAAGGCTGGGTGAACCAGCTGGATGACAATCTCTCGCATGGCAAGACGACGACCTTCAACCCGGTCCGCTGGGATCCGGGCACATGGCCGAAGTCGGCCAGTGGTTACGGGTGGCATGAAGCGCCGCGGGGTTCGCTGGGCCATTGGGTGGAGATTGAAGGGAAAGCCATCAAGAACTACCAGGCGGTGGTGCCGACTACGTGGAATGCGGGACCGCGCGACGGCCAGGGGCAGCGCGGCGCCTACGAAGCGTCGCTGATCGGCACGCCGATGGCGGATCCGAACCGGCCGCTGGAAATTCTGCGGACGATTCATTCGTTCGATCCGTGCATTGCGTGCGCGGTGCATGTCATCGATGCCAACGGCCGCGAATACACCATTCCGCGGGTGGCCTGAGCAGTTTAGCCAAAGTGTGGAAAGGAAAATGAAATGGCAACCGCATTAAAGGCGGCTCCGGCTATGGACCGGCATCCACGGATGCGGGTAGGGCAGACGATCGCTGTCTATGTCTGGCAATATCCGCTGCGGCTGGTTCACTGGGGGCTGGTCCTCTCGATCGCCGCTCTCTCGTTCACGGGGTACTACATCCACAATCCCTTCGTCGTGGGGCAACTCAAGACTCCGTTTCTGATGGGCTGGTTCCGGCTCGTTCACGAGTGCTTCGGAATGTTGTTCATCGCCATGTTCCTGCTGCGGCTCTACCTGTTCTTCGCCGGAGACCGCTGGGTGCGCTGGCAGGCCATGGTGCCGCTGCACAAGGAACAGTGGAAAGAAATGCTGGAGGTGTCGAAGTTTTATGCCTTCATCCGCCCGACCCCGGTATCCAAGGTGGGGCATAATGCGATGGCGGCGGCCTCCTACATCGGGATTTACTCATTGGTGCTGGTGGAGATCGTTACCGGCCTTGTGATGTACAACTGGCTGGCTCACGTGGCGATTCTGACGTTCTTCCTGGGCTGGGTGCCCCGCCTGTTGAGCATCCAGAACATCCGGCTGATTCATTTCGGCCTGATGTTCGTTTTCCTCGCGTTCGGCATTCTGCACGTCCATCTCTGCCTGATCGTTTCAAGCGCGGAGAAGCGCGGTTTGCTGGACAGTATTTTCACGGGCTACAAAATCATCCCGACGGATGAGCTGGAGGAGGATGACCGCAAGGCCATTGAGGCGACGGAGCACAAACGGGTCAACCGGTAAGTCCTGCATTTGAGATGAACGGAACAAAGAAGCATCGTGTTGTCATTCTGGGTGGGGGATTCGGCGGTCTGAAGGCAGCCCAGTCCCTCGCCAAAACGGACGTTGACGTCACACTCATCGACCGCAGAAATTTCCATCTTTTTCAGCCGCTGCTTTACCAGGTGGCGACGGGCGCTTTATCGGGCGGTGAAATCGCTTCGCCGATCCGGTCGATTCTCAGCCGGCAGAAGAATGCGCGTGTTCTGCTGGCCGAAGCCATCGACCTCGACGCGGACGGACGCCGGCTGATTACAGACGCAGGCGCCATTGAATACGACACGCTGATTGTTGCCACCGGGGTACGGAACTGCTATTTCGGCCATGAGGAATGGGATCGCGCGGCGCCCGGGCTCAAGACGCTGGAAGAAGCCGCGCAGATCCGTCAAAAGGTTTTGTTCGCGTTTGAAGCGGCGGAGCGGGAGAATAATCCCGACAAGCGGGCCGAGTGGCTGACCTTTGTGGTGGTCGGCGCGGGACCAACGGGCGTGGAACTGGCGGGCGCGCTGGGCGAGATTGCGCGACAGACTTTGCGGGAAGACTTTCGCACAATCCGCCCGGAAGAGGCGCAAATCCTCCTGCTGGACAGCGCCAGCCGAGTGCTGCCGCATTTTCACGCGAGCCTCTCGGAGAATGCGGAAAAGGCTTTGTTAAGACTTGGAGTGCGGGCGCGCCTGAAGGTCAGGGTAACGAATATCTCCGAATCGGGCGTGACTACAGCGACTGAAAACGGGGAGATTTTCATACCGACCCACTGCGCCATCTGGGCGGCCGGAGTCAAGGCGTCCCCGTTTGCCGACGCGCTTGCCAGACGCGCCGGGGCGAGCCTCGAACTGGATGGAAGAGTTATCGTTCAGCCCGACTGTTCGCTTCAGACACATCCGGAAATTTTCGCCATCGGCGACATCGCCAGTTTCGGCTACGACGGACACCAGCTTCCGGGCGTCGCGCAGGTGGCGATGCAGCAGGCGAAATACGTGGCCGGCGTGATCGGCAAACGCCTGCGCGGGGAACGCGAAACGCGGCGCTTCTATTACTTCGATAAAGGTCAGATGGCGGTGATCGGCCGCGGCAAGGCGGTGGCCGAGGCCGGCTGGTTGCGGCTGCAGGGCGTTACAGCCTGGCTGGGATGGCTGTTTATCCATCTCCTGTACATCGCCGAATCCTCGAACCGGCTGCTGGTGCTGGTGCGCTGGTTTTACCTGTATACCAGTTTCAACCGCGGTGCCCGGCTCATTACCGGGAACGATCATCTTCTGGTCGAGAAGGCATTGCCCGACGAGAGTGAAATCGAAGCCGCGGCGCTGCCTGACTAAACCTGCGGCGCTGGCAGATTCAGGATGCCGGTTCGCGACTGTTTCATTTCACGCTGACATCCACGCAGGCAATGCGCTACAGTGCGCACAGCACCAGAAAACGAGATCGGAAAACTTTCAATGAGCCAAACCGTAGTTTTGGGTCTGGGGAACCTTGTTCATTCAGACGACGGGATCGGAGTGCACGCCATTCACGGGCTGCAGCTGGATTCGCGGGTTCCGGCGGGCATTGTCCTGCTTGACGGTGGCACGCAGGGACTGGCCTTGCTGCCGCATATTTCCGGTGTTGACCGTTTGCTGGTGATCGACGCCATGGATACGGGCGAAGTGCCGGGAACTCTTCTGCGCTTCGAGGGAACCTCGCTGCGCGGGCTGCCGGGAAAGGCCAGCGTACACCAGCTCGGGTTTGCAGACCTCATGGTCGCGCTCGAACTTCTGGGCGAATCGCCGCGCGAAGTGGTGGTATTCGGTGTGCAACCGGAATCCACTGAATGGAGCGCGGAGTTGACAAAACCGGTAGCCGGTTCCCTGGCGCCGCTGATTGACTGCGTGATCTCTCAATTGAAAACGTGGGAAGGCAGCCCCATATGACCTCTGCTTTTATTGGCAAGATACTCGAAGAATCCGTCGACGGCAACAACCGGCTCGGTCTGATCGAGTTCGGGAACGGGGGCGAGACCCGGCGCCGCACCATTTATCTGAATCTCGTCCCGGCAGCGCGCGCCGGAGACCACGTCCGGTTTCGAGCCGGATTTGCAACCGAACTGGTGAAGGAAGAAGTACTGGAGCGGGTCCAGGCACCACCGTGGTCCCCCCAATCTCCGGAGCGGGAAATCGAACCGGGGGCGTACGAAGCTTATCGTCTTCTGAGCGAACTCGATCCGGGCCAATTGCGCAAACTCATATTGCTTGCCCAGGATGCGCTGTTCCCGGCGGGCCGGATTATTTTCAGTGCCGGGGATCAGTCTTTGTCGCTTCTTCTGATAACTGGGGGCGAAGTTGAGCTGGAGGACGTTACCGGCGCCAAGCCTCTTCATGTGCAGACGCTGCGAGCGGGGGATGCCATGGGCTGGTCCGCCCTGACGGATGGCGCGCGGACTCATTTTCAGGCGCGCGCACTTTCGCCCGTGTCCGCGCTGTCCTTCCCCGGGGCCGAAATGACCGCGGCGTTCGCGCGCGACCCGGCGATGGGATATGCCTTCATGAAGCGCCTGCTGGAGGTGGTGACGGAGCGGCTGGATGCGCTGCGCACAATACCGGCCGGTCAGGAATCGCATTCCGCGCCATGATGGACGGTGTTCCGGCGCGCGCGGGTATTCGGAGGCGGATTGAAGTCCGCGGCGTGGTCCAGGGGGTTGGCTTCCGGCCATTTGTTTACCGGATAGCACGGCGCTGCGACATCCGGGGCACCGTACTGAATTCATCCGACGGCGTGGTGATCGAGGCCGAGGGCAGCGAAAGCGGACTCGGCAGTTTTGTGGCGGCGCTTCAGACCGAACTTCCACCGCTGGCCCGCATCGACGAGCTTTCGGTGCAAGAAGAGGAGTATCGGGGCGAAGCCGGTTTCGTAATCGAACCGAGCGCCGCCATTGAGGGTCATTTCGCGCTCGTTCCACCTGATATTGCCACCTGCGCCGAATGCGCCGCCGATTTCACCTCGCCGGACAACCGGCGGTTTCAGTACCCGTTTACCAATTGCACCAACTGCGGACCGCGGTACACGATCATCCGCGACATTCCTTATGACCGGCCGAATACCACGATGGCGGATTTCCCCATGTGCGCGCCGTGCCGCGCCGAGTATGAAGATCCCCTGAACCGCCGGTTCCATGCCGAACCCAATGCCTGTCCCGACTGCGGACCCTCGCTGGCGCTGCTCGCCGCGGAAGAACTGGCTGAGGAGAATGCGCCCCGGTTTGCGGCCGGTCGCGAAGTTCCCGCGATTCTGCAACGCACGCGCGAGCTTCTGCGCCAGGGGCGAATCGTTGCCATCAAGGGGCTCGGCGGATTCCATCTGGTCTGCGATGCCGCGAATGAAGAGGCGGTGGCACTTCTTCGGGAGCGCAAGCGCCGTAGCGGGAAGGCTTTTGCCGTTATGGCCCGGTCGGCCCGAGTGGCCGCAAAATTCTGCCAGCTTTCCGGGGAAGAGCAGAGGCTGCTGGAAGGCCCGCGGAAACCAATCGTTTTGCTCGCGCGGCGGATGGGCGCGGGGATCGCGTCAGGTGTTGCCTCGGGCGTCGCGCCCGGTAATGCGCGCCTCGGTGTGATGCTGCCCTACACGCCGCTTCATCACCTTCTTTTCGATGACGATCTGCAGGTACTGGTGATGACCAGCGGGAACATGAGCGAAGAGCCCATCGTCAGCCGCAATGAAGACGCATGGCGGCGGTTGCATACGCTGGCGGATTACTTTCTGCTGCACAACCGGGCGATTCAGGCGCGCGTGGACGATTCGGTGGTTCAGATCTTCCGTGGCGGCGAGTATCCCGTGCGGCGGTCGCGCGGCTACGCTCCAGATCCCATTCGGCTGGGCATGCCGCTAGCCGAGGTGCTGGCATGCGGGGGCGAACTCAAGAACACGCTGTGCCTGACTAAAGACCGCTACGCCATTCTGAGCCAGCACATCGGCGATCTGGAAAATCTGGAGACTGCGGAGTTCTTTCGCGAAACGCTGCTTCATCTGCAACGGTTCTTCCGGGTGACCCCGAGGGCGGTCGCGCACGATCTGCATCCCAACTACCTCAGCACCCGCTTTGCTCTGCGGGAATCCGGACTGCAGCCCATCGGCGTGCAGCACCATCACGCCCACATCGCCAGTTGCATGGCCGACAACGGAATCGACGGCGAAGTCATCGGTGTGGCGCTTGACGGCACCGGGTATGGGAGGGACGGCAAAATATGGGGCGGCGAATTTCTGACCTGTGATTTTCAAAGCTTCGAGCGGCGCGGTCACCTGCGCTACATACCGCTGGCCGGAGGCGACAGGGCCGTACGGCAACCCTGGCGCAGCGCGTTGGCTTATCTACGGGATACGTTCGGAGAGGCCGCCGGGTCGCTCCCGCTGAGCCTTTTCCGCGAGGTCCCGTCGAAGCAGGTCCGTGTGGTGGAGTCCATGATCGCGCGGAGCATTCAGACGATCGAGACATCTTCCTGCGGCCGGCTTTTCGATGCCGTGTCATCCATACTAGGGATCCGCCACGAAACCACCTATGAGGGTCAGGCGGCCATCGAACTGGAAGCAGCCGCCGCGTCTTTGCACCTGGCGCCGTCGTCCGCATATCCATTTATGTTCGAAGATGTCATGTTCGAAAACAGCCACACCTTTCAGGTCGATCTGCGCGCAACGATCGAGTCCATCGTGGGCGACATCGCAGACGGTGTCCCGGCCCCCGAGATCTCCGCGCGCTTCCACTCGACCGTGGCGGGGGTAGTCGGCGATTCCTGCGATCGCATACGCCGCGCCCGAGGCTTGAACCGCGTTTGTCTCAGCGGCGGAACCTTTCAGAATCTGCGCCTTCTCGATGAATCGCTAACAATCCTGACGGAAAAAGGGTTTGAAGTGTTTATTCATCACCGGGTACCAGCCAACGACGGCGGACTCGCTCTGGGGCAGGCTGCGATCGCCAGCGCCAGGCTGCAGGCCAGTCGCGGCGTAAGCTGAAAATGTGCCGGCGACCCGCATCCTGATCGTTGACGACCACCCGCTGGTGCGCAGCGGGCTTCGATCGTTGCTGGAGCGAAACGCCGAATTCAAAGTCGTCGGAGAAGGTGCGGATGGATACGAAGCGATCGAGCTGGCAACGCTTCATGCGCCGGACGTTATTCTTCTCGACGTCGCCATGCCCCGGCTGAACGGAACCGACGCGGCGCAATATATCCGGGAGAAGCTCCCGTCGGCCAGGGTCATTATGATCAGCATGCATGCCGATGAGAGCTATGTTCTAAGGGCCCTCAAGAGCGGCGTACGCGGGTATCTTCTGAAAGCTTCGCCGGAATCCGATGTGCTCTCGGCCATTCGGGCGGTGGCGCGGGGCCAGGCCTATTTCAGTCCGGCGATCACGAAGATGCTGGTGGAAGAATATGTCTCCGAGATGAACCGGAGGGGGATCGAAGACAGCTACGATTTGCTGACGCTGCGCGAAAAAGAAATTCTGCAGCTACTGGTTTCCGGCAAATCGAACCGCGATATATCGGCGACGCTGAACGTCAGTATTCCCACCGTCGAAACGCATCGCAACAACATTTTTCAGAAGCTTCATCTGCACAGCCTTCCGGAGTTGATCCTGTACGCCGTTCGCAAAGGACTGGTCACGTAATGCGCGGGCTGCCTGAAATTCTTACGTGGGTCGCGCAGAAAATTACCTGGTCATTCCGGCGGCGGCTGAGCCGGGACGCGGATACGGGGCTTACTGGTCCCGCAGATGACATTTTCGGACCCGCGGTCGGTGCCGCGTGGGTGGCAATCGATGTGCAGCGGAATGTCCAAAGTGACGGCTGAGGGCTTTTCTTCCTCCGAGTGAGCCCCGCCGCACTTCCCGGCAGGGCGGCAATCTTATGAGTCATATGCGGTGTCCGCACGGCCAGTGATTCATAAGATTCCTCCCGGAGGGACCCGTACGGGAGGGCACGGATACGCGGTATACGCAGGGAACTCTGGCGTGAGACTTGCCTTGCCCCGGGCATGAAATCCCTGACTGCAACTGCTATTGGCCTCGCCGCGATTGCGATTGTTTCCGGATGCTCGCATCAGAAGGCCATGGGAACGAACACGGCGGCCGCTGTATCTTCTGCTGCCCTGGGTGGCCCGCGGTCAGTCATCGTCGATCGAATGGTGTATCTGCCGTCTGTGAATATGCCGGGCGAGACGCCGGAGCCGTGCGCGGAGAATACGCTTTGCGGAGAGGAGTCGGAGGGCAGTTTATGGTCGCCGGCAGGGACGCATCAAGCCGCGCACGGTAACGATGCTTACCTGACTGTCCTGTTCAAAGAAAGCACGCACTGATAACGCTATCGTCCGGCGACAAGAGTTTTGCGCCATGCGAAAGCAAACCACAGCATGAAAATGCCGCCCAAAGGGGCAATCAGATAAAACGAGGCGAGTTCGGGCGCAGCCGGTGTCTGAACGTCCCGGACGCTGTCGACATACGCGGGTCCGCTGCCTGTGCGTATCAGGCTTAGCGCCATGGACGATGACGTCACGAACATTTGAGCGGTCGTATATTCGACCCATGAATCGGGCGTAAGCGTATAAATGCCGGCCACCACGCCGTTGAGGGTTACTTCGACGGTGTCGTTCGGCCCGGCGCCGAGACCTTCGAAAGAGAAGTAGATGTTGTCACCGATGGTGAGCCCGCTGACGCTTTGCGAGATGGATGTTGCGGTTGATCCGGAATCGAGAAGCGCCGACTGGCTTCCCGCCTGCGTCGGAGAATTCGCCAGCGCTCCATAACCATTCGCGGCTATGCCGCTGGAACCCTGAAAGGTCCACCCGGCACCGGCGGCCGCGGGGGCGACCGTATATTGAGCGGCGCCCTGCACGGGCGCTTCGAAGGACGCGTTGATAATTCCCGCGTTTGCAGTAATTGCCAGCGTCAGTAACGATGCCATCGAAGTTGTGACGAGCGATGCCGCGGCCATGGCGCGACGTGCGGTATTGTGCATCGGAAGCCCCCCGGAACAAGAGAATTGCGCCGGGTGTGCCCGATCGCAACTTCGCGTGAATTCTTGCAGGAAGAGCTCCAGTGTCAGGTCCCGGACGTTGGGGCCAGTACTGCTGGAGCAGGGCCGCGCGGTGTTATGCGCTATACTAATTTCAGTAAGTAGAAGTTAAATCCGCTTCGCCCTCCCTGTTGTCCTTTGGCCTCGCAGATTGCCTTACCCACAAAAAACTCTGAATGAACACTTTTTCCGACTTAGTCACTTCCCCTGTCCTGCGTAAAAATCTCACCGGGCACAAATTCGTTACGCCCACGCCCATCCAGGCGCAGGCGATCCCGCCCGCCCTTCTCGGTCATGACGTTGTGGCCACTGCACAAACAGGTACTGGCAAAACTCTCGCGTTTGCTCTTCCTATTCTTGAATCACTGGGCCGGCAGCCACTGAGCACCGGACCCCAGGCTCTGGTACTGAGTCCCACGCGCGAACTGGCGATGCAGATTCAGGAGACCTTTGCCCTGATGTCGAAAGGGACGGGCATCCGTTCCGCCGTCGTGGTCGGCGGCATGAGCGAGGCTGCGCAATTGAAAGCGCTCCGCCAGGGCGCGCAAGTCATCATTGCCACTCCCGGACGCCTCGGCGATTTTCTCGACCGCAAACTGGTGGGCCTCGGCGCCATCCGTATCGTCGTACTGGATGAAGCGGATCGTATGCTCGACATGGGCTTTCTGCCGGCAGTCGAATCCATTCTGCGCAAGACGATGCCGAATCGCCAGACAATGTTTTTCTCGGCAACCTTCGAAAGTTCGGTGGCGCGGCTGATCGACCGGCATTGCAAAGAACCGGTGCGTGTGGCCGTCGGTTCGGTCACGAAACCGGCCGAACATATTGATATGCACGTATACGAAGTCGATCAGGACCGCAAACTGGCTCTCCTTCACCACCTTCTGGAAGAAGGCAAGGGCGGATCCTTCCTGGTTTTCGCGCGCACCAAGCACGGTTGCGAGCGGCTGGCCAAGAAACTCTCCGGTGCTGGTATCAAAGCCACCGCGATTCACGGCGACCGATCGCAGAATCAGCGCAACATGGCGTTGCGCGGATTTCAGGACGGCCAGTATCGCGTACTGGTGGCGACGGACGTCGCGGCGCGCGGTATTCACGTCGACAACATCTCGCATGTGGTGAATTACGATCTGCCTCAGCAGGCGGAGGATTACATTCACCGGGTGGGACGCACGGGCCGGGCAGGCGCCCGCGGCGTTGCATCCACCTTCGGCACTCGCGCGGAGCGAAGCGATGTCGCGCAAATCGAGCGCGTGCTGAAAATGCGCCTTACGCAGAAGCAAACCCCGGACGGGTTGGGTCGCGAAGAGCGGCACAGCGGCGCTCCTGTGATTGTTATGCCCACGGCGCAAAAACGCTTCGGCAACAAGAGCCAGTCATTCAAACCGCGGCGGCGCGGCTTCGGCTCGGGCCGTTAATCGGACGCTGCCGGCAGCCTGATCTCTACCTCAAGTCCTGTGGGCACGCGATTGCGGAAGCGCACCGTGCCCTTGCAGGCTTCCACACAGTTGCGCACGATGGCGAGGCCGAGCCCGGCGCCGCCCGACGCGCGGTTTCGGGACGTGTCCAGTCGATAAAAAGGCGTGAAAATGCGCTCTGCCTCATCTGGCGGAAGCCCGGGTCCGCTGTCGGCTACGGTAATGGCGATCTCGCTCTTCTCGCGCCGGGCCGAAATCGTCACCGGTCCCGCCTCTCCCGCGTAGCGATGGGAATTCCGGACGAGGTTGGCGATGGATCGCAGCAGGTAATCGGGGTCTGCCATCGCCATGAGGCCGGGTTCGATGGCCAGATCGGCGGGCAGGCTTTCCCGCGCGATCGCCTCTTTGGAAATCTGCAGAACGTCGACCGGAACCATCTGCCTGAGGCTCTGTTCCATGCCCGTCTTTGAGAAGGACAGCAACTCTCCAACGAGGCTGGACATCTGCCGCACCTCCTCCTGAAGATCGTCGACGGTGCCGGGCGCGCTGCGCTGTTCGAGAATGCCCAGCGCGAACTGTATCCGGGCAATCGGGGCACAAAGTTCGTGCGCGATGTCGCCCAGGAACCGCTTCTGCCCGTTCACGAAACCCGACAATCTCGCTGCCATTCGGTTAATTTCCCCGGCCAGTAGCCCCAATTCGTCGCGCCGTTCTTCCGGCAGATGATGCTCGAACTTTCCCTCGGCGATCTCCCCGGTTACTTTGCTTAGTTGCGTTACAGCTCCCGTCAAGCCGCGAATGAACGGCAGCTCGCGGTTCGTGCGGAATGCCGATGGAACGCCCGATGGCGGAGTACACGATCTCTTCGTGGTGACCGGGCGGTCCGACGCCGCCGGGTGCAGTATTGCCCAACCGGATTTCAGTACCGCCGAAGCGCAAAACAATCTGTCGCTTCGCATTCCGACTCCGCTGTTCGGGGCCGGACTGATCGAGGCCATCGCGGACTCAACCATATTGGCCAATAAAGCCGCCGGCGCCTCGCTTAAAGCGCAACTGGGAATCGCCGGGCACGAAAATCGAAACGGCAACGACGGAACCATTACGCGGTTCGGCTGAAAAGCCCGGAACAAATCGCTCGAAATCTTCGCCAGCGAAGCCTACAACGTCGAGCGGCGTGACTAATGAGGTTTTCCCACCGAGCGGGATGAAACCCCCGGTTGCGGGTTCAACGCTACTCCGGAAGACCATGCCGACCTCACGGCCACATCGGTGCTGCAAAGCATCAGCGACGTCACCGGATTTTCGGCGTTCATGCGATTTCTCGCCCCGCCGCAGCCCGCGCCGGACAATCCCTCCATTGTGAACGGACGGCAGTTGTTCGGACAGATCGGCTGCACGGCCTGCCATACGTCGGCGCTTACGACCGGCAACGCGCTTTCCCCGGCTTTGCGGAATCAGCAGGCGCACCTCTATTCCGATTTGCTGGTCCATGCCATGGGTGACGGGCTGGCGGACGGCGTGACGCAGGGGAATGCGCACGGCAATGAGTGGCGGACGGCCCCCTTTGGGGAATGGGGCAACGGCTGTTTTTCCTGCACGACGGACGGACGTCCGATCCGGAGCAGGCGATCCGGTCACAATCCAGTCCCGGTTCCGAAGCCAATGCCGTGGTGGCGGCTTATAATGCGCTGTCGTCAGCTGCGCGGCAGGACATTCAGAATTTTCTGAAGTCGCTCTAGGGCGTGGTGGATAAAAATATCGATCTCCTCTGAGCAAAATATCAGAACCTAAGGCGTTTGAATTCAATAAAGAAGTGGGTTACTTCACAGATTCGTAACGATGAACCGGTACGGGCGTAGTGGAACATACACCCAAGCTGTGTAAGAATTAGAACCAATAAGTCGCTGCGGCGGTTATTCGGACGACTGCAGCGTTGATATCGGAGGGTTCTTATGGCAGCGATAATCTGGCTAGGCATAGCTGCCTTCGCGCTGGCTATGATACTAACCCCGGTTTTCCGGGGCTTATTCCGACTGTGCGGTTTCGTCGACAAACCCGATCAAGCACGGAAAATCCACAGCCAGCCTATTCCGCGCGCCGGGGGAACGGCGATTGCTTTTTCATACGTAGCCGCCTTTCTGCTGGCGCACTATTTTTCCGGTCTGGTAAATCTCAACTTTTCACTCGTGTGGAGGGTGATGCCCGCCGCCGCGGTGATGTTCGCGGTTGGTGTTATCGACGATCTTTGGGGCCTGAAGCCGTGGCAAAAACTCAGCGGCCAGTTAATCGCGTGCAGCCTCGCCTGCTATAGCGGAATTTTGATCCTCGATCTGATTGGCAGACACGAGCGGGCCTGGTGGACCATTCCGATCACGATTTTTTGGTTGCTTGCCTGTTCCAACGCTTTCAATCTTGTTGACGGGCTGGACGGACTTGCCGGTGGCGTCGGTCTGTTTGCGACCCTCACGATTTTTGTCGCCGCTCTGCTGGATGGCCGAATGGAGTTGGCCATGGCGACGGTTGCTCTCGCCGGTTGCCTGCTGGGCTTCCTGCGATACAACTTCGCGCCAGCGACCGTTTTTCTGGGGGATTCCGGCAGTCTGGTGATCGGGTTCGTGCTCGGCTGTTACGGCATTATCTGGGCGCAGAAGTCCGCCACAATGCTGGGTTTGGCTGCGCCGATCATGGCCCTTTCGATCCCCTTGCTGGATGTCGGTCTTGCGGTTGTGCGGCGTTTTTTGCGCCGGCAACCCATCTTTACGGCGGACCGCGGACATATTCATCACCGGCTTCTCGATCGCGGCATGTCGCCACGCCAGGCGGCGCTGGCACTCTATGCCATCTGCAGCTTTGTGGCTGTTTTTTCATTGCTTTACAGCCGCTCTCACAATAACCGTATTGCCAGTGTGATTGTGCTGGTATTTTGCGCCGTTGCCTGGATGGGAATTCAATACCTGGGCTATGCCGAGTTCACACTGGCCGGACGTCTTCTTTTCCGGGGCGATCTGCAGCGCGCCCTCAAGCTCCAGCTCGACCTTCATGCCTTCGATCGCGCCCTGATGTCGGTGCAAAGCCCGGATTCCTGTATCAGTCTGATATTGAAGAGCTCCCGCCAGTTCGGGTTCCAGGTGGTCGGAATGCAAATCGGAGGTGAGGCATTTGCCGAACCGTTCGGCATTCAGAATAATCACTGGCAGGCGCGGATCACCTTCGAGCATGGCGATTTCATCGATCTGGCGCGCGACAGCGAAGATTTGCCGGCTTCGGCATCTTCGGGCCCGTTCCTCGATGCCCTGCGTGTCGGGCTTCGGGAGAAATTGCCGGCTTTCCGCGAGGCCCGAGCAGTAGCAGAATCCCGCGCCACCGCCTGGTAAAAACGGCGGGTCGCCGGTGAATCGGGAGTGGAACTAAAGTAATAGTACTCTCACGAGCGGATTCATTGACACACTTAGCAGGGGTCGCCGATAATAAAGGCTCCGGAGAAGTGAGTTACTCCGCAAAATGCTGGCCCCGAATGGGACTCGCAGAGCGGTAGCTTGGCCGGAAAAGGAACTTTACCCTCGTGGCTGCATTGGAGCAATACGGTTCTTCGGTCGGGGCTTCGCAGGAGTATCCCTGGTATGCCCTCTGGGTGCGATCGCGGCATGAAAAGTCCGTCGCGGAGATTCTCTGTGGCAAGGGATTTGAGACGTTTCTTCCCCTGCACGCCTCCCGCCGGCGTTGGTCGGACCGGATACAGGAAGTCGAACTGCCGCTGATCCCCGGGTATGTGTTCTGCCGTTTTGACGCCAATCACCGTTTGCCGATCCTCACCACGCCGGGGCTGGTTCAAATCGTCAGCGCGGGCAAGACTCCACAGGCGGTGGATGAAGGTGAAATGCAGTCTCTGATCACGGCTGTGCGGGCCGGTGTTCATCTTCAGTTGTGGCCCTTTCTGAAATGCGGCCAGCGGGTTTCCATCGAAGAGGGTCCGCTGCGTTCTCTGGAAGGCGTGCTGATCACAACCAAGGGCGCCGATCAGTTGATTCTTTCGATTTCCCTGCTGCAAAGATCGGTCGCTGTTACCGTGGACAGGCGCTGGGTCAGACCGATGCAGAACGAAACCGAAACCAGCCGCAGGCATCCCTCGTTTCCGGTCGAGCGGGAACGCATCCCCTTTGGGCGATAGGCACGCGATGGCTAAGAGGAGGCGCGCAATGATTCATTTGAACGGGCCGAGTAAGGGATTTCAGGCGGCAGTCGCGCTGGTTGTCCTTTCCCCGATGCTGTGTTTGGCCCAAGCGCCCGCAGCGGCAGCGCCAGCCGTTGCCGCGCCCGCCCAGGCAGCGTCCACGCAGGACCGGCAGGGCGAGAAGGTCAGCTACATCATCGGCGCCGGCGATCTGATTTCGATTCACGCTTCCAATGTTCCGGAGTTGACGGACAAGCCTGTGCGCATCGATATGAACGGTTACATCAACCTGCCTATGGCCGGGAAAGTTCAGGCGGCGGGATTGACCGTCGAAGCTCTCGAAGCTGCCGTGAGTACGCGTCTCAAGGTTTACCTGGAACAGCCGGACGTCACCATCAGCGTTACCGAGTATCAGAGCCAGCCGGTTTCAGTATTCGGAGAAGTCTCCAGTCCCGGTGTTCATCAATTGCAGGGCCGCAAGACGCTGGTCGAAATCCTGGCGCTGGCCGGCGGTGTGAGGGCGGACGCGGGTCCTACGGTCCGGATCACGCGCAGACTTGAATACGGAAAAATTCCGCTGCCGGGCGCTGTTGAGGATCCCTCGGGAAAGTTTAGTATCGCCTCGCTCGATCTGAAGCCTTTGATACAGGCGAAGACGCCTGAAAGGGACATCGAGATCCAGCCTTACGACATCGTATCGGTCCCCAAGGCGGAGCTGATTTACATCGCGGGCGACGTGACGAAGTCCGGGCCCCTCGCGCTGCAGGAAAAATCCACGATGTCCATCATGGAAGCCCTTTCGTCAACCGGAGGGGTAACCAGGACAGCTGATACGAAGAGGGCGAGGATTCTGCGCGCGGTTCCGGGGAATGCCAAGCGCGAACAGGTGCCAGTCGATATCGCAAGTATTATGAAAGGCAAAATCGACGACGTTCAGTTGGTGCCTGGCGACATTCTGGTTGTGCCGAGCAGCGGGACCAAGAAGGCCTCGCAGCGCGCTCTCGACGCGGCGATTCAGGTGGCCACTGTTGTACTTTCGACGAGCGTGGTGACAGGGGCGCTCTAAGCCGTTCCGATTTGAAAACAACCGGGACGGTTTTGCGCCCCGATAAAGCAGGAAATCCAATGCTGGAACTAGAACCAGTTCGAAGACAGCCGCAGCCGGGAATGGTTTTGCCGGCCCTTGTGCAGACGCAAAACGCGGCGGGGCCTTTGCCGCCCGGATCGTCCTGGGGAGGCAAGCGCGATTTCAGCGGTGTTCTCGAGTACTGGCATATGGTCCGGCGCCACCAGAACGCCGTCATCGCGATGGCCATTGCGGGCGCTATTTTCGGTTTTTGCCGCACGTTGTCCCAGCCTCGTATTTATCAGGCCCATGCCACAGTGGAAATTCAGAACCTCAACGACGAGTTTCTCGATCTGAAATCGGTGAACCCCACGGGAGGAGGCGGCTTCTCCTCCGATACCGACATTCAGACCCAGGTGCGAATTCTCGAAAGCGCCAAGCTGCGCCGACGGGTTTACGACCGGATGGCCAGGACGCCTTCGACCGAGCCGTTACCGCCGACGGACCGGCTTTCGGCATGGCGGAGGGCCCTGGGAATTTCTCCGCCGTCGAATGACGATCTTTGGAAGGAGGCGCTCGGCAGCGCGGCGGGCGGGGTTCAGGTGCGGGCTTCCGGCGTGACGCGTATCGTCGATCTGAGCTGCGATTCCACAAGCCCGAAAATGGCGGCCGATTTTCTGAACGCGCTCACTGAAGAATACAAGCAGCAGAATCTTGAAACGCGCTGGAACAACTCGCAGTACACGGGCGATTGGCTGACCACTCAGCTGCAGGAGATGCGCAAGAAACTGGAAAAAGCACAGGACGATCTGCAGAGCTATGTGCGTTCTTCCGGACTGGTGGTGACTTCGGAAAAAAATAATGTGGACGAGACGAAGCTGGGGGATCTCCAAAAGGAGCTTTCAGCTGCTACGGCCGACCGCGTGGGAAAACAGTCGACATGGGAAATTGCGTCCGCCCCCAACTCGGCCGACTCGCTTCCTGCGATTCTTGATGACGCCAATTTGCGGTCCACGCAGCAAAATCTGCAGGATCTTCGCCGTAATCTGGCGCAACTGCGCGTGATCTATACCCCCAACCACCCGGAAGTGCGAAAGGTGGAAGCGCAAATCAGATCCCTGGAACCGCAGCTTGCCAAGAACAGGGAAGACATACTGCATCGCCTTCGCAATGAATACGATTCCGCCCTTCGGCGTGAAACGCTGCTGAACGACGACTATGTTAAGCAGGCGAAGGAAGTTTCCGGAGACGCGGCGGGCATGGACCACTACAACTTTTTGAAGCGCGAAGAAGATGCCACCAGAACTTTGTACGAGTCCCTTCTGCAAAAGATGAAGGAGACCAGCGTTGCCGCGGCACTGAAGGCCAACAACATCAATGTGGTCGACGCCGCCGACGTTCCCGGTGGCCCTTATAAACCCGATGTACCGCGTTCGGTGATGATGGGCCTTTTGACCGGTCTCACGCTGGGAGTCGCCTACGCGGTTTCGCGGGAACGGGCGGACCGCACGCTGCAGGATCCGGGCGATGCCGAGCATTACCTGAAAATTCCCGAGCTGGGCATCATTCCGGTCGGGAAGATGGATGAGCCTCTCACGACCAGACCGGTCGAGGCGGCGGCTGCCGCGCCCACGGCCGGCGTCGAGCTGATCACGCATAACTCGCGAACTTCCATGGTGGCCGAGGCCTTCCGTACGACGCTGACCTCCATTCTGTTTACCGGCGGCGTGGTGGAAAGATCCCGCGTCCTTGTGGTGACCAGCGCCAGTCCCAAGGAAGGAAAGACAACCGTTGTCTGCAACCTGTCGATCGCGCTGGCGGAGGTTCAGACCAGAGTCCTTCTGATCGACTGCGATATGCGGCGCCCGCGGCTGCACACCGTTTTCAAGATGGAAAACGGACCGGGTCTCAGCGATCTGCTTTCGCAGCGTGAGCCTCTGCAGTGGAGCGACATCGAGCATCTCTGCAATCCGACAGGCGTCCCGGGGCTCGGTCTGATGACCAGCGGCACGGCCCGCTACAAGGTTGCCACTCTTCTTTATTCGCACAAGTTGCCGGAATTGCTGGGCATCCTGCGGCAAAAGTTTGAAACCGTCATTTTCGACACGCCGCCCATGGTCAACATAGCCGATGCCCGCCTTGTGGGCCGCCACGCCGATGGCATGGTTCTGGTCGTGCGGTCCGCCTACACAACGCGCGATGCCGCGCTGCTGGCGAAACAGCGCCTGCAGGAAGACGGCAGCCCGCTGCTGGGCCTGATCATGAACGGCTGGAACCCGAATGTTCCGGGCTACAGTTACTACCGCAACTACTACGCCGGTTACAACCACTACTACGGACCGGAAAGTCCCAACGCTCCACCCAAGTCGTCGAAGAAAAGAAAGAAGTCGGCCTGATGTGCGGGATTGCCGGGCTGGCTCGGTCCGGATCAGATTCCGCGGCCGAACTTGCAACCAGCGACGCAGCGATTGTCGGGCGAGTCCTTGCCGCTGAAGTCCATCGCGGTCCGGATGGCGAAGGACTGTATCAGCAGCAATTTCCCGGCGGCAGCGTGGTGCTCGGACACCGGCGTCTTGCGATCATCGATCTTTCCTCCGCCGGACTGCAGCCCATGTCGAACGACGATGGCTCGCTGCATGTTACCTTCAACGGCGAAATCTACAACTTTCAGGAACTGCGCGCTGAACTCGGCCGCCGAGGTCACGGGTTTCGCACTCAGACCGATACCGAAGTTCTTCTCCACGGATATGAAGAGTGGGGAATCGAAGGTCTGCTGGACCGGTTGCGGGGCATGTTCGCCTTCGCGCTGTTGGACAGCCGGCGCGGGTTGATTCTGGCGCGGGACCGGATGGGGATCAAGCCTCTTTACTATCATGCGGGCGCTGATTTCCTTCTGTTCGCATCGGAAGTGAAGGCGCTCATGCGCAGCGGCGTTGTGCCGGACGAGTCGGACCGGCACGCGCTCACCGGTTTCCTGATGGCTGGCGCGGTTCCGCAGCCGCTCACGATAGTCAAGGCAGTGCGCTGCCTTCCTCCCGGCCACTGGGCGGAGTGGCGTGGCGGCGTTTTCACGGTCCGGAAGTATTGGGACCTGCAATGGCCACCTTCGCCGGAAGCCGGCGTCAAAGCAGAGAATGACGACCTGTCTGCATTGCTGGACGAAACGGTCCGGCAGCATCTGATTTCCGATGTTCCGCTGGGAGTTTTTCTAAGCGGCGGTGTGGACTCGGCGGGTCTGGTGGCGCTGGCGAGCCGCATTCGTCGCGAGCAGGGCAATCCGCTGGTGACGCTCACAGTGGTTTTCGACGAGCGCCAGTTCAGCGAAGCCAGCCCCGCGGCTGAGGTGGCGAAGCGGTTCGGCACTTCGCATCGCGAAATCCGGGTTACGGAAGGCGACTTCAAACGGGAACTGCCGGCATTTCTGGCTTCCATGGATCAGCCCACCAATGACGGCGTAAACTCCTACTTCGTCAGCAAAGCGGCGCGCGAGGCTGGGCTGAAGGTTGTTCTCTCCGGACTGGGCGGCGACGAAGTTTTTTGGGGTTACAAGCACTATCGCCGGTTAAGGCCGGGCGGTCCGGCGAGCAGAATCCCCGCGCCTCTGTGGAGTCTGCTGGGTTCAGCCGGCTATGGATGGGGCTGCCTTCGCGGCCGCGACAACTGGAAGCGCGCGGCATGGCTGCGATCCGGCGGATCGAGCGAATCTGTTTATCTGACCATGCGCGGCTTCTTTGCGCCGGCGCAGGTGGCGCGCCTGATGGACCTCACACAGGCCGAACTGAACGAGGCAGTGGAGGAGCACTTTGGGGCACTGCTCACCGAACACAAGCCGGATGCGGCCAGCATCAATTACCTCGAAGTGAAGCGATATATGCACGATCAGTTGTTGCGCGATACAGATATTTTCAGCATGGCGCATTCCATTGAGGCGCGTGTTCCCTATCTAGATCACGTGCTGGTTGAACGGCTGTGGAACACCTCAGCGGCATCGAAACTGGACGCACGCATCAACAAGCCCCTGCTGGTGGACGCTGTTGACGACGCCGCGGTGCTGGCTGCCGGTTCGAGGCCAAAGCGCGGCTTCACCTTTCCGATGGCGCGCTGGATGAAGACGTGCGCTCCCGAGCTGCGGGAAATCGCCGAGAGCGGGGCGAACCAGCGGTCCATGGGCCGCAAAGCGGTACGGGAATGCTGGACCGGTTTTTCGGAAGGCAAAGTGCACTGGTCGCGCGCCTGGGCGCTGACGGTGCTGGGTTCGGCAAATTAGGATCGGCGAATTAGGATGGGCATGACCGACGCGAGCACATTACCGGTTCTTGAAATCCGGCCCACGAAAGGCTTCCTGAGCCTGAATCTGCGGGAGATCTGGAATTACCGGGAGCTTCTTTACTTCCTCGTCTGGCGCGACATCAAGGTCAGGTACAAGCAGACTGCTCTGGGCGCGACCTGGGCCGTACTGCAGCCGGTGATGACGATGATCGTGTTCAGCGTCTTCTTCGGCCGACTGGCGAAAGTGCCATCGGACGGTATTCCGTATCCGATATTCGCGTACACCGCGCTGTTGCCGTGGCAGTTGTTCGCCTTCGCGCTCACCGAATCGAGCAACAGTCTGGTGGGCAGTCAGAACCTGATCACGAAAGTGTACTTCCCGCGCCTGGTGATTCCGCTGGCCTCGGTGATCGCGGGAATTGTGGACTTCGGGATTGCGTTTGTGGTTCTGCTGGTTCTCATGTTCTATTACGGGATCCGGCCCACTGCCGCGGTGGTGTGGCTACCGGTTTTCATTCTGCTGGCGCTGGCCACCGCGCTCTCGGTAGGTCTCTGGTTTTCCGCCCTGAACGTGAAATACCGGGACGTCCGCTACACCATTCCTTTTCTGACGCAGATCTGGATGTTCGCAACGCCGGTGGCTTATCCAAGCAGCCTGATCCCGGAGCCGTGGCGCGCCTGGGCGGGCCTGAATCCGATGGCCGGGGTGGTGGAAGGATTCCGCTGGGCGCTTCTCGGAAAGGCCTCGAATCCGGGCCTGTTGCTCTGGATTTCAATCGCCGTCGTGCTCTTGTTTCTGGCGGGCGGACTGTTTTATTTCCGCCGCATGGAATCTACTTTCGCCGATATTGTCTGATGCAACTACTGATTTTCTCCCCGTGCCGTACGGAAACCGGCATTCGGTCTGTCGTGAAAAAGGGCTGGTCCGCTAATGTCTGATTTTGTAATTCGCGCGACCGGATTGAGCAAACAATACAAGCTCGGAGCCCGGGAGCGCTATCGCACGCTTCGGGACACCTTGACGGATGCTCTGAGAGCCCCATTCCGGCGTAACCGGTCCCGCGAATCGTCGGGCTCCGATGCGGAGTCTTTCTGGGCGTTAAAGGATGTATCTTTCGAGGTTAAACGGGGGGAGGTATTGGGCATTATCGGCCGCAACGGTGCCGGCAAGAGCACCTTGTTGAAAATACTCTCGCGGATCACTGTTCCCACCCGGGGGAGAGCCGAAATGCATGGCCGTGTTGCGTCGCTGCTCGAAGTCGGTACCGGATTTCATCCGGAGTTGTCGGGACGAGACAATATCTATCTGAACGGCGCCATCCTGGGAATGAAAAAGAGCGAGATTCGGCGCAAGTTCGATGAGATCGTGGACTTTGCCGAGGTCGATAAGTTTGTCGATACACCTGTCAAGCATTATTCGAGCGGAATGTATGTAAGGCTGGCTTTTGCGGTCGCAGCTCACCTCGAACCCGAAATACTCGTTGTGGATGAGGTTCTGGCGGTGGGTGATGCGCAATTCCAGAAGAAGTGTCTCGGAAAACTCGGGGAAGTATCGAGAGGCGGTAGAACTGTCCTGTTTGTCAGCCATAACATGGCAGCGATGAGAAGCCTGTGCGGTCGGGCAATCTGGCTGGCGGGCGGTTCTGTCGTGGCCGATGGAGAGCCCGACAGTGTAATCGGACGTTACCTCTCGGACGGGTCGGCCACCGCGCTTGATCGTAGCTGGCCAGAAGAAGCGGCCGCGCGAAGCTCCTCCGGATACTTGCGGCGCGTTCGTCTCCTGGCTGCCAATGACGAACATATGGACACGAATACGTCCATCGATTTCGAATTCGAGTATGTCAATAAAGTTGAAGGCGAAGTCCTCAATTTTAGTTTCTTCCTGAATAATTTCGAAGACACCTGCATCTTCAATTGGCCGTCGCCGGCACAATCGACGCCGGCGGGGATCTTGCGAGGGCGCTGCTCGGTCCCCGGAGGATTGCTTAACGACGGACGATACAGAATCCACCTCATGGTGGTCAAAGAGACGTCGATGCTCCTGTGCGAACAGAAAGAAGCTCTGGTATTCGAGGTAAACGACCCGCCCCGTGAGGGGAACTGGTTTGGGAAATGGCCGGGCTGTGTCAGGCCTGTCCTTCCCTGGACCATGTCAACAGAAGCGGGGACTATACCGGAGGAGGGGACCCAAGGTTCAACCTCATTCGAATGCGATCGGGTTGTTGGCTCTATCCAATAGTTTCGAGGGCCGAATACCGAGGGGACTGGAATGATTGAGCAAACAGAGCGCTTCCTGCAAAGTAAGAAACTTGTCGGCTTCGGCGCAGGACTCGGGCTGCTGCAGACCGTCGAGACAAGCCCGGTGAAACTGGCCTACGTGATCGACGGCACTCCGGATTTAGCGGGGAGACAGGTTGCCGGTTTTCCGGTGTACAGCCTGGACCGATTAGCCGCAGAAAGCGACGGCGTTGCCGTCATCATCTACGCGAATACTCCCCGCGCCGTTGCAGCCATGGCCGCGCAGCTATCCGAGCTTGGGTACACATTCAGGACCGATTACATCGACTCATCGCTGCTTCACTTCCAAACCATCGGCCAGCGCCTTGCGGCACTCGGTCTTCGACCTTGCCAGGACAGGTTCAATCGATGCCGGGCGCTTTCACTCTACAGCAATATACCGAACATGACCCCGATCGCGGGAACCTGGTTAATGACTGAACTGCTTGAACATTGTCTTACGGTGCCCGGAGACATTGCTGAGTGTGGTGTTTACCAGGGCGGCAACGCCTTCGTAGTCCTGAACACCTCGATCCTTGCCCGCCAGCGGGCGTATCATTTGTTCGACAGTTTTGCCGGATTCGGCCCTCTCTCTGACCGTGACCCAGGTCAGAGATCCGGCGACTTTCAGGATGTGAGCTTCGGTCAAGTCCGGGACGCCTTCGCCAATTTCCCGAATGTAAGTATTCACAGAGGCTTTTTTGACGAGACACTGCCGAAGATGGATGAAGGTAGATATTGCCTTGTCTATATGGACTGCGACTTGTATCAGCCGACGATGACATTGCTGGAATACTTCTGGAGCCGCATATCCCCCGGTGGATGCGTCCTTATTCACGACTGCTGCCAACCGCCGATCTCTACTGTACCTGATCATGTCCCGACTGC
>DASZLO010000041.1:0-20507 GCA_035552315.1 Bryobacteraceae bacterium
TCATCCAGTACACGGTGGACGGCTCCAACAGGATGGCCCAACTGGTAGCCGACCTGCTGGCGTATACGCGCGCTTCGACATGGGATTTCGACTCCATGGGGACCGTGGACCCGAATGAGTCGATCGACCGTGCCGTGGCGAACCTTCAGCTGGCCATTGAACAGGCCGGGGCGTCCATAGGGAGGGGACCGCTGCCGCAGGTGGAAATGCATTCGTTCCACCTGGATCAGGTTTTTCAGAATCTCATCAGCAACGCTGTCAAGTACCGCGGAAGCGAGCCGCCGCGTATCACTATTAACGCGGAACGCGGCCAGAACGAATGGCTGTTTTCCGTAAAAGATAACGGGATTGGGATAGACTCACAGTACAAGGAGCAAATCTTTGGGGTATTCAAGCGCCTGCACACTGCTGCAGAGTTTTCGGGAACCGGCATTGGCCTCGCCATTTGCCAGCGCATCATCGAGCGGCGTGGAGGCCGCTTATGGGTTGAATCCGAACCAGGGAAAGGGAGCACATTCTTTTTCACTCTTCCAGACGTCTGGGAACACTAAGGAGTCCCCTGAATCGCGTGCGCCGGCCTGTATTCTGCTCGTTGAAGATAATCCAGCCGACGTCCTCCTGGTGCGCGAAGCACTGGAGGAACATCGGGTTCGCGCGGACGTATATGTGGTCAGCGACGGGGAAAAGGCGGTGCGGTTCGTCGAGGAGGACGCACAGGAACTGCCCTGCCCCGATCTGATTATTCTGGATTTGAATCTGCCCCGCCGGTCCGGCCGCGAGGTGCTGGAACGGATTCGGGCCAGCGACCTGATGGGCAAAGTCCGCGTAGTGGTGCTGAGTTCTTCCGACGCACCCAAAGATATGGAAGAGTCTTTCCGGCTGGGAATTGCGAAATATATCCGGAAACCTTCCAGTCTTTCGGATTTCATGAAGATCGGCGAGGTGCTGCGAGCCCTGCTCGAGAAGTAAGTCCCTGATTCGCATGAACTGCGCGAGCGCCCGGCGCACGCGCAGTATTCTGGATCATGCGACTTCTTAGCTGCGCGCTCCTCGTTGCGTCCTGTCTGTCCCCGTACCTGCGGGCGCAGGAGATGGACGCCGATTTTGCGCGCTCCGTCCACGAATGGACCACGAAGCCCGAATTCATTAGCCCGCTGGTTGACCATCTTCCGAAATCCCCCACGGTGCCGTCCCCCGCAGCCGTGCTCGGCCATCACATCGGCGCTCCGAAGAAACTCGCACACTACGACGACATTCTGAAGTACTTCCGGGCTCTGGCCGCCAGTTCTCCGCGCGTCAAACTAATCGACATCGGCAAGACCGAAGAAGGACGCGACTGCATCGTCGTCTTCATCGGCTCAGAGGAAACCATCAAGAACCTCGACACCTACCGCGGCTATCTCGCCCAACTTGCGGACCCGCGCAAAATCAGCGACTCCGAGGCCCGTGAAATCATCGGCAAAGCCAAGCCGATCTACCACGTGATGGGCGGTCTGCACAGCGGCGAAACGGGTCCTTCTGAAATGCTCATGGAACTGGCTTACCGTCTGACGACCGAGGACAGTTCTCTCATCCGGAACATTCGGGATCGTCTGATCGTTTCCATAACTCCCGCCGCCGATCCCGATGGGCGTGACCGTTACACCGACTGGTACTACCGCTACAAGGTCAATGAAAAGGGCGAGGACGATAGCATGGGCGGTCCTCCCTACTGGGGCAAATACATTTTTCACGACGATAACCGCGACATCAACTACTCGCAGATGCCCATGCGCAATCTGCTCAAGTGGTATCTCGAATGGCATCCGCCGATCATGCACGAACTGCACGAATCGCAGCCCTTTCTCTATACGTTCAGCGGACAGGCGCCACAAAATCCGGACCTCGATCCCATCCTCTATGGCGAGCTTCCGTGGTTTGCCAACTTCGATATGGCGCAGATGACGAAGTACGGAATGCCCGGCGTCTGGACCCATGCTTACGTGGATGCGTGGTCCCCCGGCTATCTCGGCTTCATGTCGTCCAACCATAACGGCATGCTGCGCATGTTCGAAACCTTCGGCAACGGCGGCGCGAACACGATGCACCGCCACATCGCCAATCCGGATACGCCGAACGCCGCGGGCGCCACTTCGCGCGAATGGTACCGGCCCTTGCCTCCGTATGCGGAAGTCGACTGGTCGCTGCGCAACAACACCAACTACATGGAGACCGGCGTCCTCACCGGACTGCAACTGGCCTCGTCGTTCCCCGACACCATCCTCGAGAACTTCTATCAGAAGAGCCGCAATTCGATCGAAGCGGGGAAGAAAAATGCCCCCTACGGATATGTCATCCCGGCCGATCAGGCGGACCAGACCCGTATCGCTTTCGTGGTGAATATTCTGCGCCTGCAGGGAATTGAAGTGGGCCAGGCCACCGGTGAAGTGAAGTTGAAGGAAGGTACCTTTCCCGCCGGTTCGCTGATCGTCAAACGCGACCAGCCCTACGGGCGGCTGGCGAAAATCCTGCTGGAAAAGCAGAATTTTCCCGATCCGAATTTGCGTACGTATGATGACTCCGGCTGGACGATGGGTCTGATGACCCACACCAAAATTATCGAAAGTGCGGATGCCGGCGTGCTTTCGATCCCCGCCGATTTAATTGACCGCTTTGACCCGCGCGGAACGGTGTCCGGAAAATCATCCGCGGGCTGGGCAGTCATCGACAACGGGTCGGTCAACATGGCGACGCTGCGTTTCCGGCTGAAAGATATTCCCGTTCGCATTGCGGAGCAGCCGTTCCGGGCGGGCAATCAGAATGTACCGGCGGGCTCGTTCATTATTGGCCAGAACGCCGGAGCGCGGCTGCGCCCCGAGGTCGAATCTCTCGGACTCACCGCCATCGGTCTTGATGCCGAACCGAAGGTCGCGACGCACGACGCCAACCTGCCGCGCACGGCCGTATACAGCACTTGGGGAAGCACGCAGGATGTCGGCTGGGTGCGCTATGTCTTCGATCATTTCGAAACGCCCTACGATCTGATTTTCAAGGAACGCGTGAAGAAGGGAAACCTTCGGGCCGCTTACGACGTGATTGTGATTCCCAGTCAGGGCCGTTCGGCCAAGGGGCTCGTTTATGACATCGCGCCGAAGAGCAGGCCTCTCGCCTATACGAAAACGCCGGAGTTCAAATACCTCGGCGATTACGGCTCCTCGGATGACATCACGGGCGGCATGGGTCTCGATGGCGTGGTCGAGTTGCGCAAGTTTACCGAACAGGGCGGCCTGCTGATTACCCTCGGCGAAGCGAGTTACTTCCCGCCGGAGTTTGGCCTGACCAGAACGATTGAATCGGCGCGTCCCACCGGTCAGTTCTACGCGCCTGGTCCCATCGTGCAGGCGGATGTGCTGCGACCGGCCCATCCGGTCTTCTATGGATACACCGAAAAAACGATGCCGGTGCGCTGGGCCGGAGGGCCGATGCTGACTGTGCCGCGGGCGAATCGCAAAGAGCAGGTGCTGATGGAATTTCCGGGCGGCGATAAGAACGTGCTCAGCGGCCTGATGAAGGGCGCCGGCGAAATCACGCGGCGACCCGCCATCGTGGACGTCCCGGCAGGTCAGGGCCAGGTGCTGATGTTCGCCACCAATCCGTGCTACCGCTGGCAAAATCTCGGAGAGTTCCGGATGCTGTTCAATGCCCTGCTGAACTTCAACGACTTCCACACCGCGCAGTGATGCACGGCCTGACGCTCCCATAGCCGCCGGGAAACCGCTGCCCGCATTCTTACATCTAACTAGCGGGAGAACAAAATGAGATCGAAGTGGCTGAAGCCCGCTGTTGTGGCGGGTTTCGGCGTAGCCATGCTCGCGGGAGTACCGGCTCCCGTCGAAGCGCAACAAAATCCACCGGTACAGCAGAATTCACAGTATCCTCAAGCTGCGCCGCAGTACGGACAGTATCCTCAAGCACAAAACCCGGCAGGTCAGTATCCGCCGGCGCAGCAGTTCGGGCCGACGATGGGCCAGCCAGGTACGGTTAATTACATCGAAGGCCAAGTCGCGGTGAACGGCGCCGATTTGAATCGCCGCCGCGCAAATACCCCCGCAGTCCTGCAAACGGGGCAGACTCTCACAACCAGAGATGGCAAAGCGGAAATCCTGCTTTCGCCCGGCGTGTTTCTGCGCGTGGGGCGGAACAGCGAGGTCCGGATGGTCTCTCAGGATCTCGTGGATCCGCGATTTGAACTGGTTCGCGGCGAAGCCATGGTCGAAGTCGACCAGAAACTCCAGCACGGCGCGCGCGTCGATGCGCTGCTGCGCGGAACCGATGGCACCATCCTGAAGAACGGTCTTTACCGCTTCGACAGCGATAAAGGACTCATGGAAGTGATCGACGGCAAGCTCGCCGTAATGGAAAATGGCCAATCCAAAAAGATCGGCAAAGGCAAGGAATTTATTCTGAACGGCGGGCCGGTACCGCAGGAAGCCAGCTTCGACCGCAAGGCCGAAGACGATCTGTATGCATGGAGTCAGATGCGCTCCGGCTATATGGCCGAGGTGAATGCCTCAGCCGCCAGTCAGGCGTATGGTGGCCGTGGTCCATATGCGGGTGACGGTTGGTATTGGAGCCCGTATTTCGATACTTGGGGATGGCTGCCAGGCGACGGATATTTCTATAGCCCGTTCGGTTACCCGTTCTTTTCACCGGGGTATGTCGTCTACGCGCCCTACTACCGCGGATTCCGCGGCTGGGGTGGACACGGCTGGACCGGCCACGGCGTTTATCACGGCGGCAACACCGTCGCGCGCGGAGGTTTTAGCGGTAACGGCGCGGCTGGCATGATGGGCGGCGGCTTCCGCGGAGGCTCTCGCGGCGCCGGCTTCGGCGGCGGTGGTTTCCATGGAGGCGGCGGTGGTGGCTTTCATGGAGGAGGCGGGGGACGCCGCTAGTCTCCCGGCCAGTCGCTCGCTATAATGCCGCTGTGAGCAAGCCAGAAGCTCGGCAAATGCAGTGTATGGAAGTGTGGGGCGGCAGCCAGCTCACCGCACAGGGCGTCGAATTCGGCGGTCTCGATGCCTGGGTCTACAGCAAACCTTACGCCGCGGCGCAACATGGAGGCGATGTCTACTATGCCTCCAGTTGCGCCACCGGCCGGATTACACGTCTTCTTCTCGCCGATGTGTCCGGGCATGGAGACGCGGTCGCCGCCACCGCATCGGATCTCCGGACGCTGATGCGGCGCTTCGTCAATCGTCTCGATCAGGCCGAATTCGTTACGCTCCTCAATCAGCAGTTCGCGGAACTGTCGGAAGGCGGAAATTACGCCACTGCGGTCGTAACCACTTTCTTCGCGCCGAGCCGGCGTCTCACGATCTGCAATGCCGGACATCCGCGGCCCCTCTTTTACAGCGCGAAGCACCGTCACTGGAGCCTGCTGCGCCACCACGAAACCGACATCCCGCGAGCCGCCAAAGCGCTCAGCAATACGCCGCTCGGCATGATCGCGGTGGCCGAGTACGAGCAGTTCGACGTTGAGCTTGAGCATGGCGACTGCCTTCTCTGCTACACCGATGCGCTGATTGAATCCAATGACGCTGACGGAGAAATGCTGGGTGAGGACGGCGTGCTCAAAATCGTGCGCGGTCTGTTTGCCAATGGCCTGACCGAAACGGATGGCCCGCGTGACGTCGCCGAGAAGCTGCTGAAAGAAATTGGCGACCGCTTTCCGGACAACCTGACTGACGACGATGTGACCGTGCTGATCGCGCGCGGGACAGGCCGCAAGGCGGCATACTCGCTCCGCGAAAAAGCGCGCGCGGTGGGCCGTTTCGCCGGTGCACTGGTCCGCTCCACGCGACGGGACGCCGAGCCTGTGCCTTTCCCCGATGCAAAACTGGCGAACATTGGCGGCGCGATTGTCCCGGCACTGGGGCGTCGCTGGCGGGCGAAGAAGAGCGGGCATTCGCCCGCGTTGTGAGCCTCATGTCCGGGGATACCATTCCGGCGCCCGTCGGTTCCGAACTCTACGGCTCCAGCAAGGGACTGAACTGGTCGGGCATCGAGGTCCGCCGCTACCGCGTTCCCGCCGGTGAATCGAAGGAGCATTCGTTCCCGCAGCTGGTGGTATTTCTTTCCCATGTGGAGCGCCCCATCGACAGCGAACTGCGCATCAGCGGGCGTCGCGTACGGGCCCTGATCGGCAATCAGACCGTATCCATCGCGCCCCCCGGCCTGCCCCTCAGCACCCGGCGCGACGGACCCGGCGAAGTCACTGCCATTTACCTGAACGCGGGACCGGAGAGCAATCGCGTCCTGCCTCAGTACTGGATACAGGATCCGCTGATTCACGCCATCGGAACCGCCCTTGAAGAAGAACTGGCAAAGCCTGGTCCCTCCTCTGCCAGCTATGCGGAAGCTCTCGGAGCCGCTCTGGTGGCGCACATTTTCGCCAGATACTCGGATCCGAACTTCGACCGCCAGCCGGCAGCAACCCCGGGGGCCACGCAATCCGCCGCGCAAATCGCGCGCGCGCTGGACTTCATCGGCCGCAACGTGGGCCGGGAGATCACGCTGGATGAACTTGCCGAAGTGGCCAACATGAGCAAATTCCATTTCGCCAAATCTTTCCGCAAGGCGATGGGCATTGCACCGCATCAATACCTGGTAAAGCTTCGGGTGGAAAAAGCCCGTAAGCTGCTGGCCTTGCAGACAATGTCGGTGGAAGAGGTGGCGGGCCGGGTGGGGTATCTGGACAAGGCCCATTTTGCGGCTCAGTTTCGCAAGATCGTCGGAATCAGTCCCAATCGCTACCGCGAACACTCCTGAAGTCTGTGCCCGGCAGCCGTTTCCCTCCGTACCGAAGCCAAGAATACCCTATGGAATCAACAAGAATCCCGCCTGACTAGGGCTTCCGAAAACAGTACAATAGAGGGAAATCCGTTGGAGGGTTTACTCGTTTTATGCAACATCGATACCTGGTGAATTCCCTGGTCGGCATTGGCATGACCGGTTTGCTGATGAGCTTCGCGGCGCTTGCCAGCGATACAGCACTGCCCGAAGTGAAAGGGCCCGTTACTTTCTCGAAGGACATCGCGCCCATCTTGCAGAGAAGCTGCCAGAATTGCCATCAGCCCGATTCCCTCGCGCCCATGTCCCTGGTGACTTACAAGGACGTTCGTCCCTGGGCGAAATCCATCAAGGCCAAGACCCTGCTGCGCGACAAACCCGGCGCCATGCCGCCGTGGTATCTCGAACACAACATCGGCATTCAACACTTCAAGAATGACGCCTCTCCCACGGATCTGGAACTTGCCAAGATCGCCAAATGGGTGGACGACGGAGCGCCGGAAGGCAATCCCGCGGATATGCCGCCGCCTAAGGAACTTGGCGAAAACAATCGCTGGACCGCGGGTGAGCCGGATCTGATCGTTCCCACCCCGTGGGTAACGGTCAAGGCTGGTGCTCCGGACTGGTGGGGTGAACTCGATCCCGCCCCGACAGGTCTCAAGGAAGACCGCTGGGTCAAATCCGTCGAGATCCGCGAAGAAAACGACGTGAAGGGTGACGGCGGCCGCAAGACCGTGGGTTCGCGCTTCGTGTTCCATCACATGATCTGGACGGCCAGCGTTCCCGGTGCGGCCCCGACCGCGGACGACTTCAGCGAAACCAGCAGCGGCACATGGCCCATCCACGAAGTCGGCCGCAACGCCGACATCTTTCCGGATAACGCCGGCAAACTGCTGCGCGCCGGTTCGGAACTGAATCTCTTCTCAACGCACTTGCACTCCAACGGCAAGGACACCACTTCGCGTCTGCTCTACGGCTTCCGTTTCTTCCCCAAGGGCTACAAGCCGGAGTTGAAATATACGGCGCGGGCGCTCGGCAACGGCGTTGACATCGACATCCATGGCGGCGAAGGCAACCAACGGCTCGATGCTTATCAGGTGCTGGAAGTGCCGACCAAGATCACCACTTACGAACCTCACATGCACGCGCCGGGCGTCCGGATGTGTCTCGAAGCCATCTGGGGCTTCAACGTCCAGACCCTGAACTGCGTCGGATACGACCACAACTGGGTGCGTGTGTACGAATACGATGACGACTATGCGCCGCTGCTGCCGAAGGGAACCATTCTCCACATCATCGGTTACTTCGATCAGACGGGCGCGAACAAGAACGTTCCGGATCCGCGCAACTGGTCGGGTTCGGGCAACCGGTCGATCACGAACATGTTCATCGATCTGGGCCAGGGCGTCGCGATGACCGACGAACAGTTCCAGGCCGAGATGGACAGAAGGAAAGCCAAGCTGCATTGGACGAAGAACGATGTAATCATCGGGTGCCCCCTGTGCAACAGCGATCCGATCCGGCCGAAAGCCCGGCCTGCCGCGGCGCCGACATCCACTGGAACGGGAACAGGAGCTGGCGGGCAGTGAAAAAAGCAGTAGTTTTCCTGGGTTGCCTCGCATTCTGCGGGGCAGCCTGGGGGCAGTTGAGTTATTCGAGCGGGCAGACAGTGGCACCCGCTTATGAGGGATGGGACAAAAATCCCGACGGGACTTACAACATTATTTTTGGCTACATGAATGCCAACTGGGAAGAGGAACTCGACGTCCCGGTCGGCCCGGCCAACAATATTCAACCGGGAGGTCCCGATAGGGGCCAGCCCGCTCACTTCTTCCCGCGCCGCAATCGCTTCGTATTTTCGGTGAAGGTACCGGCGGATTTCGGCGACAAGGAACTGGTCTGGACCCTGACCACGCATGGCAAAACCATCAAAGCCTACGGGACGCTGAAACAGGACTTCTACGTTGACGATATGGTCCGCTCCTCGGAAACGGGAGCTCTGGGCGCTGGAGTCAGCAGTCCCGAGATCCGCCGCAACAAGCCGCCGGTTCTGGAAGCCGTGGGAGACAGCGTGCGCACCGTAAAGGTGGGTGAGCCGCTGACTTTGTTCGCCCACGTGAGCGACGATGGCATTCCGAAGCCGCGACCCCGGGACCAGAACACCCGGCGTTTCAGCGGTGAAGCAGTCAACGATTTGCGGCTGATTCCGCCTTATCAAGTCACGGTGGGCAGTTCCACGGGCCTTTGGGTATCGTGCCTGAAGTATCGCGGACCTGGCAAGGTTGAGTTCTCACCGGATCAGGTGAAAGCCTGGGAGGACACGCGCGCCGGCGCCAATTCGCAATGGGCTCCGCGCTGGGTCGCCCCGCCGCCCCCGCCGGACGGCAAGTGGGAAGTGAAGGCTACCTTCGATGAACCTGGCGACTACGTCCTCAGGTGGCATGCATCGGACGGCGCACTGACCACCGATCAGGATATTAAAGTAACGGTAACCCGCTAAATCGTAGCAGTTCGCGAAGGGGAGTAGCCGCGGCTACTCCCCTTTTTTCGTGCGGAATGGTGCTATTATACCTACCGAGGGTAGAATTCTGCAAAGCCTTAATCTCAAGAATCCAAAAGCCTACATCCTTGCATCCGAACTATCCGATTTAACAGGAGAAAGCTTAACTTCCGCGGTAATCAACGCTCTTGAACTACGGCTCGCGGCCGAGCGCCGCAAGCGCGGCGGCAAGACCACAGCAGAAAGAATCCTCGCGTTCGCGGATCGCTTTCGCGCCGGAATGGCGGAGGGTAGCCGCTCCGAAGATCATGCCGCAGACCTTTACGGGGCAGACGGACTGCCCCGTTGATTCTGGACACTTCAGCTCTGCTGGCCATTCTGCTGTGTGAGCCGGAAGCGGAGGTATTTGCATCTTCCATCGAAAGTGCGGCCGAAGTCCGGATTTCCGCGGCGAACTATGTGGAAGCGGCGATCTATGTAGACCGCAACGGTGACGCGGCGCGGCGGGCAATGCTCGATACTTTTCTCGCGGAATTCTCGATCCGGATCGAACCGGTGACAGCCGAGCAAGCTCATCTGGCGCGACAGGCTTTCGTGCTCTTCGGAAAAAGCCGGCACAAAGCCAGTTTGAATTTCGGGGATTGCTTCAGCTATGCCCTTGCGAAGGCCTGCCGCGAGCCATTGTTATTCAAAGGAGGAGACTTCGGGTATACGGATATTGAGCCCGCGTGATCCGAAGTTCATATCAACAATCCGGATATGTTAATAACCATGATGTTCACAGCTTTCAAGATCGCTAAACTGCCCACCACGACGCCCGCGCACTGACCACCGATCAGGACATCAAAGTAACCGTTATCCGGTAGGAGAGCAGGCGGGGCAGATGGCCTCATCTACTCCCCAGCCGGCGCCTACGCCGCCATCTCGGGCTTCAACAGGACCTTAGTCCATGCCGCGGCCTCGCCGATTCCACGCTTGTCGAAATTGTGATAGGCTTCCGGCGCGCTGCTCAACGGCAGCCGGTGGCTGACGATGAAACTGGGTTTTGCCCTCCCCGCGATAATCAGATCGCGCAGATAGACGTTGTATTTCTTGACCGGAGCCTGCCCCTGCCCGATCGAGACGCCTTTGCGCCACAGCTTGCCGAGCGGAAATATATACTCACCCTTTTTGGCGTGCTTGTCGGCGCCGCCCGGATCTTCATCGAAGTAGACCCCGATCAACCCGACGGACCCGGTCGGGTTCACGATCTCCGCGATGTCGCAAATCGTCTGCGTGGAATATTCCTGCTGCGGGTTGTCGTCCCGCCGGGCCTGGTAGCCAACCGCGTCGATCGCGCAGTTGACGCCCGCCATCCTTTCCTCGCCGGGCCGCAGCGCCTGCTTGCGGTTCCGGTTGGCATCCCTGTGATCTTTGATTTGCTGCACGGGATCGCTCTCGGAAAAATCGATCGGCACAGCCCCGATGCTTTGTGCTCTGCGAAGCCGGTCCGGCGCCTGATCGACAACGTAGACTTCCGCCGCGCCCTTGAGCAGCGCGCTGTAGGCGGACAGTAGTCCGACCGGGCCCGCGCCGAATACAGCTACAGAGTCGCCGGCCGTTACGCGGGCCAGTTCGGTCGCGTGCCAGCCGGTGGGAAAGATATCGGCCAGCAGGACAAAATCGTCTTCGAATTCGTCCCCCGCGAAGCCGGGCAGTTTCAGGCAATTGAAATCGGCGAACGGAACCCGCAGACGCTCGGCCTGTCCGCCGCGATACGGACCCATGCCGGCATAACCGTAACCCGCCGTAGGCGCATCCGGATTAGCGGTCAGACATGCATTGGTAAACCCGCGGATGCAGTTGAAGCAAAAGCCGCAGGCGATGTTAAACGGCAGCACGATGCGGTCGCCGGGCTTGACGGAAACGACACCCGCGCCGACTTCCACGACGATGCCCATGTTTTCGTGGCCGAACACAATACCCGGCTCGGCGTTACTGCGTTCTTCGTACATGTGAAGGTCGCTGCCGCAAATCGCGGCGGTGGTGATCCGCACGATCGCATCGCCGGGGGATTCGATTCTCGGATCGGACACTTCCTCGACGGCGACCTTATGTTTTCCTTTGTAGACAACAGCTTTCATATAAGGCCTCTTTGGCTCAGGAAAGAATTTCAGAGCATTGTAAAGGGCGTCACGAAGCGTTCCACTGTTGCTCTGGCACTCTTGGACCTTGGCGCGCGGGCGAACCGATCCCGCGACGCTTTGTTTCGGAAAGGAACTTTGCTTGCTCCGGTTCGGTCGAAAGGGAACGTACGATGGCAAAACTTACCACGGCAAAGAAGAAGACCGAACCGAACAAAGAATTTGGCTTGCCTGAACAACGCAAATACCCCATGCCCGATGCCAGCCACGCCCGAAATGCGAAAGCTCGCGCCTCTCAAATGGAACATCAGGGCAAACTGAGCGCCTCTGACAAGAAAAAGATCGACGCCAAAGCAGACCGGGTGCTGGGAAAGTAAGGAAGCCAAGCCTCCCTCCATGGCGCGGTACGCTGAGAGCCAGGGAACTGAATCTATGGCTGACGGCAAAGAAGAAAACGAAGAACGCAAAGCGCGTCTTGAACAGGAAAAAAAAGGTGCAGGCCAAGGCGAGAGCCACGACCAAGAACCTGTTTACGAGGGCCAACCCGAAAGGGGCGGCTCGTAGCGTGTAAGCGTTTCACGGTCAGCTCGATTGGCGAAGAGGGCTGCAAGCCCGGCGAAGCCAATGTCATATCAACAAATCCAGATATGTTAATATATCCTTGAATGTCCGCAACCTTCAAGGAACGCCAAGCCGCCCTCCATGACGCTTTGAACACCCGCATTCTCGCCCTCGACGGCGCCATGGGCACCATGCTCCAGGCTCGCAATCTCACCGCGCCCGACTTCGGCGGAACAGCCCTCGAAGGCTGCAACGAATACCTCGTCAAAACCCGGCCTGACGTCATCACCGACATCCACCGCGCCTACCTCACGGCCGGTTCCGACATCATCGAAACCAATACCTTCGGCAGCACCGCCTTGGTCCTCGCGGAATACGACGTTGCGCATGAGGCTTACGACCTGACCTACCGGGCGGCCCAACTCGCCCGCGAGGCCGCCGACGCCTTCTCCACCACCGCAAGACCGCGCTTCGTCGCCGGTTCCATCGGACCCACCACCAAAGCCATCACGGTCACCGGCGGCGTGACTTTTCATCAGCTCGTCCAGAACTTTCACGATCAGGCCAAGGCGCTCATCGACGGCGGCGCCGATATCCTTCTCGTCGAAACCGCGCAGGATACCCGTAACGTCAAAGCCGCCCTGCTGGCCATTCGCCGCCTGAAGAACGAAAGCGGCCTCGATATTCCGGTCATGGTTTCCGGCACCATCGAACCCATGGGCACCATGCTCGCCGGCCAGAATGCTGAAGCTTTCTGGACTTCCATCGCCCACGCCGATCTGCTCTCCGTCGGACTCAACTGCGCTACCGGTCCCGAGTTCATGACCGACCATATCCGCAGCTTGTCCGACATGGCGCACACCCGCGTCTCCTGCTATCCAAACGCGGGATTGCCCAACGAGGACGGCCTCTATCTCGAAACACCCACCACGCTGGCGGAACAGCTGGATCGGTTCGCGAAACACGGCTGGCTGAACATTGTCGGCGGCTGCTGCGGGACCACCGATAAACACATCCACGCCATCGCCCAGATGGTCGAAGGCAAGAAACCGCGCGATACGAAGGACCCGTCGCGCCGCGCTTACTATTCCGGCATCGAACTGGTGGAGGCCGAGGACAGCAACCGGCCGCTCATCGTGGGCGAACGCACCAACGTGATCGGTTCGCGCCTGTTCAAGAATCTGATCGCGGAAGAGAAGTGGGAAGAAGCGGTCGAGATCGCGCGCCGTCAGGTGAAGAATGGCGCGCATGTGATCGATGTCTGTTTGCAGTCCACCGATCGCGATGAGATGGCGGACATTCCCCATTTCTACGAGAAGCTGATCCGCATCATCCAGGCGCCCATCATGATCGACACCACCGATCCGAAGGCGGTGGAACTGGCGCTCACTTATTGCCAGGGAAAAAGCATCATCAACTCGGTCAACCTCGAAGACGGCGAAGAGAAATTCGAACGTCTCTGCCCGATCGCGAAATCTTATGGCGCTGCGCTGGTGGTCGGCACCATCGATGAGGACAAGCTGCAGGCCCAGGCCTTCACGCGCGAACGCAAGCTCGCCGTGGCGAAGCGCTCAGTCGATTTGCTGGTCAATAAATACCGCATCGCGCCCGAAGACATCATCATCGATCCGCTGGTGTTTCCCTGCGCGACCGGCGATCAGAATTACATCGGCGGCGCGGTCGAAACCATCGAAGGCCTGCGTCTGATCAAGCAGAACATTCCGCACGTCAAGACCGCGCTGGGTGTTTCCAACATTTCGTTCGGATTGCCCGCCGCTGCTCGCGAAGTCGTCAATTCCGTGTTCCTGTACTACTGCACGAAAGCCGGACTCGATCTGGCGATTGTGAATGCGGAGAAGCTGGAGCGCTTCGCGTCATTGCCCGACGACGAACGGCGGCTTGCGACGGATCTGCTCTTCAATACGCCGCCGCCCGAAATGGCCGGCGTGCCCGCCGACTGGCGCGAACAAACTCCGGAGCAGAAGGCCGCGGTCAACCAGCACCACATCGCCGCCATTGCCGAATTCTTCCGCAGCCGGACCAGGGTCGCAAAGGCGAAGGCTGTCGATCTGCCGCTCGATCAGCGCCTCGCGAACTACATTATCGAAGGCACCAAAGAAGGACTCATCGCCGACTTGGGACTCAAGCTGAAAGAAGGCATGAGCCCGCTCGACATCATCAACGGGCCGCTGATGGCGGGGATGTCGGAAGTCGGGCGCTTGTTCAATGCGAATGAGCTGATTGTGGCGGAAGTGCTGCAGTCCGCCGAAGCCATGAAGGCCGCGGTGGGTTACCTCGAAGGCTTCATGGAGAAGGCCGATATGCAGTCGCGCGGCAAGATCGTGCTGGCTACGGTCAAGGGCGACGTGCATGATATCGGCAAGAACCTGGTCGAGATCATTCTCGGCAACAACGGTTACACGGTGGTCAATCTGGGCATCAAGATTCCTTCAGACCAGTTGATTCAGGCTTTCCGGGAACATAAGCCGGATGCCATCGGCCTTTCCGGACTGCTGGTCAAAAGTGCGCAGCAGATGGTCCTCACGGCCAGCGATTTCAAAGACGCGGGAATCAACGTGCCTGTACTGGTCGGCGGTGCGGCACTGTCGGAGCGCTTCACGAAGAACAAGATCGCGCCCGCGTATGGCGAAGCGGTTTGCTATGCGAAGGACGCGATGACCGGACTGCGCCTGATGAACCAGATCATGGATCCGGAAGAACGCGACAACGTTCTGAAGGCGAACACGAATCTTACGCCGGGCGGTTTTGCCGAGCCGGTTGCGGAAGAGAATCCGGCACCGAACTCGGAAGAGCGCAGCACCAAAGTGCGGTTCGATTTGCCGGTCCTGCCGGCGCCTTATCTGGACCGGAAAGTCCGCGACGTTCCGCAGTTGACCGAGGTGTGGAGCTACATCAATCCGTTCATGCTTTTCGGGCGGCACCTGGGCTACAAGGGCAACTTCGAAAAGGATCTGGCTGCGGGCGAACCGAAGGCGCTCGAACTGAATCACATGGTGAATGAGCTGAAGATTCAGGCGGCGCAATTCATGAAGGTGAAGGCGGTCTGGCGTTTCTTCGAAACCGAGCGTGCGGGCAATTCGATTAACTTGTTCGAACCCGGCGCCAATGAACCGCTTCACACTTTCAAATTCAATCGCCAGCCGCGGGCCAATGGACTCTGCCTGAGCGATTACATTCTCCCGGGCCGGGATCACATTGCGATTTTCGTTGTGACGGCCGGAGCAGGAATCCGCGAGCGCGCCGATGAAATGAAAGCGCAGGGCCACTATTTCCAGTCGCACGGACTGCAGGCACTGGCGATTGAAACGGCGGAAGGCGCGGCGGAATGGCTGCACCGCCGCATCCGCGAGGACTGGGGCATTCCCGATCCTCCCGCGATGACGATGCACGACCGGTTCACTTCGAAATACACCGGTAAGCGCTACAGCTTCGGCTATCCGGCGTGCCCGAACCTCGACGATCAGCAAGGCATCTGGAAGCTCCTGCACCCGGAAGACATCGGAGTCGATCTTACCGAAGGCATGATGATGGAGCCGGAAGCCAGCGTGAGCGCAATTGTGTTCTCACATCCGGATGCGGCGTATTTCACGGCGTCGGACGCCGTGGATCAGTAAAAACTCAACCGGAAGCCCTGCGAGTTATTTTGCTTCGTGGCAGAATTCGCAGCCTGTGCTGACCTTCTTCTGCCGGTGACACTCGATGCAGCCGACCATGAAAGCTGTTTCCGTCGCCTTTGCGGTTACATCCATTTTGGCGATGTCGCCGTGGCACATCTGACAAGTCATACCAGCCTGAAGGTGGGAGCGATGGTTCCAGTAAACCTCCGCTGGAACCGTATAGATCCGTGCCCACGGAACGGGTTCCTTCGACGCGGCAAATGCCGCGAGTTTTTGAATATCGGGTTTGTCTTTCGCGATAGTGGAGTGACAGACCATGCACTTTGCAGTGGCCGGGAATGTCATTTGTCCGCCAGGATCGGGATTCGGATGGCAGTCCTGACACTTTAATCCGGCCGTGATATGCGTCCTGTGGCTGTAGGCAACCGGCTGTTGAGGAGGGTCCTCCATCAGAAGCGCGAGGGCGCCAGCCACCAGGACAACGAGAATGCCCACAGCTAAGTAAGACCGTTCAACACGTATAACTCCTGTACCGCGCGGTTTGCCTGATCGAACGCTTCATTCGTGAACGCAGCGGCTCCGGCATCGGAATTGGCGATTGACACGCGGCCAAACCGCTGACGGCCGATCACGTGGGGACGCTCTTCCGGCGGGATATCCGGATCGTTTAGTGTGTCGTAAGTGTAGGCGTAACCATAGGGCCAGCGATTGGTCGATATAGCCAGAATGTCTTCCGCCGGGTCGAACCCTCCTGGGCCAAGAGCTCTTGCCAGCTGATCGCGAATCTTGAACTCGAAGTCCTGAAAACTCATCGAGAGCATTTCGGCGGCCCCGGCGCGATTCTGCTCCTTGCGCGAAAGGCCCGGCTTTCCGGGCGTACATGTCATGTGGACGATCATCGGCTCGTCGGGAGTTGTTACGCCCCGATACCCGCCGAAAGTCGAGCCAGCGTCCAGAGTGGCGGCCGTGAACCACATCCCGGGGAAGCTGATTCTGGAAACCCCCAGTTTCTGGAAAGCCGTCCACTTTCTGATCAGTACGTTGGTATAGTTCAGCGGCACCTTTGCCGGGTAAGCGAGTGCTTCCTTCTGTTTATTCGGAATCTCCGGCATCAGCGCCGGGATCAGCTGGTTGTAGCAAGCGAGAATACAATTCTTTGCGCGCACGGCCTGCAGTTTGCCGTTCTTGACGTAGGCAATCTTCACGGAACGGGCATGATCCGGCGATCCCTCGTTCATGACGCGCACTACGGGACTGCCCAGTCGAATTCGCATCGCCGATTCGGGATCGTCTAACTTGCTGTAATCGAACTGCGCCTGCACAACATTGTTCATGTCCAGGCGCTTGCCTCCGACCGTCTCGGGAAGAAGCCTGCTTACGAGAAGCCGGCCGATCGAGGCATTTCCGTCCGGAAAGTGAAGCGAATAGGAACCTTCAATAAACTTCTCCTCGTCAAATGTCAGGCCCAGGCCATTGGTACCCATCGAGCCGCGTTCCACCTGTTCAAGCGCGGGCGTAGAGTCCACCTTCTTGCTGTTCCGGCTGCCTCCCCCGGCAAAAATCAACACCTCATGGCTGACTTTGGCATAGTTCAGAAGAAAATCCTGATAGCTCATCTTCGCCAGTCTGGCCTTTTTTTCAGCCACGCTCATGCCCGCCATGTAATCGGGATTTTTCCCCAGCAACCGGGTCAAATCCCTGCGCGCTTCCTCGGAAATGGGCATTTTGGCGACGAATCCCGGCTGGCGGGTATTCCCGATCAGCAGGCACTCCTCTTTGAACATTTCTTTGTTGAAGAACGTGCCCGCCGCCAAATTATATTTCGCTTCAAGATCGCGGTTCGTGAATTCTCTTCCCCGGTCGACATCGACGCCGAGCTCCCTGATCAGTGCTTTTGCGCCGTAGCTATAGGGATAGGTGGTGGCGATCCCAAGAGTTCCGCCAACACCGATATAAGTCCGGCCATTGTAATGGAACTCATTCCGCTTGGCATGTCCCCCGAAATCGTCATGATTATCGAGGATCAGGATGCGCTCCTTAGTGCCGAGACCCGATCGCCAGAAATGTGCGGCAGATAATCCCGACATCCCGGCGCCCACAATCACCAGATCGTACTCTTCGCTGATATCGCCATCGGATACCGGGAATTGCGCATACTGGCCCTTACGGATCGGATCGAAAATATCCACGGCGGCAGGGTAGTTGCCGCGCAGGCCGGATCGGAGGGGCGGGTATGTGGCTGCGTCCGCATCGGCCATCGGAGTTACGGGAGACTGTGCCTGCGCAAGTTGTTGGCCGGACCCAACGACCGCGGCTGTGCCGCCGATCACCAGGGCAATTCCGTTCAGGAAATCACGGCGCGCGATTGGACGGTCCATTCCCAGTTCACGATATTCTTTCGGTGTGCTCACGGATTCTCCTTCGGATGTCGCCTTGACGGGGGGCGTGAAGCTCGCCGATCCGGTAATTTCCGGCGGCGAAAAAGCGGGCTACTGGGCTTACGCGAGTATTGTAAGCTTCTGATCGCTGCGCCGCAAGCCTGATTGGCTCTGGCCACGCAAGGCTGTGCGTGATTGATTTTGCCCGGTTCGAACTGCGACCAACTCGGATATGCAGCCAGAACGGCACGCGCCGTAGCGCAGCCTAAAAACTCAAATACCAGCGAACGCACAAAACCACGATTTCCCGGTCGAAGTGCCGCCCCTTGAACAGTTCCTTAACCGGTACAAATCGTGTCATCCATTCACAGCCTTGTCAATAGCGACCGTTTGCACCAGAGCCTTTCGCGGGAACCGCGCCCTCTATGCGCGAATAATTTCGACTAGCCGGTTCGCAAGCCGGCTACATGCTCAACGGATATATTTCGATCGAGAGTGGCCATTGAACGCGGCTGGTTTCATTCCGTCTGGAATTCGCGAAGAAGCTCGGAAACGCCGCTGCGGTTTTGCGCTGTTCTGCGATCTGTTTGACGGTAAGAAGAAGTTCGTCTTCAATATCCAGAGTCGTACGCATATCCATCATATCGCATCGGATGCTTGATGCAGCGGGCCCGCCTTCGGCTGCTGTTGGGCATGCCTCGAATGGGGCAGGTCACAAGGAAAGGCGCCTGATGCGGGCACATTTTCTTAATTTTCGACTGGGCTCTTTTCGGCTCCGTCGACAATTAGCATAGTCAGCGGACCCCTCCTCTGTTCGAGCCGCAGCCCCAACTGGTTCTGCAAGGCGGTGAAGATCGATAAGCTCTGACCAGGCAAGACGGGCGTGCTGTGGATATCAATTTCATCCGGTGGCGGATTCGTCCTGGGAACACTTCCGCCATCGATGGTCCAGGACAGCGCGAAATCATATTCACCCTTTAGCCCCGTCATATCGACAACCGCGCGACTCAATTGGCTACTCATTCGGTCCGCGAGCTGTTGCATGGTCTCCTGCCGAGCCCATAATTTGAAAAGAATGCCGTCCGACCCGCCAACCACAACCTGGTAACTGCGTGGCAAGTCTGCACCCGGCGACAGGTCAGGAAATCCATCCTGGCCAGTGATAAATCTCGGTGCCGTCCCCTTCCTCAGTACTCCATTCTCTGAATTTTTCGGAGTCGAGGGATTCTGATCTACAGCCTGGGAGGACTTGAGTTTCGCACCATTCCTTCCGATCAGCATTGCATAAAAAGGAAGTTCTTTAATTTCGCGGTGGACCACGAGGTGGAAGCGTTCTGCAAGAAGTGATTGCAGCATAATCGCCACCTGCTCCGGAGTCGCGCCGACCGAAATTTTGGCGAGAATCTGGTAGCGTTCGGTATCCATCCACGAAGGACCGTCAATCTGATAGGCCTTCATTTCGTAGGCACGCATCAACAGATCCTTCAGAGAAGCAGCTCCGCTGATTTGCCCGGGAGAATCCGAGCCCGGTCCGCCGCGCAACGGACCGATGCCAGGTCGGCCATGTTGGACACGCTTCACTGATGCTGCCTCAAATGACGGACGATCGATCTCGGCCGCGGCGCAAACCGAGAGCAGAAGACTTGAGACGCTCAGGAATTGAATCACCAGACTGTTTCCTTTCATGGATGTCATACCGAGCCCGCTCCTATACGAAGATCTTACTACGAAATTATTCGTAATTCAAAACCCGGCAAAACAACCGTGCTCGGTGACGAGTCGAAGATCAAACTTTCGCTTGATTTCGATGGTCCACTCGACCAGACTATCCGTTGAGTTCGATGTTTCAACGAAGGTACCACGAGATCGCGGCTACTGAATTTTGATCGGGTCGAGAATGCTAACCGTGCTCATGGAAGTAATCTTCCACTTCCCGCCGACCTCGCGCATTTCAACGGTGACCTGCTCGCGCCGGCGTTCGGTGTAAGTCGGATCGCTCATCAAAGTCAGCGTGATGTACCAGTCAACGCTCAAGGTATGAACGCCGCTGTTATCCTTGTCCTCGATCACGTCGAGCGCGGACAAAATCGTCGTCTGCTCAGCCAGCGATTCAACATTGCGCTGCAGATCGCCATAGCCCTTCATCGATGAATCGAAAAAGGCCATGGCGCCCGTAGCATCGTTTTCACTCAAATCGGTCGACAACTTAGCCAGCGCCGAAAATGGAGTATCCGGCGCCGGCGCGGCACTGGCGCATACCGCCAGCAGCACGAAACTAAGTGCGATAGTTCGCATTGATGTGGACGTAATCTTCAGTGAGATCGCACGTCCAGAACGTTGCGGAGCCCTTACCCTTTCCGGCAATCCGGAAAACGATCGAAACATCGGTGTCATCGAGGCGCAACTTCATATCGCCCTCGTCGAAGGGAGCGGCCAGACCACTGCGGCATACCTTCACATCCTGCAAAGTGATATC
>DASZLO010000042.1:0-11353 GCA_035552315.1 Bryobacteraceae bacterium
TCAGATCCTGCGTCGTGAGAAGGCGAACTCCGCGGCTGCCTACGTAAGAAGCTTCGAGCAGCACCGAGCCCGGGAACTGATGCTGCAAAGCCAGTTGCCAGTGCTGAACATAGGGATTCCTCAGGTTCTGGTCGAAGAAGCCGACCGACTGCCCAAGAAACGTAGCCGCGCCCGCCGATGCACCGAGCGGCCGCGTGAATCCGTTCGGAAAGGGATTGGTCAGATTCGTAACGTACGATTGGCCGTTGTCGATGGAGGTTACGAGCGCGGTCGAAGAGCTGAAACCGATCTGATTGACATTCAGGTTGGTAACGCCGAGCGGCGCAAAGAAGATTCCGTAACCGCCGCGCAGGACGGTTGTATTCGTGAGCGAGTATGCGACCCCGAAGCGCGGCATGAAGTTGGACCAGGTTCGATGCCAGAGGTTGCTGGTCCCGTTCGCACCGGCGAAAGTAAGTCCGCCGGCTATATTGAAAGCGCTCGGCGGCACCTGCGGGATCGGATTGCTTGCGTAGTTCTGTAATACCTGCGAGTCAATCGGGGCCGTAGCGGTTCTGTTGAAACCCGCAACACTCCGGTTGTAACGCTCCGTCAGCGGCGATGGCAGTTCGTAGCGCAATCCGAAGCTGAGAGTAAGCTTCTGGTTCACTCGCCAGTCGTCCTGACCAAAAAACGCGAAGTAGTTCGTCTTTTGAGCGAAATTGACGTTATTGATCGGCAGGCTGCCGTTTGACGGAAGCCCATAGAGAAAGCTCGCGAAGTCCTGGCCAATCGGCGCCGGAGCGGATGTGTTCAGCGGGCCTCCGGTGAACGTGGAATCGAAATTAAACACGCCCGAAGAGTTCCCCAAATCATAGGCATTTTCCAGATAATCTCTGAACGTCACGCCGGATTTGATGGTGTGCGATCCCATAATCTTCGTCAGGTTCACGGCGCCTTCGTGAATCATATAGATCTGCTGGTTGTTGCTGTTCACGCCGCCCAGCGGCGAAAAAACGGTTGTTCCGGGGAAAGACGTAACGTTGATGTTGGGAAATTTCTGAGCCCGCGAATCCAGTTGCTGGAGCTGGCTGACGAATGCTGGCGAGAAACCCAGGGATGCGAGATCCCAGCCTTCCTGATACGGCGTATACCCCGTGGTAAAACGCATGAAGCTGTATCGCGCATCGACGATGAAGGAAGGAGAGACGATATATACATCGTCCAGAGCTCCGCCGTGATTGTAGCGATAGAAATTGTCGCCGACCGTCTTGTTCTGCCGGATATTCTCGGGACGTTCAAGGTTAGTGATATCCATGCGACCATAAAGCCGCTGATTCTGGGAAATGCTATGGTCTACTCGGGCCAGCCCGTTGTAGTAAGTATCTTGAGCATTCTTGCCCATGGTGTAATTGTTTGTTCCGTCCACTGTTCCGAGCTGGTTCGGCGCATCCCAGAGATTCGCGATTTTGGCGGAAGCCGGATTAATCAGGCTTCCCGGTACGATGTTGCCCGGTAACGGATTTCGCTGGAACCTGCCTCCGGCGACGGGCGTTGTGGAATACGGATCGTAAATCTGGTAAGCCGGCGAAATCCCCAGCAGACTCGAAAAGTCCCCTTTCCTTTCGGCCGGCGTGGGTACAGACTCCACCACCCATGGGGAGGGATCGAAGCTCCAGATGCCCTCAAAGCCGAGTGTAAAGAAGGTCCGATTCTTTCCGTTGTAAATCTTCGGCAGAATAACCGGCCCGTCGAGGCTCAAATCATATCTGTGTATCCGAAAACCCGGCTTGCCTGTGGAAAGCCTGAAATAGTTATCGGAGTTGAGCACCGGGTTCTGCATGAAGTAATCCAGCTGCCCGTGCAGCGCGTTGGTTCCGGATTTGATCGTCATGTTGAACACGCCGCCGGTATTGAATCCCCAGCTCGCGTCGAAAGTGGACGTTTGCACCTTCATCTCGCTCACGACGGGCTGCGGGGGCGAATAGGCGATCTGGGTTCCCTGAATATTGGGCGTGCCATCCACCTGGAATTCGTTTGAGCCCGGTTTCGTGCCGTTCACGCTGATCGATGATGGGGAACTGGTATCGAATGGCCGGATGTATGCCGCGGACTGAGGCGTAAACGTAACGCCGGGAGCGAATGTGCCGACGATCAGAACCATGCCATCTTTGGTCGGCAATTCCTCAATCTGTTTGGTGTCCATGGTCTGGCCCAGTGAGGCCGTCGAGGTATCGAGCTGCGGGGCTGCCGCCGTGATTTCGACGCTCTGCGTCGCGGCTCCCACCTCCATCACCACATCGACAGTCGAGCGGTCGCCCTCGCGCAGCACGAGCCCCGCGCGCGCATGGGTCTTGAATCCCTGCTGTTCCATCGATAAGTTGTATGGTCCGGGCAAAAGGTACGGGAGAATAAAGTCCCCGCTCGAGTTGCTGGTGGTGGTCGCATGAACTCCCGTGTCGGTATTGACGCCATCCACTTTGGCGCCCACGATGGCCGCGCCGCTCTGGTCGGTTATTCGGCCCAGAATCGTACTGCGCGCCTCTTGCGCCAGCAACGGCGCCGATGCAAGAAGCAGAAAAATCACCATGCCGCCTGTTACTAATCGCACTCGCATTCTTCCCTCTTTACCAGCCCCGGCCTTACCGTTGTTCGGCATCCCCGGCCAGAAATCACTGATTCACCCGCGTTGATTCGTGAGCCGCGAGTTGCCATTGTCCGTCATTCTCGATGTAGACATGGAGCGTGCGGACCCGGAACTGCGGCGTATTCACCATCTTGACGTCGGCGTACGCGGTCAGAACGGCGGTCTTGCCATAGATCCGGATATGCATGTCGCTGTACGTCATCGATTCATAATGAGGAGGTCCCGCAGTCACGGCGGCGATGTACTCCGCCTTGGTCTGGAGCTTTCCACCCGCATGACAGTAGCTCAGGTCATCGGCAAGCAACCTGTTCAGTGCGTCGCGGTCCTGTTTTACGGCGGCGTGATACCAGCCTTCCGCAACAGCGCGTACGGCATCGGTGGGATCGGCCGCCAGTCCGGCCGCCTGATATGCAAGCGTCAGCGAGAGCAGGATTGCTGCATAACGAATCACGCGAGACTCCTTTTCGGTTCCCTTCGGCATTGCCATCCCGGAGCAAGTCCGGTCAGGTGTTAAGCGGACTGTATTGAATACGAGGCGCGCTCGAAAGCCAAACTGAAAACGGAAAAGATGTTTCGTACCGCGAAACTCACTCTGTGGGGCACGGTGTTCCCCGGATCGCAATCCACGCCTCTTTGGCTTTGTTCTTTGCGCTCGGAACCGGCGCGTACGTCCTGATACCGTTTGCATCCGTTTCGCCAGCAAAAACGCCGGCAGCCGCTCACGTGTCATTGTCCGCATTGAGGAAGATTCAGAACGCAATGCGATGCGAGAAAACGGCAGGCGACGGTACAAACTTGACGCTTGTTCAAGCGAGGTGATATATCAGCGGAGACGGATGGCCGAAAGAGAAACGTATGTACTCGATTCCGTCAGACGCGCATGTGAAGTTCTGCAGGCCTTCCGCTTCGAAGGCGAAGCTCTCAGGCTTCGAGATCTGGTAGCACGAACAGGCATCAACAAGACCACCGTATTCCGGTTGGTGCGGAGCCTTGAGGGGGGCGGCCTCCTCGAAGCCCTTCCGCTCGGTCAATATCGGTCGCGTGTGAAGCCGATCCAGTTGCGGCAGATCCATCTCGGATACGCGGCGCAGGGTTCCGATCTGCTGTTTTCGCGCGAAATATCGATGAGTCTCGCGCGTGCGGCGGATAAGGAGAAGATTGCGCTGCTGTCACTCAGCAACGAGTTCAGTCCCAAGGCTGCATTGCGCAACGCTGACAAGCTGATCAAAGCGAAGGTCGATCTCGCGATCGAACACCAGACGTTCGAAGAAGTCGCCGCCGTCATCTCAGAGAAGTTCCGCGAGGCGAGGATTCCTCTCATTGCGATCGGCTTTCCACATCCCGGCGCGGTGTATTACGGCGTCAACAACTACGAATGCGGCCTGCTCGCGGGGCGCGCGCTGGCTCGATGGTCAAAGCAGCGCTGGGACGGCGCCGTGCACGAAGTCATCGTGCTGGGCCGCCCGATGGGCGGTAGCGTGCCCCATTTGAGAGTCCTGGGGATGGAACGAGGCATTAACGAAGTGATGGGCGAACAGAATGTGCGCATGGTCCATGTGAATGGCGATGGTCATTTCGATGGCGCCATGCGCGTAATACGCCGTCACTTGCGATTCGGCGATCGTGGAAACATCCTGGTGGCCGCCATTAACGACCCGAGCGCGCTCGGAGCGTTGCGTGCGTTTGAAGAAGCGGGCATGATCCAGTCGTGCGCGGTGGTTGGGCATGGCGGCTCAGCGGACGCGAGGGCCGAACTCCGGCGTTCCGGCACGCGGCTGGTGGGCTCAGTGGCGTTCTTCCCCGAAAACTACGGCCCGGACCTGATCTCGCTCGCGACCGGCATGTTGGGCCATAAACCGACTCCCAACACGGTCTTCATTGCTCACCGTCTGTTAACGCCGGCAAATGTCAATCACTATTACCCGAACGATTCCGTTTTCGCCGAAGGCGATGCGGATCTGATGCATATCGATTAACATGCCGTTTCAAGGTGGATCGCGGCGCCGGGCTGCCGCGGGGCGTTATGCCTTGAGTTTCGCCACCAGATCGGTTTTTCCAGCAACGTCCGTCAACCGAAAATCGCGGCCGAGATAGCGGTATGTCAGCTTCGTGTGATCGAGGCCGAGCAGCGCGAGCATGCTCGCGTGAAGATCGTGAAGATGGACGGGGTACTCCGCCGCGCGCAGCCCCAGTTCATCGGTCCCGCCGATCACCTTCCCTCCTTTGATTCCTCCCCCTGCCATCCAGACGGTGAAGCCGTAAGGGTTGTGGTCTCTGCCGGAACTGTCGCCCGCGCCGTTCCCGCCGCCGTCGCAGGTCGGACTGCGGCCGAACTCACCACCCCATGTAACCAGCGTCGAGTTCAGCAAGCCGCGGGCCTTCAGGTCGGTCATGAGCGCCGCCACTCCGATATCGGTTTCGAGAGCCCGGTCCTGATGATTTTTGTCGCAGTGTTTATGGCCATCCCAGTCCGTCTCATTCATGCCGTCGCCGGACCACACCTGAATGAAGCGAACGCCCCGCTCCACCAGCCGCCGGGCCAGAAGACATCGGCCTCCGAAACTAGCGGTCTTCGGGTTCGGGTGGTCGAGGCCATACAGCTTTTTCGTCGCCTCCGACTCGCTCGAAAGATCCGTGGCTTCGGGCGCGGCCATCTGCATTCGGAACGCGAGCTCATAGCTCGCCATGCGCGCCGCCAGCTCGGAATCGGAATTCCGTTCCTCCAGGTGCTCCTGATTCAACTTGCCGAGTGTGTCGAGCATGTCCCGCTGCTGCTCCTTCGACATGCCGGCGGGCCGGTTCAGATTGAGAATCGGATTGGGCCCATTGCGGAGCGGCGTACCCTGATATTCCGCCGGCAGGAAACCCTGGCCGTAGACCGCCGGACCGGTCCTGACGCCGCCCTGCAGCAGTACCACAAAGCCCGGCATGTTGGCGTTTTCAGTGCCCAATCCGTACAGCACCCACGAGCCCATGCTTGGCCGGCCGATGCGGGGCCATCCGTTGTTCATCAGGAACTGGGCCTGGGAATGAGTAAATCCCTCGTGATAGACGGACCGAATCACGGCAAGGTCGTCCACGCACCGTGACGTATGCGGAAACAGATCGGAGACTTCGATCCCCGATTCGCCATATCTTTTGAACGTTCTGGCCGAAGCCAGAATCACGCTATCGCGGAATTTCGAGTCCTGAAAATCGACATCCCCGAAGCTTTCGGGCGGGTGCTTTCCGTTCAACCTGACGAGCGTTGGCTTGGGATCGTAGGTATCGATGTGGCTGGGGCCACCCTGCATGAACAGGGAAATCATGCTTTTCGCGGTGGCCGGCAGCGGCGGTTTCTTCGGCGCGAGCGGATTCGCCGCCATCTCCGCGCCGAGCGATCGAGTCAGGTCACTGTTGAAGAGATCCACATTCAGGAGATCCAGCGCGGCCAGCCATCCGATGCCCATTCCGGAACGTTGCAGAAATTTTCGGCGGCTCGAGTTTTTCAGCTCGGCGGGATCCGGTCTGGCGGTTTTCGAAAAAGGACTAGTCGACATAGATGAACTCGTTCAGGTTGAAAATCAGAAGACAAAGGCGCGAAAGGGAGTTCCTCGAAAGATAATCGAGAGCCATTTTGCTCTCGTCGTCTTTCGGCGCGCGGCCGAATGCTCTTCGCCATGCGTTACGGACCTGCGCCTCGGGATCGTTGCCGCTCTCTTTCACCAGCAACTCCGCAAACTTATCCGCTTCAGCCACTGAGAAGTCGCTGTTCATAAGGGTCAGCGCCTGGGGAGCGACCGTCGAAGTATCTCGCCGCGGGCAGCTCAACGCGGTATCGGGAGCATCGAATGTCTGCAGCATCGGCAATGTCATCGAACGCTTCATCTGCAGATAAATCGTTCTGCGGTCATACTCGCGGGGATCGGGATTCGGCGGCCACAGGTTCGGCATGCGCGCCGCTTCGATCTCCTCTTTGGTCAGAGGAACGATGATCCCCATCCCGCCCATCTTCAGGTTGAGATTGCCCGAAGTGGCGAGCATGGTGTCCCGAAGCTCATCCGCGTTGAGCCGCTGACGATTCATGCGGCTGAGCAGAAAATTGTCGGGGTCCTTCCGGAAATTCTCGGGAGTCGCGACGGAAGACATCCGATACGTATTCGAAAGCATGATCAGCCGGTGCATCTGCTTGATGCTGTATCCGCGACTGGCGAACTCGGTAGCGAGCCAGTCGAGCAGTTCCGGGTGAGTCGGCGGATCCCCCTGCCGCCCGAAGTCATTCGGGGTGCGAACGATCCCCTCGCCGAAATGCCCCTGCCAGATCCGGTTCACCATCACCCGGCTGAGCAAAGGATGGTCGGGAGAGGTCAGCCACAATGCGAGCGCCTTTCGCCGTTGCGGCACAAAAGGACCGTTCATCGGTTCTTCGATCGGAGGTCCCGGATTCAGGAATGATGGAAACGCCGGCTCCACCTTCGCCCCGACACTTTTGAAATCGCCCTTCCCCAGAATGTGGGTCTCGGGCATGAACTCCGAATGCGCGAGAACATTGGCTGTTGCGTAGTGATCCGGCAGGCGTGCGTAAAGCTCGCCCAGCTTCTGGAACATCGCGGCGCGTTCCGGGGTCGTCGCGGCGCCGGATCGCGCAGGCGGAGCATCGGCCTGAGCATTAGCCTGAGTGTTCGCTGCGTTCTGTTGTCCCGCATCCCCGGCGGCATCCACTTTCGCGGATCCATCGGCCCTGCGCGCGGCGCCTCCCCGGCCGCCGCCGCGCAGCATATGCTTCATCGCCTCGGCCTGAGAGATCAGCGGCATGGATCGCGTATAGGTCAGAATGTCGAACTGGCTCACCAGCGGGATTTCGCGCTCTTCGCTCCCGGCGAAAAACGCGCTCAGGCTGTAGTAATCCTTTTGCTTGATCGGGTCGAATTTATGATCGTGGCAACGGGCGCACCCGAATGTAAGGCCCATGAAGGCCGCGCCCGTCACATCCGTGGCGTCCGATTCCCACTCCGCCCGCCACTGGTCTCCGTAGTACGTGAACTCGATCGGGAACGAGCCAACCGTGTACATGCTGGTGCCGATGCGCCGATTCACGTCCTCCTGTTTTTTCGCGGACAGGTGAATGCCGCCTTCGAGTTCAAGATTGTCCGGCCATATCTCATCCGCCGCGATCTGTTCCTGGACGAAGGTCGTGTACGGCTTGTCTTTATTGAACGAATCGATCACATAATCCCGGTAGCGCCAGCCATTCGGGAAGAAATGATCCGTTTCGAAGCCCGAGGTGTCGGCATATCGAACCAGATCGAGCCAGTATCGGGCCCAGCGTTCCCCGTACCGCGGCGAAGCCAGATACCGATCGACCAGCTTCTCCCAGGCATCGGGGGATTTGTCGTTCACGAACTGCTCCACGTCCTTCGGATCCGGCGGCAGGCCGAGCAGATCAAAACTGGCGCGGCGAATCAGCGTACGGCGATCCGCTTCCGGACTGGGACGAAGACCCTCTTTTTCGAGGCGGGCGAGAATGAAGGCATCAATCGGATTCTTCACCCAGGCCTGATCTTTCACCGCGGGAACCGGCGGCCGGACCGGTTTCCGAAACGACCACCAGGTGGACTGCTGAACCGGGGCGGCGGAATTCCAGGGCGCTCCCCCATCGATCCATTTCCGTATCGTGTCCACGTCGGCGGCCGAGAGCGCCTTGCCTCCCGGCGGCATCTTCAATGCGCCATCACGTTTGATTGCGTGGAAAAGAAGGCTATCGGCCGATTTTCCGGGCACGATCGCAGGTCCGCGCTTGCCGCCTTTGAGGAGCGAACTCCGGTCCCGCACATCGAGATCCGACATGTGCGACTGTCCGTGGCACATGGAGCAGTTGGCGGCGAGGATGTTCTGGGCCGGCGCTCCGGTGGAACCGGACGGCGTGGGTACGGATTGCGCGGTGGCGGTACTCGACAGGGCGCCTGTGAAAAGGATCAGCCCCAGCGGAAAGTACTTCATTCGTTCTCCCGGGATAGCACTTCTGAGTGCGAATCAATTCTGTCAGTTACAGGCGCTCGATGCCAGCCTGGTCGTTACAGGACGCCGGCGTTTCGGCATCGGAAACACTTTACTCGAGGCGGCGCCGCCGAGAAGCGTGAATACTCGCGAACTGACGCGGATTCCTGGCTCGCGAACCACCTGACTCGCAGCCCGGGCATGCGTACCAGACCCGACATAAAGATTTCCCCGGTGGAAGTGGGACAAGGCTCTTGCGGTTGGCAATGGAGAATCCGAGGAGACTCATCGTCTCCATTCAGGCGAACGGAACAGAAAGCACCGAGCGGTTGCCCGGCAAAACCGAACGCCGCCCGCGAGGGGTCCCTTCCGTAAGTTTGGGGCGCATGGAATCGTTTCGTTCTCCGAACTAATATTTCTTGTCCATACCACTGCGGAGCCGCACCAGATCCGTCGTACGATAGCAGTGATCGCGCAACAAATCCTCCCTGCAGGAACCCGATATCGATTCTCCTGGCGAAATCCGCCGGGAGCGGGTTTCCAAACTTTGCCCGAAGAGATTGCGCTCATAGACTGAAACTTCCGTTTTCATTCATCCGCCCCAGAAATCCGTTATGGCGACCTATAAATTTCAATTGAACGGGCAGGAGACCAGTATCGAATCCTGGGATCCTGGCCAGCCGTTGCTCTATGTACTGCGAAACGAGCTCGACCTGAACGGCCCGAAGTTCGGCTGCGGCATGGCTCAGTGCGGGGCATGCACGGTGATCATGGATGGCAAAGCGACTCGGTCCTGCGTCACCACCGTCAAACAGGCGGCTGGGAAGTCCATTACCACGCTCGAAGGCCTCGGCACGCCCGAAAAGCCGCACCCGATCCAGGCGGCTTTCATTGCAGAGCAGGCGGCGCAGTGCGGGTATTGCGCGAATGGAATGATCATGACCGCCAAGGCGCTGCTCGATTCCAATCCGAAGCCGACCGAGCAGGAGATCAAACGCGGCCTGAACGGCGTTATTTGCCGTTGCGGAACCCATACCAGAATTTTGCGAGCCGTACTTCGCGCGTCCCGCGCATGAGAGACCCCGAAATGAAGTCCACGTCAGGCCTGCTGAGGCGCGATGTTCTCAAAACCGGAGGCGCCTTCCTCGTTTCCTTTCTGTTCAACCCGGCACCGCGCGAGGCTTCCGCGCAAACAGGCAGCGGTCCCGTGCACGCCGGAAAAACGGTTGACATCCATCAGGTGGACAGCTTCCTCGAAATCCACCGCGATGGTTCGGTTACGATCTACACCGGAAAAGTGGATCTCGGCACCGGCCTCCGCATCGCCGTCCGCCAGATGGCAGCCGAGGAGCTCGGGATTCCCATCGCACGTGTCGACCTGGTGGAAGGTGATACCGGGCTCACTCCGGATCAGGGGCGTACGGGCGGAAGCTCGGGCCTGGTGCAGGGCGGCGTTGGCGTCAGGCAGGCGGCCGCCACGGCTCGCACCCGTATTTTCGAACTGGCCTCACAGAAGCTGGACCGCCCTGTGTCGAGCCTCAGCCTCTCGAATGGCCAGGTGACTTCGAGCGTCGGCGGGCCGGCTGTCGCAATCTCGGATCTTGTCGGGGACAAGCCATTCGAACTCAAGGTGGATCCGAAGGTCGCCCTGAAAGATCCCCGGACCTATTCGGTCGTGGGCCAGTCCATACCTCGGCCTGACGTGCCGGGCAAGTGCACGGGCAAGCATACCTACGTTCACGATTTCAAAGTGCCGGGAATGCTTCACGGCCGGGTTATCCGCCCGCCGGCTCTTGGCGCGAAGCTCGTGTCCGTCGATGAGTCCTCCGTTGCAGGCATCCCGGATGTTCGCGTCGTTCGCATGAACGATTTTCTGGGCGTTGTCGCCAAAAACGAGTGGGCCGCGATTCGGGCCGCTGCAACCCTGAAAGCGACCTGGAGCGACTGGCAGGGGCTTCCGACGGATGCTGAATTGCCTCGTGTCGTTCGGGAGAGCGTTATCGATCACGATGAGAAGCCGGTCTCCCGCGGCGATTCGAGATCGGCGCTCGCCGCGTCCTCCGCGCCTTCCGCGTCTTCCGCGAAGTTTTCAGCCAGCTACTACTTCCCCTACCAGGGACATGCTTCCATGGGTCCGTCCTGCGCCGTAGCCGACGTGCGGCCGGATTCCATTACCATCTGGACCGCTTCGCAATCCACCCATCTCTTCCGCACCATCTTCGCCGAAAGTTTCGGCCTGCCCGAATCGAAGGTTCGGCTGATCTATCTCGACGGTTCCGGCTGCTACGGACAGAATGCCCATGAAGACGCCGCAGCGGATGCGGCCGTCCTGTCCCGCGCCGTTGGAAGCCCGGTGCGCGTGCAGTGGATGCGGCAGGATGAGCACGGCTGGGATCCGAAAGGTCCCCCCGAGGTGATCGACATGCGTGCAATCGCTTCGCCGGACGGAACCCTCACCGCGTGGGAGACGGAGTTGTGGGTTCCCATGTGGATCAATACGAAAGGCACGATCCCGCTCGTGGGTCTGGATGCCGCGGGGATCAAACAACGGCAGGGCCGCTGGCCAGGCAGTGTCGATGAGAATCTGGACCCGCCCTATTCCACACCCAACGTAACGGTCACGGTGCACCGCCTGAAAGATTCGCCGCTGCGAACGGGTCATGTACGTGCGCCCGGCAAAGTAGCCAGCGTGTGGGCGGTCGAGAGTCTGGCCGACGAAATCGCAGTCGCCTCGAAGATGGACGCGGTCGC
>DASZLO010000043.1:0-55817 GCA_035552315.1 Bryobacteraceae bacterium
GCCGATCCCTTCGGTCCCGCTCTCGATCGGGCGGTCGCGGGCGAGACCATCAACCGTTCGCCGCTGGCCGCCAAAAGAATTGCCAGAGTTCAGGACGCCGCGGGATGCCGTATCCTCTTCATTGCGGCATCGGAAGGCAAACAGCTCAGATCGATACTTGCCCAGCTCAGTAACGCCCCCGTTCTTACCGTCAGCGACGATCCACTGTTCACCCGGCGCGGCGGCATGATTCAGTTCGTGTTTGAAGACAACCGGGTTCGATTCGAAGTGAACCTCGCGGCTGTTCAGCGCGCGCGATTGACGCTCAGCTCCGAACTGGTCAAACTGGCATCCGCGGTCAGGAGGGCGCCCTGAGCCAGCCCGCCAAGCCCGCGCCACGCCAGCGCAACACATCGATCAACCGGCGTCTGATCCGCATGAACATGCTGGTCACCGGGATCGCCCTGCTTGTGGCCTCGGGAACCTTCCTCGCCTTCGAGCTGTCCGCGTTCCGGAGCAACATGGTGCGCAATCTCTCGGTTCAGGCGCAGATCGGGGGATCCAACAGCGCCTCCGCGCTTCTGTTTGACGACGCCCAGTCCGCCGCGCAGACTCTTTCCGCTCTGAATGCGTCTCCGAACATCGTCTTCGCGGGCGTCTATACCCCCTCCGGCCAGTCCTTCGCCTCGTATTTCCGCGACCCCGGCGCCGTCGCGCCTCCCTTGCCCCCTCTCCCCGGAGGAAAAAAGGAAACCTGGTGGTTTTCGAGCGACTATCTTTCCCTCGAACGCCAGATCGTGTTCCAGGGAAAATTCATCGGCTCCATCTACATTCGATCCGACCTGCGCCAGCTCAGCGATCAACTCCTGCGCTACTGGGGTATTTTCGGCGGCGTCTTCATTCTTTCTCTGGTCTGCGCTTTTGGTCTTTCCACCCCGTTTCAGCGGGCACTCGCACGGCCCATTGTGCAGCTTGCCGAGGTGGCCCGCACGGTTTCCCGCCAGAAGGAATATTCCATCCGCGCCGCGCCCGCTCGCGGCCATGATGAAGTGGCGGTGCTCATCGACGCGTTCAATGAGATGCTCTCCGAAATCCAGTCGCGCGATGCCGCCCTGGAGGTAGCGCACGAGCGTCTGAACCTCGCTCTGCGATCCGCCAGCATCGGCACCTGGAGCGTAGGCGACGGCGTAATTTCCTTCGACGACTTCATGTACCCCCTGTTCGGCCTGGCGCCGGGGGCGTTTTCCGGAGATTACGCCGAACTGGTGAACCTGATCCACCCCGGCGACCGCAAGCTGATTCAGCGAACCGTCGAAAATGCGCTCTCCGCGGGAATCAACGATCCCCGGCAGGACTTTTACGACATCGAGTTCCGCACCGTTCGACCCGACGGCGCTGTCCGCACACTGACTGCCCGCGGCAAGATCTATCGCGACAACACCGGCAGACCCGTCCGCATGACAGGCGTTTGCTGGGACATCAGCTCCCGCAAGGAATCGGAAGAAGAACGCCGCAAGTTCGTTTCCCTGGTCGAGCAGACAGACGACTTCGTGGCGATGGCGGGCCTCGATAAGAAGATCACGTACATGAATCAGGCCGGTCTGCTTCTGGTTGGCCTCGCTCCGGACACGGCGGCGGGAACCCTCGTCAGCGATCTGCATCCGGAAGAGTGGTGGGTTCAGCTCAGGGATGAGATTTATCCCTCGATTCTGGAAGGCAAGAAGAACTGGGTGGGGGAGGCGCAGCTTCTCCACGTCGTGACCAGACAGCCCATTGACGTCCTGATGAACGTCTTCCCGGTGACGGACCCCGATACCGGCCAGCTGGTCTGCTTCGCCGCCGTGATGCGCGACATCACGGAGCGCAAGCGCCTCGAAGAACAACTCCGGCAAGCCCAAAAGCTGGAAAGCGTCGGCCAGTTGGCTGGCGGCATCGCGCACGACTTCAACAACCTGCTCACGGTGATTATTGGCTACGGGGAACTGATCCTGGCCGACATGCCTCAGACCGACCTCCTTCGCGAACCGGTCGAGGAGATCCATCACGCCGCTTTGCGGGCCAGCGGTCTGACGCGCCAGTTGCTGGCTTTCAGCCGCCGCCAGATCACCGAACCGAAGGTCCTGAACCTCAACGATCTGATCGGCAACGTCGAAAAAATGCTTCGCCGGCTGATCGGGGAGTCGATCGATCTGACCGTAATTCTTGAACAGGACTGCGGCTTCCTGCGCGCCGATCCTGGCCACATGGAACAGGTGATCATGAACCTGGTCATCAATGCCCGGGATGCCATGCCCACGGGCGGGAGACTGCTGATCGAGACTTCCCGGCTTTTTGTGGACGAAGATTTCTCGCACATGCATCTGGGTTCGGCTCCCGGCGAAAACGTAATGCTGTCCATCACCGACACAGGTGTGGGGATGACTCCCGAAGTGAGGGCGCGCATTTTTGAGCCGTTTTTCACCACCAAAGAGACAGGCAGAGGTACCGGCCTCGGGTTGTCCACGACCTATGGGATCGTCAAGCAAAGCGGCGGCACCATCTGGGTCTACAGTGAGCCGGGCAACGGCGCCACCTTCAAAGTTCTGTTTCCGGCTGTGGCGGATCCGGAAAGCGGGGATGGCGAGTTGCATCGGCCCGCGGAGGCAGAGGGTCCTCTCGCCGGAAGTGAGGTTGTGCTGGTTGCGGAAGACGAACACGGTGTCCGCAAGTACGTTCACCAGATTCTCGCGCGCAACGGCTATACGGTCCTCGAAGCGACCGACGGCGCCGATGCGATACAAATAGTGAATCGCCGTCAGAGCCCGATCCATCTGCTGCTGACCGATGTCGTCATGCGCGATACCGGAGGCGTGGAACTGGCCGAATATTTTGCCCGCGTACGTCCGGGCATTCCCGTCATTTATATGTCGGGATATAACGAACATCTATGGTTTCGCGAAGACATGACCGTCAACCTGATACAAAAACCGTTTTCCGCAACCGCTCTGCTCAAAAGAGTCAGGAGCCTGCTCGATCTGCCCGTCGGTTTGAACTAGCCGAACATCTTCACGATTTCGCCCTCGCGGCCGCACTCTTCTGCGTCACTTTGATCGCCTACTTCCCCGCCCTCCGGGGGACTTTTCTTTGGGACGACGACGGGCACGTCACCAAACCGGCCCTGCGTTCTCTGCACGGCCTTTGGCGGATCTGGTTCGATCTCGGCGCGACGCAGCAATATTATCCGCTTCTGCACAGCGCTTTTTGGGTGGAACATGGCGTGTGGGGCGACGCGGTTACCGGATATCACCTCACGAACGTTTTGCTGCACACCACCGCTGCCCTTTTAGTAGTCGCTCTCGTGCGCAAGCTTGGATTTAGCCAGACCGCCGCCTGGCTGGCAGGTTTCCTGTTCGCGCTGCATCCGGTTTACGTCGAAGCCGTCGCCTGGATTTCCGAACAAAAAAGTACGCTCTCCACCGTCTTCTATCTGGCTTCCGCCCTGACCTATCTTCATTTCGATCGCACCCGTAAACGATGGCAGTATGCGCTCGCGCTGGTTCTATTCGTCTGCGCGCTGCTCAGCAAGTCCGTCACGGCAACGCTGCCGGCGGCCCTGCTGGTAGTTTTCTGGTGGCAACGCGGGCGTCTCGATGCCAAACGGGACGTCGCGCCGCTGGCCCCATGGCTCGTCATTGGGGCGGCCGGCGGACTCTTCACCGCCTGGGTGGAAAAAAACTATATTGGCGCGCAGGGTGCGGCCTTTTCGCTTTCATTCCTCGATCGCATTCTGCTCGCCGGACGCGTCATCTGCTTCTATTTCTATAAGCTCATCTTCCCGGCGAATCTGACTTTCTTCTATCCGCACTGGACCATCGACGCGGCGCAGTGGTGGCAGTATTCATTCATCGGCGGCGTGTTGGCCGTGGCGGCCGGCCTCGTCTGGTTCTCGAAGAAAAACCGGGGCCCGCTGGCGGCATTCCTTTTTTTCGCCGGAACGCTGTTTCCGGTCCTCGGCTTCTTTAACGTTTATCCGTTTGTCTATTCCTACGTGGCCGACCACTTTCAGTACCTTGCAAGCCTCGGGATCGTGATTCCGGTCGCGGTGCTGGCCTCGAAGCGGCTTCCCGTGGCTGCCATCGTGGTGGCGCTGCTGGCGGTGTTGACATGGCGTCAGACCCGCATGTACACCGATGTCGAAACTCTCTACACGGAAACTTTGGCGCGGAATCCTTCGTCGTGGATTTCGCACAACAACCTGGGAAACGTGCTGCTCCTGCAGCCGTCCCGGATACCGGAGGCCGTCCGGCACTTCCAGACTGCCTTGCAGCTTAATCCCGGATCCGCCGAGCCGCACAACAATCTGGGCGATGCATACACCCGCATGCCGGGCCACCAGGCCGAGGCCATCGCGGAGTTTGAACTGGCCCTGAAGTACAGGCCGAAGTTCCCGCAGGCCGAGAACAACCTCGGCACCCAGCTGGCAAAGATTCCTGGCCGAAATGCCGAGGCCATCGAACACCTGCAAAAGGCTATTGAAATAAAACCCGACTATGCCGATGCGCACAACAACCTCGGCTCCGCCCTCTCGAACATTCCGGGCCGCATGCCCGAGGCAGTCGCGCAGTATGAGCTGGCCATACAACTGAATCCCAACCTCGCCGAGGCCCATGACAACCTCGCGGTGGCTCTGGCGCAGACGCCCGATGGGGCCGGTGAAGCCCTGGCGCAATATGAAACGGCGCTGCGGCTCGATCCCAACTCCGCCGAAGCGCACAGCAATATTGGTGCCGCCCTGACCGCGCAGGGACGCCTGCCCGAGGCCATCGATCATCTCCAGACATCGCTCAAGCTCAAGCCCGATTCCGCCGAGGCGCACACCAATCTCGGGATCGCCCTGGCGAAATTGCCGGGCCGCCTGCCCGACGCCATCGCCGAGTACAACACGGCGCTGGGGATCAACCCCGGCTATGCCAAAGCCCACAACAACTTGGGAATCGTGCTCGCGCAGAGCGGACGCATAAACGAAGCCATTCCGCACTTCGAGGCCGCCGTACAAAACGAACCCGATTCCGTGGAAACCCGCATGAATCTGGGGAGCGCAATCGAAGATATCCCCGGACGCCTGCCGCAGGCTATCCAGCAGTTTGAAGCCGCCGCCCGACTGGAGCCGGGTTTGTTCGAAGCTCACTATCTTCTGGGGCTGGCCCTGGCCAGAGCGCCGGGCCGTTCAGCCGAGGCCTTCGATCAGTTGCAGGCCGCTATCAAAATCAAACCGGACCCGGAAGCGCAGCGCATTCTCGATGAGATGCGGCGCCTCCGGAAATAAAGAAGACGTTCTAAGAGATAATTCTGTATATGCGCAGTGCGGCGTGGCTTGTCCTCGCTCTTCTACCCGGCTCTCTTTTTGCCCAGAAACTTCCGTTCGATCCCAATGGTCTTCTGAAGATTCAGCGGATCGGGGATCCGCAGATTTCTCCTGACGGCAAAACCGTGGCCTTCTCCGTCGTGACGCCGGATGTCGGCGCGAACAAGAGCGTTCACAGCGTCTGGACCGTTCCGCTGGCCGGTGGAAGTCCCGTTAAGCTGACCGACAATGCCGACCGGCCGCGCTGGTCCGCCGACGGCAAGCAGATTTTTTATGTCGCTTCCGGCCAGATCTGGAAGATGAACCCGGACGGTTCGGGTCCCGCCCAGGTCACCAACCTTTCCACCGAGGCCGATGGCGAGATCGTATCGCCCGACGGCAAGTACCTGGTGGTCACCAGCAATGTCTTTCCCGACTGCGGAGCCGACGACGCCTGCAACAAGAAACTGATCGACGCCGATAGCCAGAGCAAGGTCAAAGCTCGCCTGATCACGGGACTTCTCTACCGGCACTGGACCCAGTGGCAGGGAAAGACCCGCAGCCATCTGCTCTCGATCTCGCTCGAAAACGGCAAAGCCGCCGATCTCACGCCGGGAAATCGCGACGTCCCGCCCTTCTCGCTGGGAGGCCCGGACGACTACGCGATTTCTCCCGACAGCAAAGAAGTCTGCTATTCGATGAATACGGACGAGGTCCAGGCGATCGGCACCAACAACGATCTCTTCGTGGTTGCCATCGAGGGCGGACAATCGCACAAGATCACCAGTAACCCCGGCGCGGACAACTCGCCGCAGTATTCCCCGGACGGACTTTACCTGGCCTACCGTTCGCAGGCGCGCGGGGGATATGAAAGCGACCGCTGGCGTCTGGTGGTGATTGAGCGCGCCACTGGGAGGCTCACCATTCCTACCGACGCCATCGACCGCGCCGTCAACAGTTTCACCTGGGGTCCCGATTCCAAACGTCTTTTCTTCACCGTCACCGATCGCGGCCACCAGGCCATTCAATTCGTGAATGTGGATGGCGGCGGCGCCCGCATCGCGGTATCCGGCAACAACACGCTGGACGACATGCAGTTCACCGCCGACGGCAAAACAATCGTCTTTACCCGCCAGAGCGGAGACAGCCCGGTGGAGATTTGCCGCGCGGCTTCGAACGGCGGGCCGGCCGTACCGCTGACCAGCCTCAACGCCGCGCTTCTCGCCCAATATCAACTCACGCCGCTCGAAGACTTCTGGGTGACCGGCGCTGACAATGCTCAGATCCAGAGCTTCGTCGCCAAGCCGCCAAACTTCGATCCGGCGAAAAAATATCCGGTCATCATGCTGATCCACGGAGGCCCGGAAGGCGAGTGGGGTGAAAGCTGGAGCTACCGCTGGAATGTGCAGGCCTTCGCCGGGGCCGGCTATGTTGTGGTGATGCCAAACCCTCACGGATCAAGTGGTTACGGCCAGAAGTTCACAGAAGACATCAGACTGGATTGGGGCGGCAAGCCATACGAAGATATCATGGCCGTCACCGATTACACCGCCAAGCTGCCCTATGTCGATCCGGACCGGATCGCCGCGGCGGGCGCCTCTTACGGCGGCTACATGATCAACTGGATTCTGGGACATACCAACCGGTTCAAGTGCCTCGTTTCGCATGACGGCGTTTTCGATCTGCGCGAGGAGGCATTGAGCACAGAGGAACTCTGGTTCCCGATTTGGGAGTTCGGCGGGATGCCGTGGGAAAACCCGGAAGTCTACGACCGCTGGAGTCCCAGCCACTTCATCACGGAGTTCCAGACACCCACCCTGGTGATTCACGGGGAACAGGATTTCCGCATTCCGTACTCGCAGGGCCTCGAGCTTTTCACCGCGCTGCAAATGCGCAAGGTCCCCTCGCAGTTGCTGATTTTTCCCGACGAGGGCCATTGGGTCTTGAAGCCCGGCAACAGCGCGGACTGGTACAAGACCGTCCTCGCCTGGATCAACGACTGGACGGTGAAGAAGTGAAAGTCGCGCTGCTTGCCGTCCTGATCATGGTGGTGATTGCCTTCCCGGTGAGCTTGTTCTCGTGGTCCACATGGACCACGATCACGGTCGACCCGCCGGTGAAAATCATCGGTTTTCAGACGCCGGTCAGGATTCACCTGGACAATTCGCACGGCGAGAGAACCGTTAAGGTCGATCTCGAGCAGGACGGCAAGACCTACAACTTAAGCACAGAGGTACAGCCCGCGAAGCATTTCGTGTTCAGTCACGGAAACGCCGCTCCCCGGGACCTGACGGTGAAGGCCGGAAAACAAGCCGTGCCCGCTCTCCACGACGGCAAGGCTCAAATCCTGGTCACCGCGACCTCCAACGATTTCCGCGGCGTGACGACCAGCAAAACGATTGACGTGGACGTGATGACCGTCGCGCCGCGCGTGACGACCGACGGGGCCCAGCATTACATCAATCAGGGCGGCTCGGAAATGGCCGTGTTCACTCCCACCGGCGCATGGACGGAAGCGGGCGTGAAGGTCGGCGACTATACGTTCCGCAGTTTCCCGCTGCCGAATCATCCCGGCCAGTACTTCAGCCTGTTCGCATTCTCCTGGCAACTTCCCGTGGACACGCCCGTCTATGTGTATGCGAGCAATCCTTCGGGCGCTATGGCCAAAACCACTTTCTGGTACAAGGTTTTCCCCAAGAAATTCCGCGCCAGTACGATTCCGCTGGAAACGATGAATATCGACCGGATCGTGAATCAGATCGATACCCAAAACAAGATTAAAGGCGATCTGGTGGAACGCTTCGTCTATATCAATAGCCAGATGCGCAAGGTCAATAACAAGACGCTGGCCGATCTGCGGCTGCAGACCGAGCCGAAGTTCCTGTGGACCGGCGCGTTCCTGCCCATGCTCGATTCGACTGTTGAATCCCGCTACGCCGACGATCGCACTTACACCTGGAAAGGCAAGAAGGTCGACGAGCAGACGCATCTGGGATTCGACCTGGCCAAGGTCGCCCACTCGCCCGTTCCCGCATCCAACGACGGCAAAGTCATCTGGGCCGAAGATCTGGGGATATACGGCAACTGCATCGTGCTCGATCACGGCTACGGGCTGCAAACGGTTTACGGGCATCTAAGCGAGTTCCTGGTCAAGAAGGGCGACATGGTGAAGAAAGGCCAGATCATTGCGCGCACCGGCTCGACAGGCCTTGCAGGCGGTGACCATCTGCACTTCACGATGCAGATCGACGGCGTTCAGGTAAACCCGGTCGAATGGTGGGATCCGCACTGGGTGAAGGACCGGATTCTTAGCAAGATGGGCACGGAAATGGCTACATCTGAGGAGGCGGCGCCGGTCCATGCGGCAGCTCCGCGGAAAGCGAAGAAGCGCCGCCGCTGACGGTCTGGATGAACAGGAATTGAATCGATGTGGACAATTAAAGTTATGACTCGACGACTGGCAGCAATCTTCCTCGTGCTGGCGCTGGCTACTTTCGCCTTCGGCCAGAAAAAGAAAGAACCCGCTTTGCGATCGGTGAGCGGCGTGGTCACCAACGAAAGCGGCGAGCCTGTGCCCGGCGCAATCGTGCAGATGGAAAACACCAGGACGCTCCAGGTGCGCTCGTTCATTACCAAAGACAAGGGTGAGTATTATTTCCAGGAACTCTCGACCGATGTGGATTACAAGTTCACCGCCAAGTGGAATGGAAAGTCGAGCGATACCCGCACTCTGAGTTCGTTTGACAGCCACCCGGCAGTTGTCATCAATCTTCAGTTGAAGTAGCCGTGCTGAAGTTCGCGCAGCCCCTTCCCGATTCGTACAGGCCCGAAGAAGTCCTCGAATTCTACGGGCGTGACTTGCCCGGCTTGAGCGAACAGGTCTCGCCCGGCGGTCTGCGGAAGGCGATGCTGATCGACGGTTGCCCGGTTGAAGTTACCATCCAGTTCCACGGGAACTCCGCCGCCTGCACGGTGGACAGTATGAATACCGAGGCCGCCCGGCACGCCGTCCGGCGGATGCTGGGGCTTACCACCGATGGCGCGGCTTTCGAGGAGAAATTTGCCGACGATCCGCTGCTGGGCGTTACAATCCGGCGTCAGAAGGGTCTTCGCATTCCGCTGACGCCCGAGCCCTGGGAAGCGCTGGCATGGGCCATTATGGGCCAGCAGATCAGTGTGCGGATGGCAGTGCTTCTGCGCCGTGAACTGATCCGCACGGCTGGCATGCCGCATCCCAATGGACTTTATGCGCACCCCTCGGCGGCGGCCGTCGCGAAGCTGGATGTCGAAACGCTGCGGGGGATCAAGTTCTCGCGCTCCAAGGCCGAATATCTGATTGCGGCAGCGCAGGCAGTGGCCAGCGGCGAAGTGCCGTTAACGGAAGAATCCGCCGGCTTGTTGACCGGTATTCGCGGCATCGGACCGTGGACCCTGCAATATCTTTCTCTGCGCGGCCTCGGCATGGCGGATTGTCTCCCCGCCGGTGACGTCGGTCTGGCCCGCGGACTTGAGAGATTATGCGGCAAGCGTCCGTCCGAGCGCGAAGTGAAAGAGATGATGGCGCGGTTTGCGCCGTTCCGCAGCCTTGCGACTTACCACGTGTGGGTAAGTCTGAAGCACATTGTGGCGGATCTGGATTAGGGTTCTGATTTAAAACGATGCGGATTGAAACGCCGTTCGGCCCCGCATGGGCCACCATCGATGCGGATGGTGCACTTACACGGTTCAGTTTTGGGCGCGAAGAGCCGGATGGCGGCTACAGCGACCGCGTTGCCCAGCAACTGGAGCAGTTCTTCGCGGGAGAGCGCAGGGAGTTCGATCTTGCCCTCGCGCCGGAAGGCACGGAGTTTCAGAAACGAGTATGGGCGGAATTGCTGAAGATCCCGTTCGGCGAGACGATCAGTTATGGGGAACAGGCCCGGCGCATCGGGAACCCGTCGGCATCGCGCGCTGTCGGTCACGCCAATTCAAGGAACCCCGTCGCGCTGATCGTCCCCTGCCACAGGGTGATCGGCGCGAACGGGACTTTGACCGGTTATGCCGGCGGTTTGGAACTGAAGGACCGGCTTCTGACGTGGGAACGAAGCTTCCGGCAGCCTGGACTGTTTGCGTAATCAAGCCGAGCCGTTAGTGTTTGTGGTCTTCGTCGGCTTTCATTGAGCCCGGCATTCCGCCCATCGGCATGGGCGCCTGCAGCTTCATTTGCAATTCCTTGAGCAAAGCCCCATGGGCAGCGAGCTTTTGTTTCAAAACCTTTTGATTCTTCTCTTTTTCGATTGAATCCAGACTGGCCACCAGCTGATCGACCAGCTTGGCTGCGTCCCCATGCCCTGTCATCATCTGATGCATCATCGGCATATTCATGCCCTGCATCTGGCCCGCGCCCTGCATGGATTTGCAGCATTCCATGTTGGACATGTTGCCAGCCGGATGCTCCTGTTCGTCCTGCTGAGCCAGCGCGCCGGTAAGCAACATACCCGCACCGATAACGGTGGCGATAATCGTTCTCATTTATGTAAAAGCCCTCGCGCCGGTTCAGGGCACGCCGGATGCCGGAGTTTCAGTGGCAAAAAGGCTCTTTTTCGCCGTAGCCTGCGCGATAGGGCGCACGAATCTGCGCGAAGTCACTGATTCAATGGCTTGATAACCCGGCCCGCTAAACGCGGAATGATATTCCTGCGAAGCTCACCACGCTTTGCGGGTCGATGTTCCACTGCTCGTAGAGCTTTACTGTCCCGCGCGCCTGCGGCATTACCTTGAGGAAGGTATACAGCGGCGACGATCCGCACCACTTCAGGTCGTCGTGGTTTTCCTGTACCTGGTCCCAGAAACCCTGCGAATCGCCGGCAATCACGGAATTCATCCGCAATTTGTCGCGCGCTTCCACCGCCAGCATCTCTTGTTCGTTGGCGATCGCGACCATTTCGTCGCCATAGCGGCGTCCCATGTGCGCCATATCGATCCCAAGGAGCCACATCAGGCTGTCCCCTTCGCGGGCGGCGATTTCGCCCAGGACGCCCAGAAACCGGGCCACGTTCTCGTTGTCTTCCGGCTTGCCGCCGCGATAAATGCTCTGCGCATAAGAACCGCAAAGAATCGGCAGAATGCGTATGTCCGGCCCATAGATCGACTGCAGATACACTACCTGAAATTCGATGGAATGCTCCACCGAATGGCAATAGTCTTCCGTAGCCACCGCACCCGGGGCGAGCCGCGTCAGTTCATCCACCAGCCCGATGTCGGTCCGCGCATTTCCCCAGGGTGTCGCATACGGCTTCCGCGTCAGGCCGAAACGCTCCGGCGCACCATAGTGCGAGGTACCCAGGATGACAAACGTCCGATCCTTATAGCCCGGCCCCAGCAATCCATATGCGGACCGGTAGGATTGATACCCGCCCACCGGGCTCACATGAGGCGCCGCAATACCGATGAGGCCGTCTTCCGCCGCCGGCGGCCCGGACATCCATTCGTCCATCTGGACGCGAAGCTCATCGGGTGTGTCCGGATATCCCGACCCGGCATGCGCAGGCGCGCGGACCAGCGATTCGGCGAACTCCCGTTCCCGCTCCGATTTCATCGCCCCGAATGTTTCGTCCTGCAGGAACCCGCTCTGCCGCAGCGTGTCGATCAGGTTCCGCTCCAGCTCGCCCACCTGCAGATCGCCCGTGATCTGCACCAGCGCCGCACGAAGATCCAGTTCCGTGTGCTGGCCGTCGAAGCAATTCAGGCATTCCACCAGAGGCGGCGGAATAATCAGCACCGCATCGGAATAATGCATCGAATCGCGCAGCAGAAGCCCTGGCCGGTCCTCCACGGGCGAGGGCATCGCGTCCAGATCGTAACGCAGACGGGGCAGCAGGGCGGACACGCGACCAGTATTGCAAATGGGCGTAGTACACTCCAAAATTCACATGAAGACAGCATTTCTGTTTCCCGGGCAAGGCTCCCAGTATGCCGGCATGGGCAAGTCCCTCGCCGAAACCTTTCCCGCCGCGCGCACGCGCTTCGAGGAGGCCGACGACGCACTCGGCTTCTCTCTTTCCCGTCTCTGTTTCGAAGACGCCGAGGAAGAACTCAAGCTCACCGAGAACACCCAGCCGGCGCTCGTTGCGGTCTCCATCGCGGCTTGGACCGTCCTGACCCAGGAAACGGGACAGCAGCCGGACTATGTAGCGGGTCATAGCCTCGGTGAGTATTCAGCACTGGTGGCCGCAGGTTCACTGGACTTCGCCGACGCTCTGCGCCTGGTCCGAAAACGCGGGCGCTATATGCAGGAAGCCGTTCCCGACGGAGTGGGCGCAATGGCTGCGCTGCTCAAGCTTCCGGACGGAAAGCTGAACGAAATCCTGGCCGAGGCCGCACAGGGCGAGGTCGTGACGGCGGCGAATCTGAATTCAGCCGAGCAGGTGGTGATCGCCGGGAACACCGGAGCGGTCGAGCGCGCCATGGAACTTGCCAAGTCGGCTGGCGCGAAGCGGGCCATACGGCTGCCGGTCAGCGCACCTTTCCATTGCCCTCTCATGAAGCCTGCGCAGGAACGTTTAAAGCCTGACCTCGATGCCTGCCGTTTCGCGGACCTGCGGGCGCCTCTGGTAAACAACTGGCAAGCGCGCGAAACTCACAGCGGGGCGGAGGCGCGCGAAGGGCTCTTTCACCAGATCCCCAATCCCGTGCGGTGGATGGATTCCATGCAGTACCTCGTCTCGCAGGGTGTCGATCGCTGGTTCGAAGTGGGAGCGGGCGCGGTTCTGTCGGGCTTGTTGCGGAACATTGTCGCGGGCGCGAAATGCACGCCCTTCGGCGAAGCGAAGGACATGCAGAAGGTTATAGAGTATCTAGCATGATTCGTCTCCGTCCCTTCCATGCCGCTCTGCTGGCGCTCGTCGGACTGGCTGCCGCCCAGTCGCCTTCGCTGAAAAATCTGAACCTGCGCGGCGGCCGCTTCCGGCCCCTCACATATGAGGAGATGACCCCGGCTCAGAAGACCATGATCGATCATCTTCTTTCAGGAGAGCGGGGCGGTACCGGCGGTCCTTTCAACGTAACGCTGCGATCTCCTGAAATGGGCGACATCGCGCAAAATCTGGGCGCCTATCTGCGCTACCATTCTTCCCTGCCGAGAAAACTGAATGAGTTCGCCATCGTCATCACAGGCCGCATCTGGAAGTCGCAGTATGAGTTCTACGCGCACAGCCCGCTGGCGATTCAGGCGGGAATGAGTCCGGCGATTATCGAAGCCGTAGCCGCCGGCAAGCGCCCAACGGGCATGCAGCCGGACGAGGAAGCCATCTACAATTTCTGCACCGAACTGCAGACCACCCGTCAGGTGAGCGACGCCACATTCAAAGCCGTGGTGGACAAGTTCGGCGAACGCGGCGCGGTGGATCTGATCGCCGTGCAGGGTTATTACAACTTTGTCTCGATGGTTCTTAATGTGGACAAATATCCGTTGCCCGACGGAGTCGCACCACCGCTCAAGTAATCCGTTTCAAATCCAGCGCATTTTTCAGGTAATCCGCGTCTCGATTGAAGATCGGCACTTCGCGATCCATGCGCCACCCCCCGCCAGCTACCCGCAGCACAGCCCGGCCGCGTTTGAAATCGGCCGGATGTTTGGCCCAGTTAATGCCTTTGGCGTGCAGCAGGTCATGTTTCTCCGCCGTCGATTTCCCCAGCAGTTCCTCATGCGTGAAGTGCGCCGAAGCCAGCATATTCAAACTGTTCGCCGAAGCGTCCAGTTGCCGCCAAAGCAGGTATTTCTCCACTTCGCTGCGCTGCGCAATCACGAGAACCCGCGAATCGAACGCCCCCGGTTCGTCGGTCCCGAACGCCTTGTTGAATGCAGCCGTGAAAATGCTTGCCGAGACCGAGACAATCTTCTGCACGTTGCCGTCGAACCACAGCGCGGCGTCGGCCGGCTCGGTATCGGTCAGGACGAAGGAATATTCATCGCTCTGTCCATATCCGAAGCGGCACCCGATCATCTCGCCCGCAAGCTGCAGCGCGGCTTCATCGAGCGCGTCTGCAAGCTGCCGGCAGTACGGACGCTCCAGCTTTTGGGTAAACCGATGGAAGCCGCGTCCGTCGATGCGGACCACGACGTGAGTCCGCCGCGGCACATAGAGCCGCAGGGCGTCCTCGTAGTCGCGTTTCATCCGGTCTCCCAGTTCGTCTTTCATGGGGGTCAGCTTCGATTGTGGCAAACTCGGGTTTGTCCAGCGTGAGCGTGAGAGTCGTTCTCGACACTAATGTGCTGATCTCCGCCGCCCTGAAGCCCGGCGGGCTCGAGGCAGCCGTGGTGAATTCCGTTCTTGCCGGGGAGTTCGAAGCGTGGGTAACCACCGAGATTCTGACCGAATACGAAGAGGTCTTGGCGCGCCCGAAATTCGCCGCCCTGCGCGAAGGTTCGCGCTGCATGCTGGACGCCCTGCAGCGCTGCGCCCGAAGGACCTGCGCAATCGCAACCGCAAACATCGCTCTCGATGAGGACGACAACCGGTTCATCGAATGCGCCGAAGCGGCGCAGGCGCACTTCCTCGTAACGGGAAACCTGCGCCACTACCCTGCCGCGTGGGGCGTAACCCGCGCCGTCAACGCCCGGGGCCTGTTCGAAGCGCTGGGACGAGCCGGGGGCGAACCGGAAGCAGGCACCTGATAAAGTCACGGCATCGAGCCATGGCGACAAAGGGACACAACATCATCGTGATCGGCACCTCGGCGGGCGGACTCGAAGCGCTGGATGCGCTCGTGGCCCGGCTGCCGACCGATTTACCTTCGGCGATTTTCATCGTTCAACACATGGCGCCGCAGAACACGGGCGTCGCACTGCTGCAACGTCTGGGAACACACCGGGCCTTCCATTGCGCTCTGGCGACGAATGGAGAACGAATTCAGCCCGGTCGCATCTACATCGCTCCCCCCGATCACCATCTTCTGGTGAAGGAGCACCAAATGCTGGTAACCAAGGGAGCCCGTGAAAACCGCTTTCGCCCCGGAATCGATCCGCTGTTTCGTTCGGCGGCGGCATCGCACGGACCTGGCGTAATCGCGGTGCTTCTGACGGGTTTGCTCGATGACGGAACTGCCGGTTTGTCGGCCGTCAAGAAATGCGGCGGCATCACAATCGTGCAGGATCCGAAGGAGGCGACCTACTCGGAAATGCCCCGGAATGCATTGAATAATGTGAGAGTAAGTCATTGCGCGCCAATTGCGGAAATCGCTGCTCTGCTGGAAAAATACGCCAAGCAGGTTCCAGGCAAGATCACGCCCGTCGCCAGATCGATTCGTACTGAAGCGAAGATCGCCGAGCGCGTCCTCAGCGACGTTGCACAGGTGGGAGAACTGGGCAACCAGGTGCCTTACAACTGCCCCAACTGTGGCGGCGTTCTCTGGAAGATCACTGGAGCCGGCCTGCTGCGATATCGCTGCCACACCGGTCATTCATTCACAGCCAAGGCGCTCCTTACCAGTCAGACGGAGAAGATCGAAGAAACTCTATGGGTCTGTTTGCGCATGTTTGAGGAGCGCAAGAACCTGATGAACAGTCTGGCGCAGGAGGAGAAAAGTGCCTCACGGAAAAGCTCCTATGCCGAACGAGCGGGCGCCGCCGAGGTTCATATCGAGCGGATCCGAGCGATGTTGCTGGCCGAAGCGCCCGAACCCCTGTAAAAATGCCCACGGCCCGCCGAAGCGTTTTCATAGCCTTCCTCGCCACCGGACTTCTGGCGCAGGACGCCGGCTGGGTGGCGACGATCAAACCCGCCCGCTCCGTCGGAAACGAAGGCCTCATGATCTCGTCGGGAGGGCATCGTCTCGACTCCATCGACAGCCCGATCGCCGATGTGATGACATTCTGCTACGACGTTCACCGCCGTCAGATCCTCGACGGACCGGCGTGGCTGCGCACCGATCGATTCGATATCAGTGCCCGGCTCGACGGCGATAACCGGCGCAACCGCACCGAATGGCAGGAAACCGTCCGGGAAATCCTCACCGACCGCTTCAAACTGGTTTTCCATCGCGAGATCAGGGTGCTTCCGGTTTACGCATTCACCGCGGGCAAGACTGAACCGAAACTGAATGAGAAGGGCGACCCGGACAAATCATCTACCTTCGGCTTTCCCGGACTGGGAAATCTGGTTATCAATAACGGAAGTCTGGCCTATTTTGCGACGGTAATGCAGCGCTATGTCCTCGATCGTCCCGTTATCGACCGGACAGGCATCACCGGAGTCTACAGCTTCACCATGCACTGGCGGCCCGACGAATTCCAGTTCGCGAACTTCATCTCCGGCGCACCCCTCCCGCCGAAAGACGACGACGATCGCCCGGCTCTTTCCGCTGCCGTTCAACAGCAACTCGGCCTCAGACTGGAATCAATCAAGGCGCCTGTAGAGGTGCTGGTCATCGACCATATCGAAAAGCCGTCCGAAAACTGACCGCGCGCCACCGGGACGGCCTGCGGCGAAATCATTCCGTCACACACGCGAGAGCCTGGGCGTTACCATGAAAGTTTGTCCCCAGTGCCGCCATCTCCGTTGAATGTCCGTCTGGATCAGTACGAAGGGCCCCTCGATCTCCTTCTCGATCTGATCCGGCGGCAGCAGATTGACATTCGCAATATTCCCATCGCCACCATTACCAGCCAGTACCTCAGTTATCTGGATCAGGCCCGCGACATGGACCTCGACATCGGCGCCGAATTCGTCTTCATGGCGGCCACCCTGATCCACATTAAATCGCGCCTGCTCCTCCCGGTGGACCCCGCCCTGCAGAAGGAAGGCGAAACTGCCGAAGATCCCCGTGAAGAACTGGTGCAGCGCCTCATCGAGCATGAGCGCTTCAAGAACGCCGCCGAGATGCTCCAGCAGAAGCGCATGGTCGAGGAAAACGTCTGGTCGAATCCGCAGATGAAGCAGTTCGTCAACGACGACGGCGATCCCGGGCTGGCGGTCAGTTTGTTCGATCTGGTCAAGGCGTTCGGCGAGGTGCTCGAGCGCATCGCCAGCCGCCCGATCTATGAGGTCCGCGAAGAAGAGGTTTCGGTCGGCGATATGGTCCGCCACCTTCGCTCCCTGCTGGTGGGCCTGCGCAATGACAAACCGTTGTTCATTCTGCAGGTGATGGAAATGCAGCGCACCAGGCGCGCCGCCATCTGTCTCTTCCTCGCCGTGCTGGAAATGGTGAAGACGCAGACGGTCGAGATTCTGCAGGCTGATATGTTTGGTGAGATCGCACTGGCGAAGGGTCAGCGGTTCGAAGAATCGGCGGCTGAGCCTCTGGCCGCTATCGAAGAGGATTACAAGTAACGAATGGCATTTCCCGATCCAGAACCTGACCCGCTTCCGCCGCCCGACGAGCCGCACGTGCCGGATCCGCCGCTGCCGGAGCTGGAGTCCGAGGCCGAGGCCTTCCTGACAGCCGACGAGAGCGCCGGGGAGTCCGCGCCTGAAGTCCTCACGATGGAGGACGCCAAGCTCAAGGCCGTACTCGAAGCGATCATTTACGTCACCGACGAACCGCTTTCGCTGGAACAGATCTGCGCCGCCATTGAGCAGCCCCGCGAACGCGTCATCGATCTGCTGGAGCAACTGGCGGCCGATTACGAGCGCCCGGAACGCGGACTCAGCATTCGCGAAATCGCCGGCGGCTTCATGCTGACCACCAAGCCCGAGCACCATGAAGAGGTCCGGCGCTTCGTTAAAAATCTCAATCCTCCTCTGAAGCTCTCGCTTCCCGCTCTTGAGACGCTGGCGGTGATCGCCTATAAGCAGCCGATTACGGCGCCTGAAATCATGGAGATCCGCGGCGTGCAGGGCGCGGGCGTCCTCAAGACGCTGCTCGATCGCAAGCTGATCGGAACGGCCGGGCGCAAACAAGTGATCGGGAAGCCGATCCTTTATAAAACGACGCGCGAATTTCTGGTGCAGTTCGGCCTGAAGGACCTCGCTGAATTGCCCAGCCTGAAGGAGTTTCAGGAGATCGGCAGACTGGCCACAGAGTCGCCTGCCGACATACCAGCAGAAACGTCAGCAGAGACACCTGCCGAGCCAGTCACCGAACCCGGCGAGCCGGTCGAGATGCCCCGGACGGATCCCGTTCCTGAAGGCGATCCGGTTCCTGAAGGTTTGCCTGAAGACGAACCCACCGAAACACCGCAATCGGAACCAGAGCCTCCCCAATCAGAGCAGGCGGAATAGTGGCCGAAGAACGGCTGCAAAAAATCCTCGCCAACGCGGGCGTTGCCTCGCGGCGCAAAGCCGAGGAATTGATCGTCGAAGGGCGTGTGACGGTCAACGGGAAAACCGTCACGGAGCTGGGAACCAAAGCGGATCCGGACGCCGATCACATCAAAGTAGACGGCCGCCTCCTCAAGCAGCCCGAACATTTTCTCTATATTGCGCTGCACAAACCGGACAATGTGGTCTCCACGGCGAGCGACCCGCAGCGGCGCACCACGGTTCTCGATCTGGTCAAAGGCGTCAAGGCCCGGGTCTATCCGGTTGGCCGGCTCGATTACCACAGCACCGGGCTCATTTTACTGACCAACGATGGCGAATTCGCCAACGCGATCACCTCCGCCAGCAGCCACGTGCCGAAGACATATCTGGTGAAAACCAAGGGCCAGTTAACCGCGGAAGAGGAAGAGAAATTCCGCACTGGCATTCCGTTGAGCGGCCGGCGCACGTCGCCCGCCGGTCTGCGGCTGATTCGCCAGGGCGAAAATCCCTGGTACGAAGTGCGTCTGATCGAGGGCCGTAATCAGCAGATTCGAATCATGTTCAAGCACTTCGGGCACCTGGTGGAGAAGCTGCGTCGCGTGCGCATCGGCTCGGTCGAACTGGGCAATCTGAAGCCGGGGGAGTTCCGCTTCCTCGCCCCGGAAGAAGTGCGAAAATTAATGCGGACAGCAGGAGGCGCCAGTGGCCGGTGAAAACCTTCTTCGCAGCAGCCGGACGATCGCGGTCGTGGGACTTTCGAACCGCCGCTCCCGTCCCAGCTTCGGGGTTTCGGAGTACATGCAGTCGCAGGGCTACAAAATCATCCCTGTAAACCCCAACGAGGATGAAATACTGGGCGAAAAGTCGCTCGCCACCCTCGACGATGTTCACGAGAAAGTCGATATCGTGGATATCTTCCGGCGCTCAGAATCGGTGCCTGAGATCGTGGACGCCGCCATTCGTATCGGCGCGCGCGGAATCTGGATGCAGGAAGGCGTGGTCCACGAGGAAGCCGCGGCCAAAGCCCGCGAAGCCGGACTTGAAGTTGTGATGGACCGGTGTATATTGAAAGAACACCGCAAAATGCTGGCCAGATAACGGCCGCAATTTCCCCGAATTAAGTTCTATATTTTTAAGATATTCCCGCCGATATGTATCCTGGAGACCACTGTGCGTTCACCAGGAGCATTCATTGGCGGCTAGCCGGCGAAGATTCGCGCTGTTCACGCTCGCCATTCTGCTTTGTTGCGCCGCGCTGGCGTCGGCCGCGGTGGGATGGAGTGAGGAGGCGTGGGCTGCGAGCTCGATGCCAGCGGCGTTCGCCAGCGGGCCATGGGGCAACCCATGGGGCAGTCTGACGGCGTTCCTGCTTTGCTTCCTGGCCGGGGTCGGAACAGCCTGGCAGGCGCGAGGCCGAGGCAACGCCCGGCGGCTGCAGTCCGAAAAGAATCCTGCGTGGATGCCGCTTCCCCGCCCCATGGAACCGGATTCCGAACGTCAGGTGGAACGAGCCCGCAACCAAATTCTGGAAATGCTCGTTACCAACGAGCCGCTGGACAAGGTTCTCGACGCGACCGTTAAATTAATCCGCACGCAGGTTCCGGACGCGGACTGCGCGATTCTTCTCCGAAGGCCGAAGGTGGAGCGGGTGAGCGCAACCCCTGATTTTCCGGAAGAATGGCTAGCCGCTCTGGCGATTCCCTATGCCGTCCCGTTTGAAGTCTGGCAGCGGGAATGCCTCCATTGGGATGTCATGGGGAGCCCCGCATGGAAGGTCTTCCGCGATCAGTTGTGCGGAGCCGGTCCGGAAGCGATCTATTCCCTTCCCATCGGCGGCCCCGCGGCAACCCTGGGAGTGCTGCTGCTTTGTTATCGGGACGGAAAGCATCCCTGTGAGCAGGATCCTGAGTTCGCCGCCACCGGGCTGCGGCTGGCCCGCATCGCCCTCGAACACAACCGCCTCTACAACAATCTCCATTTTCAGGCGCATCACGACAGCCTGACCGGGCTGCCCAACCGGGCCCTGTTCGAGGAACGGCTCGACAGTTCCCTGCACGACTCCGCGATTTTCGGGCGGAGCCTGGCCGTGTTGTTCATCGACCTCGATGGTTTCAAGAAAATCAACGATTCGTTCAGTCATCGCTTTGGCGACCGGTTTCTGTGTGAAATTGCCGGTCGAATGAAGAAGGCTATGCGGCCCGGCGACACCCTCGCGCGCATCGGCGGAGACGAGTTTACGGTACTCGCCGAAGGGATCGCGGGAATCGCGGAAGCGGAGGCCGTCGGCGAGAGAATTCTGCATGCGATTCGCCAGCCGGTCCTGATTCATGGGCGCGAAGTGGCGGCCAGCGCCAGTATTGGGATCTCGATTTATCCGCAGGACGGAAACAGCGCCGAAGAGTTGCTCCGGCATGCCGACGCCGCAATGTATTCGGCCAAGGATTGCGGACGCAGCAATGTCCAGCCGTTTGGCTCCCGCAGTGGCGAACTGGACCGGATCCGCATGAACGAAGAGTTGAAGCTGGCGCTCGCAAACAACCGCTTCGTCGTCTATTACCAGCCGAAGGTGGAGGTGGATGGCACGCTGGCGGGACTGGAAGCTCTGGTGAGAATGAAACACCCGGAGTACGGATACGTTCCGCCGGAAAACTTCATCTCCGTCGCCGAAGCCAACGGGCTCATCGTGCCGCTGGGCGCTTGGGTGCTGGAGGAAGTGTGCCGGCAATCGGCGGACTGGAAGGCGCGCGGCCTTGGCCGCATTCCCATCGCCGTGAATGTATCGCCGGTGCAGATCTCCCGGCACGAATTTGCCCGCACGGTTGAGGAGTGTCTCGCGCGCCACGGTGTTCCGCCCTCCAGCATCGAACTGGAACTGACGGAAAGTCTGCTGCTGGGCGGCGCGCATGAGCCCAAGGAGCAGATGCGCGCGTTGCGGTCGCTGGGCGTGCGCCTGTCTATCGATGACTTCGGAACCGGCTATTCTTCCCTGAGTTATCTGCACCGCCTGCAGGTGGACGCCATCAAGCTCGATAAGTCATTCGTCCAGACGATCGACACCGATGAACTGGCGTGCCGCCTTCTGAAGGCGATGATCGGGGTCGCGCAGGGACTTGGACTTTCGGTAATAGCCGAGGGGGTGGAAACACCGGAGCAGCGCGCCACCCTGATCGCGGCCGGATGCCTGTTGATGCAGGGATTTCTTTTCTCCCATCCATTGCCCGCTGCCGAAGTCGAACCGCTGCTGGGGCGGCGCGTGCCCTGCCACGGGGATCTCATTCAGCTGCATCAGTCACTGTGCCTGCCCCACAGCCTTGAAAATGAATCCGAGCGGATTCCGGAATTAATTCAATAGCGGTAGAATAACCGTTTGCAATCGCACCGAAATGTGACCGCGTTGATCACGGGTGCGGGGCGGGGTATTGGAAAACGTCTCGCAATTGGTTTTGCTCAGGCCGGTGCCCGTGTCGGCCTTCTTGGCCGCAGCCAGGCCGAACTCGATCTCACCAAACTGGAAATCGAACACGCCGGAGGCATTGCTCACCGGTTTCGCGCCGATGTCAGGGACATCGAGCAGCTCACCGCGGCGGTCGATCGCATGGCTGTAATCTACGGCGCGGTCCATACGCTGATCGCGAATGCAGCCGTTCTGGGTCCGGTGGGTCCGTTCGTCGGGCAGCGGCCGCGCGACTGGAAAGAAGTATTTGAGACCAACGTTCTCGGCGTCATGAATGCGTGCCGCGTCGTTCTCCCCCAAATGGTCGAGGCCCGCAGGGGCAAGATCCTGGTGATCGTTGACCACGGGGCCGCCAGTCCGCGTCCTAACCTGGCTCCATATTCCGCCAGCAAGGCCGCGTGCGTCCGGTTCGTCGAGAGTCTCGCGGAAGAAGTGCGCGACGACAACATTCAGGTCAATTCACTGTCACCCGGGGGCGCGTATACGAGCATGACGGATGACATTCTCCAGGCCGAGGACCGCGCCGGTCTGAAAGAAGTCGAAGACGCCGAGCGGATTCGCCTGACCGGCGGCGTTTCGGCCGAGAAACAGATTCAACTGGCCCTTTTTCTGACTTCGGAACGGTCCAATCACCTCACCGGCAAACTGATCCATATGGGCGACGACCTGAAGCGGCTCGAACAGGACAATGCGCGCCAGGACGCTTGGACACTGCGGCGGCACCTAAAATAGAATTCTGTGTCACGATTCGTTCAAAATCTAATCACCGTCGTGGCGGCCATGCCGATGTTTGCCGGTTCCGCTTTCGGCTGGGGATGCCAGGGCCACCAGATCATCGCGCTCATCGCCCGGGCTCACCTGACTCCCGCCGCTTCCGCCGCCGTCGACAAGCTGCTCAGCGAAAATCCGATCGATCCCTCGCTGAGCCGTTTCTGCAGAGTTCATCCAGCCGATCTGATGGCAGACTCCGCCACATGGGCCGATGACGCCCGCAACGGTTTGAAAAACGGCGCCTGGCATTATGTCGATATCCCTCTCACAGTGCAGGAGGGCAATGCCATGGAATGGTGTCCGCCCATTCTGCCGGCGGAGCCAGGCAAAGATCGCACCGGATGCATTCTGAATGCGCTCGAGATGGAACTTGGAAATTTACGCGACAAAGCACAGGCCGGACCCGCGCGTGCTGAAGCTCTGCGCTACGTGATCCATTTTCTGGGCGACCTGTCGCAGCCTTTGCACACAGAGGACAATCACGATCAGGGCGGCAACTGCGTCACCATTACCCCTTCTTATCAGGACCGAACGACCAACCTGCACAGCCTTTGGGATTCCGGACTGATCGGAAATGAGGCCGCGCAGAAAAAACTCACCGATGCCCAAATGGTGACCGAGATCGACAACGAATTCAGCCCGGAATGGAATGCGTGGAGTGCGGGGCCGGTCGACCTGCAGGCGTGGGCATGGGACGCCCACAAAGTCGCCGTCTCGATGGCCTACACCGACGTAACGCCTCACATCCCGGTAGCGGCGCGAGACGCCGGCGGCGTCAACGACGACGTGTGCACCGCGGATAAGGCCAGCACGGCCGGCATGCATTTCAGCATCGGGCCGGATTACGCCGCCGAAGTGCTGCCGGTCATCCATCAACAGATAGCCAAAGCCGCATACCGTATCGCCGGCGTTCTGAACTCGACCTTCAAATAAGCTTTCGCAGCAGCGCTTTGGCTTCTTTGAACTTCGGGAACAGCTTTTCGTGCGCCTTGAATTCCGGCGTATGGACGCAGCGCCGGGTCCCGCTGTGGTCCACCTCATAACGGAGGTGCAGCATCTCGTGAAACATCACATACTCGAGCGCGAGGCGTGGCGTGCGCACGTCGTCGAAAATCCTGCTGATGACGATCATGTGATGGGACGGATCGAAATGTCCCAGCCGGGTGCGCGAGCGGATATGGCTCCAGCCCAGCGCCGGGCGCGCCATCATGCCGCCGAAGTGCTTCACGTTCAGGTCTTCGAATACTTCTTCGAGGTTGTGGGTTGCGCCGAGCGGACCGGTGTGGTTTTTCCGTCCGCGCGTTTGCCGGACCTGCTGAATGCGGCTGCGCATGTCTTTCCGGTTGAGGTAAAGCCGGTAGCGATGGGTGTACTGGCGCGACGCCGGCCGGCGGTAAAGCTTCCCCAGCAGAATGTGCGCGAGAGCTTCGGTGACAGGCGCCGGAGCGGTTTCCAGAAGATCGCTGACACTCACCGAGATCGCGCCGCCTTCCAGTCGCACGTGACTGTTGACGTTGGCGAAATCCTTGTATTCCACGGCAATGGGCGGCACGGGCGCTCGCGGCCGCACCTCGCGATGCACGCGCTCGAAGATTTCGCGGGCCGTCTCGAAGAACAGCGAACTCGACAGGTTCACGGTCTTGCGGCCGCTCTCCTCCTCGCCGGTAGTCGCGTCGCTCAACTCAAACATACGCATCGCGCATAATCAAAGATTACTGAATTCACTTCTCATGCCTGCCATCAGACCGAAAATATCCGCAGTAGGATGCTTTGTGCCGCCCGGAGTGCTGACTAACTCCGATCTGGAAAAAATGGTCCAGACGAGCAACGAATGGATTCTTGACCGCACGGGAATTTCCGAACGGCACATTGCCGCCCCTGAAGTGGCCACCTCCGATCTGGCTACGGAGGCCGCCAAAGCCGCCCTCCTGCAGCGGGGCATCGACGCCTCTGAACTCGACGCGATCATCGTTTGCACCGTGACGCCGGACATGTTCTTTCCTTCGACGGCGTGCCTAGTGCAGCACAACCTCGGGGCCACCAAAGCCTGGGGCTTCGATCTCGTCGCCGCCTGCAGCGGATTTGTTTTCGGCATTGTCACCGCGGCCAACTTCGTGCTTGCCGGAACGCATCGCAAGGTGCTGGTGATCGGCGCGGACACCATGAGCCGCATCATCGATTATGAAGACCGGGCCACCTGCGTGCTTTTCGGCGATGGGGCCGGCGCGGTGCTGATCGAACCGGCGCTGGAGAATGAAGAAGGACTCGGCTTTGTCGACTTCATGGGCGAAATCGACGGTTCGGGCGGAAACTATCTGCGCATGCCCGCGGGCGGCAGCCGGATGCCGGCTACGGCCGAGACGGTAGCACGCAAGCTCCACTCGGTGCATCAGGAAGGCCAGCAAGTTTTCCGCTACGCGGTGCAGAAGATGCCGCAAGTTTGCCGGGCTCTGCTGGAGCGAAACGGCCTTACCGCCGCAGATATCGATTTGATGATTCCCCACCAGGCCAACCGGCGCATCATCAGCGCCACGGCCGAGCGGCTGGGTTTGCCCATGGATAAGGTCATGGTGAATATCGGGCATTACGGAAACACCACGGCGGGCACCATTCCACTGGCCACGCGCGAAGCGATCGAGAGCGGACGTTTGAAAAAGGGCGACCTGGTGCTGCTGGCCGCCGTGGGGGCCGGGTACACGGTCGGCGCCAGTCTTTGGCGCTGGGCGTATTAAGAGCTAAACGGGCGCGGGGCCGAGGCGGACGCCGGTGGCGCCGGGTATGCCGCGCAGGAAAATAATACCTCCGGGGTCGGCCGTTTCTTCCACCATTTCCTCGCCGTCGATTTCCACGTGATACGGGCGTCCCCGTTCCAGCCCCACCATAAAGACATTGGAAGCGTCGGCCTCCGCAACGCGCGGCGCGGGAGTCTGGAAGCGCTTCGAATTGCGCGCGAAGAAAACCACCGCGGCGTCTATATCCAGAGGCTCCCGCGACAACTGGGGATCGATCCGGGTCACGCTGCCGTTCTGAAACAGCTGCAACTGACCTTTGAAAAAACCAATCCACGAAGCATCGTCGTCCCACGACGAGCGCACATAGAGTTGTCCCCCGATCTCATCGTGCAGCGCCAGCGGCACATGCTGATAACTCAGGCCGGGCTGATAAGGATTGGCCCAAAGCAGCTCATAAGGCATCCCGAAAGTGCCGCGCATCAGAAAACGATCGTTAGTCAGCCAGCCCTGCAAAAGCTGCGAGGACGCGATGTTGGCATCGTAAGCCACCATGGCCAGTTCCGCGGCGCGCGAGAGCGCGGCTTTCCTGACATCCGGACCGCGGGACTCGATGGTTTCGTCGGCCGGGATGCGGAATTCATTGTCGGCGTCGGGCCAGGGCGCGGGGTAGTGCGCCATCAGGTGCAGAATCGGATGCTGTTCAAACCATTTGGGAAATGTCTCGCGCAGATCGAAGTTCAGGTTGTCGCGAAACACGTGCATGATTTCCATCAGCGCATAGGCGTCCGGGTTGGGAACAGTGTCCCGCGCGCCGCGCAGCGCCGGAATCAGGCTGCCGGTCCAGAACCCGTCGTAGATACCCTCAATGGCCTTTTCGCTGCCGGCCGGTTCGGAGTCGGACAACACGACGGCGGCGAAGAGTTTATTGCGCGCGTCCGCGAGGGTCTTTACAGACTTGGAATCGGCGATTTCGCGCCGCAGCTTGGTTTGAATTAGACCAAGATCCTCCTTTGAAATCAACGGGCCGCACCAGTCGGCGATCAGGGCGATTTGCCGGACATCGGCGCCCGGCCCCACGGCCCATGCCACCGCGCGGGTGCCGGAATCCCGGTCGCCGGCGATCTGATAACGCAATGCCTGCGCCAAGCCGAGTTCGGGGAACTGCGCCCCGGCTGTCCAAAGGGTTTCGAACTGATCCCAGCGCAGCGAGCGCCGTTCCCGCTCCCGGCGCAGCAGCTTGAGACGGGCCGGACGCAGCAGCAGACGAGGGCTTTCGCTGTAGACCTTGAAGCTATCGGGCCGATTCTGCCCCAGCAGGCGAGCGCCGCTCCCCAAGCCCGCGGCCCCCAAGGCAAGCAGAAACCGGTTGGCCTCGCGGCGTGTCATGCAACGATTCTGGCACAGCTTCCGGCGGCGCGGGGGGTGCTTTCCGGCACGCAAAAGCGTGCTGCTATCATCCCTAATAACGCCTGCTGGTTTTTCATCGGGCAAATTGCTGGATTCAGGGGTTGAAATTTTCGGGGGTTCAAATCTCCTGGGGTTGAAAATCCCTGAGGATGCAGGCAACGCCCGCGCCCTTACAGACGTCCAGAAAAGCTGATGTCCAGTGAACCTGGACCCGGGATACTGAAATTAATTGATGAAGAGCACCCAGATTGTCCTGACGCAGGCCGCGAAGCTCGCTACAACCGTCGCCGCTACCCTTATCGCCACACTCGTCCCCGCGCCGGCGCTCGCCCAGCAGTACAACATCTCCACGTTTGCCGGTACTCCAAAATCGCAGGGCTACTATGGCGACGGGATGCTCGCCACCGGCTCCGAACTCGACGTGCCCACTTCCCTGGCGCTCGATTCCAAGGGGAATCTTTATCTGTCCGACTCCCTGACCTATATCATTCGCGAGATATCCGGGGGAATCATTAACACCATAGCCGGCAATGGAACGAAGAGCACCGGCGTTCCGAGCGACTCGCTGGGTGACAACGGCGCCGCTCTTTCGGCCAATCTCAGCAACGTGCATGGCATCGCGGTGGATGCGAACGGGAACGTTTATATCGCCGACACCGGCAACAGCCGGGTCCGGAAGGTCAACGTCAGCTCGGCTACGGTAGTCAACACCACCTCGACCGGCAACATCGGGGTTCTCAGCACAGTCCTGACCGTTTCCAACACCAATAACATCCAGGTGGGAATGCTGATTCAGGGCGCGGGTATCCAGCCGGGGACGCTCGTTACCCTCATCCACGGGAACACTATCGATATGACGCTGGCAACTTCAGCCACCATTGCCCCGGGTACGGCGATGAGGTTTTCGCTGACGACCATCACTACATTTGCCGGCAATGGAACGAACGGCTACAGCGGTGACGGCGGAGCGGCCACCAACGCGGCTCTCTCCCGCCCCAACGCCATCGCGGTCGATTCCAAAGGCAACGTTTATGTGTCCGACTATGGCAGCGGGACGATCAGAGAAATCGCGACCAGCGGAACGATTACGACCATCGCAGGCACCGGCGCCATGGGCTTTGGCGGAGACGGCGGACCGGCTAACAAAGCCCTGCTTGCCGCGCCCGACGCCCTCGCCGTCGATTCGGCCGGGAACATTTACCTGGGCGATACCGGCAACGGCAATATCCGTGAAATTACCACTGACGGAAACATCCGCACGGTGGCCTCGAATGTCAATCCGGGGAGTCTGGCGGTGGATTCGGCCGGCAATCTTTACTACACCGATTTCGTCGCGCAGACGGTTCAAAAGCTGTTTCCGGGCGGCGCCCAGTTGACGATTGCAGGTAATGGCACGCAGGGCTATTCCGGCGACGGCGGTCCGGCCACGGCCGCTCAATTGAACGATCCGACGGCACTGGTCCTCGACTCGAGCGGCAATATCTACGTCGCCGACAGTCAGAACCAGATCATCCGGATACTGACGCCGGTCACTTCGTCCATCGGCATCGTGAGCGGGGCCAGCGGATTCGGCGGCTCGGTTTCGCCGGGTGAAATTGTAGTGCTTTACGGATCCGGAATCGGGCCCGCGACCCTGACGCAGAATCAGCCGGTTAATGGCGTCTTCGGGACCCAACTGGCAGGCACGAGCGTTTCGTTCGACGGACGCCCCGCCCCGCTTCTTTACACCTCGGCAACCCAACTGGCGGCAATTGTGCCTTACGCGGAACCGATCGGCAGCACCGCGAACATCACGGTGAGTTACCAGGGGCAGTCGTTGACGGCGACCGCGCCGGTCGCGGCCACTGTGCCTGCGCTCTTCACGGCGAACAATTCGGGAAGCGGCCAGGCGGCGGCGCTGAATCAGGACGGGAAAACGTATAACAGCGCGTCCAACCCCGCCCCGCTGGGAACCTACATCTCGCTGTACGGCACCGGCGAAGGTCTGACCACGCCGAGCGGCGTGGACGGAAAACTGGCGCTCTCGGTCGGCATTCCGGGACCGGTCCAGTCAGTTACAGCGAAAGTCGCGGGCGTCCCGGCGGTGGTGTCTTACTCCGGCGCATCGCCGGGCCTGGTCGAGGGTTTACTGCAGGTGAATATTCAGATTCCCAGTCTTCCCATCCAGAGTGGATCTGGCGCCGTCAGTGTTCCGGTTCAGATTTTCGTGGGTGGTTTGCCGAGCCAGACAGCCGTTACGATTTTCGTGTCTTCCCAGTAACCGCGGGGTTGAATTACTATTGTAGAACTCATGATTACCGAAGGGTCCAGCCAAGAAAGAGCAATGAAAAGCCTGCGTAAAAATTCCGCCTTGCGTATCGTCTCCGGCCTGATCTTCAGCTTCGCGCTGACTTATGGCGCCTTCGCGCAGCAATACGTGAGTTCCACCGTGGCAGGGACACCTGGCTCATCGGGCTATACGGGCGACGGAGGCCCTGCCACAGCCGCGACAATGTCGAATCCGATCTGCGTCGCCGTCGATCCCAGCGGCAACTATTATTTCGTCGACTCGAAGAATTACGTGGTCCGCGAAGTGAACGCCGCCACGGGCGTCATCAATACGGTTGCGGGGAACGGGACTGCAGGATTTTCCGGCGATGGCGGACCGGCGACCTCGGCACAGCTCTCCAACGTGGAGGGACTTGCCATCGACTCCCTCGGAAACCTCTACATCGCCGATTCCGGCAATGCCCGCGTGCGGCTCGTCGATCTAAACGGAAATATTTCTACTTACGCCGGATCGGGAACCCGCGGCTACTCCGGCGACCACGGACCCGCCGTGAATGCGAACCTTTTCCTGCCTGCCGGGCTGGCCCTCGACCTGAACGGCAATCTCTATATCGCAGACTACGGAAGCGCAACCGTCCGCGAAGTTTCCTCAACCGGGATCATCACGACCGCGGCCGGCGTGAATTTCATCGGCTTCGCCATCTTTCCGGGCAGTTTCGGGCCGGCCGCTTCGGCCACCCTGGGACTTCCCTACTCCGTAGCCGTGGATGAATCCGGCAACCTCTTCATCGGCGATCTGGGCAGCAGCAGCATTCGCAAAGTAGACGCGAACCACAAGATCTCCACCTTCGTTCCGCAGGTGTCGACGGCTAGCCTGGCGGTCGATCCCGCCGGAAATCTCTACTACCCCGATTACCGGGCTTCCACCATCGTGAAAGTCTATCCGAACGGCACGCAGGCGACAATTGCCGGCAATTACTACTCCGGCTACATGCAGGATGGAGGCCCCGGAATCGCTACTGAATTCAACCGGCCTTACTCCGTCGCGCTGGATTCTTCTTCCAACATCTATGTCGCCGATTACAATAACGAGGCGGTTCGCCTGCTGACTCTGCAGGCGCCATCGGGCGTAATCGTGGCAAACGGCGCCAGCAACATCGCCTTCACCGCCGGCAACAATGGTGTCAGCAATGTTCCGGTGGCGATCGCGCCCGGAGAAATCGTCACCCTGTTCGGGGTTGGAATCGGACCGGCAACGGCCTTGCAGGCGCAACCCGACGCCAACGGCTTCATCGAGACCCAACTGGGAGGAACCACTGTCACCTTCAACGGCATACCCGCGCCGATTTTTTCCACAAGCTATTCACAGGTTGCGGCGATCGTTCCCTATGCACTGGACGGGATGACTCAGGCCGCGGTGACAGTCTCCTACCTGGGGAATCAGATTGCCTCGGCTACGGTTCCGGTGGCCGTGACGGCGCCGCAGATTTTCACCCCGCTTTCCACCGGTTTCACGGGTGGCGCGGTCCTGAATTCGGATGGCAGCGTGAACTCCACCACCAACGGTGCGGCCAGTTCGAGCGCTATTACGATTTTCGTAACCGGCGAAGGCCAGACTTTCCCCGGGGGAGTTGACGGACTGGTTGCCGCCGGCCCAACCTTCCCCGTGCCGATTCAGCCGGTGACCGTCACGATCGGCGGCATACAGGCGACCCTCTCTTCCTACGGCGGCGTGGCCGGAGAGCCCGCGGGCGTGCTGCAGATTATCGCGACCATTCCGTCGAGTGTGACAGGCACCACGACGGCGAGCACCACCGCGACGGCGGCGAGCGGCGCCACGGTTCTGACGGTGGTCTCCGCCACCGGTTTCCAGGTAGGACAGCTGATCACCGGTTCCGGAATCCCGGCCAGCACCACGATCACTGCGGTCAGCGGGACTTCCATCACGATTTCGCAGGCGGTGACCGCGGCGCTGAGCGCAACCAACGTCAGCGTGGCGGGCAGTTCGGTGTCTATGACGGTCAAGGTCGGGGACTCCACGAGCTTCCCTGTAAACATCACGGTGCAATAGAAAATGCGGGATTTCAGTCGCACGTCCGGCACACGGCTTTCGTTTGACTTTCGCCCCTCCGGGCGGGATCATTACAATCAAGAGGATTCTCATGTCTACTGAGCGCCGGTTCTCTTCCATAGCTGTTTTAATCGCTGTTACCGCGGCGGTTTGTTCGGCCCAGAGCATTACGTCCGCCCGGTCGGGAACGCTTCATTATTTCGAAGGCGACGTCTCGATTGACGGGACTACGCTCGTCGCAAAAGCGAGCAAATTTCCGGAAATTAAAGAGCAGGGCGTACTGAAAACCGGCAAGGGCCGGGCGGAGATTCTCCTGACTCCGGGAGTGTTTCTGCGGGTAGGCGAGAACAGCTCGATCCGGATGCTGGATACGCGGCTGGTCAGCACGCGCGTCGACCTTCTTACCGGGGATGCGGTTGTGGAATCGGACGATCCCCAGATGTCGATGAAGGATTCGCCGGTTACTCTCCTCTACAAGGATTACGAAATTCACCTGGTCAAACACGGGCTGATCGAGATCACTTCGAATCCGTCCCAGATGAGGGTCTTCAAGGGTGAGGCTGAAGTCTCCGCCGGGGATAACAAGGTTGTGGTGAAGGAAGGCCGTTTGATGCCTTTCACCGCCGGGCTGGTTACCGAAAAGTTTACGCCCAAAGAGGGTGACGATCTTTATCTGTGGGCGCGGGACCGTTCCGAGAATCTGTCGGCGGCCAATATGTCTTCGGCGCGCTCGATCAGCCAGGGATCGTGCTATGTGGCATGCGCGAACGGCGGCGGAGCGTGGAATGGCGGCTGGTATTACAACCCCTATTTCGACATGATCACTTATGTCCCGGGGGGCGGCGTTTTCTGGAATCCGTTCGGATACGGTTTCTTCAGTCCTCTGACGATCGGGGATTATTACTATCCCACCGGTTACTGGTATGGCGGCGGTGGCGCGCGCAGCGCCAACCTGGCCGGACGATCGCTGGCATCGACTGGGACGCGTACCGGCATTAGCGGCGGCGGACAGCCCCGGGGCAACATCGGGACTTTCGGCGGCGGTGGTAACGGCCTTGGCGCGTCGACCGGTCCGGCTGCGGGCGGTATTGCAGGCGGCGGCGGTGGCGGCTTCAGCGGCGGGAGCGGCGGCAGTGGCGGCGGTCTGAGCGGCGGCAGTGGCGGCGGTCTTAGCGGCGGTAGCGCTGGCGGAGCCCGCGGCGCGCGCGGACGCTAGTTAGAATTAGAATAGAGTTTCATAGCTTTCCAGGCACCAAAACGGAGAGATGGCCGAGTGGTTGAAGGCGCACGCTTGGAAAGCGTGTTTAGGGGAAACTCTAACGTGGGTTCGAATCCCACTCTCTCCGCCAGATTAACTCTGCCCAGCTTAACCCGCCTCCGACCGATTCTAAGAATTTTAGAGCGGCATCGTTTTTCTTAGTTTTGGAAATTTCCCCAGCGCCTCAGCTACTTTTCAGGACTCTGGCAGGCGCGCACGAAAGCAAGGCCAAACCGAGTGAAGCCATAGGTGCCGCGGTCATTCGGCCCTTCATAAACTAGCCGATGACTCACTAGGATATCGAGCATCATTTCGAACCGGTTCAAGTCGTCATTATCTAAGATTGGTACCGCCGTTGGGGCGTAATGGGCAGCTGCTGGCGGCGGCGGATTTAATGCGAGGCCCGCATCGCGGTATGCCATTTGCATGGATTGCGGTGTAGGTCGAGTTTACTCCCGTTACCTAGTTGAAACAGTCGACCAAGAAATTTCCCGTCGCGCGAAGAAAGTTCCTTAAATACGCCCACAAACGCGGCTTCGATCTGGCGGCTATTTCGTGGGTCCGCCGCGTTCGCCAACAGATTTGCCCAGAGAGTGCGTAAGTCATGGTCTTCGGCGAGGGAGGCTGCCTCTAGCGCCGGATGGATGATATTCAGGGGCACGTCTTTTTCTGTGAGTCCCCGCTCGGCCAGAAGTCGCTTTGCCTCGACGACGGTGTTGACCAAATTCCTGAAGCGCCTGATGTTGATTTTGTCAACGAACAGACCGCCTAAGGCGGTAGCCGGCTCCCCAAGAACGTTTGAAAGGAATCTTTCTGCCTGATCCTTTGCGACTTCAGATATTTCCTTTGTCGCCTTTATCGCGAGCGCACCGGCCATTGGATCCGTATGGAGCACTTTAACAAGATTGCCGTTGAGTGGTACGGCGGATTCTTTACTCCCTTCGCCGCCACACTGTCTCAATGGCCCCCGCAGCCCTTGCCTGCGTGACTACGGCCAGCCGTTGCGCGCTGGGGCGCAGCCTTCTGCCGCTCGCCTCGTCTTTTCAGCATTCTGACAGCGGGCATCGCTGTGCGGTATTGAACACCGGAAGGCGGTGTTCCATGCTGCTCAAAGCTGGACAACTTTTTCGCCTGACAGTCGACATCATTGCCATCCGACCTGTCGGGGACCGGCTTGGCGTCGTAATTATTCCGGGCGGAAGCCTGGTTCTGGTTGAAAAATTCCCGTGCGATGACGATGATCGAATGGCCGACGCCAGCTGGGATGGCGAGCCCGTAGCGGTATTCGGACGAGATCTGTTTGAAAGAGGAGAGGAAATTAAGGACCTGAATAATTAAATCGACGGATTTCCGGCCGATCCATTGACATAAGCAAACAATTAACGGTAGGTTTGTTAGATACCGTGGAACGACGCCAGAATCCCCGCCTGACCTGCGAACTTCCCCTGACGATTTTACGTGTTGACGGGGCAGCCGCGGAGCAGCATGCGAAAACGATTGATGTCAGCACGAACGGCGGCGTTCGCTTTCGTTCGTCGACTCCGCTGAGTGCGGGTCAGGAAGTCGACTACGAACTGACGCTGTCGCTCAATTTCGTTCCGGTGAAGATATTGTGCACGGGCCGCGTCGCACGCTGCGAGCCCGCAAAAGATGCCGTCAACGGTGAGGCTGTCGAGATTGCCATAACCATGGCCCGGTATCGTTTCGTGAAGACGCCCGCAGCCGGCGTTGTCGACGCCACCTCTCTGGCGGCTCCTGTTTATAAGGCATTCGCAGCGAATTCGCGGGTAAAGAACTCCGTTTAATCCAAGGCCTGCGCCGGCTATTTCAGTTCAATCGTAATTGCACGCGGCGAGCCGCTCACCGCTTCTTCCGAGACCACCCTGCCCTTTGGGATAAAGCGCGCGTCTTTCATCGCGACCGCGCGCGTCTCCTGTTTGCCATCGGGAGTCTTGATGAGCAGCGTGCCGCCGGTGACGAAGATTTCCACCGAATCGCGCTCGACAACGTGCATGGCTGTGGGCTTTTTCGGCATCCACGTGTAGTCCCACATGCGGACGCGGGGGTTGTCGAGCACCTCTTTAGCGCCTTCGCGGGGAAAGGCCGGCGGCATCTCCGAGCTTGCGACAGCGCCGGTAGCCGCGGGTTCCTTGAGATCGACCATGATGGCGAGGCGCTCCGGATCGTCAGGGCCGCCGACCGCTTCCTCCTTATGGGTGATGCCGCGGGGCTGGAAGTATGGACGGGGCACATCGAAGTGGTTGGATGGCGATACTTTGCCCTCGGGCGTTGTGACGTTGATGAACCCGTATCGAAGATAGACGCCGGCCATGTCGTAGAGATGCCGGTGGATCGGCTGCGGGATGTTCTTGAGCCAGTTCACTTCCCAGATGGTGACGCGATCGTTGTCGAACAGCTGAGTGACACCCTTTCGCGGGTAGGCGTGGGGGTAATTCTGAGCCAGCACCATTCCGGCGGCCAGGATTCCGGTTGCAAACAGGGCGATTTTCATCAGCGACCAATATATCCAAAGCGGGACTGCGAATCGCACTTCGTGGAGGGCAAATCGGATATTTAGTGAATCTGCTTTTAAATCATGCGGTTTTCAATCATGAGACGGGTCTGCCTATGAAGTTGTCGATCTTTTGGTAGAAGAGACGCGGGGCGGCGATCATGGGAAATACGGTCCATCGCGCCATTACCGGAACCATAATGCTGCGCGTCGGTGTCTGGATGGTGTGCTCAAGCCTGGTTTCCATCACACGCCCGAATTCGCCCCGCACGTAATCGAGGCCGCCTTGCCGGGGCAGCAGAGCAAGCAGAGCCGGGCCGCTCCATCGAAACAGCCGGTCCGTCGTTTGCAGGCGCTCCTGGATCATACGCGAGAAACAAGCCAGAATCTCATCGCCTGCTTCCTGGCCAAATCTGGCATTGAGGGTCTGCAGGCGGTCGAGGACCATCACAGCGGCGAAGGACTGCGTTCCTGAACGTCCCCAGTGGGCCAGCGCTGACTCGGCCTCGGGCCGGGGGGGCAGCCCGGTCACCGGATCGTTCCTGGTTTCGCCGATGTTTGCCAGACCTTTTCGGGCCTGTTCCAGCCCGGCACTGAGTTGCTCGATCGTTTCCCCCGTGTCTCGCTGCTGGCGTTCGGATTCCTTCCGGATGTTGACCAGACAATCGGAAAGTTTGGCCTTGATGACGCGTACATCGGCAAGTTCCGACGCGGTAGCCACCTGTTTCTCGATCTCACCGAGGATGCTGACATTAGCCTGGCTGGCCGCGGATACGGCTCCTATTGTGGAGGTCAGCATTTTGACCATATTTTGCAGCTCGGCGGTCTGAAGGCGATGGTGTCTGACAGTGCGGCGCGTGTGATCTTCGAAGCGGTTGAGAACCGCGGTGGCGCGAGCGAGAAGCTCCGCGGGAGAGATTTCCTCCGCCAGACCGTCCGAGATGGTTTTTATGTTTTCGCGAAACTGGGTGCTTTCCTCCAGGTCCCCCGCGATCGCGTGCTGGCCGATGCCTTCGATCAGCATGCGAATGACCCGGAGCAATGCGCGCTCTGTTTCGGGATCGACCGCGAGAAATTTTTTGAGAGAGATCACGGGCGCCTGTCTTCTTATCGGCAGGACGGCGCGAATACTTAAGTCTTTTGCAGGGCTAAAGTTCGAGCGCCGGCCCCCCGATAGGTATTCCGAAGGGATGTATGTCACCTGATACAGCTATCGATCAATGCCTTCCGGACGAACCTGAGCAGGACTGCCTGCTCCGGCTGTCGAAGCTGGTGGGACGTCTGTTCCATGTGCCGGTCGCCTACATGGCTCTGCTGGGTACTGACCTGAAGGTGATTACCCGCATTGGATCGGGAAGCGAGTATTGGGATACTCTCCGGACATATCCGCTGGCGGCAACGCTGGCAGGTCCAGTCGTCTGGCAGGAAGATTCCCGCCGGCCCGTCGGATTTCTGAACGGAAAGATTAAATTCTTGGCGGCAGTTCCGCTGCGGTCGAGTGACGGGCTGGAACTGGGGGTGCTTGTAATTGCGGATTTAAAGCCGCGTCCCGAATTTTCGAAGGAAGATCACGAGACCCTCGGAGAGCTGGCAAGTGTTCTCGCCGGGAAGATGGAATTGCGGCTTATGGCCTTTCAAGCCACAGAATCGGAGCGATCGGTCCTCGAAGCCGAGCTGCGATTCCGGAGTATCGCCGATGCCGTGCCGGTCATGATCATCTATAGCGGCGAGGACGGCGGAACGTCGTTTGTAAACGCGGCCTGGCTGGAGTTTACCGGGCGAAGTTTCGAGGAAGAGCTGGCCGACGGATATGAAGATTTGTTACACCCTGACGATCGTGAGCGGGTCATAAAAGAGTATTGGGATGCCCTCCACCAACGGAAGTCTCTGGTCTTGCGATTTCGCCTGAAAAACCGGGATGGTGAGTTCCGAATGATGGAAGGCCGGGGACGTCCCCGAGTCCTCGACAACGGCATCTACGCCGGATATATTGCCTGCCTGATCGACTTGACCGACCAGCAACTTTCTATTCTCGATCTTCATCTGAATGAAAGTGCGCGGAGACCAGCCGCAACACCAGGAGCTTAGTTCAAACCGTATTGCGGCTGGTCAGCGGCGACTGGCGGATTTCCAGGCATCCCCGCCCGGTGGGTAAGACTTTGCCGGGATTCAAACGCTGCCGCGGGTCGAAAAGCGTTTTGAAGCGGCCAATGTATTCCAGCGACGCAGCCGAAAACTGCCGTCCCATCATTTCGTTCTTCTCCATCCCGACGCCGTGTTCTCCGGTGATCGAGCCGCCCGCCGCGATGCAGTACGCGAGAATATCCTCGCCCGCCGCGCGCGCCCGGTCCAGTTCGCCCGGCACATGCGAGTTGAACAAAATAATCGGGTGCATGTTGCCGTCGCCCGCATGGAAAATATTACTGATGCGCACGTCGTGGCGCTTCGCCGTTTCGGCGATGTAGCGCAGCGTAGGCGCGATCTGCGTGCGCGGCACAACGCCGTCCTGCACATAGTAGGAAGTGCTGACCCGGCCTACGGCCCCGAAAGCGTTCTTGCGGCCCTTCCAAAGCAACTCGCGCTCTTCGGCCGTTTTGGCTACACGAAATTCGCGCGCATGGCAGCGTTCACAGGCGCCGCGAATCTGGTCGGTCTGTTCTTCAACCGCCTCCACCAGACCTTCCAGTTCGATCAGCAGCACCGCGGCCGCGTCCATCGGATAACCGGCCTTCGTCGCCACTTCGACCATGCGAAGCATCTCGCCATCGAGCATTTCCACGGCGACGGGAGTGATCGCGCAAGCCGTAATTTCAGCCACCGTATCCGCCGCGTCGGACGCCGAATTGTAGACGGCCAGAATGGTTTTGACTTTTTCGGGATACCGCATCAGGCGCACGATGATCTTCGTCACCAGCGCCATGGTTCCTTCCGACCCCGTCAGCAACCCGGTCAGATCGTAGCCCGGCAGATCCTGTTCTTTGCTGCCCGTCGTGTGAATCGTCCCGTCGGGCAGCACGAACTCGAGGCCCAGCACGTGATTTGTCGTCACGCCATACGCCAGCGTGTGGGGACCGCCGGAATTCTCCGCCACGTTTCCGCCGATCGTGCAGGCGCGCTGGCTGGAGGGATCGGGCGCATAGAAATATCCCAGACCCTGCACGGCGAGCGTGATGTCGAGATTCACGACTCCAGGCTGCAGCACGGCCCGCTCGTTTTCGATATCGATTTCGAGGATGCGGTTCATGCGCGAAAACCCGATGGTCACGCCACCCGCGCGCGGAATCGCTCCGCCGCTCAGTCCCGTGCCAGCGCCCCGGCCGACGATGGGAACACCATATTCAGCGGTGATCTTGACGATCTCCGCAACCTCTTCGGTGGTCTTCGGGAAGGCCACAAGTTCCGGCGTGGCTTTATCGATGCTGCCGTCGTATTCGTAAAGCGTCAGATCTTCTGGACGGTCGAGGTATCCTCCCGGACCCAGCAGCGCAATGAGCTTCTTCTTCGCCGCGGCCGGCAGGAGTACCCGCTCAAACTTCTGCACCTCGGGAATGCGCTGAAGCTCAGAGGAGGGACTGGACATGCTGGACCATCTGTTCGCTGGACCAGTTGGTCTCGCTGACAATCTTTTCGACCACCTTGCCGTTCTGGTCGATCAGATAGCTTTCCGGAATCTGCACGGTGCCGTATTTCGATTTGATCTCCTGATCGGGCGCGCGCGCCGTCTGATAGGTGACGTGGAAGCGGTTGATGAAGTCCTTGTAAGCCTGGGGATCTTTGTCTTCGCTGACGCCGAGCACGACCAGCCCCTTGGGTCCGAGGATGCTTTGCAGTTGATTGAGCGAGGGCACCTCATGGATGCACGGCGGGCACCAGGTGGCCCAGAAATTGAGGATCAGCAGCTTACCGCCGAAATCGCGCGCGGTAATCGTCTTGCCGGTGTCGGTCTGGATGCTGAAATTAGGGGCGGTGTCGCCGACGGTCACCACGGTTTCGTGCAGCGACATGTAGAGCGTGCCCACGAAGGCGAGGAGCATCACGACGATGCCCGCTTCCAAAATTTTGTTAACTCGGTCTGTCTTCATGTACGGTTTCTTATAATTCTATTGGATCATTGTCTTGCTGATATCGAAAAAAGTCGAGTTCTCGGCTTCCCTCATCTGCCGCTCCCCTCACTTGAGCGACGCCGACAACGAGCGCATTTACGGGGCAGCTTCGAATCCCCTCGGCCACGGGCATAATTACGAAATCGAAGTCGCCATCGAGGGCGAACCCGACCCCATAACCGGCATGATACTCGATTTGAAAAGGCTCAAGCAGATCCTTGAGGAACGGGTACTGAGCGTTTACGACCATCGGCTGCTGAACCGTGAAGTCCCGCCATTCGACCGCATCGTACCGACGGTGGAGAATATTGCCATCGATATCTGGAACCGGCTGGCCTCTGGAATCGAGGGGGCGAAACTGTATTCTGTGCGGGTTCACGAAACCGGCGACCTTTTCGCCGAATACCGGGGAAAATGATGCCGCAAGTCCACCTGACCCGGCGCTATGCCTTCCCAGCCGCGCATCGCCTGCACTCTCTATATCTATCTGACGCACAGAACGCGGAAACCTTCGGAAAATGTAATAACCCGCATGGGCACGGGCACAATTATGAGGTTGAGCTGACGGTTGGCGGTGAAGTGGACGCTGTCACAGGCCGGGTTATCGATCTGGCGGCTCTCGACGCTCTGGCGGAGCGGGAGTTCCTTGCGCCCTTCCGCTATCGCGATCTGAACGCGGAAGTTGAAGCGTTCCGGACCGCCGTCCCGACCACCGAAAATCTGGGTCTCGAAGTGGACCGGCGGCTGCGCGCCCGATGGAAGCAGACCTTCCCTGCCAGCGGAGTCCGTCTGGAAAAGGTACGCATCCGGGAGACGGACCGGAACATCTGTGATGTTATAGACGCAGATGAATAACGATCATAAGGGCTCGATCGCTCCGCTGATTCATGACGTGCTGGAGGCGATTGGCGAAGATCCTGAGCGCGAAGGACTGCAGCAGACTCCGGAGCGCGTCGACAAGGCTCTCCGATTTCTGACCAGCGGATATAAGACGGATGTCCGCAAGGTCGTCAACGGGGCCATCTTCGAAGTCAAGTACGACGAGATGGTGATCGTGAAGGATATCGAGTTTTTCAGCATGTGCGAACACCACATGCTGCCATTCTTCGGCAAGATTCACATCGCCTATATCGCCCGCAACAAAGTGGTGGGCTTGAGCAAACTGCCCAGAATCGTGGACGTGTTCGCGCGCCGGCTGCAGATCCAGGAGAGGCTGACCCAGGAAATCGCGCACTGCCTGCAGGACATGCTGGATCCCGAGGGGGTCGGCGTGGTGGCCGAGGCGCAGCATCTGTGCATGATGATGCGGGGTGTCGAGAAGCAGCATTCCGGGACAGTCACCAGCACGATGCTGGGGGCGTTCCGCGACCAGAAACAAACCCGCGACGAGTTCCTTTCATTGATCCGACCAAAGTGATCCGACCAAAGTGATAACCTGCATTGCAGGTTAAATCGCAGGAGAAATGCCGGGACCTGTCACGCTTGGCGAATCGAACAGATTGTTCTGCTGGCGATCCTTCGTCTGGATGACGACGCCTATGGCGTGACGATTCGTGCCGAGATCGCCGCCTGCACGGATCGGGAGCCTGCCCCAGGGGCGCTTTACACGACGCTCGATCGCCTGGAAAGCAAGGGGCTGCTGACCTCGCGGTTCGGCGATCCGACTCCGCAGCGCGGCGGACGCGCCAAGCGATACTTCAAGGTTTCCGCCGCGGGAATCGAGGCAGTTGCCAAGGCGCAGCGCAGTTACCGGAGATTGCTGAAAGGCCTGAAATTACCAGGAGTGATTCATGCTTAAGGCGCAAGTCGCGGAATGGATTCTCTCGCTGTTTACCAGCCGGGAGCTGGCCGAGTCCACGGTCGGGGACTGGCTGGAAGAAGTTCCTGTGCGGGGGACCTGGTGGTTTTGGTCAACCCTGTGCCGAACTGCGGGCTCTTTCATCTGGCGGGACTTCGCTGCCGACCCGCGGCACACGGCGGGGCTGGCATTTCGCGCATGGCTGCTCCAAATCGCATGCCTGTTTGGCTGGCTGTTATTGATCGTTTTGGCCGCCGCAGCCTTCGGCGCTTTTATGGGAATCTTCGTGGCGGCAGGAGCGTTCGCCGGCGGCATTCCAGATTGGACGGCGAAGGCTCAATGGCTGGGAACTTGGATTTTCAAACCGCTCGGTTTGATCGTCGTAGTCAGAATCCAGTTTCAAGTCGGCAAATGGACAGCCCGCCGTTCCCGCGGGCGAGAGGTCGCGGCCTGTATCGGATACGAAATCGTTTCCCTGCTCGGCAGTTTCGTTTTGGAGGGTCTTCTACTGCGATTTGTAACTCTCACACCGGCAATGACAACGAATGATGCCTTCTCAAATACCGAGTTTTACCTGTCAAACCTTCTCCTCACCTGTGCGTTCTGGGCGGGCGCCATATTGGTGCGTCGCCGGCAGAACTCATTGAGCCCGGTAAAGTGATTTCGCGCACATGGGCGAAATCGAAAACGAAACAAAACCAAGGGTCGAAGAGTCACCTTTCTCATGCTCGTCCGACTCCTCACAGTTTCGATAACCGCCGCTGGCATCGTTCTGGCGCAGCAGACTCCTGCCCCGCCCGCAACTGCGCCTGACAGTTCCGCCCAGTCCTCCCTGCCTTATGCAAAGAGGGCCGGACCGCAATCGGCTGGGTGGAAGGGTCTGACTGTGAAGGAAAAGCTCAAGTACGACTGGACCCACCTCTTCGATGTCGAAAATGTGGTTTTCGCAGGCGTGGGGGCGTCATTCGATCAGTTGCGCGATCATCCCGATCAGTGGGGTGAGGGCGGCGGTGCTTTTGCCCAGCGCTACGGTTCACATCTGGGTCAGTATGCCATCCAGCGCAGCATTATGTTCCCCGTGCAGGCCATCGATGAGGAAGACACCCGGTATTTCCCCTCCACACGGACCTCCATCAAGGGCCGCATCGGGGATGCCCTTTTCCATACGGTCTGGCGGCACGACGATACCGGCGGAATGATGCCGGCATATAGCGAATTTCTGGGCGACTACGGCGCCGCGGCGGTATCACGCGTCTGGTGGCCGCAGCAGTATCATCGCGGGTCCGCGATCTTAATCGCGGGATCGAACACGCTTCTGGTCGACGCCGGCATTAATGTCTTCCACGAGTTCAAGCCAGACATCAAGCGCTGGCTGCACATCAGCCGCTAGCCGCGACAATCGTCGCAGTCCAACCCCGCGCCCGCGCGGGGCCAATCGCTATAGTGAATAGAAATGAGGTCTCTCTTCGTTGTCGCGTGCCTTGGATGCGCGCTTTCCGGCGCTTCCCTGCAGGCGGCGATTCCCCTGTCCATTCTGCACCTCGACGCTAAAACGCTTGGCGCTTTCAATGCCTATGTGGACCGGTTTGAGAAGGAGGTCGTCAATCCCTACGTAGAAACAGGCAAGCTGTGGATGGATTCCGTCTCCTGTTGCATGCGCGGTCCGAACTTCCCCATGGCGAAGCCCGCGATCGAGTCCCGCGAGAACGCCGATGTCGAGAAAGGCAGCATTCACCACTACGCCGGAGCCCTGCACGTGCCGCGGGGCACCATCGAAGACATTCGACGCATCATGGAGGACTATCCGAATTACCCGGTTTACTTCAAGCCCGATGTGACCAAAGCCAGCGGGAACGCGGAGACGGACAGCACCCGCAACGACGATCACTATATTTCCCACATGACCCTCAGCGAGACAACCCTGGGAGTTACGGCGGCCTTCGATTGCATTTACGATACCCACTACACACGGCTTGACAACACTCGCTGGCATTCGAAATCCTTTTCCGCAAGTATTAAAGAACTGCGCGAAGGCAAGGACCCGAGCCGCGGCTATTACCCCGAAGGCGATGACCATGGATTCGTGTGGCGCACCAATACCTACTGGTTCGCACGGCAGCGAAACGGCGGACTCGATCTGGAACTCGACAGTATTTCCCTTTCGCGGCCGAATCCGCCGGCTTTAGGATGGTACGGCGGGAAGCGCAGCCACGATGCGGTGGATAAGATGATGCGCGATACGAAGGCCGCTATCGAAGCCCTGCATCGTTAAGACCTTAGTGGCTCGCGGGCGTCTTCGCCGCAAGTATTCGCGCTGCCTGGTTCGCCACTTCATTCACCAGCAGGCCCATTTTCGGATGGCTGGGCTCGAAGTCAGCCTTGATTCCGTATTCTTCCAGGGTCTCGGTAGTCGTGGGACCGATCGAGCCGGCAACCGCCGCCTGAAGCGCTTCCCGCACCTGTTGCGCGATGCCTTCGTCCTCAGCGATTTTGAACAGATTCACCGCCTGCATTGAGGTGGTGAACAAAACCACGTCAAAGCCTCCGGCTATCAGCCGCGCGGCGGCCTGGCGAAGCGGCGCGGTGTCTTCGGGCAGCTCCCAGGCATAGACGCGAACCGGGGTGACGTACTTGCCCGCGCCGCGCAGCCCGTCGATCAGATCTTCATTCGAAGCGCCGTATTCCTGAAGAGCGATGCGCTCCTCCGGACGTTCCCGCATGATCTCGAGAAGCTCGCGCCAGGTATTCGGTTCGGGGACTTGAATGGTTGGGGTGAGGCCGATTTCGCGAATGGCTGCGGACGGCTTGGGTCCGCGAACCACGAGGGTTGTCTTTTGCAGCGCGGCGATCAGGTCTTCGGCGGCGAATTTCGTCAGGAGGGTTTTCCAGAGCAGGCGTGTTCCCACCCCGGTCAGCAGAATGACGCAATCGAAATCGCCTCGCAGCAGGCTTTCGCCGAAAGCTAAAGCCGCGGACGTCTCCTGGAGCGGGACTTCGCGCATGGAAGGAGCGACAAAAGGTTCCCCGCCCTGCTTGCGGATGAGGGTAGCCATTTCCTCCGCGCGGCGGCTTTCCAGGGAGAGTACACGCAGGCCGTCGAAAGGCATAATTAATTGTAAGGTCCCGCTATACTCAAGTTTCCGTGTTTCATAATCTTGAAAAACGCATTCTGACGGCGTTCCGCGCGCCTCTGGCTCAGCAGTTCGGTGTCGAAACACCTTTCGGTCTGGAGCAGCCGCGGCAGCCTTCCTTTGGCGAAATTGCCGTCCCGATCGCCTTTCATCTGGCTAAAAACCTGAAGCAGCCGCCCAAGAAAATTGCCACGGAGCTGGTCGAATCCGTCGGTGCCATCAACGGGGTCGCGGCCATGGAAGTGGCAGGCAACGGGTATATCAATGTCCGGTTCGACCGGGGCGCTTACGGGCTCGCCCTGTTACGGGGCGGCGAGGCGCCGGAAACCCGGACGGACGGCAAGACCATCATCGAGCACACCAACATCAATCCGAACAAAGCGGCTCACATTGGCCATTTGCGCAATGCTGTCCTCGGTGACACGTTCGTACGCATGCTGCGGGCGCGCGGCAACAGCGTGGAAGTGCAGAACTACATCGATAACACCGGCGTGCAGGTCGCCGACGTGGTGGTCGGCTTTCACTTCCTGCAGCAGAAGACTCCGGTGGAAGTCGCCGAACTCCTGAACGGCGGTGAAGAGCGTTTCGATTATCTCTGCTGGGATCTCTACGCCCGCACGTCGCAGCATTACAAGGACAACCCGGAGTCGCTTTTATGGCGCGCCGAAACCCTGCATGCCATTGAAGCCGGTAAAGGCGAACTGGCTGAGCTTGCCCATCTGGTCGCCGACTCGATCGTGAATTTCCATCTGGCCACGATGCTGCGGCTCAACATCCAGTACGACGTGCTGCCGCGCGAGAGTGAAATCCTGCATTTGAAATTCTGGGCGGCGGCGTTTGAATTGCTCAAAGAACGCAAAGCCATTTACTTTGAAACCGAAGGTAAAAACAGCGGCTGCTGGGTTATGCCTTCTTCGTCGTTCCGGGGTGAAGACGAAGCCAACGAAGACAGCAAAGTGATTGTGCGTTCGAATGGTACGGTTACCTATGTCGGGAAAGATATTGCTTATCAGCTCTGGAAGTTCGGACTGCTGGGGAAAGACTTCTACTACAAGCCGCTGACCCGCTACAGCGACGGGCACGAGGTCTGGGTTTCAAGCGATGAGCCGCAGCCCCGGCCGGCGCCGGCTTTCGGAAAAGCCGAAACGGTTTACAACGTAATCGATGTGCGCCAGTCCTATTTGCAGGATGTGGTGGTGGCTGGATTAAAGGCGCTGGGGTTTGAGAGCCAGGCGGAACATTCGATCCACTTTTCTTACGAGATGGTTGCTTTGTCGCCGCGCTGCTGCGCCGATCTGGGAATTGAATTGTCTGTTGAGGACGCCAAGAGGCCTTACATCGAAGTCTCCGGCCGCAAAGGGCTGGGCGTGAAGGCCGATGACCTGATGGACAAGCTGATCGAAACCGCTCTGGTCGAAGTCAGTTCGCGGCACCCGGAGGACAGTCCGGTGGCGCAGCGGGCGATTGCCACTGAGATCGCCATGGGCGCGCTGCGGTATTTCCTGCTGAAGTTCACCCGCACCACCGTGATCGCTTTCGATTTCCAGGAAGCGCTGAGTTTCGAAGGCGAAACCGGTCCTTATGTGCAGTACGCGGCGGTGCGCGCCAACAACATCTTCCGCAAAATGGAAGACCGGGGAGAGTCGAAGCCGGATTTCGCGGCGGAACTTTCGGCGGAATCGTTCGCACGGCACCTTGCCTCGGAAGAGCTGTGGCAGTTTCTGCTCGCGGCTTCAAAGGCCGACTCGGCTTTCGAGCGGGCCGTTATGGCCGGCGAACCGGCGCATGTCGCCAAGTACGCCTTCCAGCTTGCCCAAACCTTCAATAATTTCTACCATCGCTATCCGGTGCTGGCCGAACCCGACCGCGAACGGAAGGTCTTCCTCCTTTGGATGACCGATTTCTTCCGGACGCAACTGGAACGGACCCTGGCGATTCTGGGCATTGCGGTCCCCGCTTATATGTGATTTCCTGAAGAGCCGATATGCTTCTTGCCCTCGACGCCGGAAATACCAACGTAACCATCGGAATCTTTGAAAACGGCAGCCTGGCCGACCACCGCCGGCTTCGCACCGTCCGCGAACAGACTTCGGATGAATGGGGGATTCTGCTCACCAGCCTGCTGCGCTACGCCTCTCTGACGCCGGAGGATGTGGACGGAATGATCATTTCCTCGGTGGTTCCTCCGTTGAACAGTCCGCTCGCCGAGATGTCGCAGCGATACTTCGGGGTCGAGGCGATGTTCGTGACGGCGGAAACGAATACCGGACTGACGATTCGCTATGACAATCCAGCCGAGGTCGGCGCCGACCGGATTGTGAACAGCGTAGCGGCTCTGCGCAAATACGGCGGACCTTGCGTGATCGTGGATCTCGGTACGGCGATTACGTTCGACGCTATTTCGGCCAACGCGGAATATCTTGGCGGCATTATTTCGGCCGGAATCGGCATCTCGGCGGAGGCCTTGTTCAGCCGGACCGCAAAGCTGCCGCTGGTCGATTTCAGGAAGCCGGCCCGGGTTATCGGCACCAATACCGTGGCGAGTATGCAGTCGGGTCTGTATTACGGCGCCATCGGGGCGATCGACGGGATGCTGGAACGGCTGATCGAAGAGCTGGGCCCGGATACCCGGGTTATCGCCACCGGGGGACACGCGAGCCTGATCGGCGGCGGCTCCCGGTATATTCGCCATGTGGATGAAAACCTTACGCTGGATGGCCTGCATCTGATCTGGCAGCGCCGAGGTTGAGCCCGCCCGGGGCTTGGCCGATGCTCGGACTACGATTTTGAACGGCGAAAACTTCACTAATTACTTTAATTACTTCACGGAAATTGAAGAACACTTTCAGCGCGCGCGCGGAACGAGCCTGTTTCTTCTGTCGCCGCTCGACTGGGCACTGATTGAGTCGTGGAAGAACTCGGATGTGCCGCTGGAAGCGGTGCTGCGCGGAATCGATGAAGCTTTCGAGAAATGGCGATCGCGGAAGTCGCGGATTCAAATGGTCAATTCAATTGCTTACTGCTCCCAGGCGGTGATGAAGGAAGCGCAGAGGATGGCGGACAGCGGCCAGGCTCAACCGTCCCAAAGTTCGGCGAAAACGGAGGCCGCGCCTTTTCCGCAGGACGCCATTCTGCGCCATATAGGGGAGGCCGCGAACGCCGTGGGGCAAGCGGGGATCGAATTTTTGCCTGTGAAGGAGTCACTGGACCAGATCGTGGCCGGCTTGTCCGAAGACACAACCGATCTTGAAGCGCTGGAGCAGCGTCTCACCGGGCTGGAGCAGAAGCTGGTCGCAATAATTCGTGCGAAACAGGACGATTCGCAGGCGCTCGAAATCCGGCAGCAGCTGGAATCTCATCTGCGTCCGTGGCGCAGCAAAATGACCGCGCCGCAGATCGCCATGCTGGAGGTGCAGTATCTCGATCGCGCGGCATTGGAGTCCGCCGGACTGCCGCGCCTGAGTTTGTTCTATCTAAAGTAAATATTGGGTTTTTTTAGAGGCTAAAAACTAAACATTATCTTATCCAAATCGTGATTTGTATGATATGTTTGATTCAGTCGCGGGGTAAGGACTGTTTCTAAGGCCGTGCGCGGCAGTTTTACGGTTCTGAAACTTTTTAATAATCTTTTCGTCATATTAGGTAGCGGGGCGGATTCTGCGCCCCAACCGGTTTTTTCACACCCGGTGCGGTCAACGCGGGAAACTGCGCTACGGTCGCCCGGCCGGAAGGTGCACTCCTCCGAGCGCCTCCTGGCTTATTAGTGAAAACGGCGGGCACCCTCCTCCGAGTGCCTGCCGTCTTTTTTTCCCTCCACAACATCTCAGGTATTTCTATATCTGTAGCAAAACGCGGATGATAGAATGTCCACTTGTCGCAGATATTTTCGCTTGCCCGCGTTGGCCGGTGGCTATCGGGCTCGGGTATACAGGAGCGTTCAGGCGGCGTAGCCCGTTTTTACCAGTCTGAAATCGAGAAGAACAAGCCCGTTTCGTCCGAGATCACAGGGTATACGGCGAGCGCTTATGTTTACCTCTATACCCTGACCGGAGACGACGTTTATCTTACCCGGGCCCGCGAGACCGCAGCATTCCTTCTGGATCATGCCTGGGATCCCGATTTGCGCACTTTTCCCTACGAGCATCCGTCGCCTTCGGGGGAAAGCCATCACCGCGCCTACTTCTTCGATTGCGGGATCATTATCCGTGGGCTGCTCGCGGTTTGGCGGCATACGCGTGAAGACCGGCTGCTCGATGTCGCGCACGTCGCCGCGCAGGGAATGCTCACTGATTTCTATAATCCGCCGGGGCCACCGGTGAGCTATAACCCGATTCTTGAGTTGCCTTCGAAAGAACCTCTGCCGCACACCCAGCAATGGTCGCGCTCGGCCGGATGCTACCAGCTCAAGTCCGCGCTGGCATGGCTCGATGTTTCGGAGCTGACGGCTGACGGACCGTTGAAAGCAGCCTATTTCGATCTGCTGGCAGTCGCGCTCGCAACGCACAAGAGTTTTCTGCCCGGCGCGACGCCGCACGCCACCATGGACCGGTTGCACGCCTACAGCTATTTTCTGGAAGCTCTGACCCCGGTGCTCGACCGCCCGGACTGTGCGCAGGCTTTCTCCGAGGCGCTCGGCGCTATCGCCGCGAATCTGAACTTGATCGCGCCGTCGTTCGAGCGTTCTGACGTTCGCGCGCAACTTCTGCGGGCGCGAATCTATGGAGCGGCCATCCTCCCGCTGGATCCGTCAGAAGCGGCGTACGAGGCTGCGGCACTGGCTCAATTCCAGGTTTCCAGCGACGATCAGCGGATCGATGGAGGATTTTCCTTTGGACGCCGCGACGGCGTGCCGTCCCCGCACATCAACCCGGTCTCCACAGCATTTGCACTCCAGGCGCTCGAAATGTGGCGCGAATATCAGGCGGGATCGCAGGCTCCGTGCCGTCATCTGCTGATCTGATCCAGATCGTATTTGCTTCCGGCCCCCCGCATTCGAATCGGGCACTGATCGATCATGCGGGCGCCACATCGCCGGAGTTGCCGCTGGTGGTGGTGGCGGAATTTGAGCCGCATTGCGGCGAGTGGATTCCCTGGCATGTGCTGCGCAGCGACAGCGCCAACCTGGCTGCGATAAAGGCCGCGTTGAGGAACCGGCGCATCGTGCAGGCGGCTGTGGTCTTGTCGCCGGCCGCGCCCTTTGAGAAGATGCGGGCGGTCGCAAGCGCTATCGCACCGGGAAAAGTAACGGCGTACGACGAAAGTCTTAAACCGGTGACTCTCGCCGGATACCGCCTGAGTCGGGTCTTCGCCGCGATGGGATCCCCGAGAACGCGGAAGTGGCTCCGGCGGCTTCTTCATCCCGGCGACGCGGAAGTTCCGGTGCGGGCGAGACTGGCTATTTATCGCTCCCGCAAAACTCGGGCTCGGGCAGCGGATCCGCCAGTAGTATCAACCTCCGAACTTCCGAAAGGCATCACCGTTGTGATTCCGAGTCGTGACGGCAAGGATCTTCTGGCGGCCCTTCTACCGGCACTGGTTCCGCAGGTTAGTCCGGGGGAGATTATCGTCAGCGACAACGGGTCTACGGACGGTACGTCGAAGTGGCTGGCGGAAACCTATCCGGCGGTCAAGGTAATCGAAAGTGCCAGCCCACTTTCATTCGCGCGAGCTGTCAATGCGGGAATCGAGGCGGCGCGTTTCCACCGTGTCCTGCTGTTGAACAATGACATGGTGGTGGAGCCTTGCTTCATCGAAGCGCTCAGGGGCGCGTTCGACCGGGTCCCCGATTTGTTTTGCGCCACGGCCCAAATTTTCTTTCCGCCGGAGACGCGGCGGGAGGAGACGGGAAAAGCGGTCTGGCGCCGTGAGGGTCCACTCGATTTCCCGGTGCGCTGCGACGATCCGGTGCCCGGTGAAGACCTCACGTGGGTTCTTTACGGGAGTGGCGGCTGCTCTCTTTTCGATACGGCGAAACTGCGCGCTCTCGGCGGGGTCAGCGAAGTCTACGAACCGGCTTATGTCGAAGATATGGATTTCGGCTACCGGGCATGGAAACGCGGCTGGCCGTCCGTGTTTTGCGCGAGCGCCAAAGTGGAACATCGCCATCGGGCGACCACTTCGCGGTTCTACTCTGCCGCCGAACTGGATGCTTTCGTTGAGATCAACTATCTGCGGTTTCTGGTTCATGCGGTCGGCTCCCCTGCCCTCTTCCAGCAACTCTGGGTAGAAGCCATTCGCCGTCTACAGCTCAAGGAAAGCATCCGGGCATTGCGGGGTGTTCCGGAGATCGGTCCCCTGTCCCCCGCGGCGACGGGGCCACTGACCGAGCCGGAGATTCTGGCGCTGGGCAATGGGGACGTGGCGGTGTTTCCCGGCCAGCGCCTCGATCCATCGCTGAAAACTATAATCGTGGCTAGCCCATATCTGCCTTTTCCTCTATCACATGGGGGTGCGGTCCGCATATATAACCTTATGCGCTGTGCCGCCTCCGAATGGACTCAGATTCTGGTAGTCTTCTGCGATGGACTGGCTCCGCCGCCGCGCGAACTGCTGGAGATCTGCGGTTTTGTGATTCTGGTCCGCCGTCACGGAACGCATTACCGCCGCGACACAACCAGACCCGACACTGTTGAAGAGTTCGATTCGGAAACCTTTCGGGCAGTCTTGAAACAAGCCGTTCGCCAGTGGAAGCCGGATCTTGTTCAACTGGAATTCACCCAAATGGCGCAGTACGCCGAGGCCTGCGCGCCCGCTAAAACGATCCTGGTCGAACACGACATCACTTTCGATCTCGCGCAGCAACTCGTGAATTCGAGGCCCGGCGACTGGGAACTGGAACAGCAGCTTCAAAAGTGGCGGGAATTTGAAACGGCGGCATGGAGGAAAGTCGACTGCGTGGTGGCTATGTCTGGCAAGGATCGGGCGGCGGTTACCGCGAAAGAAGTGGCATGCCTGCCGAACGGGGTCGATACAGCGAGATTCCAGTCTTTCGAAGGCGAACCGGAACCGGGGCGGCTGCTCTTTATCGGTTCATTCGCGCATCTGCCCAATGTGCTGGCGATTGAATTTTTCGTGAGGGAAGTCTGGCCGCTGCTGGGACCTGGCTTCGTACTGCACATCATCGCGGGATTGCATCCCGAACGCTTCCCGCTCTCCGTTGACCTAAGGCAGCCGGGTATCGAACTGGAAGGATTCGTTTCCGACGTCCGGAGCGCGTATTCCAGGGCGGAGATCGTCCTCGCGCCGCTGACTGCATCTGCCGGCACCAATATCAAAGTGCTTGAGGCGATGGCCATGGGGCGTCTGGTGGTCAGCACCCCGGCCGGTATCAATGGACTCGATCTCGAACCAGGCTCGGATCTGATTGTATCGACCACCGCGGCCGGGACGGCGGAACGAATCCGGAGCATCAGCGGCCAAGCCGCCGAACGTAAGAAGTTTGAAATCCAGGCCCGCCGGACGTCGCTGCGGTATGACTGGCGGGAGATCGCCCGTGCGCAGGCGAATCTTTATAATCTATTGACGTATTGAAACGTCCTTTGCAGTTTATAATTCCCACTACCACAAAACCCTTACCACCTTGTTTTCAATCTAATGAGTGACTCCCGTACCGATCCGTTATTGGACGTTCTTTATGAGGCTTGCGGCGATGAATCGCTTTGGACGGAATTTTTCTCCGCCGCGGCGAGGGCCTTCGATGCGCCAATCGTCGGTCTCATTGCTCAGTCCCGCGCGGAAGGCCGGTATGCCGTTGCGGGCGGCTTCGGAGTGGACGAAAAAGCATCTCGCCTCTATAACGAATACTGGGCGGGTAAAGATCCGTGGTACCTCGCTCTGAAGGAACGGCAGGCAACGGAGTGGATCGGCAGGGGTACCGACTTGCTGCCGCAGCGCCAGTTCGAGTCAACCGAGTATTACAACGACTATCACAAACGGTGGGCATCGACTCTTTTCCAGTGTGGAATCGTTTATCTCAAAGCGGGAGCCACCATGGTTCTCACTCTGCAACGGGAGCGCAATCGCGGGGACTTCGTGGAAGACGAAATCCGGTCGCTTCAGGAACTCTTCCCCCACTTGCGCCGGGCGCTTTCCATACATCGAAACGTGCTCGATCTCAAACAGACCGTCTCGGTAACGGGCAGCCTCGCGGATGTTCTCGATATTGGGGTCCTGGGAGTGGACCATGGTTTGATGATTAAATTCGCCAATTCTGTGGCCGAGTCCATGCTCAAGTCGGCTGATCTCCTCACTACTCGGGACGGGCGGCTGGCCACCTGCGATTCGGATTCGACCGATGCCCTGGCGAGAGCGGTCCGGGCGGCATTGGGATGTGCTCCTGCGACTCCCGCGGGTGCATCGCTGAGGATCCGGAACCGAGATCGTACTCTTCATTTGACTGTGCTGCCGACTGCTCCCTCGCGCACCATACTTATGGAATCCTCGACGGCGCTCGTCATGATTTCCGATCCGGAGGCGGCGCCCGCCACGCGCGAGCGGATTCTGGGTCAGTTATTTCAATTGACGCCCGCGGAAATTCGAGTGGCCATGCTCCTTGTAGGCGGAATGGAGCCCAACGAAATTGCAGAAAAATCGAGAACAACCTCCTCAACGGTGCGGTTCCAGCTGAAAGTCATCTACCGTAAGACAGGTGTGAGCCGGCAGAGTCAGCTTGTGCGGCTGATTTCGATGCTTCCCGGAATCCGAACCGCCCGGACCTAGTTTTCTCAAGTTCTCTCCCATATGGGAGATGCGCCCCTCGTCCTTCCCCCCATACGCTAAATCCACGAAGCGGGACCACCAGTTGGACCAACTTCACTTGCAGTTAGCCGTTTACGGCGGAGGACGAGAATGTCAAAATCACCGTTCGTTATAAAGCTGTTGTTTTGTCTTGGGGTTGTCTTCGCAGCGCCTTGTATCGGCAATGCCGGCACAATTGTGTCGTCATTCGGACAAATCAAACAAGGGTTTGCCCTTGGCGGGCCGGGGGATTGGGTTGGTTACGAAAGCTGGACTATGTCAGACACATATTCCAACATTTCTATCACGGCAGACTTGTTTTCGGGCGGCAGCACGCCGATTACGACCTATCTGACTAACGTCATCGGGCCCGCCGAAACAGTGGCGGATCAGATTGCGACGAGTTCGGTTATCCCTGGCTCCGACGGAGAATCCACGTTATTTTCAGGCCTGACCCTCGGGCCTGGAACCTATTACCTGGTATTAACAGGTCCCCACGATGCATTTCTCGCTTGGGATCAGAGTCTTCCGACGACTATGGTCGGAGCGGGCCCGACCGTTGTAACTACAGCTAGCGACGTTACCTATAACGGATCTTTCGCATCCAATGCAACAAATACCGATACCGTAAACCCCCCGGCAAGTAGCTTCTTCCCCTTTTCCGGCGACAACGGAGATTACATCTTTCACGTGACGGGAGACGAAGTCTCTTCAACCCCAGAACCGGGGACATTAAATTTGTTGTTAGTTGGCGCATTAGGCGGATTTGGGCTTCGGAAGCGCCGGTCTCTTAGCGTCAAAAAGGCTTTGAAGGATACGATTAGGTGAGGACCGCCTTACTCCTTGCAGTTCTTGGGCTGGCCGCCATACCAGCTCACGCCAACCAAATCGTCAACGGAAGCTTTGAGAGCTTCACGTTATCCGGGAGCCCTGACGACGCCACGTTTTCTGACTACCTTGAGTTTTACGGCCCACCCTCGACAGGTTCTAACACCGAGATTACCGGTTGGACGTGACCTGATCCCCGGAAACTGAACCATTCATAATTTGGAAAGCTCGCAATGAAAAAGGAGCTTTCGAAATGAAGAAGACGAAGTACACGGAAGAGAAGATCGTGGCGGCGGTGAAGCAGCTGGAAGGCGGCCGGGCGACGAAGGAAGTGGCGAGGGAGCTGGGGGTCAGCGATCAGACGCTGTACAACTGGAAGGCGAAGTACGGCGGAATGGAAGTCAGCGACGTGAAGAAGCTGCGGGCGCTGGAGGAAGAGAACCGGCGGCTGAAAGAGATGGTCGCCGATCTGAGTCTGGATAAAGCGGCGCTGCAGACGGTCATAAGAAAAAACGGCTGGAGCTTGTGAGCGCGAGGCGGGACGTGGCGCTGGTGATGATGGAACACCGGCTGAGCGAACGCGAGGCTTGCAGGCTGCTGGAACTGAATCGCGGCAGTTACCGCTATGAAGCAGCACCGGATCGCAATCAGGATCTCCGCACTGTTCTGGTCGCGCTGGCGCACGAGAAGAAAAGCTACGGATACAGGCGGCTCTGGGCCATTCTGACGCGGCGTGGCTGGAAGGTGAATCTGAAACGAGTTCACCGGCTGTACCGGGAAGAAAAGCTGATGGCGCGGCGACTGAAACGAAAGCGGATCGCGGGCATCGCTCCGCTCGCCCCATATCTGACGGGGCCGGATCAGGAGTGGGCCATCGACTTCGTTGCCGATGCGATACAGACGGGTCGCGGCATCCGCATCCTCACCATTGTGGACAGCTACACACGGGAGTGTCCGGCGTTGCTGGTGGACACCAGCCTGTCAGGCCAGCAGGTCACCAGAATGCTGGAGCGCGTGATCGAACAGCGGGGCAGGCCGCGGGCACTACGCTGCGATAACGGTCCGGAGTTCACCAGCCGGCACTTTGTCGGGTGGTGCGAAGCCAACGGTATTGTGCTGATTCACATTCAGCCGGGCAAGCCCATGCAGAACGGATATGCGGAAAGCTTCAACGGGCGGTTTCGAGCTGAATGCCTCAATGCCAACTGGTTTCTGAATCTGAAGGACGCGCGGGAAAAGATCGAAGCGTGGCGGCAGGAATATAACTCAGAGCGCCCGCACAGCAGCCTGGCCTACCGAACGCCGGACGAGTTCGCAAAGGCCTGCTCTGAGCTCACCAGCGGGATTGGCGCCATCCCCCCGGACCGCCCGTCGGCATTGGTGAATCGCACGGCGGTGCTCGCAGGCAAGGGTTCGCTGATCGCCGCACCCTGACGGGTGCGCCCCTGCCTGCTCCGCGCCGCCGTGCAGACAGGCTTTTTCGCGACGGGCGGCTCCGGCGGGATGGCTAAGAGGCGGTAGTATAAACTCGGTTTTCCAAATTCAGATTGGTCTAGAAAACGGGATCAGGTCAGACGCTCGCCGGAAACAGCGGCGGAAATCCCAATGAGGTGGACATTGTAAATACGCACCTTCTCTGGGCCGCCTTCAGCGGGGATTATTCACTGGCCATGTCCGGCCAACGCGGATCCGCGGGAGTCATACTTCAGACCTTCAGCACGACACCGGGAGACATCTACACGCTGTCGTTCGATTATGCAAACAACCCCGGCGGGACCGGCGCTTCCATGAATGTTTTTGTAACTGGTTTGGGTACATTGCTGAGCGATAACGTCAGCCACAGTACTTCGACATTCTCCGACATGGACTACAGTATTTTCGTCCAGACCTTCACTGCAGACTCCACAACGGCCACCCTGAAATTTTCTGAAGTTACCAATACCGGCTTCGGCATCGTTCTCGATGCTGTTTCCGTCGAGTCTGCTTCCAGTACGCCCGAGCCATCGACGGCGGCCTTGCTGTGTACCGGCCTGCTTGCGCTCGTTTTTAGTTCTCGCCGCCGCTCCCGACCTGTCAGGTTTCCCAAAGCTAGTCTCATGTCACAGAAGTTTGTAATCTAAGTCTGCCCCGCTGCATCTAATAAAATGCAGGAGGCTGGATGCGTACGGGACGACCCAAACAAGCGTTACTGCTGAGCGAAGAAGAGCGGGACAGCCTCGAATCGAT
>DASZLO010000044.1:0-7982 GCA_035552315.1 Bryobacteraceae bacterium
ATGCCGATAAAGAGGAACTGACATGGCCCGAATCCTGATTCCAACCCCGCTGCGGCAATACGCCGAAAAGCAGGACTCCGTTCAATTGCCCGGCAAGACGGTCGGCGAAGTCCTTGGGGGACTCACCAGCCGTTTTCCCGATTTGCGCAAGCAGCTTTACACCGATGAAGGCAAGCTGCGCAGCTTCGTGAACGTTTATTTGAACGACGAGGACATCCGCTATTTAAATAAGGATGCGACCCCGGTCAACGACCCGGATACGCTCTCGATTGTTCCCAGCATTGCGGGCGGCGCCACTGAAGCGCCCCCGGCGCCTTCTGCGCAAACGGAAGACGCAACGCTTTCGAAAGATGAAATCCTCCGTTACAGCCGCCATCTCATCATGCCGGAAGTCGGCATGGAAGGCCAGTTGAAGCTGAAAAAGGCGAGCGTGCTGCTGGTCGGAACCGGCGGACTCGGGGCGCCGCTCGGCCTCTATCTGGCGGCCGCGGGCGTGGGCCGTATCGGTCTGGTCGATTTCGACGTTGTCGATTTCACCAACCTGCAGCGCCAGGTGATTCACGGCACCAAAGACGTCGGCCGCAAGAAACTGGACTCGGCGATCGACAGCATGACGGACATCAATCCGTTCGTGCAGCTCGAGCGCTATGAAACCGCGCTCACCAGCGAAAATGCGCTCGAAATTCTGAAGAATTACGACATTATTGTCGACGGCACGGACAATTTTCCCACGCGATATCTGGTAAACGATGCCTGCGTGCTGCTTGGCAAGCCGAACGTCTACGGCTCCATCTTTCGCTTCGAAGGGCAATCGACCGTCTTCGCGTATGAAGGCGGCCCCTGCTACCGCTGCCTGTATCCGGAGCCGCCTCCTCCCGGTCTCGTTCCGAGCTGCGCCGAGGGCGGAGTGCTGGGCATTCTGCCGGGCATCATCGGTCTGATCCAGGCGACCGAGACGGTGAAACTGATCCTTGGTATCGGCGAGCCGCTGGTGGGGCGTTTGCTTCTTTATGACGCTCTCGGCATGCGCTTCCGCGAACTGAAACTGCGGCGCAATCCCGAGTGCCCGGTCTGCGGCGATCATCCGACCATCAAACAACTCATCGATTACCAGGAGTTCTGCGGCATGCCGAATCGAGAACAAACCGTCGAGCCGGTCTCAGGCGATATCGAAGCGACCGAAGTCAAAGCGAAGCAGGATCGCGGCGACGATTTCGTCCTCGTGGACGTGCGCGAGCCGCACGAATACCAGATCGCTCGCATTCCCGGCTCGAAACTGATCCCTCTCGGGGACCTGCCGAAGCGGCTGAATGAGCTCGACCCGAACGCCGATATCGTGGCGCATTGCAAAAGCGGCATGCGCAGCGCCAAGGCGGTCGATCTGCTGAAGCAGAACGGATACAAGCGCGTGCGCAACATGAAGGGCGGCATTCTCGCCTGGAGCGACAAAGTCGACCCCTCCGTGCCCAAATACTAACAACTACCGGCTCTCCAGAAACTGCTGGTCTGTTCGACTGCAATTTCGCGGTTAGGGATGGTCTGGTTGTCAGTCTGGCGCGAGCGGGCGGAGAGAGAAACGCCGTTGCGGGCCGGGCGCAGAGACACCCCAGGCGTGCGTCGGTCAGCCCGTGTGAAATCGCCGTGCGGCTGGATTTTGCTTCAGTGATCTTCTGTAATCGGGACCAGGGCGAAGCCTTTGGCTTTCGCCTTTGTGTGCAGATTTGCCAGTTCCCGTTCCAGACGTTTTCGTTCGAACTGGGCGGCGCCTCGATCGATCCAGGCCTGGCCATGAGTCAACAGACGGTAAATCAGCACTGCGAGATGGCGGGCCATCGCTTTGACTGCGGCTTTGAGCGTGGGTAACTGCCGGCGCAGATGACGATAACGGGCTCCCAAATATGTGTCGCTCTCCAACAGCGATGTGGCAGCCGTGCGCAGGACTATGGCAACCCGGTTCTTCACTTTCTTCTTGCCCGATCCAACGACCTTGCCGCTGCTGATGTCTTTGCTGGGGGCCAATCCCATCCAGGAAGTAAAATGATTTTCGTTCTTGAAGCGGCTCATGTCCGTGCCCACTTCTGAGATCATCGTGAATGCGGTCATGACGTTGATGCCGTCGATGGAGGTCAGGTCCACTCCGCAAATCCGTTTCAGTTCCGCCTTCAGATCCATCTGCGGTTCGTTGTCCCTTGGCTTTCTTGCCTTCTTTCTTTTCTGGACAATACTCTCGGGTTGAAGCGGCGCGGGAGTTTCCAGCGTTCGCGCCGGCAGCCTGGCCAGGTAAAACTCCAGCTTTTCATCGCATTCCTGCATCTGCCGATGTGCGAAATGGTAGCTGTCGACGGCTTGCCGTAGTTCGAACAATACGTCGGCCCGCCAGTTTCCTTCCAGACTACGCGCCACTTCTTCCCGGCTTGCCTTTACTCGGTAATCGACGAGATCCGCCAACTGAAACGGGTCCCGCTCGCCCCGAAGAATCGCGCCGATGATTGCCTGTCCGCTGACTCCGCTGATATCGCTGATCACGTTGGCCAGTTGCACGTTCATTTTCGTCAGCGCCTTTTGCATATGCTGTACCGCGCGTCCTGCATCCTTCACGTGCCGGTCCCGTAAACGCCAAAGCGTGCGGACGTATTCCATATCCTGCTGTAAGCGGAAGGAGTCACGCAGCAGTCCGTAAGTGTGCAATTTCATCAGCCACTGGCATTCCTGCACGTCTGTCTTCCGGCCGGGCACGTTTTTGGTGTGTTGTGCGTTGACCAGCACCACCCGGATGTCATGCTGTTCGAGAACGTCGTACAACGCGATCCAATATACGCCGGTCGCCTGCACCGCTACGGTTTCGATCCGGCATGATTTCAGCCATTCCGCCATTTCGTGCAGGGCTTGTGTCCAACAACCGAACTCCCGCACCGGATTTTCATCCCTGTCAGGCGGTACCGCCGCAAAATGGCTCTCATTACCAACGTCGATTCCTCCGGCGTTGGCGTTGACGATCGCCAGCTTGGGATCGCCCGCCGCTACCCGGCGCCCCAGCTCCCGGCGCTCCGCACGGTTCATCCGCCCAGCTTTCAACCGCTCGAAAGTGGACATCCTTCTCTTTGCCATGCCATCCTCCTCAAGTTCGATTTCTCAGACCCGGGCTCGGCTCGGCTTGCGAAAGAAATGACAGACTCTCCAACGGGGTCGAGCCAGCCTTTTTCAGGACTGCCTCGCCACCAATCAATGCATCGCGGCAGCCGAAGTCACGCTGAAAGACGGGCACAAGGCGCCAATCGGTTGTCGACCATAGCTTGCCGCCCGGATCTACTCAGATTAGAAACTGCCCCGAAACTGAATCACAGTTTCCGGTTCCATGCACTGCGCGCCAGCGCAGTACTTTGCTGAAAGTCGGTGGGATTAAACCGGGCGATGGATACTAAAGGAAATATTTCGACAACATCCCCGCACCGTTTGCGGGATCGCCCGACTTTCCGCTGAAAGTAGCGGCTCTCGAATAACTCACTTTACGACGCTTTTCTCTTCGTAACAACTTCCTTCCTGGACGGCTTGAAAGCTTCCAGTATCCGGATGAATGCTGGAATCTGCTTATGGCCTCTGACTCGGCGGAACTGATTCTCTGCGATCAGCAGGCCGGAGCCGATCCAGCGTTCCCGTTGATCGCCGCCATGCCATCGTTTGACGTTTCTGCAGACGGTGTCGACGATGGAAAAGGCCGATTCGATGACGTTGGTGCTTGCCAATGTCATCCGCAGCTGTTGCGGAATCTGAAGCCGGTGAACGGTCAGGGTTTCTTCCAGCCCTTCGGCCAGACTCCGCGCCGCGCTCGGATTCAGATGCATCAGTTCGCGGTGTAGTCCGTCAAGCGCCTGTCTGGCCGCCGCGTAGTCTTCCATCGCATACGCCGTGTTCAGCTTGTGGGCGACGACCGGCTTGTTTTCGTCGGTGACGTGATCCAGCACATTGCGCCGCTTATGTACCTGGCAACGCTGGATCGGCGCCGATTCGCCGGCATACTTCTTCACTGCTGCATGTAATGCCTTGCCTCCGTCAAGAACATAGAGTCGAGGCACGGTAAAGTCGAGCCCGCGATTCATTAGGTCGCCCAGCAGTTCTCCCACAACGGTGGCATTTTCCGTGGCTCCCTGCCAGATGCCCAGAATCGTTTTGGCCCCGTCGCAGCCGATGCCCAGCGCTGCAACCATCTGCTGGCCCTGGAACGGTGTTGCATCAACCAGCAGCGCGCAGAACTTCTTCTTCTCCAGCCGCCGTTCCATTAAATGCTTCAGCTTCGTGCGGCTGGCCTCAATGAAGCGTTCGCTGATTGCGCTCTTCTCCAGCCCGTAAGCCTCGGTGAATTGACGTACCGCATCGCCGTACTTTCTCGTCGTCAGACCCAGCATGAGTTTCTCCCACACTGTTTCCGTCAGCGGTTCGCCGCGATGGAACATTTCGTAGCTGCCCAGGCGGATCTCGCGGTCTTCGGTGGACCGCACCCGCGGACGCTCCACAGGCACCTTCTGTCCCATCACCACGCAATATCCGCGCTCACTTCCCCATCGATTGGCCGTCCGCTCCGGCGTGGCCCGGCTCCGCTCGCCCACCAGATGTCTCACCTCCTCTTCCATCAGCAGCTGAATCAACTGCAGCCCAGCCTGACGAATCAACTCGCCAACTCCCTTATGCAGCCAGCCCACCATCTCCGCCATCGGCAGCACCATCTGGACTGCCGGATTTCCATCCCCAGCCATCTCTTCCAGCCGCTTCACGGCTCGCAACGATTCGATTTGATAAGGTTTCTCCATAGCGACTCTCCTTTTTTCCGGCAAAGAAAAATTGCTCTGAGCCTATCAAAAGCTCAGAGCTTGAGAGTCGCTACTTTCTACGATCTACCGGGCATTCCCTGGATGGATTCCGCGGAACTATGATGAGTCGAATGAAGCATCTTCGCTGCTGCCTCGCATTAGTCGTCCTCGCAGCCGCCTTTGCTCAGGCGCCGCCCGATGTGAAGCCGGGAAGCATCACCTACCAAGACGTCCCCTATCCTTACACCGTCTTATTTCTTTCGCTGACGATGTATGGCCAAGATGTGCGCATGGCCTACATGGACGTGCCACCCGCGGGAACGCCGAACGGGCGCACCGTGGTGCTGCTGCACGGGATGAACTTCGGCGGTTTCTATTTTGGCGGTCCGATTGACGCACTGCGCAATCGTGGCTTCCGGGTGATTGTGCCGGATCAGATCGGTTTCGGCCGTTCCTCAAAGCCGATCATTCCTTACAACTTCCACGATATGGCGCTGAACACGCGCACGCTTTTTCAGTCGCTGGGCATCACGCGGGCGGCCGTCGTGGGGCATTCGATGGGCGGCATGCTTGCGGCCCGTTTCGCCGCCTCCTACCCGGATGTTACCGAGCGCCTGGTCTTATACGATCCCATCGGATTAACCGATCCGCGGTGGGCGCAGCCCTGGCAACGCGCGCAGGAAGCTTATCAGCCGGAGATGGCGCGATCTCATGCGGAGCTTTGGGGCGCGGCGGAGGCAACGATTCACCGCTATTTCCCCGACGCGTGGAAGCCGGAATACGAGCGTTTCGTTCGCATTCTTTACGCGCCCACGCTGAGCGGCGACTGGCCTCGTCTCGCCATGGTCCGCTCCATTTACCGGCAATTGCCTTATCTGGATCCCGTGGTTTACGATTGGCCGCACATTCGGGCGAAAACGCTGGTAATTGGCGGCGCGCACGATGGCAACAACTTTCCCGAACTCGCGGGACGGCTTGCCGCCGCGATACCCGCCGCGAAGCTCGTTATCGTCCCGAACGCCGGCCACGTGCTGCACATTCAGACGCCCGAGATCTTCAATCGGGAGCTACTGGATTTCCTGACGGCGCCCGAATAGCTGAACTGCAGGCAGGCAGCGGCTAAGAGATCATGGCGCGGTTTATGGTAACTCCCCAGCCGGGAGCCTGAGAAAGGTTGAGGCAACCTTCCTTATCGACTTTCGGCGCGTCTTCCATAATTGCGAAGCCGTTCGTATAAGCCGCGACGGGCGGATCATGTAGGATTTCGATCCACGGAGCGTTAGGCCACGATGCGATGGCGTGAAGCTGAGCGATGGTGCCGAGGTTGCCTCCGCCATGATGCGGGATGATCCGTTTATCGTACGCGGCGGCGAGCGAAGCGATTTCACGAAAGCCCGTGACGCCATCGGCGACCATGATGTCCGGCTGAAGGATATCGAATACGCCCTTTTCCAGCATGGTGCGGTATTCATGCACGCCGATGTTGTTCTCGCCGCCGGCAATGGGAATGGCAACCTGCCGGTTGAGTTCGGCCAGCGCGTCCCAATCGTAGCGGCGCAGCGGCTCTTCCAGCCAGTAGATATTCAGCTTCTCGAGTTCGCGAGCGGTTTCGAGCGCGCGGCGAAAATCCCAGACGACGCCGGGCTGCCATCCCGTTGCCGACTGCGCCTGATTGGCGTCGGTCATGATTTCCATACCGTCGCCCACGGCCTTGCGAACGGCGGCGGCCAGTTCGATGTCCTCGCGCAGGGTCGCATAGTGCAAACGCAGTTTAATTGCTTTCCAGCCCTCCGACTTCAACCGAACCGCCATGCGAACGCGCTCCTCCGGCGTGGAAAGCTGAATCATGCTGGCGTAGGCCGGAACACGATCTTTCTTCGCGCCCCACAATTTGTAAACGGGCTGCTGGGCGGCTTTCCCCGCCAAGTCCCAGAGAGCGATCTCGATACTCGATACAGCGCGCCCTCGAACGTAATATCGCAGCGGCCCGGCCAACTGCTCGATATCGAACGGGTCGTGCCCGATCAACTGCGCCCGGGTGCTTTCAAGCGCTCTGTCGTCCATCGCCGGTCCTATGCCGGCGAGGCCCTGATCGGTCTGAATCTCCAGATACGCGCCGCCGCCGATCCGATGGTGCGTAATGGTCCCGGGATTCCATGCGGCCTCCATGGTTCCGGTTTCGCGAAGGACCTTCAGCGGGATCAGCCGGACAGCCGTGACTTTCAGGCGCGGCGCGGCTTTGAGCGCAGGAACCAGGGCGGACAGGGGCAAAGCCCCGAGAAAGATTCGTCGCAGCACAGCATTCTACTTTAAGCCAACTTCGTCATGATGGCGTAAGCAGGGACTCACAGAATTTGTCTGATATTCGTAGTTCTCGCCGGAATACCAACAATTTCCCTCGGGCGGAACATCACCGGGCTAACGGCGGCGGTACGCGTGGAAATCCGTCTTTCCGCAATATCCGGTAAATTCGTAATTTCGCCACCCGAATTCACAGCAACCACGATCTTTTTCGCGATAAAATCCAAGCACAGGAGTATTCAATGGTACTTCGGCTGCCAAATATCAAATGGAACAGCTTTCTGGTCGGCGCCACCACCACGCTTTTCGGTGGCTCGATCCTGCACCCGATACTTGTTACGGTCGCAAAGGCAGGCATGGGCGCCGCGTCCGTCGCACAGGACGCATGGAATGAGGCCTCGGCCGAATTGCACCGCGTGCGTACCGAGGCGGTCGAGTCGCGCAACGAGAACGCGAATATGGAGACTGTTCTCAACGAAATTCGGGCTCTTCGTTCGGATATCGCCGGCGTAAAAGCAAAGGTCGGCATAGCCTGAACGCGCCGGAAATCGCATCCGGCCTGATCAATCGACTTACGGGATTCCAGTAACGGCGGTCCCTTTTGGTTCTATTCAAAACCCGATCGTCGGTTCGTGGCCGCCTTCGCGTCGACGTCCCGTTTCTTTTGGATTCGCCCCGCCTGGCCACCGCGGTCTCGGCGCGAATATCCGCCCAGCCGGGAGTGCGCTCATGCACCGCGAGTTCGGTAACGGGGGGCGTTCTTGTCACCTATGATCCGCGTTGGGAAGCCTCCGCGGCACTGGCTCTGCTTCGAGAGCAACTGCTGGACACGCGCAGATCTCCGCTCGAACTGCAACCCGCCACGAGAGAGGCCTG
>DASZLO010000045.1:0-2491 GCA_035552315.1 Bryobacteraceae bacterium
ACGCGTATTGTTGGCACGGTGACAGCCGTCAATGGCCAGTCTGTGACCGTACAACCTGACACTGGCTCATCCGTGACTCTCACTGTGATGAACGGCGCGCGCGTTCTGGAAACTCAGCCAGGCTCGAAGACGCTTGCCGGAGCGACTCCTATCCAGCTGGCGGATATCGCCGTTGGCGACCGCATCCTCGCGGCGGTTCGAACATCGGCCGACGGATCGGGTTTGACGGCGAGCACCCTGATTGCGATGAAGCAGGCCGCGGTTACGGAACATCAGAAGGCGGAAGAAACTGACTGGCAGCGCCGCGGCGTGGGCGGCCTGGTGAAGTCTATAGACGCAGCCAGCGGAACCATCACAATTGCCTCCGGCGCGCGAACGCTGACCGTCCATGTTATGCCTAAGACCATCGTTCGCCGCTACAGCGCGGACTCGATCAAATTTTCTGACACTACTCCCTCGAACCTGTCGCAGATTCAACCGGGCGATCAGCTTCGTGCTCGCGGGGACCGCAGTGCCGACGGCAGCGAGGTGAACTCCGACGAAATTGTCGCAGGAAGCTTCCGCAATATTGCCGGGACGGTTGTATCCGCCAATCCCACCGCGAACATCGTCATCGTCACTGACCTCGCAACGAAAAAGCCGGTCATTATTCACGTCACGGCAGATTCGCAGATGCACAAGCTTCCAGAACAAATGGCGCAATCTCTTGCCATGCGGCTGAAGAGATCCGGTTCCGGCCAGTCCCAGGATCAGACTCGGGACCAGGCTCAGGGCCATCCGGCGTCCGAGACCGGCGGCGCGTCTTCCGATCACGGGGCGTGGCGACAATCCACCGGCGGCGGCCAACGAGGCGGCGATCTTTCCCAGATGCTGCAACGCGCGCCGACGGTACAGATTGCTGATCTGCATAAGGGCGACGCGGTAATGGTGGTCGCTACGCAAGGGACGCCCGGCATGGCAACCGCAGTAACCCTGCTTGCGGGGGTCGAACCTATCCTTACAGCCGCGCCAGCGGGCAGCCAGAGCGTGTTCTCAGCCTCATGGAACCTGGGCGGAGGCGGAGACGCGGGCGGGGGAGAAGGAACACCATAATCCACGCAAGCCGATTCTGAGAAAGTGAACCGTCCGCGCGCGCAGCGCAGACGAAACAAAAAAAAATGCGGCTCAGCCGCTTAGCAGGATGTACCCTTCTTCCTCGCAGCAAACGATTTGGGAGCAACGTGAATTTTTTTTGTCGTTTTTTTCTCTGCATTGCGCTCCTTGCCGGAGCATTGGGCACCGCCGCCGCGCAATCGACCACTCTTCTGCACGGAACCGTCGCCGATCCCAGCGGAGCCGTTATTCCGGGGGCCACCGTCAGCCTGACCACGCCCGATGGTCATACCGTAGCCGCGGTAACATCCGACGACTCCGGCGATTATCGCTTCATCAATCCAGCTCCGGGAACCTATATCGTGATCGCCACTGCCAAGGGCTTCGCGCCATCGACATCGAAGGCGGTCACACTAGAGGCGGGGCAGAGGAGGCTGTTCAACATCCCTCTGACGATCGCGGTTGAAAAGCAGCAGGTGGTAGTGAACGAGGACACGCCGACGGTAAGCGTGGACCCCACGAGCAACGCTAACAGCCTGGTGCTCAAAGGCAAAGACCTTGACGCGCTCTCCGATGATCCGGACGAATTGCAGAATGAACTGAACGCGCTGGCCGGGCCGGCTGCCGGGCCGAGCGGCGGGCAGATTTATATCGACGGTTTCACAGCGGGACAGCTTCCCCCGAAATCGTCTATTCGTGAAATTCGTATCAATCGCAATCCCTTTTCCGCCGAATACGACAAACTCGGCTACGGACGGATCGAAATTCTTACCAAGCCGGGGACCAATCAGCTTCACGGACAGGCGTTCGTTCAGGGCAATCCGTCGCAGTTCAATACTGGAAATCCTTTCGACAAAAACATTCCCGACTATTACAGCTACCACTTCAACGGGACGGTCAGCGGACGCATCAGCAAAAAGGCGTCATTCTTCCTGAGCGCCGAGCACCGCACCATTCAGGACGACGCAATTGTGGACGCATTCCGCCTGGCAGGCGAGGTGAACGGCGATTTCCCCAGCGGCATTTACACAAACACGGCAGACTACAACACCGTCCCGTTTAACGATGCATTGGTAGCCCCGCGCAGCCGCACCAACATAAGCCCCCGCATCGATCTGGAACTGAGCCCGAGGAATACCCTGACGGTGCGCTACCAGTATTACGACAACGGCCAGCAGAACCAGGGCGTGGGGCAGTTCAGCCTTCGGGACCAGGCGTATAAGACCGACTCCAGCGAGGACACGTTGCAAATCAGCGATACGCAGGTCATCAGCGACAAGGTAATCAATGAGACGCGGTTCCAGTTTCTGCGCGATTTCTCGAGCCAGACCCCGTCGGCCTTCACGCCGCAGGTACAGGTCTCCGGCCTTGAGACCTTCGGCGGCTTCAGCGAGCAGTT
>DASZLO010000046.1:0-9810 GCA_035552315.1 Bryobacteraceae bacterium
GGACCTGGCGTGGCGCGGTTCTTTTTCAAACTCCTGACGAAGGTGGCCAGCCGTTGGGGCGCGCCGTTGAATAAAATTCGCGCACGCCTGAATCTGCCGCAGCTCGAAAATGTGTTCATCTGGAGCATGTTGTCGCCGTGGGGCACGCAGGCGTGGTTCTCGCGGGTGTTTGCGGAGCCGAAGCCCGACTGGCCGCCGGATACTCAGATCACGGGATTCCCGTTTTACGACAAGCTGGAACCCGGTCAGGGCATCACGCCGGAACTTGGACGATTCCTCGACGCAGGCCCGCCGCCAGTCGTTTTCACGCTCGGATCGTCCGCTGTTTTCGATGCGGGTGAGTTCTATGCGGAAAGCCTCAGGGCTATTGCGGGAACGAAATATCGAGCGGTGCTGCTGGTTGGACGCGATCCGCGCAATACACCATCCGGCGCGGTGCCGCCGAATGTACACGTCGCGGAATACGCGCCATATTCGGAGCTTTTGCCGCGCGCGGCGGCGACTGTGCATCAAGGCGGCGTCGGGACCACGGCACAGGCTCTGCGATCTGGACGACCGATGATCGTCGTGCCGTGGAGCCACGATCAGCCGGATAACGCGCAGCGGGTCAGGAAACTCGGTGTAGCGCGCGTGATCCCGCGCAAGACGTACAGTGCCGCGCGTTTGCGGCGCGAACTGGACGCTTTACTCGCTGCGGAAACGAGCAGCCGTCGTGCGCGCCAGGTCGCCCTGGAAATCCATGGTGAGAACGGCGTCGCGGCGGCGTGTGAAGGGCTCGAAAGAATTTTTCTCAGCCATCCACAGCCCGCGTGAAGCGCGGCAAGTTCTCGCTACCAGCCGACCGGTTGGCTAGCGCACTTTCCGGCCGCGCGAATTTCGTATACACTTCATCCAAACGGAAAGGAATCCAGATCCGATGAACGGCTCTATCAGGTTGCTGATATTGTTTGCCGCCGCGGGCGTCGCCGCGTACGCACAGACTCCCAACAAATGCGCGGAACTGTCAAAGTTTCAGATGCCCGGAAGCAACATCGAGATTGCCCGCGCCGAAATGGTTGCGGCGGGACCGGCGCCGGGCGGGCGAGGCGGTCAAACCGGCCCCGTGTTACCCACGCGATGCCGCGTCGATGGCATTATCGATCGCCGCACAGGACCTGACGGTAAGACTTACGGGATCCGCTTCGCCGTCGCGCTTCCCGAGAACTGGACCGGCCAGTTCGTGCAGCAGGGCGGCGGCGGATTGAACGGAACTGTCGCTGAACCTACCGGCGCACAGGCCGCGGGCGAGAAGCCGGCGGTCTCGCGTGGAATTGCGGTCGCAACAAGCGATACGGGTCATCAAAGTTCCGGAGGCGGGTTCGACGGAAGCTTCATGCAGGATCAGCAGGCGACGCTCGATTTCGAGTTCATCGCAATCGGGCGACTCACGGTTGTGGCGAAGCAGATTATTCAGACCTACTATGGCCGCGCCCCAGAGCATTCTTATTATGTGGGCTGTTCCACGGGGGGCCGCGAAGGGATGCTGATGACGCAGCGCTACCCGTTGTATTTCGACGGCGTGGTCGCGGGGTCTCCGGCGATGCGCACGGGACATTCGAATCTGGCGACCCGTTCGGTTACTGTGGCATTGAACGCCATCGCGCCGAAGGACGATAAGGGCAAGCCGGGACCGGCCTTGTCGGCCAGTGATAAGAAAGCGGTGATCGCGAAGCTGCTTCAGGATTGCGATGCGCGCGACGGAGCCGCCGACGGAATGATCTTCGATGCGCTGGGCTGCAGTTTCCATCCGCGCGAGTTGCAATGCGCGGGAGCGAAGGCCGAAGGGTGCTTATCGCCAGAGCAGGTGGCCGCGATTGAAAAGGGTTTTGCCGGGCCAAAAGATTCCAAAGGCCGGCAGGTTTATCCTGGGTTCTTTTATGACACTGGTATCAGCGCTCAGGGCGGTGGCATTCCGGGTCTGCTGAATCCGGGGCCGAGTCCTGTAGGAGGACCCACGGCGGCAACCACGCAGGACGTGGATGCAGAAGCCGCGGTGGCGGATAACAATCCCGTCGGGCGCATCGGCGATAGCTATAGCTGGGTGAACCTCAACAGCTTCTCCTCGCATGGAGGCAAGCTCATCTTCTATCACGGGCTGAGCGATCCATGGTTTTCGGCAAAGGACACGCTGGATTATTACCAGCGCATGACCGCGGCGAATGGCGGCGATTCGAAGGTGCGAGACTTCAGCCGTGTGTTTCTGTCGCCGGGCATGGGGCACTGCGGTGGCGGCACCGGCGCGCTGGATACGTTCGATATGTTGAGCGCATCCGTGGAATGGGTCGAGAAGGGCAAAGCTCCGGAGTCGGTGACTGCAACTGGACGAGCGTTTCCAGGGCGTAGCCGACCGTTATGCGCATACCCGGCGCACGCGCAGTATAAGGGTCAGGGCAGCATGGAAGACGCGGCGAATTTCGAGTGCAGGCAATAGCGACATGGTCCATTGACAATGCACCAGGCGTCACATAGACTGCCCAAAGCTGTTTTTAGGTTTGTTTCAGGAGGCAAGGCGTGCATTTCTGGAGAATTTCCCTCATTTCAGTTCTGACTGTGGCGGCCGTATTCGCCCAGGGGGACAACGGCACTATTACAGGAACGATTTCCGATCCCGCCGGAGCGGTGGTCGCCTCCGCGCAGGTAGCGGTCCGCAACGTTGCAACCGGCGCTAACTACCAGGTGGGCAGTTCGGGCACGGGCAATTACGTGGTTGCCGTTCCCACGGGAAACTACGAGTTATCGGTGACCGTACCGGGTTTCAAGAAGTTTGTGCGTCAGAATCTCACGGTGCCGGTGGCCCAGACACTTCGCGTCGATGTGACGCTCGAGGTGGGAGCGGCAAACGAATCAGTGACTGTGAATGACGTCGCACCCCTTCTGAAAACCGAGAGTGGCGAACTCAGCCATAACGTGACAGTGTCAACGCTGGATAATCTTCCGGTGCTTGGCATCGGCGGCGCCGCGAGTGCGGCGGGAATTCGCAATCCTTATGCCGTGCTGCAGGTACTGCCTGGCGCCGACTGGCGTCCCGATCAGAGTATTCGCATCAATGGCATGCCGAGTAACTCGCAGGCGCTCCGACTGGAAGGCCAGGAAAGCACCAATGGCATAGCGAGTTCCACTCAGTCCCAGACTCAGCCCAGTGTTGACGCGATCGAAGAATTTGCCATTCAAACGAGTAACTACGCCGCCGAATATGGCCAGGCCGGCGGTGGATTCTTCAACGTGACGATGAAGTCCGGAACGAACCAGTTTCATGGCAGCGGCTACGAATACTTCGTCAACGAAGATCTCAATGCGGGGCAGCCTTTCACCAGCAGCGGCAATGGGCATCTGCTGCGGCCCCGGCAGCGCCGGAACGACTATGGTTTCACTTTAGGCGGACCCGTCGAAATTCCGAAGATCTACAACGGCCACGATAAGACCTTCTTCTTTTTCAATTTTGAGCAGTTTCGCGAAACGCAGGTCATCAACAACGTACCGCTCACGGTACCGACGACTGCCTACCGCAACGGGAATTTCTCGCAGGCGCTTACTGGTAAGCAGCTATCGGCTAACGACGGCATCGGGCGGCCCGTCCTTGAGAATACTGTCTATGACCCAACCAGTGACTTTGTAGTCAATGGCGTCACTTATCGCAACCCGTTCCCGAATAATACCGTTCCGCTCAGCCAGCAGGATCCGGTTGCTCTGAACATTCTTAAGTTCGTCCCGCTGCCCACTAACTCGCTGTTGACGAATAACTATGTGCCAGTCTACGCAAACTCCAGAGTCACGGATATTCCTTCGGTCAAGATCGATCACTCGATTAGTTCGCAGCTGAAAGTTTCGGGCTACTGGTCGCGTACGGGGACCTTTTCGCCGAACAATGACGGGTTGCCTGTTCCGATCACTACTTCAGTTCCGACAGGAACGGTCGCGCATACGGTTCGAATGAATGTCGACCAGACAATCACGCCAACGCTGCTGTTCCATGCCGGCATCGGTGTGATTGACACAACACAGAACCAGACGGCCAGTTACGATCCTTCGCAGATCGGATTCAAAGGCGCTAACACGAACCTGTTTCCGCTGATCTCAACCTTGCCGGCCGGCGGGTTGACGGCAGGGCCGCCCGCACAGGGAGGAATGTCGCCGATAGGCTCCGGCACTGTCGCCAAATTGAACTATCTCAAGCCCACGGCGACGACCAGTTTGACGTGGGTTCGCAATAACCACACGTTCAAGTTTGGCGGAGAGTTCGAGATTCAGGGATTTCTCGCGAATCTGCGTACCTACGCGAATTCGTGGATGTATTTCGGGGCGGCTGAAACGGGCCTTCCCGCGCTCAATGGAGTAAGTCTGACAGGCACTGTAGGGTTCCCGTTCGCGAGCTTCCTGACGGGTCGCGTGGATAGCGGCTACTACAGTGTCCCTTCGACGGTGCGGCTGGGCGCCCATTCGCTGGCGGGCTTTGCTCAGGATTCCTGGAAAGTGACGCGCCGTCTTACTCTCGACTATGGCTTACGGTACGACTTCGAAACTTACATGCGCGAGCATAACGGACTGATGCCCAACATGTCGTTGGACGTGCCGAATCCCAGTGCGGGCGGCAAGCCGGGCGGAATTATTTTCGAAGGCTACGGCGCCGGACGATGCAATTGCGCGTTCGCACATAACTACCCCTTCGCGTTTGGGCCGCGCATCGGACTCGCATATCAGATCACTCCCAAAACGGTCCTGCGCATCGGCTCCGGAGTTTCATACGGAAGATTGAACTCGTTGAACGGGAAAACCAACAATGCCGGTTCGTCGGTGCCTTACGCCACGACGGCTTACGGGAGCCCGGCGTTTGTGATGTCAGCCGGCGTTCCATATCAGGTATCATTCCCGAATTTCGACCCCGGCCAGTTGCCGCTGCCGGGCACGGTGGGCAACCCCACTAACTTCATCGATCCGAATGCCGGGCGGCCGGCGCGGACGATTCAGTGGAGCGTGGGTGTTCAGCGTGAGGTTGCGAAGAATCTGCTGGTTGAAGCGACCTACCTTGGCAACCGCGGAGTCTGGTGGCAGGCGAACACGATGAAAGTGATTAACGCGCTCACGCCCGAGCGGCTCGCCTCATTTGGCCTCAGCTTCGACAACCCGGACGACCTGAAACTGCTGGCATCGCCCCTGAATTCGGCGCTGGCGGCATCACGCGGCTTCAACAAACCTCCTTACCCGAGCTTCCCGATGGGTTCTACAGTGGCTCAGGCGCTGCGCCCGCTACCCGAGTACTCGAACCCAGTCAACACATGGCCGCCGCTGGGCGATACCTGGTATGACTCGCTGCAAACCAAGGTCACGAAGCGGCTTTCTCACGGGCTCGATTTCACTTACTCACTTACCTGGTCCAAGCAGCTTGTTATCGGTTCCGAGCAGGACTACAACTATTTCGGATTTGTGGCGCCGGCTACGAACAACGTCTTCAATCGGGATGTCAACAAGTACCTCTCAGGCTACGATCAGCCGTTGCTTTCAGTGATCGCGGGCAGTTACACCCTGCCGAAGTTAACTGGAAACAAGGCCCTGTCGCTGGCTGTACGAGACTGGCAGATTGGCGCGGTTTTGCGCTACGGCAGCGGTCTTCCGATTCAGGTTCCACTGGCCACCACGAGCCTGTCGACTTACACCTTCCAGAACACGTTCGTGAATCGTGTTCCGGGTGTGCCGCTCTTTACGCAGGATTTGAATTGCCACTGTTTTGACCCGAACTCGACTTTCGTCCTCAACCCGGCAGCATGGAGTAACCCGCCGCTGGGCCAGTTTGGGACGTCCGCCGCATACTACAACGATTACCGGCAGCAGAGGCGTCCGGGTGAGAACCTTAGTCTGGCGCGCAATTTCCGGATCAAGGAAAGAATGAACCTGCAAATTCGGGCGGAATTCACCAATATATTCAATCGCACGGAGGTGAATAATCCGACTAGTGGCAATGCGTTCGCCACGCAGACCACAAAGAACGGCCAGAATACGGCGGGTTTTGGCTGGGTCAACACTGCGACCGTCTTCAGCGCACCGCGTGCGGGCCAACTCGTGGCGCGATTCCAGTTCTGAGGCGGGTATCGAGGGAAGGGGGCACAGGCCATCGTGAGGACACCGAGCCGCGTTCACGCCGTGCAAAGGGAGGACGCGGATACAATCCGCGTGTCCAACCATCCGCGTGTCCTGTGTTCAGCCTCTTCCGACCACACCAACGACTGGACTGCTCGCACTCGCATAGAGCTTCTTCTCCATCCGGCCTGCTTCGAAGGCAAGGCGGCCGGCTTCGACGGCGAGCTTCATTGCCACGGCCATCTTCTCCGCGTCATCGGCCGCCGCGACGGCGGTATTCATGAGAATGCCGTCCGCGCCCATCTCCATCGCGATCGCAGCATCCGAGGCAGTACCGACGCCAGCATCGACGATCAACGGCACTTCCGTGATCATCTCGCGCATGATCCGTAGATTCGTAAGGTTCTGGATGCCAAGCCCCGAACCGATCGGCGCCGCAAGGGGCATTACCGCCGCAGCGCCGGCGTCGATCAATTTGCGAGCATTCACCACATCGTCATTCGTGTAGGGGAGAACGACGAAGCCTTCCCTCGCCAGCACGCGCGTGGCTTCGAGAAGGCCCTGATTGTCCGGGAAAAGCGTCTTCTCGTCGCCGATGACTTCCAGTTTGACCCAGTTCGAGAGACCGACTTCGCGGCCCAGACGCGCGGTGCGGATCGCGTCCTCAGCGGTGTAGCAGCCCGCGGTATTAGGCAGGATGAACATTTTTTGGCGGTCGATGTAGTCGAGCATCGACTCTTTCGTCCGGTCCGTCAGGTTGACCCGCCGCACCGCTACCGTAACCACTTCGGCGCCCGACGCCGAATGACAACGAGCCATTTCCTGGAAGCTGCGGTACTTGCCTGTGCCGATCATCAGGCGCGAGCGAAAGGTCCGCCCGGAAATTGTGAGGGACATGCTCTTAGTTTACGTGCGGCAGGGTAGGCGGGAGCTAAATGGACACGCCGCGCCCGGCAGAGACGCGGATACAATCCGCGTGTCCAAAGCCGAGGACGCGGATACAATCCGCGTGTCCAAAGTCAGGGACGCGGATGCAATCCGCGTGTCCAATCATTAAACGCGGCCGATATGCAGGGCTGCAATGCCGAAGGTAAGGTATTCCCAATCCACACTCGCGAATCCGCACTCCCGCATGATGCAGGCAAGTTCCGGCGCGTCGGGAAATTTGCGCACGGATTCGGGAAGATAAGCGTACGCTTCGGGGGCTCCCGAAATCGCGCCGCCCAAGACAGGCAGCACCTTCCGCGAATACCAGTTGTAAAAAGCCGCGAATGGCTTGTTGGGCGGCTGCGTGAACTCGAGGATCGCGAGGGCGCCGCCGGGCCGCAGCACGCGTCGCAGTTCCACCAGACCTCCGCGGTAATTCGCGAAATTGCGATAGCCGAAGGCAATTGTGATCAGATCGAGGCTTGCGTCCGGGAACGGAAGATGCATCGCGTCCGATTCCAGCAAGCATGATCGCAAGCGGCCGCGCGCGAGTTTCTCCCTGGCGCCGGTGAGCATCGGATGACAGAAATCGCTTCCGAACAGGGCACGTCCCGCATCGCGCTCCATGGCGATCAGCAAATCGCCGGTACCGCAGGCGAGGTCCAGGACTCTGGTGTGAGGTCTCCGTAACACATCGCGAATCCCGGCAACGGTGCGATTGCGCCAGTACCGATCCACATTCAGCGAGAGAAGATGGTTCGCCAGGTCGTACCGGGGCGCAACGCGCTCGAACATGGATCGCACCCAGCGAGCCGCTTCCTGTTCTGTGTGGATGCCTTCCGGAGTAGTGCCTGCCGGCTTGTCGAGGACGGCGCTCATGCGGCGCGGCAATCCGCTAACGCTCGATCGATGGCGTGCTGCACGGCGGCGATGGAGACGTCCGACCGCACCACCACCTCCCCAATCTTCACCGGCAGCACGAAATGGATTCGATTCTGGATCGTTTTCTTATCGCGCAACAGACGAATCTGAAGTTCGGTGCGGCTGATCCGATCGCATTTCGGGATGGGCCCGTAGCCATCGAGCACGGTCGTGATCTGTGCGACGTCCTCCGTGGAAATGATCTCGAGCTTCTCCGCAAGATATGTCGCGGCGCGCATACCCCACGATACCGCCTCCCCATGCAGGAAGCGCGTGTAATGCGTCTCTGCTTCGAGCGCGTGGCCGAAGGTGTGGCCGAAGTTGAGAATTCGGCGCAGCCCGGATTCGCGTTCATCCGAGGACACTACTTCCGCTTTGATGCGAACGGATTCGGCGATGATATGATCCACCACCTCCGGAGCCCTGGCGAGAACTTCTTCGCGCCGGTCCGCGAAAATTCGGAAAAGGGGCTCGCTGACAATCACACCGGATTTGATGATTTCAAAGAGGCCCGCGCGGTATTCGCGTTCCGACAGCGAACCGAGCACCGAGGGATCAATCAGAACTGCAAGAGGCTGATGGAAGCAGCCGATCAGGTTCTTGCCGGAAACAAGATTGACGCCAGTTTTGCCACCCACCGCGGCATCCACCTGCGCGAGCAGGGTGGTGGGCACCTGGATGACCGAGATTCCGCGCATGAAAATCGCGGCGAGAAAGCCGGCCATATCCGTCACAATGCCGCCGCCAACCGCGACGATCACGCTCGACCGATCGGCGCCCCGCTCCATCATTTGCTCGGCGAGTCCCTCGACGGGCGCGAGGCGCTTATTGTCTTCGCCGCCGGCAAAGAACAGCACTTCAGATTCGCGGGTGCTCAGCGCAGCGCGAACAGCAGGACTGTAGAGCTTCCATACGTCACGCGTAGTCAAGATGAATACGCGTCCGCGGCCCGGAGAGAGGAACTCGGCTATGCGCCCAATGGCTCCGCGCTCGACGACCGCTGGATAAGTGCGCTGCGGTGTAGTCACCTGAAACTGAGGCATTTAGTCCAATGATAGCCGTGTGCCGAACGTTGCCGACACTGGCGCAAGCACCAAACAGTGAGCATTCGCGCAATCGTTCGCGTGAGATGAACAGCGAGCGTGCTAGCTTCAACAAAAAAGGAAAAGGGTTTTTCCGCCCTTCGGCGCAAAGCCCCTTCCGCGGTAAATTCAGTTGCAGGCTAACTAGCCAAGGCTTCGCCTTGATATCCCTGCGGATATGGGAGTCAGGAGTCAGAAGACGAGGAAGCCAGAATACGTGATCCCGCACGCGTGGCGCGCGCTTTTCTTCGCACGGCAAGAACAATCGGGTAGTCGCCGCATCGCCGCCTGGCTGTGCGTCGAAAGCGTAACGAGAACAAAATTCTCGTTAGGAGCGGCATAGCGGTCTACGCTTTTTCGCGGACTGCGCCGCGAAAAAGTGGCCCCTGCGGGGCAGGAGAAGTCAGGAGTCGAGGAAGTCAGAAGCCAGAACTTGCGCCCGGCCGCGGCGTGTGTTCTGCTGCGGGACATGCCTGACTCGTTAAGTGATCTGTATGCGGACCTGCTGACCGGCAGCTACGATTGCGTGGACCGGATCGTGCTGAACGCCTATTTCCGGATGGGGCATGATCCCGGAGGGTTTCGTTTGTGGTGGCGCGCCCTGACTGGGGTCGGATGAAACACTGGACAACACACACCTGATGCGCCGCGGATAGGCAGTCGAATGTCCCGCTTTGCGGGCTGGAATTCGAAGGCGATCATGCGCCACTCGATGTTGTCAAGGGTCAAGGCGGCCACTTCCCGAGCCCGGAGGCCATAGATGATGAGC
>DASZLO010000047.1:0-25642 GCA_035552315.1 Bryobacteraceae bacterium
GTGCACCACCTGCGGGGCCTGCGAATTCCAGTGTCCGGTGGGCATTCAGCATCTGCCCCTGATCATCGGGCTGCGGCGCGGCGCGGTCAATACAGGCACGTGGGAAGACCCCTACGGCACCAAGCTCTTCCTGACGATGGAACGGAATGGCAACTCGCTGGGGATGGCCTCCAGCGAACGCCAGAAGTTCATCGACAAAAACGCGCTGCCGATATACGACGGCACCCAGGAATATTGCCTCTGGCTGGGCTGCATGGGGGCTTACGATCCTGCGGGACGCGAGACGATTCTTGCGCTGGTAAAGGTGCTGCGCCATCTGGGGATCACATTCGGCGTTCTGAAGAAGGAAAAATGCAACGGCGATCCCGCGCGCCGCCTCGGGAACGATCTGCTCTTTACCACCCTGGCTGAAGAGAGCATCGAGAATATCGGACAGAACAAGGTCAAGAAGATGCTCAGCATCTGTCCGCACTGCGTCCGAACGATGGGGACCGACTGGAAGGAAGCCGGCCAGACGGTGGAGATCGAGCATCATTCGGAACTTCTCGCCCGCTTCCAGTCGCAACTCCCGTCCATCGCCGGGGAGGGTCACGGGAAAGTGGTGTATCACGATCCGTGCTACTTAGGCCGGCACCGCGGTACTTATGACGAGCCTCGCGAAGTGCTGGACAAGGCGTTGGGGAAATCGGGAGAGCGGGTCGAAGCGCCGCGGCATCGCGAAAGATCGTTCTGTTGCGGGGCGGGCGGCGGACAGATGTTCCTCGGCGAAGAGAAAGGCAAGCGGATCAATATCGAACGCGCCGAAGAACTGGTAGCGACGGGAGCGGACACAGTGGCGGCGGCCTGCCCCTTCTGCGCTTCCATGTTCCGGGATGCGCTGAAAGCGGTTTCAAATCAGCCCCCGCAGCTACTGGATCTGGTTCAGATCGTAGCCCGGGGACTGGATAATTAGCGGCCCTGCGCTGCCTTTGCGGATTTGGTTATTTCTGAATGCGGGAACGGACGTATTCAGACGCTGCGTCGATTCCCTGGGTGGCTTTGATCTGCTGAAACTTGTCCAATACTCCACGGACGGCTGTCGTTCGGGAGGCGATTTCCGCGGGTCTTTTGTTGGTCGCCGCCTGATGGGTGACGACACGCTGGTCAATTTCGCGATTCTTCGCGATGCGGTCTGCCAGTCTCTCGGCAGGGGTCATCTGGTAATAAGGCTTGGTAGCGGTGACACCTTCGGTTTTCGGCATATCTTAAGTGTCGCAGACAGGTCCTCGTGAATCATCGGGAGGCGCGCCAAACGGACTCTTTAGTGCGTCATCGCATAGATCACATAGTTGATGCCGTACCGATAGGCGAGCGCGGTCATGCGCTCCGGGTATTCGGGTGAATCGGCGTATTCCCAGGCATCGCCGACGTCGGTGTTGTAGTTAATCGCCACCACCATGCGGTTCTGCTCGTCGTAAATCGCCCGCCACGCCGGTTGGGTACCGAAAGGCTGCTGAACGATGACGTTTCCGCCCGGACCCATGCGCAAATGCCGCGTGCCGGGAATGAAGGTGCGGTCCTTTTCGGTGATGTCGTACAGCACATGCATCACGGAATCGGCCGGGGCGATGTCGGTGATCGGGCGATTGGGAAGGACCCTCGCCATGGTGCGGCTGAAGACCTGCCACTGCACGGGATCCGGACCCCAGAAATCGTCGACAACAAGGAAGCCGCCGCGCGTCAGATATTCCCGCAGCCGGCTGATTTCGGCTTCTGAAAGACCCCACCAGCCGACCTGGGTGGCATAGATCCACGGATAGTCGAAGAGGTGAGCGTCAGTGAGGCTGAGGTGCCTGGGATCGCCTGCGTCAATACGGGTGAGGCGCTGCACCCCGGAAGTGAAATGATTATCGGCGTCGGGCCAATCGACAATCCACCAACCGTTGCCGCGGGCGCTGCGCGATGCGTAGCCGAAGTTGCGATGGAACTCCGGAAGGTCAGTATATTCGGTGCGGATGAAATGGAACTCGGCGCCAGTGGCGAAGACAGGATCGGGCGCGTCGTCATGACCCTGGAATCTGACGCCGCCGCCGAAGCGCTGCGCAAGCGCGGCGCTGGCAAGAGTCAAAAGCGCGGCCAGTAACAGAAGCGCGGAAAAGCGGGCGGCACGCATCGGATGCCTTGCATTGTCTCACTCCGGCGGGAGGCCGGTTATTCTTTGGCGGGGCGTTTATCCCAATAAACGAAACAGTCGTTAATCTCGGCATGCTGACGGTAGACCTTCGCGAGGTCAAGAGCGTCCGGCTCGCCCTGCCCGCAGGTTTCGACGGTGCTGTACTCGCCGCTTTTGACCTGGCGAACCAGTTCGGTGCGCGGCAGGATATGCAGCGGGGCGGCCTTGTCGAGAGGTAGTTCGACCTTATGCAGGCCATTCCAGTTCATACCCTCCGGGGGCATCCGCTTCAGCAGGAAATAGACATGTTCATCAGCGAACAGCTTCGCGCCGGGGGGAGTTACCTCGGCCACTTTGGCGGCAATGGGGTCGAACTGAGACCAGGAATCGTCGGAATCCTCAACGACGGAACGAACAGCGCCGATGGCCACGAGCACGATCAGCAGGGCCAGGGGCCACCGCGACTGAGCCGGAATGCCCGTGCGCAGAGTCAGCCCGTAAAGGCCGGCAGCGGCAAGTATCCCGGCAAAAGGCGTCACCAGAAGAAAGTAGCGCTCAAACGTCGGATGCGCCGTCATGAGATACGCGGCGGTGGTCAGAGCGAGCCAGCCGCAGAGATAGAACTCGGAACGGATCTCGCTGGCCCATTCCCCGCCCCGCAAGAACCAATATCCGGCGATAGCGAGCGCTCCCAACAGAAAGGCCGGCAAACAATTGACCCAGGCGGTGAGCACTTCCAGATCGTGAACTTTCCAGTTGTCCCAATTGACCTGCCGGAAGAAGATATGGAAATCGACCACATCGAACCAGACGGCATGCGGTGCCTGGGCAAACAGCCACAGGAGCGGCAGGACCGGCACGACGGAACCGGCCACGAATGCCATCCCTTTGATCCAGCGATTCCCTGCCCGGCTGCGGTATACGATCCAGATCAGCAATACGGGCGCGACGGTAACGCTGAGAAGGGACGAGGCAGCAGCAGCGCCGGCGGCGGCTCCGGAGAGGGCCGGCAGAAGCACAGAGTCGCGCTGCGGGGTCAGCACGGCCACGCGGAATGCGATCACCGTCAGCAGGAGACAAATCCCGTAGGCCTGGCCCAGCGTTCCGTATTCGATGACGGAAATATTGAATCCGACCAGGAAGGCTGTGGCGAGCGCCGCCTTGAGTTTCCATTCCGGTACTGGAAAACGGCGGAAGACGTAATCGGCTGCCAGCAGGACCGCCAGCGCGGTTTCCGCGGCCGCGATCGCGTGGGCAAGCTGCCAGGTTTGCCCGAAGATGCGCATCCAGAAGGCTGTCCACCACACATTCAACGGCGTTTGATTGAAAAGAAAATCAATATAAGGCCGCTTGCCGGCATTGATTAATTGCTCGGCAACCAGGTGAAAACCTTCATCCCACGTGAAGGACAACGTTTGGGAATAGAGGATCAGCGCGGCGGCGATTATCGCCACCGCGCCATATAGCTGGCTGAGCCTGCTGGCTTTCGTGGGGGCCATGGTTCAAAATCAGAAGACGTACAATGCGTCGTCCCAAATTCAGAAATTTGCGAAACGTACTGCTCGCCACCGCACTCGCGGCGGTGGTCTCGTATGGGGCCGACGCCCTGGTTCTACACTATCGCGGCGATCCGCACGCCGACGTCAGGGTAGACAAAGTGTACGCCATGACGAACCGGTACAACGTGGTGGAGTACAGCGTTTCGCCGCCGGGAATCCAGCGTTGCATGCAGTCGCTGTTTCCGCATGGCGGGTTTCCGCCGTGCTGGTATCTGAACCGGCATACGATGAATTTCATTCGTTTCGGTTAGCGTATCGGTCAACAACCTGGCAGGCCGTCAGAATGGCGGTTTCGTAAATGGCCGCAACCGATGCTCCGCGCGAAAGGTCGTTGGCGGGTTTGGCCAGACCCTGCAGGATAGGGCCGATGGGCAGCGCTCCGCCCAGCCGTTCGGCCAGCTTGTAGCCGATGTTCCCGGCCGAGAGATTGGGAAAGATCAGGGTATTGGCGCGTCCGGCCACAATCGAGCCGGGTGATTTGGACAGTCCGATTTCCGGTATGAGGGCTGCGTCGAGCTGAAGTTCGCCGTCGACTTTCAGGTCGGGCGCACGCTGGCGCAGGATGCGCAAAGCTTCGGTGACGCTCTGCAGGCACGGGTGGCTGGCGCTGCCCTTTGTCGAAAACGAAAGCAACGCGACCAGCGGTTCCACTTCGAGGAACTGGCGGGTGGTGGTGGCGGAAGAGATCGCGATGTCCACAAGCTGTTCGGCGGTCGGCTCGACCACGACCGCGCAGTCGGCGAAAGTCATGACTCCGTTCGCGCCGAACTCTGGATTGGAGTGGACCATCAGGAATGAACCGGAGACGGTGTGAATTCCGGGCGCGGGTCCGATGGCGGAGAGGGCCGCCCGTACGGTTTGAGCGGTGGTGCAGACGCACCCTCCCACGCTGCCGTCGGCATCGCCCGCCGCCACCATCAGAGCCGCGAAATACAGGGGCTCGCGGGACAGACCTTCCGCCTCGGCCGGTGACATCCCTTTCGATGCCCGCCGTCCGTAGAGGCATTCGGCGTAGTCACCGAGGCGCGGCGAATCCGCGGGATCGATGGTTTCGAGCCCGTCAATGGCGTGGCGGGAGATCAGCACCGGTTCGGCGAGTTCTTCGGACTGGAGCAGTCTCGCCGCGACAATCACACGGGCGTCTTCGCCTTCCGGAAAGACGATGCGGCGGCGTGCCGCCAGGGCGCGTGCCTTGAGCCGGTCGAGGAGCGGGGTCATTGGTGTAATTAGTCGCCGAGGAACCGGCCGTACTGTTGCAAACCCTCCACGTTATCGCATACGGCTTTCAGGGCAGCCGTGATGGGAATCGCGAGGATCAGTCCGGGCGCATCCCACAGGAAGCCCCAGAACATCAGCGAGAACGTGACGACGAGCGGATTCAGGTGAACGCGGCCACCCACCAGCTTGGGATAGAGAACATTCATGGCGATCAGGTGCAGCATCAGCACGATCACGATGGCGAAGAGAATCACGGAACTGGGATCCCCGCCGGCCACCGCCGCGAGAATAGGGGGAAGCAGCGCCAGCGGAATTCCGACGTAAGGAACCAGGCTCAGAAATCCGCTGAATACCGCGATGAGAAAAGGGTATGGCAGATGGATGATGGCGAAAGCCGCCCAGCTCAGCGCGGCGAGCAGTACGCCGATCAGGAAATTACCTACGACGAATGCGCGCGCCATGGTGGCCACGCCTTCGAGGCTGCGCGCGGCAGCGAGCCGGTCGGCCCCGTCAAAAAAGCGCAGAAAGCTGCGATAGAAGTGATCGCGCCAACTCAGCATGAAGTAGACGAGAAAGGGTACGAAGGAGGCCATCAGGACGAATTCGTATACGGTGCCCAGGTGCGCATAGACGTAAGCGGTGAGCGGGTTGGAGTCCTGATGAATGCGGACTTCCTGGATGGCGCCAGGCGCGAGTCCCGGCGGAGTCAGCGTTATTTCGGACGCAGGCGACTTGCGGCTGCGCTTTGGCGCGGGGCGAGGCGGCGGCTCCGGGTCCGGCTTCTTCTCGGGAATGACGAAACGGCGTGTGGAATCCTCGACGTGCTGAATGCGTCCGGAAACGCCGGTGATGAAGGAAGAGAGATGATTGCGGAAAGCCGGGGCGTCTCCCGCCAGTCCGGCCAGCTGGTTCCATGCGCCCAGCCCAACGAGATAGATCACCGCAATGCCGAACAGTCCCACGAAAAAACTGGCAATGCTGCGCGGCAAGCGAAAACGCACCAGCAGTCCGACGAAAGGTTCGAGAATCAGGGCGATGATAATGGCGGTCATCGCAGTGATAAAGACCACGCGCCCGAGATACAGGATGGCCAGCAGAACTCCGGCGGCGATTACCGAAAGCGCGTAGCCGTGTACCTGCCCCGTGAGGCGGGTTGGAACTTCAGGGGCTATCTCACCGTGCGGTTTGAGTACCATCTGACCCCGTGTCCTGAGCCTAGCATGCAAAGCAAATACAATCGAGTTGTGGGGACTACGGAGCGGATTCTGGCACTCGATCTGGGGAAGAAGCGGATCGGAATCGCATTGAGCGACGAACTCGGCATCACGGCGCAGGGCCTGGAAACTCTGGAACGGTCGGGAAGACGGGACGATATCGAGTGGCTGCGCCGGCTTACGGTGGAGCGTGGCGTGAAGATGATTCTGCTGGGCGATCCGCTGCACATGAACGGGCAGCCGAGCCGGCAGGGCGATTATACCCGCGAGTTCGCCCGCGAACTGGAATATAAGACGGGGCTGCCTGTGAAGTTCTGGGATGAGCGCTGGACCAGCCGGGAAGCCGAACGCACGCTGCGCGGCTCAGGCATCGCGCGCGAGGACAGGAAGTCGGCGATCGATCGTCTGTCGGCGGTGATTCTGCTGCAGAGTTATCTGGACGCCGCGCCGGAGCATCGCGGATGAAGATCGCGTTGCGAATCGCCGCGGTCCTGCTGGTGTGCGCGGCCGCCGCCGGGGTGTGGTTCGAAAGGCGTTTGAATGCCCGCTATGCCGCGTTTCAGCAGCCGGTATTCATCGAATTCGCGCGCGGAACCAGCACCCGGGAAATGGCGTCGGTGCTGGCGTCGAAAGGGGTGATCGAGCAGCCGTGGCTGTTCCTTGCCGTGAGGGGGCTGCGCCGCGGGGCCAGCCTGCAGGCCGGGGAGTATAAATTCGAGAAACCGGCTTCTCCGATGGAAGTATTTGCACGAATCGCCCGGGGTGACATTTTTTACCTCGAAGTGCTGGTGCCGGAAGGCTTCAACATGTTCGATATTGCCGGACTGGTGGGCAAGCTGGGGACGATCAAGCCGGAAGCTTTCCTGGCCGCCGCGCGGGATCCGTCATCGATCCGGGATCTGGATCCGCACGCGCCTTCGCTCGAAGGGTATCTTTTCCCCAGCAAGTACCGGTTGTTGCGCCGCACCACGGCCCAGCAGCTTTGCCGGATGATGACGGCGGAATTCCGGAAACGCTGGGAGGCGCTGCATTCCAGCGCGAACCTGCACGACACGATCACGCTCGCCTCGCTGATCGAGCGGGAGGCACGGCTTCCGGCGGAGCGGCCCGTGGTGGGATCCGTATTCAGCAACCGGTTGAGGATCGGGATGAAGCTGGACTGCGATCCGACGACCGTCTATGCCGCTTTGCTGGAGAATCGCTATCGGGGCACGATTTACCGGTCCGATCTGGCCAGCGAGAGCTTGTGGAACACCTACAAGCACAGCGGCCTTCCGCCCGGCCCCATCGCCAATCCCGGGGTGAGTTCGATCCAGGCGGCGCTGGCCCCGGCGCAGACCCCTTATCTGTATTTCGTGGCTAAAGCGGATGGTTCGGGCGGCCACAACTTCTCCGAGTCGCTGGTGGAGCACGAGGCGGCCGTGGCGCATTACCAAAATGCCGTCCGTCAATAAGAAGAGACTCAGTAAAAAGCAGCGGGTTCTGGACTACGCAGCCTTGCAAGGATGGAGTCTGATCGGGGAGGCGGAATGGAATGAATTGCACACTGCCCTGCCCGATATTTCCGACGTAACGCTGCGATCGGCCGGTCTGGCGATCGCCCAGCCGTGGCTTGGGGTGATTCAGCATTCCGAGGCCGAACTTGAAAAAACGTTGCTCGATCTTGCTGCGGTCTACGCGGCGCGTTCCGATCTGCGTGGCCTTTGCCGTCAGCAGGTAATTGCGGCGAAGGATCGGGCGCGGTGGTTGTCGAAGAGCGCCCGGATTGATGGCGAGCGGCAGCAAATAAAAGCCGGGATGGTGGAGTGGATGCTTGTCTGGCTGGACGATCCGGCGATGTTTGAAGCATGGATTCGCGCCCGGCGCGCGCGGATGGCCTGATAAGTGCTTCGTCCCGGCTGTGACTGAAACCAGAGTGAGATGCGATGTCTGCGGGGGGACGGGTCAGTGTACCGACTGCAAGGGCACCGGTAACGGCGGCCAGTGTTTTAACTGCGCCGGAACGGGAAACTGCCCGCAGTGTCAGGGTTCCGGCCGGCGGGAAGCCGACCGCAAATAGTTAGTCCTTCGTGGCCCGGTGAAAGACTTTTCGCTTCACGTCGGGCCAGAATTCATCCCAGGCATTGCTGCCTGCTCGGCCCACAAAGGCCAGTCCGATGCGGCTTACGGCTGCGTCTGCGGTGGTGTCGCTGGGTTCGCGCCACGCGTCCGTGATGAAACTGCTGCTGGAGAATGCAATATAGCGCGCATAGGCTGGACGCAGTTCACCCTGCCGGTTGGGCGCCATTACTGTCCACTTCATGACGTGCCCGAGACGCCCCGCAAAACGGGTTCCCTCTTTGGACCGGGAATAGCGCGGGTCCTCACCCCAGATGGCTCCAACGCTCGCCTCAATGGCATTGCTGATAACGTTTGTTGAAAAGCTGACTCCGTATCTTTCACCCAGTCCTGACCAGTGCGGCCCGGCTTCCTTCGGATAGTCAATCCCTGTGTTTAGCGCCGCCCCGGGCAGGAGCCCGATGAAACTGCGAATACCGAAACTCTGTGAGCCGAACCAGTCCAGGCGCTGCGAAAATGACATCGCGGGACGCGGACCCGTTTCGATGACGACATCAACCGGATCGGGAACGGCGTTAGCGACCGGGGCAGGTACCGGCGCATCGGCGGCAGAGGCCGAGGCCTGAAAACAAAATCCCGTGATCGAGAGTGCAGCGGCGGCGAAAGCGGTCAGTCTCACGCCACTGCAGCAGGCACGCCGCGGGCCAAAGGAGTTCGGCTCCTGAAGAGCACCGGGTAAACTTGGGAGTTGTTCAAACATCTGACCGACGTCCTGATCGCCTGGGGGCCCGCCGGTATCCTGCTGCTGTCCATTCTCGATTCATCTGGCGTACCGGTAGCCGGAGTCTTCGATGCGCTGCTGGTTGTTATCGCCGTGGAACGTCCCGGAGCAGCGTGGCTGTGCGGGGGGCTGGCAGTGGCGGGTTCCATCATCGGGAACACGCTCTTATTCTGGACAGCGCGGCGCGGGGGCCGCAGGTTCATGGAAAAGGCGGCTCCGGAAGGCAGGGCGTCGAAGTTCCGGCAGTGGTTCGTTCAGTACGGGCTGGTGACGGTATTCGTGCCGGCCCTGATGCCGATTCCCATGCCGCTGAAGCTTTTCGTGATCAGCGCGGGCGTTCTGGGAACCGCGACGGCGCAGTTTTTGGGCGTAATTCTCGTGGCTCGCGTGCTGCGCTATTTCGGCGAAGTCTGGCTGGGGGTGACGCTGGGCAAGGAGTCCCCGGCATTCCTGCGGACACACGCGTGGAATTTCGCCGCGGGCGCCGTCCTGCTCGCCGTGTTCCTCTATTTGTTCATTCAGTTTCGCCAGAGGGGACGCGGCAAGGCCAACCTTTAGAGCCCCATAGGCGGTCCGTCGCTATACTGGCATTTTCATGCTCAGAGTTCGATTTGCGCCCTCTCCGACGGGCTATCTGCATATCGGTAGCGCGCGAACCTTCATCTTTAACTGGCTTTATGCGCGTCACAATGGCGGGACGATGATCCTGCGGGTCGACGATACGGATGTCGAGCGGAACTCGGACGAGTCGCGGCAGTCGATCTTTGAAGGCCTCAAGTGGCTCGACCTGGGATGGGACGAGCAGTATCGCCAGTCGGACCGTTTAGACCTGCATAAGAAATTAGCCAGCGACATTCTGGCGAAGGGTTTGGCTTACCGCGATTTCACGCCTGTTTCGGCTAATCCTGTGGAGGATTCGCAAACGCGCGGGATGTGGCTGGCCAATCCTGGACAGCGCGAAATGAGCGCGGAAGAAAGCGATCGCCGCGCCGCTGCCGGGGAACCGTTTGTGGTGCGTTATCGCGTGCCCCGCGAGACGGGCGGCTCGGTCAAGTTCCACGATCTGGTTTACGGAGAACAGGAGAAGTCGCTCGACGATATCGAGGACTTTGCCTTGCTGCGCAGCAACGGGGTGCCGACGTATCACCTGGCTTCCTGCGCCGACGATGTGGACCTGCGCATTTCCCACATCATTCGCGGGCAGGATCACCTCACAAACACGTTCAAGCATGTCCTGATCTTTCGCGCGGCGGGCATTGAGCCGCCTCAGTTTGCGCATTTGCCGCTCCTCATTGCTCCGGATGGCAGTAAGCTTTCCAAGCGTAAGCATGGCCCGGTGGTTTCAGTCACCACCTATCGCGATGCCGGATTTCTTCCGGCCGCGTTTAGCAACTTTCTGTGCCTGCTGGGGTGGTCGCCGAAGGATGACCGGGAACGGCTTTCGCTGGATGAGTTAAAGCAGGCCTTTTCGCTGGAAGGCGTAAACCGCAGTAATGCGGTGGTTAACTTCACTGAAGAGAATCCTTTTGATGCCAAAGCTCTGTGGCTGAATGCGGAGCATATCCGGACCATGCCGGTAGAAGAACTGGCGGGGCAACTGCTGCGGGTGGTCGAGGCGGCGGGCTTTTCGATATCCCCCGAAAAGATCCTGCTGATTACTTCACTGCTGCGCGAACGCATTCATCTTCTGAACGACGTGCTGACAGCCGGGGACTTCTTCTTTAAGGAAGACCTCGCGCCTTACGAAAGCGCCGAGCTCATCCCGAAAAAAGGCGATGCGGCGCTGGCTATGCGGGTACTTGAACAAGCGCGCGAGACGCTGTCGACCGCTGAATTTACGCACGATGGTCTCGATGCGGCGTTGCGCGCCGCCGCCGAAAAACTGGGGATCAAAGCCGGCCAGATGTTCGAACCGATTCGGGTTGCCGTTTGCGGCCGCAAGACCGCGCCGCCGCTGTTTGGCACGCTTGAAGTGCTGGGGCGCGAGACCTGTTTGAAACGTATCGACCTTGCGATTGAGAAATTGAAATAGCATGCATCCGACCAAGCCCAGTGCTCCCGACGAACCGGCACCGCCGGAACGCTCGAATTTTATCCGCGACATCATTCTTGAAGACCTCAAGACGAACAAATACGGCGGACGCGTGATGACGCGGTTTCCACCCGAGCCGAACGGATATCTGCATATCGGGCACGCCAAATCCATCGGCCTGAACTTCGGACTGGCCGCGGAGTTCGGCGGCAAGACCAACCTGCGCTTCGACGACACCAATCCCGAGAAGGAAGAGCAGGAGTACGTCGATTCGATCATGAAAGACGTGCGCTGGCTGGGTTTCGACTGGCGCAATGAAGACGGCACCGAGCGGTTGTACTTCGCTTCCGACTATTTCGGCCAGTTGTATGAGTGGGCGCTGGCGCTGATCCGGAAGGGCAAGGCTTTTGTGTGCGACCTGTCGGGCGACGAAGTCCGTGAGTATCGCGGGACGCTGTCGGAGCCGGGCCGGGAGAGTCCGTATCGCGGGCGATCGGTGGAGGAGAACCTCGATCTGTTTCAGAGGATGCGGGCGGGCGAATTTCCGGACGGGTCGCGCACGCTGCGGGCGAAGATCGACATGGCTTCGCCCAATCTGAATCTGCGCGACCCGATTATGTACCGCATCCTGCATGCGGAGCATCACCGGACCGGCAATGAATGGCCCATTTATCCGATGTACGACTTCGCGCACGGCCAGTCGGATTCCATCGAACGCATCACGCATTCGATCTGTACACTGGAGTTCGAGGATCACCGGCCGCTGTATGACTGGTATATCGAGCAGTTGGGGATTCATCATCCGCAGCAGATTGAGTTCGACCGCCTGAACGTGACTTACACGCTGATGAGTAAGCGCAAGCTGCTGCAGCTTGTGGAGCGCGGTCTGGTGAGCGGCTGGGACGATCCGCGGATGCCGACGATTTCGGGCATGCGGCGGCGCGGCTATACGCCGGAATCGCTGCGGAATTTCGCGAATGCGCTGGGCGTTTCCAAAACGACCGGGATCATCGAACTGCGACTGCTGGAGCATCACGTCCGGGAGGATTTGAATAAACGCGCGCCGCGCATGATGGCGGTGCTGCATCCTCTGAAAGTGGTGATCGATAATTATCCGGAGGGCGAGGTCGAGGAACTCGATGCCGTGAACAATCCGGAAGATCCGTCGGCGGGCACGCGCAAAGTGCCGTTTTCGCGCGAGCTTTATATCGAACAGGACGATTTCCGGGAAGATCCTCCGAAGCAGTATTATCGTTTGTCGCCGGGGCGCGAGGTGCGTCTGCGGTGGGGCTACTTTATTACGTGCACGGGCGTGGTGAAGAACGAAAAAGGCGAGCCGGTGGAGCTGCACTGCACGTACGATCCGGCGACGCGCGGCGGCAATGCGCCGGATGGCAGGCGGGTGAAAGCAACCATTCACTGGGTCTCGGCGGCACACGCGGTGGATGCCGACGTGCGCATTTACGAAACGATGTTTACGCGCGAGAACCCGGGCGAAACCGAAGACGGCAAGGATTTCACTGAGAACATCAATCCGGCATCGCTGGAAATATTGACGGAATGCAAACTGGAGCCGGCGCTGAAAGACGCTCCCGCGGGCTCGCGCTTCCAGTTCGAGCGACTGGGGTACTTCTGCGTGGATCCCGATTCCACACCCGGTAAGCCGGTCTTCAACCGCACGGTGGCGCTGCGCGATACGTGGGCCAAAATCGAGAAACGCGAACAGGGCAAATGAACATCCTCGGAATCGGCGGTGTCTTGAGCGATGCCGCCGCGGCATTGATTCAAGACGGCAGGATTGCCGCGGCAATCGAAGAAACGAAATTAACGCGGCGCGCGCAGGCGGGTCAGTTGCCTCAGGCGGCGATTGCCAGCTGTCTCGATATCGCGGGACTGCGGGCGGGCGATATCGACTATGTAGCGCTGGCGCGGCCGCTTCCTCCGGGATCGGGGCTGGCTGCCTCGCTGCGGCAGTTTTCGCGCGCGCGGGTGGTTTCCATCGACCATCATGCTGCCCATGCGGCTTCGGCGTATTTTCTTTCGCCTTTCGAAAACGCCACCATCATCACGCTCGATCGCGCGGGCGACCTGCGGTGTGGCGGAAAGTGGCGCGGCGCGGGCAACCGGATTGTGCTGGAAGAAGAGATCCTGTATCCGGATTCGATTGCGGAACTTTATGGACGTGTGACCGAACTGCTCGGCTTCCGTCAGCGCGCCGATGAGCACATGGTGCAGTGGCTGTCTGCCACCGGTGAACCGAAGTATGCGGCGGCCTTCGGCGAAATCGCGCGCGACCGATCGATTGACCAGAGCTATTTCGATTCCGGCCGTCAGGGACAGGGCGGATTCGGGGCCAGGTTCTTCGAACGGCTGGGGCTGAACGGGAATGCCGCGATAGCGCCGCGCGATCGCGCCGACATCGCGGCCAGCATGCAGAAGACGCTGGAAGACTATGTGCTGCGGCTTGCAGGTGACGACGCGCGGAATGTTTGCATCGCGGGAGGCGTGGCTTGGAATGCGTTGTTGATTTCTGCCCTTGAGCATTCCGGCCGCTTCGAAGGCGTCTTCGCGCAGCCGGCGGCCGGGAACGCGGGCACGGCGCTGGGGGCCGCGCTCAATGTCTGGCATGAGGTGCTCGGCGAATCGGCGCGGTCTGACGGCGACGGATATTGCTTCGGTCCTGAATTTGGCGTGGGGGAGACGAAACAGACTCTGGAGAACTGCAAGCTGCGTTTCCGGCTGCTGCCAACGACTCCGGAACTCATCGGGGCGGCTGTGGACGAATTGCGCGACGACAAGATCGTGGCCTGGATGCAGGGGCGCATGGAATTCGGTCCGCGCGCTTTGGGCAATCGCAGTATTCTGGCTTCCCCACAGGATCCGTATTCGACGGAAAACCTGAATACGTTTATCAAGCACCGCGAGTCGTTCCGGAAATTCGCGGCATCGGTGCCGGCCGAACGGGCGTCGGAGTTTTTTGAGGTGGGCTCCAATGCGCGGCATCTCGCTACTGCCGGCCGTGTGCGCGCCAAATATAAAGACCAGTTTCGAGGCGCGATTCTCGCCAGCGATCTGATCCGCGTGCATACCGTTTCGCGCGACGACAATCCGCTTTACTGGCAACTGCTGCATGCCTTCGGCGAAAAGACGGGACTGCCCGTGCTCTACAACACTTCCTTCAACCTGTTTGGCGAGCCGCTGGTCTGTACGCCGCGTGACGCGGTGCGGAGTTTTTATTCCTCCGGCATCGACGCCATGGTGGTGGGGAATTTTCTTCTGAAGAAGTGAGCACCGGTTCCAGCGCGACGCCGGCACGAAGACCCCGCGGAGCGGCCGCACTGGTGGCTGCGGGTATTCTTCTAAGCCGTATCTCAGGCCTGGTGCGGGGTCAGATCTTCGCGAATTATTTCGGCGCATCCGCGGCGGCCGATGCGTTTTCAGCGGCGCTGCGAATTCCCAATTTTCTGCAAAATCTTTTCGGCGAGGGCGTGCTCTCGGCGTCATTCATTCCGGTTTACGCGAATTTGATCGCTCGCGGCGAGCGCGAGGAGGCGGGCCGTGTGGCTGGCGCGGTATTCGCGATCCTGTCGCTGGTTACGTCGGTGCTGGTGCTGGTGGGAGCTCTCGCGACGCCGTGGTTTATCGACGTCATCGCAATGGGCTTTACGGGGGAGAAGCGCGAGTTGACGATTTTGTTGGTGCGCATCCTGTTCCCGGGCGCGGGACTGCTGGTGATGTCGGCGTGGTGTCTGGGGATACTCAACAGCCATCGGCGATTCTTCCTGTCGTACAGCATTGGCGTGCTGTGGAATCTTGCGATGATCGTGGCATTGCTGGTGTTTGGACCCCATGCAGGGCAACCCCGTCTGGCCGCCATCGTGGCGGGGGCGTCGGTGGCGGGCAGCGGCGCGCAGGTGCTGGCTCAACTGCCGTCCGTGCTGCAACTGGTTCCACATTTGAAGATTCACTTCAACACGCGATTGGAAAGCGTGCGCACGGTGATCCGGAACTTTGGCCCGGTATTTATCAGCCGCGGGGTTGTACAGGTCAGCGCGTATATCGATGGCTGGCTGGCGAGCTTCCTGCCTACGGGCGCGGTCGCGGGGCTGGCGTATGCGCAGACGATTTATCTTCTGCCCGTTAGCTTGTTCGGCATGTCGGTATCGGCGTCGGAGCTGCCTGAGATGTCGAGCGCGGTGGGCGGGACCGAGGAAGTGGCGGCTTATCTGCGGTCGCGGTTGGTGGGTGGGCTGCGGCGGATCGCGTTCTTCGTGATTCCTTCGGCTGTGGCTTTCATTGCGTTGGGGGATGTGATTTCGGGCGCGATTTATCAGAGGGGGAAATTCACTCACGCGGACGCGATTTATGTCTGGGCGATTCTGGCTGGTTCGGGGGTGGGGCTTCTGGCGTCGACGCAGGGGAGGCTTTATTCATCGGCTTTCTATGCTTTGAAGGACACGCGCACGCCTCTGCGGTTCGCGATGATTCGCGTGGCGCTCACTACAGTGCTGGGATATCTGTCGGCGATTCCCCTGCCCCACTGGATTGGCGTCGATCCCAAATGGGGAGTTGCGGGATTGACGGCGTCGGCGGGCATCAGCGGGTGGATTGAGTTCTTGTTATTGCGCCGGGGGCTGGCGGCGCGGATTGGACGGGATTCCACGGGCGCGGGGTATTTGATGCGGCTCTGGGGCGCGGCGGTACTTGGGGCGGCTGTGGCGTGGGGTATCCGGATGGAAGTGGGCGGCCGATTTCATCCGGTTGTTATGGCGGTGATTACGCTGGTGCCGTATGGGGTGATTTACCTGGCGCTGGCCGACCCAGCGCAGAATCGGGAGAGGCTGCGGAGCTTGATTGGTCGGAGAAGATAAGGACAGCGAAAAGTGACAAGGGCGCCAACTTGCCGGGGCGACTCCTTAAACTTGAGGACTGTCTGACTGGCGAAGGGATGGCTTCATCGAATAAAATCCTTGGTATTGATTTTGACCGACGGCTGGAGAATAAGGGCGTCTCTCTGCTGCATTCCATCGGCCATGAATTGCACATGACCAACAGTGGCTATCCCACATCGTCCCGTCAATCGCTCGATGATGGGATTTATTCCACTTGCAAAGTTTCGCGATAAGGGCTTACCTTTGGCAATGTCTCGCGCCCGCGAAAAAATATCATACGCATAAAGATCTGCCGCCTGTAGCGGCACAATACCCTTCTCCACAATGCCCGATTTTCGGTGAGTTCGATCTCTCTTGGGTTTGAATATAGGCGCTGGAAGCTTGTCCCTTCGGAACAAATCGATCAGTCTGCCCTTTCCTGTGTCTCCATCTTCAAATATCATTGTGGGATACTTTCCGCCCCATGATTTCCGCCATTCGTTGATTTCTACCGACGCGGCCCGCCCTGCGTAGCTGTACCCGTTGATATGCCACTCCTTTTGTTGCTGCGGTGTTGTCCCGCCAGTCAGATCCTCATTGATAACCGCAACTCCAACACGAAAAGGAGAATGATTAAGGATTATTGTGGATAAATCCTCAAGCAGCCTCTCACGCTTTGAGGACGGCCAATGAGAGAGTTCGTTCCGATGAAAACAGGTGAGATTATCCCGATTCAATCGGGCAATCCATTCTCGTTCCCAATCAACCCATACTTCTTCGGCGGCAACGAATCCTGCGATCGCCAAAGCATCAGCACTATGTATGTCACCACTGGCGTCGAGATACGCAGTAAACATCGCTAGTCGTAGACGCCAAGATTCCGCCGAAGATCATCGCGAGATGCACCCACGAATGTTTCTACCGGCGTCGGCAATCAGTAATGGCCTTTTGATGAGTTAACCTAAAACGCTCCCAGACCCTCAACCAATTCGATATACACTCCCTGCGGATCAGTAATGAAAGCGATCGCGACGCCCAGACTCGGGACCTTACGATACGGCACGTCGAGCTTGATTCCTTTGGCTTCGAGTTGCTTGCAATAGGCTTCGAGGTTCTTCACTTCGAAGCCGATGTGGTCGAGCGATCCGCCTTTGGTGCCGCTGGTCGGAGGCGTTCTGGATTTTCCGAAGGTCAGATTGTTGCCGCCCGCATTCGCGGTCTTGAACGAACCGCGCTCGGTCGCGGTGAGTGAAAGCTTCTCGATGTACCAGTCGCGCAGCGCCATCGGATCGGTGACCATGTAATGCAAATGATTCACCGCCGCGCGCACCGGCAGATTCACGTCTTCCTGCAACTCGATCTTGACGTTGTCCGGCCCCATGACATAGGTATTCTGAAAACCCTCCGTGCCCTTGAAATCTTTGCCCACATCATAACCGGCGGCGCGGAGACTCTTCTCCATATCCGGCAGGCTGTGAACACGGAAACCGAAATGGTCGAGCGACGTGCCCTCCGTGCCGTGAATCGGGTCCCTCTTGGTGAAGAAGATCAGCATCCCCGGCACCTTCACGCCCGGCAACTGCGGCCTTTCATTGATGAGCGGGACTGCGCCGAACTGTTCGGTCCAGAACTTCTTCTGGACATCGACGTCCTTCACGTTCAGATGGACATGGCCCATCGTAATGCCCGCTTCGTTGGGCGGCGTAAGCTGCGCGGATAACGGGGTGAGCGAAAGCAGGAAAATCAGGGGGAAAAGGGATTTCATGGCACTCTCCGGGTAGTATACCGGAAAGTTACCTTGGGCCGCTGTCGCCGGGCTCGTACTCAATGGAGCTCTGGACGTCGGTCTTGCGGAAGCCGGAATCGGTGGAGCGGAACGCGATGGTGCGGTCGTAGAAAAAGAGCACCCGCAATTTCATTTCGCCGCCGCCGGTGACGGGAAACCAAACGTCTTTGGCGAGCCTGCGGTAGGTGATCTTCGCGCCCACCTGTTTGATGCTGATTCCCAAAGCCATCGTTACCGCGAGGGGCACTTTCGAGGCCCATTCGGAGGTGAGCAGAATGGGCTGGAGCTCGTTCTTCTCGATGAGGGCTTCACCGCGCCAGTCGCCTTGGCCGTCGTTTTCGCGATAGGAGATCCGCCAGGCATCGTAGCTCTGATACTTTTCTTGGCCTTCGAGCGTGAATTTATATTTCGCCTGCAGTTCGGCCGTGAGAGGGAACCAGAACTCCATCGGGCCGAGCCGGTTGTGCCACATCACTTCGCGCGCGAAAGAGTCGGTCAGCGCGCCATCGATGTCTGTGTTCTTCGTCCGGAAGCCGGCGGTGTTGTAAGAGATTTCCTTCTTACCGTCGAGGATCTTTCCCTCCACGCTGACGATTTTCCGGTGCGCGCCGGTGGCGGATGGCGCGACGACATACTTGCGCGTTTCCTCGCGCGCCAGTTTCCCGCCGGGGCGCTGCAGTCGCACGAAGACATCCTGATCGAAGACCCATGCCGCGCGATCCGCCATGGCCCGCTCCTGGTTTTCGGCAACGCGCCGCATGATTTCCGTTGCTTCAGGGGCGGCAGGCGGCGTATCGGCCGCCAGGAACGAAGCTGTCAGCATGAGTCCCGCGAGCACCATGACGGGACTACTCTTCTTCCTTCTTGTCGTCCTTCTTGTTCTTCGTGGTCTTCTTGTCGCCGCCTAGAATCGACATATCCGGAATCCCCATGTTGCCGCCAAGTTTGGCGAGGTCGTCCATCCTGATCTGGCCGTCGATGAACACGACGTTCACTTCCTTCTCCTCGGAAGATACGATGGCCAGGCCGCCGAACTTGCCGTCGGCCAGCGGCAGAACATAGATGGTGGATTTTTCCTTATCGCTCTTCGTGTCCACGATTTTGGTCCAGTGCTGAGAATCCAGCCAGGTGCGGAGAGGTTCCAGGTCGGCTTCGTTGTACCTGCCGGGGGCATCGAACTCAAAGCTCCGGACGTAGATGCCGTTCAGGCCATCCACCAGCGACTTCACCGAGTCGCCATCTTTGTCTTTCTTCATGAGCCCGCTCGCCATCTTCAAGACCGAGCCGTCCAGCGTGAGGTTGGTCGACTCCTTCGCGTTCGTCCCCAGCTTGTCGAGCTGCTTGAAATCGAACGGAGGGGCGGCAAATGCGGATACCGCGGCGATGAGCAGAATCAGTGTTTTTCTCATAATGTGCGTCTCGTGTTCCTTTGGACTTTCGCGCTCACGCGCAGTAACTGGGTCTTTGTAATGGACAGCGCCGTTAATACCTGCGCCCGCGCTTCGGCGGCTTGTTCCTGCTGACGCCGATGGTATTCGGAGACGGCAGGGGGGATCAGCGCCGCGACCGCCAGTGCGGCGGCCAGCGCCAGAATCAACGGCCGGCGCCAAAACGGAATTACAGCCTTGATCCGGGCTGCCCGCGCCAGAACCGCAGCGGCGAAATCAGGAGGCGCCGGCTCGCGCCGCAGCGATCGCCGAAGCTGCTGTTCGAAATCTTTCTCACTCGAATTCATCGGCACACCTCCTGTTGTTCCAGCCTTCCGCGGAGGAACGCCAGCGACCGGTGCAAGCGGCTCTTGACCGTACCAATCGACATATTCAACATCTCGGCAATCTCTGAAGGGTCGAGGTCTTCCTGATACCGGAGCAGAACCACCATGCGCGCCCCTTCCGGCAGCTTCTCCACCAGCTTGCGAAGCCGCTCGTTCAGCATGAGGTCCGGTTCCCGTCTTTCAGCTCGCGGCTCCGGCACACTGTCGATTCCGATACGCGGACGAAGCTTGCGCTTGCGCGCCTCGTCGATACAGCGATGGCATATGGATCGCCGCAGCCACCAGGTGGCATGGGCCGGACTTTCGATCCGGTCCAACTGGCGGTAAAGGCCCAGGAAAACGTCCTGCGCCAGCTCGGAGGCCGCTTCGCGATCGCGCAGGAAACGAACCGCCAGGCTGAAGACCAGCGACTGGTTGTCCTCTACGATCCGGGCGAAATCAAGACGCACATTCACTATTACGGATGGCCCGGCCGGGAGATCGCAATCAATTTTTATTGTCCGAGCGGAATCCGCACGTAGACCGGGCTGTCCTGTACTTCGATGCTCTGGGTTACGGACTGGCCAGCCTTCTCCACGGTTACGGAATAGGTGCCGGGCTTGAGCGAGATAGCGGCCGGGGTGACCTGCGAGATCAGCTGGCCGTTGATGCGGATATTCGCGCCGGTCGGCACGGAATTGAGCATCAGGGTTCCGCCTGGCTGGCGAAGAGTGATCAAAGGAAGATCCTGGGCCGAGTCACCCACGTGAACTTCCCGGTATTCGTTCAAATAGCCCGCCTGCGAGATCGTCAGATGATGCACGCCCGGCGTGCCGTGCTGCATGCAGGGGCTTTGGCAGGGCTGATCGAGGTTGTCGTCGAGCACTACTTTCGCGCCCGGCGGATTGGTGGTCACCCAGATGTCCTGCAGACGGTTTCTGGATCCGGACGGGCCTGCGGCAACACCCGCCGTACCGCCTGTAACCGGGGCGGGCGCGTCCTCGCGGCCGGTCTGAAACGGATTTCGGCGTCCGGCAGGATCGGCGGCCGCGGGCGCGTTGACGGCCGGCGCGGCGGCGGCGGTCTCCGGCTTGTCGTTATTGGTCACCGCATTGGTCACCGCATTGGTCACCGCGTCATTCGTCACTGCGTCCGGCTTGGCAGCGGGATCGCTCTTTTCCGGTTCCGGCGCCGGAGCGGGAGTGGCTTCGATCGGCGGCGGAATATTGGCCGCGGCGGAGTCGCTCGACCGGGCGGATACTTCCGGTTGCTGCCCGAAAGACAGGATGCCTGGAATTCCTCCCGCTTGCCACGCAATCGCCGCGGCGATCACCACTAAGGCGAGCACAATCGTTAGCAGGGGCCAGAAGGCCGAACGCCGCTGGGGAGGTTCATTGTCCGCCGGAATCGGTCTTGCCGCGGGCGGCGGCAGAGGCGCGGACGGCAACTTAAGAGACGCAATCGGGGGAGACGCAAGTGACGGCGACGCAATCAGGGGAGATGCAATCGGCGGAGCCGCCGCAGTTCCCTGATTGCGCGCAGCATCGACTCCGAGGGTGGGCATGGCCGACGCGCTGCCCGCGGCCAGGGTCTTCCAGCCGCGGGATTCGGCGCACGCCATTTCGAGAGCGCCCACAAAGCTCGAACAGTTCGGATAGCGCTCCTCCGGCTTCTTGGACAGCGCACGACGCAAGACGGCGTCGATCTGCGAAGTCAGCGTGCCATTGATACGCTGCGCCGCCTCCGGGTCCTCCGCGACGATGCGGTAAACGATGGTGCTGAGATGTTCGCCCTGAAAGGGCCGTTCGCCGGTGAGAATTTCATAGGCAATCACCGCAAGCGAGAACTGATCGGAACGTCCGTCGATCTCAAGCCCCTGCACCTGCTCGGGGGACATGTAGTTGGGCGTCCCGACGACGGTGCGGGTGTCGGTGACGTTCGCGCCGCTGGTGATTTTGGCGATTCCGAAGTCGGTGATCTTGACCGCGCCGTCTTCGTCGGTCATGATGTTGGCCGGTTTTACGTCGCGGTGAACGATGCCCCGGCTGTGCGCGTAATCGAGCGCGGACGCGGTTTGCCGCAGAATGCGCAGCATGCGGGTTCCGGAAAGCGGCTCGCGCGAGGCCAGAATTTTTTCGAGCGTGGGACCGTTGACATACGCCATCGCGATATAGGCGAGGCCGTCCACCTCATCCATGTCGTAAATGGTGACGATATTGGGATGCGAAAGCACGCCGGCGGAGCGGGCTTCACGGAAGAGGCGCTCGCGCAGTTTGTCGCTTTGTTTGGTGTCGCCGATATCGCGAATGCGAATAATTTTGATCGCGACCGAACGACCGATCGCCGGATCGGTGGCATGGTAAACCACACCCATGGCCCCGCGTCCGAGTTCGCCGATGATGCGATAGCGGCCGATCCGGTCCATGAGGTGATGTTACCGCGCAAAGCTAGCGCGCAGTACCGGCGCCCGCCTCCGCGCTTTCCGTTTTTGATTTTGAGATAACCTGCTGAAGAAAGCCAATTACAATTTCATCGATCCAGAAACGGGGGCCGCGTCTGGAGAGAAATCCCAGGTGGCCGCCGTGTTCGGTAACGATCAGCCGCAGATGCTTGTTGGGCGGGTTGCTGGATGGTTTGCCGTTCACCGCGAGGCCGGCTCGTTCATACATTTCGAAGGGAATGAAAGTGTCGTCCTTCGCCTGGACCAGCAGAGTCGGCACGCGGATGCGATCGAGGAACCCGATGGAAGACTGGGTCGTGTAATAGTGCTCGGCGCCCTGAAATCCGAACGACGGCGCGGTGATGCGGTCATCGAGTTCATAGAGAGTCTTGCAGGCGTTGAGTTCATCCGCGGAGAAACGTCCGGTGGCCAGCACCCGTTTCCGCATGCGGTCCACAAAGCGCTGCTCGTAGATGCGATTCTCGCGATCCCGCAGACGCCTGGCTCCCGCGCCGAGATCGATAGGCGTGGAAACGGCGCAGACGCCTGTGATCAGATCTGTTTCGCCGAGTTCACCGGCCAGCTTCAGCGACAAATTGCCGCCCAGGGAGAATCCAATCAGGAAGAGCGGCAGGCTGCGGCCTTCGGCGCGCGTCTGTTCGAGGAAGCTGCGCAGGTCGTGTGTCAGTCCTCCGTGATAGAGGGTTTTGCAAAGGTTCTCTGTGCCCCCGCAGGTACGCATATGGAAGCGATGCGAGATGAAGCCGGCGTTCAGGGCATCGAACGCCATGCTGCGGATGTAGCCGGAGCTGCCATCGCCTTCGAGGCCGTGTACAAGAACAATTTCCCCGACGGGATTGCCTTTGGGACGCTGGGTCTGAACGAGAACCTGAGTATCGTCCTCGGTGCGAATGAGGCGGCTTTCCTGAGGATAAGGCGTAAAATCGTGGCCCCTCGGCCAGAAATTGCCCAGGATTGTCAGGATGTGCGGATTTCGGAAAAGCGGTTCGAAGGGCCGCATGCGGCGAGACTTTTATTTTCGCAGACAGGCGGCCCGACTGTATATGCCGGATAAATTCCGGAATTACATGATGTCGTCGTCTTCGCGAGCCACTGCTTTCAGTGGGCCTTCTTTGCGGTTCAGATCGTCCGCCAGAATTACCGCTTCAGCCAGGTCGCGCATGGAGCGGCGCACGCGCCGGCTCTCATTGCGAAGCCGGAGATAGGCTTCCTCTTCGGTGAGGCTGTGTTTGTACTGAAGAATACCCTTGGCGCGCTCAATCAGCTTGCGCGCTTCGAGGGTGCGCTTCATATCGAGCGTTTCCGACATCAGGCGCGCGTTCTGTATCGCGATGGCAGCCTGACCGGCGACCACTTTCACGAAGCCCACTTCATCGTCATCGAAGACCCGCTCGTCGCGGGTGTAGATGTTGATGGAACCGATCACCTTGCCCTGCGAAGTCAGCGGAGCCGCCAGCAAAGAAGTGAGACCTGACTTGCGGGCCAGTTCCGGATAACGGTACTGCTTCTCGTTATGAATGTTCGGAATGATGATGGGATGACCCTGGCGAATCACATACTCGATCAGCGAGCCTTCCATGCGGATGGGCATGCGGTGCATGTAATCGGGCGCCGAACAGCGCGCCGCGCTCACGGTCAGTTCCTTTTTCTCGTCGTCCACCAACAGGATCGAACAGACCGCCGATTCCAGCGTCTCGGCAAGCATTTCTGAGATGGCCTGCAGAATGCGTTCGAGGTAACTCTCGGCTGAGATCGCCTGCGCAACCGCCGCCAGCGTTTCCATGCGGCGCACAGCGCTCTGGGAGCGTTCTTCGAGGCGTGCGCGGGCGATCAGTCCGCCCATCTGTTCGCCGATGAAGGTGACCAGCGCGACTTCGTCGCTGCCGTGCTGATGCGGGTCCTTGTGATGAACGTTGATGACGCCGATGATTTCTCCGCCTTCTACCAGTGGCACGGAGAGAAAGGCCTCATAGGTATCTTCCTGCAGCGAACTGAACGGCTTGAAGCGCGCATCCGCGGAGGCGTTGCGCGCCAGCGCCACAACCGAGTTGTGGGCCGCCACCCAGCCCGTGATTCCTTCGCCCATCTTCATGCGTACTTTGCCGATTTCGGCATCATGCGGAAGCTGCGAAGCCCGTAAGACAATTTCGTTGGTCGTGTAGTCGATCAGATAAACCAGACACGCGTCGGAATGGGTGACGTTCATCGTGAGCGACACCATCTCCTGGAGTACCGATTCAATATCCTGATCCGAGCTGACAATGCTGCTGATTCGATGCAGCAGCGCGACCTGCGTATTCGAAGTTTCCCCCACAGTGGTTACCAATGTTCTCCCCTCTGCTAAACCGTAGTGTAGGTAGCGGTGAAGGGGGCGGTCCAATTCATTTTTTGAATAGCCGCTATCGTGAAGATTCCGAATCTGGAATCCTCATGAAATTATTATTTTCGCGAGGCATTTATGCCAATTCGGCACGGATTGCAGCGGCTATTTTTTCGGCCCAATTCTGCACCTGGAGGGGGTCCGGACCCTCCACCATTACGCGCGCCAAGGGTTCGGTTCCGGAGAATCTCACGAGAACCCGGCCGGTACCGTCGAGGGCCGCCTCGCACGCTTTAATTTCCGCTTCCACGGCGGGGAGCTGGTCGAGCGGCTTGCGTTGCCTGACCCGAATGTTTACAAGCAGTTGAGGAAAAACGACGAGATCGGAAGCCAGCGCGTCCAGGCTGGCGCCTTTACGGGCGCAAACCTCCAGAATTTTGAGCGCCGTCAGCATTCCGTCACCTGTAGTGGCAAACTGCCGGAAAATCATGTGACCCGATTGTTCACCGCCCAGCGCGGCATCCCTGCGCAGCATCTCCTCGAGGACATACTTGTCCCCGACAGGAGTACGAACCATCACGATTCCTAATTTATAGAGCGCTTTTTCGAGCCCCAGATTGGCCATTACAGTCGAGACCACAATATTTCCCGTGAGGCGTCCTTCGGCCTGCATCTGCCGCGCGGCAATCAGCATGATGGCGTCGCCATCCACCAGACGTCCGGCGGGCGAGATCAGCATGGCGCGATCGGCGTCTCCGTCGAATGCAATTCCGGCGTCGGCCTGGGTCTCGAGCACCGTTTGCCGCAACCGGTCGAAATGCAACGCGCCGCAATCGAGATTAATATTGCGGCCGTTGGGCTGATTGCAGATTGCAGTCACTTCGGCGCCGGCCTGACGGAATAATTCGGGCGCCAGGGCGGAGGCCGCTCCATTGCCGCAATCCAGTACAACGCGAACCCCGCGCAACGGCAGAGAGATGGTGGACAGCAGGAAGTCGAGATAGGGACGGATGTTGAAGTCCGGGGTGAGCGGCGACGGCGCATGGGCAGCCGAAACGTCCGGCAGGATGCGGAATATCTCCTCCTCGATCTCATGTTCTTCGGCGTCGGGCAGCTTGTAACCGGTTCGCGCGAAGACTTTGATTCCGTTGTCTTCGAACGGATTGTGCGAAGCGGAGATCATGATGCCGGCCGCGAAATCCCCCACGCGGGTCAGATATGCCACGCCCGGAGTGGTGATGACGCCGGCGAATTTTATAGCAAGACCGCTCTGGCCAAGGCCCTCCGCCAGTTGGGCTGCGATACCTGGCCCGGACTCGCGCGTGTCCATTCCGATCAGAACCGGAGAGCCGGCCAGACCCTGGCGCTTGAGATCGTCGCCGAGCGCGATTCCGAGGGCGGTGATTGTTACGGGATCGAGGGGAGTAACTCCGGCCA
>DASZLO010000048.1:0-8246 GCA_035552315.1 Bryobacteraceae bacterium
GGCAGCAGCATCATGCCGCAGAAGCGCAACCCCGTGGCGCTCGAGCATACGCGAATTCTGGCCAGCCGCGCGCTCGGCGAGGCGCAGGCCGTTTTGACGTGCGCTCACAACACCCCCTTCGGCGATATCAACGATAGCGAAGACGATCTCCAGCCCTTGATCTTCGCGGCCTTCGGCGATGCGGTCCGCGCGCTGCGCCTGTACGCCGGCTCCGTCGGCGGCATCCAGGTCGACGCGGCCCTCTTATGCAGGCGTGCCGCGCGCGATTTTCTGACCGTCACCGAACTCGCCGACACTTTGGTCCGCGAAGCCGGGCTCGCTTTCCGCGACGCCCACACCATGATCTCAGCCGCCGTGAAGGCCTGCGGAGAAAACGATCAGCGCATCGTCGAAGCCCTGCTCACCGCACATCCGGAACTGTCCGTCCATCGCCAGGCCCTCGATCAAGCCACGGACCCCCGCCACTTCGTCGAGATCCGGACCATCCCCGGCGGTCCAGCCCCCGCAACCGTCCGCGCGCAGATCACCCGCGCCGCCGAAACCCTCTCCCTCTGCCGCACCTGGCTATCCGAAAAAAGCGCCCGAGTCACCTAGGCATTTCGCTGCCGGCAAAGCCGGGCGCGCCGTATGCTATAACGCCTTTCAGAATGCTTACCCGACGGGCGTTTGTTGCCAGTTCGGCGGTGCTGGCGGCGCAGGCCGCGGTCCCCCGCGATTTGCTGGCCTCGCATTGGAGCCAGGAAAAAGTAACAGCCGGTCTGCTGCCGCGCGACCAGTTCCACCCGTTCCCCGGCGTCTGGGACCTGCCGTCCGACGCCCGCGCCGCGCTCGTCGCCGCCGGAGAAAAGGCGCTGAAGGGCCAATGGGAAGTCCTCCCCGCGGCCATGGCGCTGGAATTCGCCCGCAACGGAAACCGCTCCCGCTACGAGAGCCTGCGCAACCGCCGCCGCAACCGCCTCCAGGAACTAGTGATGGCCGAACGCGTCGAAGCCAAGGGCCGCTTCACCGACGAGATCGCCAATGGCATCTGGCTTACCTGCGAAGAGTCTTTCTGGGGCGTGCCGGCTCACCTCGGCGCGCAGAAAGCCGGCGTCGGACTTCCCGATGTCACCGACCCGATCGTCGACCTTTTCGCCGCCGAAACGGCCAGCCTCCTGGCCTGGACCCACTACCTCTTGGAAGAGCCTCTGCGCAAGGTCTCGCCGCTCTTGCCCGAACGCATCCGCCTGGAGACCGATCGCCGCCTCTTAACTCCGGCCCTCACCCGCGACTTCAGTTGGATGGGCTTCGCCGGCCACTCCGTGAACAACTGGGATCCCTGGATCTGCTCCAACTGGCTCGCCGCGGCGCTGCTGCTGGAGCGCGACGAAAAGCGCCGCGCCGTCTCGGTCTACAAGATTCTGCGTTGTCTGGATAACTTCCTGAATAGCTACGCCGAAGACGGCGGCTGCGACGAAGGTCCCGGCTACTGGGGCCGCGCCGGCGCCTCGCTGTTCGACTGCCTGGACCTGCTCCATGCCGCGTCGGCCGGCCGAATCGATGGCTTCGACCTCCCGCTGGTCCATCAGATCGGCCTGTACATCTGCCGCGCCCACGTGGCCGGCGAGTGGTACACGAATTTCTCCGACGCCCCTGCTCGCGTCTACACCAACGGCGATCTGGTCTATCGTTTCGGCAAGCGGTTGAATGACGACACCATGAAGCAGCACGGCGCCTTCGCCGCCTTCCTGCGCAGCGAAGACGCGCAGCCCGGCGACAGCATCGGCCGCCAACTTCCGGCCCTCTTCGACCTGGCGGAACTGCGCCGCGCCCCTCGCGCCCAAGCCCTGCTACGCGACGCCTGGATGCCCGGCATCGGCGTGATGGCAGCGCGCCGGAAAGCCGCGTCGACCGAAGGCTTGTACCTCGCCGCCGAAGCGGGCCACAACGGCAAGAGCCACAATCACAACGACGTCGGCAATTTCGTGGTGTACGCAAACGGCAAGCCGGCGCTCATCGATGTCGGAGTCGAGACTTATACCGCGAAGACGTTCAGTTCGCGCCGCTACGAAATCTGGACCATGCAATCCGCCTTTCACAACTGCCCGACCGTCGATGGCGTCATGCAGTCGCCGGGCCGCGAATTCGCGGCTGCCGACGTGGTCTATCGTGCAGGCGACGAGTCCGCCGAACTGCGCTCCAACATCGCGCCCGCTTACCCCCGGGAGGCGAAACTCCAGCACTGGCTCCGCTCGGTGCGCCTGGATCGCGCCGCCAATCAAGTGACCCTCACCGATGAATACGCGCTGAAGAGCGCCGCGAAAACCATCGCGCTGACTCTCATGACGCCGTGCCGAGTGACACAAACAGGTCCTGGGAAACTCACGCTGGAAGGCACTGTACAGATCGCGTACGACCCGTCTCTCACGCCTGCAATTGAGGAAATTAAGCTGGAGGATCCGCAGTTGCGCGGCGCCTGGGGCGACCGGATTTACCGCATCCTGCTCAAGGCTGAAAACCCCGCAATGACCGGAAAGTGGGTCACGCGAATCGGCTGACTATTTCGTGCGGCCGATTTCGTAGACGTAGATGGTCCGCTCCACATTGGCGGTCTCCACAATCTGCGCCTGCAACGCTTTCCAGCCGCGTATGGGAAATTGGAAAGACACCACGCGAGTGCCCGGACGGAGCTTCTCCAGACTAGGCCGGAGCTTCTCGTTCGATAGCGTGAGGAAGTACATCGTCACCACGTCTGCCGGACGCAGATCGGTCCGCAGCACACTGCCGTGAACGATCGAGATTTTGCCATCCAGGCCGAGGGACTTAATGTTGCGGCGCGCCTTCTCGCACAAGTCGGGATCGATCTCAATCCCCACCCCACGGGCGCCGAACTTTTGCACCGCGGTGATCAGGACGCGGCCATCTCCGCTGCCCAAATCGTAAACCATGTCGCCCGGCTTCACATGGGCGACCTCCAGCATCCGCTCCACAATCACCTGGGGAGTCGGGATATTCGGCCCGAGGTTTTCGGCCGGAGAAAATTGTTGGGCAAACCCTGCCACGCTGGCGGTGAGGGCCAGCAACGATATCAATAAGACCCGCATGTTATCTACTGAGACGCGCCGTTTCCAGTTCCCGTTCTAGCGAATTTCAATTTTACGATACGTCCCATGATATCGGTCCAGGCAAAAAACAAATCGCGCGGGCGGCTGATGGTAAATTCAGCCCCTTTGAGGTATTTGACGCAGTTCCCAATGGCGTCTTTCCACGGATTCGCCTGCGGATTCAAGTTGTAGTTCATGTAGAAAACAGGGAACTTAATGTCGCCGAGCTGCTTCAGAGTGTCGGCCGAAAGGCCGTTGTCCAGCATCACTTTCGGTCCGGCAAAAATAACCGCATCGGGCTGATCTTTGGCGTCCTTGATCTCATTGGTAATCAGGCCGGACAGGAATTCCGTGTCGCCGTGCTTCTGGGTCAGCCGCTTCAAATCCACCGTACCCAGATTCAACGACGCCAGCGACTTTCCAATCGCCGGGAAGTCGATGGTCGCGGAGTTGTCCTGCCGGTAGATGATCCGCTGCTCCTGCATGTTATAGGCAACAATAGAGAACCGGCCAATCCGCGGCTCCCGCGCGATGCTGCGCAGAATGGAAACCAGGGCATTGGTGTCGAGCGGTTGCAGCGTCGCCGAAGCCGCATCCTGCGGCGCGAAGTTGATCATGATCTTCACGTTCAGCGGCTTGTCATGGTCGTCGCGCTTTACCGGCGGCTCCTGCTTGAAAGGCTCGGTATCGCTGGGACGGATCGTGTCCGGCGTGATGTCCAACGCAATCTGCTTGTCCCTTTGAGGCAGCGTGGCTTCCGAATCCCAGTGGAAAGAGCAGACGCGTTCGGAGCGGTCGCGCATCAGCCAGTCCACGTGATACTTGCCCTCGCCCACGTTGAACTCGCCCTGCAGGAACGCGGGGCCGCGCTCGTCATCCTCGATCGCCGGTACACCCACTCGCTGCGAGAAGTAAGTCGGGTCATCCGGGTGGCCGTCGGGGTTCACGCGGAAGATCATGGTCAGTTGATTTTCCGAGCCCGCCAGCTCCTTCAGCGGAACGCTCACCTCGTACCCGGTGTGAAATTTCAAATCGAAGCCAAGCACGGGCTTGGAAGGAGTGACCGTGCAAGGCAGGTCTTTGCGCGCTTCCTGGGATTCCAGGATGGCGGCATCCGTAGTGAAGAGCCGGACCATTCCTCCGGGAGAAGCAGCCGGCATCAGATCCTGGGCGAAGAGTGCGCCCGACGTGAGGAGAAGCACGCAGGGAACCCAGCGCGCAACGCTCGACGAACCGTATCCAAGTACTGACTGAGGCACCATCGACATCGCGTGAGCACCTGTGGTACCAACAAAATCCAAATCACACTACACTACTGATTAGTGTATTATGGCGCAATTTCGTGACGGCGCAACGTTTAAAAAGCCCACGATTGCGCAGGAGAGGGGCAGCGATGTTCGGAATGGACAAAACAAAGACTCAGGGCGATGAAATTCCTTCACCCGACGGGCTCGCGCCCGAGATCATCGTAAGTCCCGATACCCGCCGCGGCCAGCGCGTTCCGCCGGGCCAATCGAGGACGAAGAAATGGCCGGTGCTGGACGCGAGCGGCGCGCCTTCCATCGACCCGGCGACATGGCGCTTTCGTCTGGGAGGGCTGGTAGCAAAGGACGCCGAGTGGAACTGGGAAGAGTTTTCCGCGCTCCCACGCATCAAAGTCTTCGCCGATTTTCACTGCGTCACACGCTGGTCGCGGCTGGGAAATCTGTGGGAGGGTGTCTCGACGCGCAGTCTGCTGGCGCTTGCGGGAGGCGCCAAAGCCGAAGCGCACTTCGTTACAGTTCACGGTTACGATCGCGGGTGGACGACAAATTTACCCTTGGAATATTTTCAAGCCGAGGATGCTCTCGTGGCAATTCTGCACGATGGCGAACCCATCACGCTGGAGCATGGCGGTCCCGCGCGTCTGATCGTACCGTCGCTCTACGCCTGGAAAAGCGCAAAGTGGGTGGCCGGCGTGGAACTCACCGAACAGGATCACGCCGGTTTCTGGGAGGTCAACGGCTACCACATGCGCGGCGACCCGTGGCGCCAGGAGCGCTACGGCTTCTGATCAGGCCCGCGCGGCTTGAATCACCTGCAGCATCGGAGTCACACGCAAGCAGTCGGCGGGGAAACCCGAGGCTTGCAGTGCGGTATACACCTCACTCAGGTGGTTTTCGTATGCAGGGAACTCCACCACGGTGCCGGGAGCGGCGTCATGATAGATCTGCGGATTAATGGGGAACTCGATTGCCGCCAGGACTTCCAGCAGGCTTTCCAAGTCCCGCGGTGCAATCTGAATCGAAACCGAGACCAGCTCTCCTTCGCTTCCGGGCAGCGAAAGGCTGGCGGGGCCAGTTTTAGGCCAGACGCTCATCACAATCCTCCAGCATCCGGCGAAGGGGCGTACAAAACGAAAAAACCCTGGAACCGAAAGGCGGCGCCAGGGTCAGAATGTTTTGAACAGACCGACTCGCCTTTAGCACTTTTTATCGTGGTTGCAATTAGCAGGGTGTGAGCCCTAAATCAATCCACGTCAATCTCAGGATACCACCGGCTTTGTGACCAGGCAACGAATTTAATGTTTGTCGGATCTATCCGGGTGCGATTTCGGTGATTTCCAACTCCAGCAGCAAGCCGCATTTTGCGCAGACCAGGGTTTCGTTATCAATAAGATACACGTCGGTCGAATCGCACTTTATGCAGGCGGCCGTAGGGTCTGCCGCTTCGGGTAGAGGGTCGGGCGGCACGATCCCGGAAGCGGTGCCGCCCTTGGCTTTGGTGACCGGCTCGAAGGTAGTTCCACAGTCCGCGCAGACATGGTTGAAGCAGCAGTTGGGCGTGCAGCTATAGAACACGTCTTTAGAAGCGCAGACCGGACAGTGAATTTCGAGCTTCTTGGTTTGCACGTTTATTGCTTGGCGGTATTGAAATACGTCGGGTCCATCACCACGTTGCTTTTCTTTTCCAGATCGTCCAGCGCCTTCTGGGCCATCTGCGGCTTCAGACGCTTCTCAATATCCGGCTTCATTTCTTCGAAGCTCTTGGCGCTTTTGCTTTCCAGTTTGATGATGTGATAGCCGAACTGGCTCTTCACCGGTGCGCTGACCTTGCCCGGCTCCAAGGCGAAAGCCGCCTGATCGAACTCGCCCACCATCTGGCCGTGGCGGAAGGTACCCAGGTCGCCGCCGTTCGCTCCGGAGCCGGTATCATCCGATTCCTTCATTGCGAGGGCTGCAAAATCGGCGCCGCCCTGAATCTGCTTTTCCAGATCCTGCGCCTTGGCAAGAGCTTCGGCGTCGGTCAATTCCTTCTGGCCGGGCTTCAAAGGCACCGGCGAGCCCTGCATGCGGATCAGAATGTGGCGGGCGCGCGCCTCTTCGAACTCGGATTTGTGCTCGTCATAATAGGCTTTGAGGGCGGCGTCATCCACCTTAATATCCTTGTTGAGTTCGGCGTACGTTAGCCCTGCCAGCACGTTCGCCATCTCAAACATGGTCTGGGTTTTGAAGGCGGGAGTCTGGTCGAGTCCGCGCTTCCGGCCTTCCTCAGAGAGAATCAGGAGCTTCACCAGGTTGTCGGCCAGTTGTTTCCGTCCAGCGCCCCGGTACATTGGGCGCGCCTGTTCGGGGAGCACGTCGATAATCTGATCGATTTGGGCGGCGGTCATCTTCACACTGCCCACGGTAAGCACCACGGTATCGGGGGGAACTACGGCGGGGGCTGCCGGTGCTGTCGCTGCGGGCATCCGAACCACAACGGGTGGGGGAACAGGAGTCGCATTTTTCGGTGCGGGTGGAGGAGGCGTTTGCGCCAGCAGACACACTGCCGGGCAAAACAATAGCAAACTGCGTAAAAACGTCATTATCCTATCATAACAGCGGCTATCGGGTGCTTCATGCGACCTCATTCATGCGACGTCAGGGCGACGTCGAATTCGAAGAAGCCTTCGTTATCTTTGAATCCCGGCCCCGTGCGATCGTTCACCGTGAACCAGAGTTTGCCGTTGAGCGTCCGCACCACCAGCGAACCGGCAGGCATCTTCGGTGCGACGAAGTCCGCCCCACCCTCGGCGTCGATTCCCGGTACGATCCCGTTGCCCGGAGGTCCGTTACACCCCGCCCCTTCACGGAGCCGCGGATCCCAGCAAACCTTGCCCGTCACATTGAACACGCGGGCGGACGCGCCCCCGGGATTCGGCACCGAAGCGCCCCACTCCAAATTGGCCGGAAGATAGACGTGATAGAGCCCGGGAGCTTTCGTCTGGATCACCGCCTGTTCGGGCGTACACAGCGTCCGGTTCGGCAGGCAGGGCACGAGGTCGAAGGAGATCGAAGAGTCGACGCTGGACATCGAAGAATCGACAGTGGTCATGGTCGACTCAGCGCCGCCGCGCGGTCGGCCGTGGAACCGCCAATCGACAATGTCGTGGTTCTCGAAACTGTCCCCGGTGGACGCGGTAAATCCGACCCAGGCCGTGCCGTCGCCGCCCACCAGGCTGGCCAGGTCGATTGATGCGGTGCGGACCGGCTCCGGCAGCTCGTCCAGGAAGATGGAAAGACGCGGCGGCTCATAAAGGATACGGGCGATGTGCGGCCGGCCATTCTTCAACTCCACGGAGAGGCGCTGCGAGAGTGCCTGGCAGCGGGGAGGCCACACCAGCGTACGATCCGGTCCATTGGTGCAAATCGCCACGTGATTGTCGGAAGCGTCCCACTTATTGGCGAAGGTGTCGAAGAAGACCGCGACGCGGCGGACGATTCCATCAATGTATGGACCGGGCGCGCCTTTATCGCTGCGCATGAAACCGCCCGACGCGCCCAAGCCTCCGATCACTTTCGGGCCTTGATTCTGGACCACGAAAGCCAGTCCGTCTGCGCCGCCAAGACGTCGCGGGTCCTGGGCCGAGAGGCGGAACGTAAAGGTGGTGTCGAAGCCACCGGCGACAGGTTGCTTTTCCTTGTACCAGGCGGCGCCCGCCTCGAAGGTGCTGGCATCGGTGAGGCGAAGAGTCTTTCCGGACCGATGAGCGTCGCGCATCAGGAACAGGCTTTTCACATCCGCGAAGTCCGTGAAGACGAATTCGCCGCCAGACGCGATTCCGGGCGAGAACAGCCCGACGGCAGCCAGAAGTTTCCACACGACCTGCTCCTATTGAGCCGGCTCGACAATGGCGGACAT
>DASZLO010000049.1:0-7958 GCA_035552315.1 Bryobacteraceae bacterium
ACGCGCGGACAGAATATTTCTCTTTATGTGAACGGACTGGGGCCGGTGAATAACCAACCGGGTTCCGGCTTTCCTGCATCTACCACTTCGATCACGCAGACAACGCCGCAGATGCCTCAGGTGACCATCGGGGGACAATCGGCGCAGGTTATCTACAGCGGGCTGGCTCCGGGTTATGTCGGCCTGTATCAGGTGAACGTGACTGTACCCTCGAATATCTCAGCGGGAAGCGAGCCGCTGAGCATCTCGATCGGCGGCGCGACCTCCAAAACCTCGGGGATAACGGTCCAGTAAAGCCGGCGCTGCCGCTGCGGGCTTCTTGCGCCCTTATCCGCTGCCGCGGATAAGGGCGCAAACCTGCTCGGCCGCAGCATGGGCAGCCTTCTTTTTTGACGATTCTTGCGCTGCGATGGCGATGTCTTTGCCGACGCGCGCTTCAACAACGAATACGCGCGCCTGCCCCGGTCCGGTTTCACTCACCAGCGTGTAAACCGGTTTCGGCAGGTTTCGCTCACGCGCCAGCCGCTCCAGTTCGGCCCGGTAATCGTGCGGCGGTCCGGCGCCAGCGAGGTTTTCCACCTCGGCTTCGGATGGAATGACGAAGCGAAATACCAGATCGCGCGCCGCTTCCGCCCCTCCGTCGAGATATACGGCCGCGAGCACGGCTTCAAACGCATTCACCAGCAGCCGTTGCTTGGAGCGTCCGCCCGCCGTCTCCTCGCCACGTCCCAGATGCAGATATTGCCCCAGATCGAGCCGGTGCGCGGCGGCCAGCAGGTGCGTAGCGCTCACCACGTAATTTTTCACCAGCGACAACTGGCCTTCGGTAAAGTCGCGAAAACTACTGAACAGCCACTCGCTTACAATCCAGCCGAGGATGGAATCGCCCAGAAACTCCAGACGTTCGTTATCAGCCGAATCGCCCGGCGCCGCCTCGTTTGCGCTCGAACTGTGGGTCACGGCGCGCAAAAGAAGCGCGCGGTCGCGGAATTGATAGCCGAGAGCCTGCTCGAGGCTCTCGAGATTCGAGTTCATCGGGCCATTCGGATGTATCGCTCGCCATCGGCGCAGCGCAAGCAAATCCGGCCAGGCCGAACCTACTTCTTCATCATCGCCTGAGCACGGGTTTTGTCGGACGCGATAATGCTCTTGATTTGCGCATTGGCCTGCGGCGATGCGTTGGCCTTGTCAAGCAGGGGAATCGCCTGATCGGGCTTTTTCGCATCGAGGAACGCACGCGCCGCGCGAATCAGATCGGTGGGATCCTGGTCCATATCCGCCGTCTTCTGAAAGTCCGCGTTGGCGTCATCCGTCTTGCCGCCATAGACTGCGGCGACGCCCAGGGCGTAGTAAGCCTGTCCCTGCAAATCGTTCTTCACCTGATTCCACTGGTCGTCCGGAAGGTTCGGATTGGGCTTGGGGGCGGAAGCGATATTGGTCAGCGCGTCGTGCCCATTTTTATCGATTTTGGCGATCTTGTCGGCTTTATCCAGATCGTTGTTGTGGGTCGTGCTCGCATACGCCTTGGCGACCAGAACATTGGCCTGATAATTTTTGGGATCGGCCTCGATCGCCTGTTCGCCAAAAACAATTGCTTTATCGGCGTCGTTTTTCTGGAAGTAAGAGTCCGCCTCGATAAACAGCGCGTACGATTTGAACTGCGTGTCCGCGAAGTTCGTAATCAGATCGTTCGCCGCCTTGATGCGATCGTCGGGAGTCTGCGCCTGCAGCATCGCCTGCACTGCCTGCTGTTCCTTCTGGGACTTCGGTCTCATCTGCCAGGCGAAGCCGGGCAACGCGGTGGCGGCGATGAACGCCGATGTAATAACAAAACGCCTCATCGAAAAATTCTCCTGATTCATCAATTCGAATTGCCGGACAGGCTTTGCGCCTCTTTTCTCGCCGCTTCCAGCGCTCGCGGAGAGGCGCCCTTTACAGCCAGCGCCTGCTGATAAAACTTCGCCGCCGCGCCGCTGTCGTGCGCGGCCCGCGCCAGCCGCGCCATATAGACGTAAGTCCAGCCCGGGGTCTCAGGGTCAGGCGAAGAACTCAGCGTCTTTTCGAAAAACTTAATGGCATTCTCCGGTTCGTTCTGCTGCAGAGCGACGCGCGCCAGCCCGTACCATCCAAGCGCGTGATCCTGCGCCGGCCCCTGCTGCTGCAGCGCCTTCAGATAGAGCTTCTTCGCTTCATCGAAGCTCCTTTTGAAGTAGAAATCCTCCGCCTGCTCGATCAACTTCGCCGCCGGCGAAGCTTCCGGACCCGCTACCGTCACCTGTTTGGCAGTGCGCTGCAGCGGTCCGGCATCGAATTTCAGCGAGGACAAGCGCGCCGTCTCTTTCCGCAGATCGATCCCCTTGATCATGTCTTCCGCGTAATAGCGCATTCCCTGCTGCTGCTGCTCGAATCCGGGCAGCGCTTCATAAAAATACGGCGTAAGAATGAAGCCCTGGCGCATCGCCTGATCCACTCCGGCCCGGTTCTTGTCCAGCCGGCACTCGACGGCTTTGATCAGGCATTCATTCGCCAGCAAAACGAAATCGTTTTTGTAATGTTCCTCGAGAGGCGCGAGCGGGACCAGATCCAGCAGAGAGCGCTTGTTCTGCAGGTCCATCCCGTACTTGATCATAATCGGATCGACCTGAAAATGAAGATACGCATGGCGGATGTCGAAGGCGCGGGGCTGGGGCGAAGGAGTCAGCACAACAAAAGCATCGTCGCCGTAGTTGCGCGTCTGCACCTGCTCCGGGGGCGCCATCAGATCCACGAATACCTGGAACCGGCGCCCCATATACGCGTCCGCAAGCACGCGAAGGTAGCCGTCGACCGTGGTGGTAATCTTCAAAATCGGCGAATGATACCGCTCGAGCTCGCGTTCGTACGCAGGCGCCACTTTCGCCCATAACTGATCGAGCTTCGCCTGCTGATAAAAATCGGCCAGCAGAGGCGTGAACCCGGCGATGGCAAGCGCGTCGGGCGGCACTTCCACATCCCGTTTCGACCAGACGAAATCCGGCGGTCCTTTCACCGAAAGAGCGTAGGAGATGTACTGGGAAAGATCCTGCACCCCGTTCTTATGCCGGCCGTTGGTCTTCAGAAAGGCCTTCATGTCACTGAGCACGGGGATATTCTGCGACGCGAGATAATCGCGAACCTGTTTGCGGACGGGGCTGTTGTCCGGCAGGTCCATGCCGTCGTCGTAGCCGGCCGCGTTGATCGCCGTAAGGACGTAAAAGAGATTCTCATTGACATCGAGCCGGAGAGTTTCGGCTCCATGCGCCGCGGCAATAGCGATGAGACCGGGAATGGCGAGACGAAGAAGTTGCTTCAAACGCTTGAATCGAAACCGCTAGTTTACCATTGGGACAGTGAGCCAGCCGCGGATCCTGATGGTGTCGTCCGAAGCGAGTCCCTGGGCCAAGAGCGGCGGACTGGCGGATGTTCTCGGCGCACTGCCCGCGGCCCTGGCGCGCGCCGGGCATGCAGTCGGCGTGGTGGTTCCGCGCTACATGGGCGCGAAAAGCGCGCCGGCAAGAAGAGTGATCGATTCGCTCCCGATCCTGCTCGGCGGCCGCTTGTACGATGTGGCCATCTGGCAGTTCGAATCCGCGGGCGTCCGCATGTTCTTTGTCGATCACCCGGGTCTCTACGACCGCGACGGTCTTTACGGGGACGCCGGCGGGGATTTCAGCGATAATCACGTCCGGTTCGCGGTGCTTTCGAAGGCTGCCATTGAGGTTTCGCGGCGTCTTTTCCAGGCGGATATTCTTCACTGCCATGACTGGCAGGCTTCGCTGACTCCGGTTTATCTGCACGAGTGGCCCGGCGTCGACCCGCAACTTCTCGGTCTTCGCACCGTTCTTACCATCCACAATCTGGGATATCAAGGACTTTTCGATAGAGCCGCGATGCGGGATTTGTCGCTGCCGAATTCACTCTTTACTCCCGCCGCGCTCGAGTTCTGGGGCAAGATCAACCTTTTAAAAGCTGGAATCGTCTTTGCCGACGAGCTCACCACCGTGAGCCGGAAATACGCGGAGGAGATTCAGACGCCCGAATACGGATTTGGGCTCGATGGCCTTCTTCGCGGCCGGCGCGCCGCGCTTTCCGGCATTCTCAACGGCGCCGACTATTCGCGCTGGGACCCTCAAACCGATGTCTTCCTTCCCGCGCGCTACGGAGCGGACGATTTGTCCGGCAAAATCACGTGCAAACGCGAGTTGCTCCGCGAAGCCGGACTTCCGGAGAAGGCGCTGGATCGGCCGCTGCTCGGAATTGTGTCGCGTTTCACCAGCCAGAAAGGTTTCGATCTGATCGCCGACGCCGCGTGGGAGATATTCAGTGACGACGTTTATCTGGTGGCGCTCGGCAATGGGGAGCCGGTTTGGGAAGATCTGTTCCGGCGATTGCAGCAAACCTTTCCCGACAAAATTTTCGTTTCTTTCGGCTATGACGACCCGCTGGCGCATCGCATCGAGGCCGGAGCGGACATTTTCCTGATGCCCAGCCGGTACGAACCTTGCGGGCTGAACCAGATCTACAGCCTTCGCTACGGTACCCCTCCCGTGGTACGCGCCACGGGTGGCCTCGACGACACCATCGACAATTCCACCGGATTCAAATTCCTTGATTACAATGGAGTGGCCCTACTCGATGCGATCCGGGCGGCGTGCAGCGCCTGGGAGGACCGGGAGGGCTGGACGGCAATGATGGTTCGTGGAATGCAAAAGGATTTTTCGTGGACGGCGTCGGCTTCCGAGTATTCGCGCTTGTACAGCAGGTTGCATCCGGCGGCGGGATAACCGAATCAAAATATTAGTAACGAGGAGTTGGAGAATGGCAGGAACGAATACGCTTACCTTTACCGATGCAGGCTGGGATACCGAAGTCCTCACGTCCGAACAGCCGGTCCTGGTGGACTTCTGGGCGACCTGGTGCGGCCCTTGCCGCCAGGTGACGCCAATTATCGATCAGCTTGCTCAGGAATACGAAGGGAAAGCGAAGATCGGTAAGCTGAACGTCGACGAGAACGGGCAGACCGCCATGCGCTATCAGGTGCGCGGCATCCCGACGATGCTACTGTTCAAGGGCGGCCAGCTTGTGGCGTCAAAGGTTGGCGCTACCGGAAAATCGGACTTGCAAAAGCTGCTCGATCAGCACGTCAATCAGCTGGTCTGACGCAGTTCATCTGACGAAGCATTCATTCCGAGTTTTGACAGCCCGGCGCGACAGCCATCGCGCCGGGCTGTTTCTTTTTTTGCCTCGTCAGAAACATTCATGGTGAGCGTGGGCTCAGGCAGCTTGCCAAGTGAGTGATAGAGGCCGAGTTCCAGGACGCGGAAGGTGCGAAAGCCATAGGATCTTCTCATGGTGACTTTGGCCTTGTTATTCAAGCCCTCGACGACACCACTGGAAAACTGCTTCCTGGCCTTGAAATAGTTCAACAGCAGTTCGCGGTGAGTACGCAGGGTGCGAGCGATTTTCTTCACGGGCTCGATGCGGCTACGCACGGTTTGAGAGCACCAGAGGTCCCGGAACAGGCCGGCCCAATGCGGCGAGTTATAGGTCCAGAGTTGCTGGAAGTCCTCCTTGAGCAGGTAAGCGCGGACAGTTTTCAGATTGTAGCGGAGTAGATCGCGAAGGCGGAACTGTTGCTGGGCGGTGAGATTCTCCCTGCGCTTGAGCACGCACCAGCGCGACTTCTTCAGCAGCGGCGCATGTCCGTCTGTTGCCAGCCGGCGCGATTCGGCGGCACGAACCTCATCCTAGGCCTTGTTCATCCTGGCAACGATGTGGAAACGAGCCAGGATATGCAGGGCCAGGGGACACTTCTGGCGGATCACGTCCAGATAGGGCTGCCACATATCGGAGCAGACAAACAGAATCCCGGAAGCCACCTTCTCGCCCATGACGGTAAAGAAGCCTTGGAAGGATTCGATGGTGCGTTCCTTACCGACCCACAGCAGTCGAGTGAATCCCTGGTCGATCTGGTAGACCAGCATCAGATACTTGTGGCCCTTGGCGTATTGGATTTCATCCACGCCGATAGCGTAGATCAACTCCAGCGTGCGATGCTCCAAGCCAAAGTGGACGACATACTCGACCGCGTCACAGACCCGGTCCCAGGAGGTGTGGAACGCCTCGGCAGTTTCCCGCCAGGAAAGCTTGCGCGCCCAGCGGGCCAGAAACAGCATGTGTGCTTTGGTCGAATGGTGCTTACCATCGCTCCAGGGAAGTTTCTCCGCCACCACGCCATAAGCGCGGCAATTCACACGCCGCCGGCCGTAGAGGAAGAACACCAGAAAGCCCCAGAAAGGGATGAACTCGAAGCGCCGCTCGGGCAGATGATCGTAACCCGGCGCTGGCTGGTCGCACCCCGAGCACACCGCCTTGACGCCCTTGCGTGGCCGCACCGCCACCTCCACCGACTTCTTGTCGGGACTGAAACGGGCGTGGTCATAAACCAATCCCCGATGCGGATAACAGTGGTTTAAAATCGTGGTCAGTTCCATGGCGCGAAAGATCGAGAAGCCGAAGCCCTCCAGGATAGACCGCTCCACCGCGCTGGTGACGGCCCCCGATGTTTCTTCCTACTGCCCCGATCTGGACCGTGGCCCCGCTTTGGATGGGACTGGAGAAAGACCTCCCACGCGGCGAACAACTGCGGGCTCTTCTCCGGCCCTTCATCGAGCACCTGGCATTGTCGAACCTTTCCCCAAAGACGATCCGACGCCACGTGGACAATCTCTGGCTACTGGGCGGAGAGATCATTCGTGACCTCCATTACGACCCCGCTCTGAGAAAGCGCCCCCGGAACATTGATTCCACGTCACTACTTCTGGCATCTGGCGGGCCCGAAAGCACATTGTGCTCGTGAGGATACTAACCTGTCTGGCGTTGTTGAACGCCGCGGGAATGGCAGCCCAACCCGGATTCCTGCTGGGGACGGATTATAGCGAATGGCTTTACCCCAATGCAGGCGAGATGAAGATCGCTACCGATGGTTCCGGGGCGCTCTACATTCTATCGATCTTTCCGGGTACCTCTCCCGGTTCTCCGTCTGTTTTCAGGGTGACCAGGCTCTCGGCGGACGGGAAGACAATTCTGTGGGAGAACGATCTGGGATTTGCGACGGATCAGATTGCTGTGGATCCCTCCGGCGGCGTGTACGTGCTGTCGTCGATTTCCGCGGTTGCGCCGTTAGTGCCGCCCGCTCCATCTTTATTCGTTGCGAAATTGACCGCCGATGGGGGCGGCATCGCGTGGAAGACGCAGGTCCCCAACCTCCCTCAGTACGTGCCTGAGCCGGTTCTCGCAGTAGATCCGCAAGGCCGCGCATATGTGGCCGGCGAATCTGACGCGTCGAATGCCGTTGGTAGTGTCGTTCGGCTAAAAGGCGACGGCAGTGGAATCGACTACACCGCAAAGGTGGCGGGCTACCCGACGGCCATTGCCGTCGATGCGTCGGGCGGGGCGTTTGTGGCGGGATCGGCGGTATCGTCGCCGACGGACGTCAGCAACTCCTTTCTAGCGCGGCTGGCGCCAGACGGTTCCGTCGGTTTTTACTCGACCCTGCCTCCAGCAGTTTTCGGGGTTGTCGTCGCCGTGGATCCGCAGGGGAATGCCGTCATTTACAGCGGCGCCGGGAATGAAGGTGGAGTCTTGCAGCGCTTCGATTCCACGGGCGCGGTCACACTTTCGCAGCCCGGCCCCAAAAGCCTTTTTCCCGCACTTGCAGTGGATGCGGTCGGGAATATGTACGTCACGGGATCTACGCAGTATTTGACACCGGTCAGAAACAGTCTGGCTACCTGCGGACTGGACCTGCTCAGCGTGTTTGCCCCTGACGGTTCGGTCCTCCAAACCACGTATATTCCAGGTGGCCACAATTCCGGGGCGCTGGTCGCCACAGGCGTCAATTCGAACGTCTTTGTGGTCGATCAAGCGGAGGTGGGCTT
>DASZLO010000050.1:0-3039 GCA_035552315.1 Bryobacteraceae bacterium
GGCTGCCCCGTCGATTGCCGCTTCTGCATGACGGCCCTGATGGGGCTCGAACGCTCGCTTACGGCGGGAGAGATCGTCGGACAGGTTCTCTTTGTCGCGCGCGACAACGGGCTGCTGGTCGAAAACAAGCGATTCAATATCGTCATGATGGGAATGGGCGAGCCGCTGCTCAATCTGGAGAACGTCCTCAAAGCCACGCGCATTCTCTGCGATCCCAAGGGCGTCGGCATGAGCGAGCGCCGAATGACGGTCTCGACGTCCGGAATTATTCCGAAAATCGCGGAATTGGGCAAGGCGGACGTCCGCCCGAAACTCGCCATTTCCTTAAACGCCTCCACCGAAGAGACGCGCCAGGAACTGATGCCGATCACCCGCAAATGGCATTTGAAAGATCTGATCGAAGCCTGCCGCGCTTATCCCTTGCGCGCCTGGGAGAAGCTGACGTTCGAATATGTCCTGCTCGGCGGAGTCAACGATTCGGACGCCGATGCGCGGCGCGTGGTGAAGCTGCTCGCGAACCTCAATTGCAAGGTGAACCTCATCGCGCTCAATCCCGGGCCGGGAATTCCCTTCGAAACCCCGCCTCCGGAGCGCGTCGCGGAGTTTCAGAATATCGTGCGGCGGTCGCTGCCCTGTTTCATTCGGAAGCCGCGCGGCCTCGATATCTACGCCGCCTGCGGACAGTTGAAGCGAAACAGCGCATGACCGTAATCGTTCCGCACGGCAAAACCCGCGCGCAGGCGATCGCGACCGTCGACCACGCCGTCGACGAGCTCTACAAAACCTCCATCGGCGGCGTAGAGATCGTGAACCCCGTGAAAACATGGAACGAGTCCGCCATGACTTTCTCGTTCACGGGCAAGATGGGCTTTATTGAAGTTCCGCTCTCCGGTACCGCGGCGGTGGACGATCGGGACGTCACCATTGTCTGCGAATTGCCGATAATGCTGAAAAATTTCATCGGCGAAGATCGCATCCGGGCCGGCGTGGAAAGCAAAATCAGGGGTTTTCTCTCCCGTTGACAAAGTTTCGCCTTCGGTTATAGAATTCTCGGCCCTGGTGAATCGATTCAACCGGATTCAGCGAGAGGCAGGAATGCGCATTGCCCCTTTGTTTCTGGCCGCGTTTTGCTGTGGCCTGCTTCCCGCGGCCGACTGGCTCACCGATGCCGCGAATCCCCGGCGGATCAACTGGCAGCAGAACGAAAGCATCCTCACCGCGGCGCATGCAAAAGATATCCGGCTGCTCTGGAAGGTCAAGCTCGATAACGAGCCGCGCCAGATGCATTCCCTGTTTCCTCCGCTGATCATCGAGAAGCTGCGGACGTCGTCCGGAGTCCGGCAAGTCGCGATCCATGCCGGAGTTTCGGATAATATCTACGCCATCGATGTGGCCGACGGAAAACTCCTGTGAAAGAAGCATTGCACCAGCACCTGGACGCCTCCGGCCACCGGCGGACGGGGCGGTGGCATTCTCTGTCCGGGCGGAATTACGGCCACGCCCGTGATTGCACCCACCAATACACCGGTGAAGTACACCCTCTACGTGGCCTCCTGGGTGACATGCTGCACCAGTTGAACGCCGCCGATGGCGAAGATGTTGCGCCCCGGGCGAAGTTCATGCCGCCCAACGGCAAGCCTTACGGGCTGAACCTGTTTAACGGCGCCATTTACACCCACACCGCGCAGGGCTGCGGCGGCAATCCGAATATGGTCTACGCTTCGATCTGGCGACGGGGAAGGTCGGAAGCTGGGGCGCCGCCAGCGGCGGCATGTGGGGCCGCTGCGGCCCGGCCATCAGTTCGACCGGCATGAGGTACACCGGCGCCGACGATGGTAATTTCAATCCGGAAATCGGCGCCTTTGGGAAGGGCATTATCGGGGTAAAGCAGAATCCGGAGACCAAAGCGTTGGACCTGGTGGACTACTTCGCGCCCACCAATGCCGCCTGGTTGTGGAAACGCGATCTCGATATGCAGGTCACGCCCGCGATCTTCAAATACCAGGGCCGCGAGTTGATGGTGGACGCCGGCAAGGAATGCCGCGTTTTCCTGATGAACACGGAATCGATCGGCGGAGACGATCATCGCACGCCTCTTTACCGCACCCCCTTGCTCTGCAATGAAGACGTCAACTTCGCTTCCGCGGGCATCTGGGGATCGATGGCGACCTGGGAGGACGCGAAAGGAACCCGCTGGCTTCTGACGCCCTTCTGGGGAGCGAAACATGCAGGATTCAGCGCTCCCATCGAATACGGCGAACTGAAGAATGGCGCGATCGCTGCGTTCAAAGTCGAGCAGAAGAACGGCAAATGGCAGTTGACGCCCGCCTGGATCTCTCGCGATATGAACCACGCCGAGCCGCCCGTGACCGCCAACCGCATCGTCTTCGCGTATGGAAATGGCGAGGACGCGGATCAGGCCTATCCGGATGCCGGTCTCGCGGATACGGCCGATCGCCGCATTCCCGGCTTCACGCACGCGGTTCTCTATGCGCTCGATGCGGAGACCGGCAAAGAGCTGTGGTCGAGCGGCGACCAGATCAAATCCTGGAACCACTGGAGCGGGATCACCGTGGCGAACGGCCGCATCTGTATCGGCACTTACGACAGTAATCTGTACTGCTTCGGCATCACTCGATGATGGGAACGACGATGCGAACGATGATGCGAAGTCTGATCGTTGCCCTGGTTGTCGTCGGCGCGGCGTTCGGCCAGACACCCGAGGCGGATCGCGTCCAGACTCTCGAAAAACAGCTCGAACGCCAGCGGCATCTGATCAACGACTGGGGCGGCCTGACGCGTTATGGCAGCGAAGACTCGGAGCTGCCGCCCGTCCGTGCAGGCGAAAAGCGCGTAGTCTTTTTCGGCGATCAGATCACCGAATTGTGGGGCTCTGACGAGCCGGAATTCTTCCGCGGCAAGCCCTGGCTGAACCGGGGCATCGCGGGGCAAACAAGTTCGCAGATGCTGGTGCGGTTTCGCCAGGACGTGGTTTCGATCGATGCGAAAGCGGTGGTCATCCTCGCCGGAACCAACGAC
>DASZLO010000051.1:0-26275 GCA_035552315.1 Bryobacteraceae bacterium
GCCGCGGCGACTGCGTCAGGCAGTTTCGCGATGCAACCGCCAACGCCGACTGTTTCGCCGGGACCGCAAACCAGGTAGGTGTTCGTGACCGTAACGCCATTGACGACGCTTGTGACTACGTAAGTTGTCGCGCCCGATCCGGCTCCGATTGTGGAGGTGCTCGCCGTGGCCGTGGAAACCGCCGCCGCAGTGCCAGCCGCTGCCGCTGCTGCGACTCCGCCGACTACCGCCGACGTTACGCCGACACCCACTGCCGCTGCTCCGGCCGCGCCCGCCGCACCGGCTGCGCCTGCTGCCGCACCCGCGGCGCCTGCTGCACCGGCCGCCGCGCCCGCCAGACCCGGCCTGCAGGGTCCGCCGATTTCCTTCACGCTGGCCACATCGATCACCTGAGTAGCCGGGCTAACCGGCTTGGCATTCGGGACCATGGAACCTGTGACCGTCACGCGCTTGCGGACTGCGACGTTACCGCCGCGGAGCTGAACCGTAACGCTGGAGCTCTCATCGGTCATCATCAGACCATTCTTGGTTTTCACGGGGCAGCCGGTCATGGAAGACGGCGCGCTTGCGCCCGCGTCCTGAGGAGTGAGGCTGAGCGCCTTACCCGGAACCAGGTTCGCTACGTTGATGCCCTGTGCGTTGAAAACATGTACATCGCCGCCCAGCGAGGCGACATCGACGGCTTTGCCGTGGATGGCGACTGAAACGGCGCCCTCTGTGCGGATGCTCAATCCATTCACATTGGCCGTATATTTGGAGAAATTAGCGCTGCCCTGTTCCAGATCGGCATGATCGCTGAAAAGCTTTCCCTTTGAATCGGCACCAAACCAGGCCTGCGCGCCATCCTTCAGACGCACATGCGAAGTCATCGGTCCGGTCTGCAGCGTGCTGCCGTCAAAAATGGTCGCGTTTCCGGGTGTTTCCCCGGAATCCACCAGCATCTTTCCCGTGGACGTCGCTACTCCGATAGCCGGTGTGGCTGCCACAGCCCCCCAGCAAAGTAAAGATACACTGGATGAGAACGCAAGAACCAAAATATGTTTTCGGCCAAACCTGTACATTAATTCCCCCGGGCTCGAAAGTTCCGCCTCAGTCTATGATCTAAACATAACGTTATAGTTGTCAAGCCCTTTCGGTCCGGTGGTTTCCAACACCTTAGCATTGATTTGTACGAAACATCACAATCAATGTCTTACTTTTGTCGGCCACGCCATTCGTTCCAGTCGGAAGTCGTGGCTTCCACCATCCTGGCGGCGGCTTTATGGAGCCAGTTGGGCGGCCGCTTGTCCAAGTCCGACAGTAGTTTAGCGGTTTGCCGCGAACCGAGATGCAGGTTCGCTGTTTCCCAGCCCATGGCGTGCAGCAGCCGGGTTTCCTCGCGCTCTTTCGGAAACAAGGCCAAATCGACGCGGGCACAATCCGGCGCCAGCCTCCTAACGATCCACTTGCCCTGCAACCGGACGAAAGGATCGACGGCGCGAACGGCGACATCGAGCATCTTTTGATAGCCAATAGCCGGCGATTTCGCGCCGTTTTGTATATCCCACGCCGACGGCGCCAGCGCTTTCGCTTCACGGCAGACAAAGCCGCCTTTGTATTCAGCGATGGCCACGAAGCGCTGCCGCCCCAGACTTCCCAGCCCGGCGATGCGGTGCACGATCCTGCGTTTTCCCTCCGGTTTTCCCGGCATAAGTTTGTCGATTCCGCGTTTCGCGCCGCGCGGGACAGGGCCCTTGACCGGTTCCAGACCGTTCAACTTCCCCCAGAACGCCGACGCATCCCTGATGCCGGGTTCGATCATGTCGCGCAGCCATGGATGCTTTCCTGCCAACACCCACGGCATGCCGCCGGATTCGAGGCCCTCCCGATATCCGGCCAGGATCGCGCCACAGGCCTCGCCATGGTCAATCCGGAGCTTTTCGACGTCGATTGCCAAATGCGCGCTGGCAGCCAGTCGCACCAGATCGATCGTATAGGGCATGCGGCAAGCCTCGTCGAAATCATTGATTCCCCAGACCAGGCGGCCTTCGACGTCGCGCCACGTGCCGAAATTTTCGACGTGCAGGTCCCCGACCGCGAGAACCTGCGGGGCCTTTGCGCAATCGGGGCACACTTCGGGCCAGATTTGCGCCCAGCGAAAGAAGGTCGCGCGGAGGAACGGAAAGACCGCGCCGGCCATCAGATCGTGCTTCCGTTTCAGGTCCGCCGGCACCACGGTCAACTGGCGCGACAGCCATTTTTCGTATATATCGTTCGATTTAGTGAAATTCATATCAGGTTATTCGGATAATCAGCCGGCGAGGGCCGGGACAATCATCCAGCGCAGCACCCCCTGAGGCGCGGTGCGGCGGCTGTCGATATCGATCCGGACCATCGCCGACTTTTTCATTTCCACCTGCAGGGACGGCGCGGAGAGCAGGTGGGCGGTCAGCTGGCTGAGCAGCGGTTCGTGTCCGGCCAGCAGGATGGCCGGTTCTTCCGGATAGTTGCGAAGTTCATTCCAGACAACGTGGGGAGACCCGTCGGGCACCAGCGTCCGGCTCTGCAGAATTTTTCCTTCATAGCCGAATTCCTTCGCAGCCGCTTCCGCCGTCTGCATGGCGCGGTCGAAGGGACTGGAGATAATGAGCGACGGTTTGACGCCCGACGCGCGCGCCATTTTGGCGACCAGCGCGGTCTTTTTGCGACCTTCCTCCGTCAATTGACGCGATGAATCGGGGTGCCCAGGCATCCGGTCTTCCGCTATTCCATGTCTGAAGAGGTAGAGTTCCATAGCGTTTTCGCCCCTGCGATTTTGGTGCCGTTATTATAGCTGTGACATGCCCCGCTACGCCGCCATCGACATCGGCAGCAACTCCGTCCGGATGGAAGCTGCCGAGGTGGGCGGAGACGGTCCGCCGCGCATACTTGCGTCCGAGCGGCAAGTCACCCGTCTGGGCGCGAGCGTCTTCCGCGGCGGGCGCATCAGCCAGGATTCCACCGAGATGATCTGCGCGGTGCTGGCGGGCATGGCCGCGCAGTATAAACGGCTCGACGTGGACGATGTCCGGGCGGTGGCAACGGCGGCCGTGCGCGACGCCAGCAATCAATACGAGTTCATTGCGCGGGCGTCGGCCGCCCTGCAGACGGACGTCGAAATCATTTCCGGACAGGAAGAAGCACGGCTCATTCACCTCGGCGTGCAGAGCCGCTGGCCGCATCCCAAGGAACGTTTTCTGATTATCGATATCGGCGGCGGCAGCGCCGAAATCATCCTGAGCGAAAACGAGCGCATCGGGCAGGCGTTTTCCAAACCCCTGGGAGCCTTGCGTTTGCAGGAATTGTTTCTCCGCTCCGATCCGCCGAAGCCGGCCGAACTGCACCGTCTCGACGAATACATCGAGGAGCGGATCGGCTCCGCCGTGCGGCGCATCGGCGGAGCGCACATCGATCGCGTGATCGGCACATCCGCCACGGCTTCGGCGGTGGTCTGCGCCATCAATCGCATCCCGCGCCAGCGCCGCGAAGAGTCAGACCGGCGGCGGGCCACCACAACGCAGGTCCGGAAGCTCTACCGGGACATCTGTCTGATGGACGCGCCGGCGCGCCAGAAGATCACCGGGATCGGGCCGCGCCGCGCCGAAATTATCATTCCGGGCACGGCTGTTCTGCTTCGTGTGCTGGAAGCGTTCCGCATGCCCGCGCTCTTTTATTCCGCGGCCGGCGTCCGTGACGGCATTATTGCGGACCTTGCCACCCGGGTCGTCGACCGGGGTCTGAGCCAGATGTCGGCCGATCAGCGCAGCGTAGTGGAAAAACTAGCGGAACACTATGGCGTCACTCTCCGGCACGCCCGCAAAGTTGCGCGGCTGGCAAGCGACCTTTTCACGGGTTTGCAAAGTATGCACAGGCTGCCCCCGCATTACGGAACGCTGCTCGAAGCCTCGGCCTATCTCCACGACGCCGGCCATTACGTCAGCGATACACGGCATCACAAGCACTCCTACTATCTGGTGTCGAACTCGGATCTGCCGGGTTTTACGCGCCCCGAACGGGAACTGGTGGCCAACTTATGCCGGTATCACCGCAAATCCCTGCCAACCCCGGAGCACGGCAATTATCAGTTGCTCGATTCGGACGGCAAGCGGGCGGTGACGTGGCTCAACCCGCTGCTGCGTCTGGCGGACAGTCTGGACCGCAGCCACGGGCAACGGATCCGTTCGGCGCAGTGTAAGGTGCGCGAGAACGACGTATTGATTTCGCTGAATCTGCCGCCCGATGTCGACATCGACCTGGAATTATGGGCCGCCGAGCGGGTGGCCGATTTGTTTCGCCAGGTTTACGGAAAACCCGTAGTCATCGCCCGCTTGGAGACCGGCAAATGATTCAGGCGCCCAATCTGACGGAACTGGACTGGGTGGTGCACGGGTTCGGATTGCGCGACTCCGAATATCCGGCCGGCATCGTAACGGTGAAGCAGATTCACTCGAACATCGTGCTGGAAGCCGAGGCCGGAGGCGAAGGAGACGCGCTGATTACAGCCAGGCTTGGGGTGACTGTCGGCATTCGCACGGCGGACTGCGTCCCCTTACTCTTGGCAGATGCAAGAAATCGTGCGATTGCGTCAATTCACGCAGGCTGGCGGGGCACCGTTTCGAACATTGCCGGAGAGACGCTGGCGGCCATGGCTGCGAAGTGGCAAACCAGACCGGAGGATGTCAGGGCGGCGATCGGTCCGTCGATTGGCCCGTGCTGTTATGAGGTTGGAACCGAGGTGGGCGTTCTTTTTGGAGACAGCCCTACCGAAAAGGCCCACATCGATCTGCTCGGTGAGAACGAGAAGCGCCTGCGGGCCGCGGGAGTTCAGAACATTTGGAAGTCCGGGGAGTGCACTTTCTGCGCGGCCCAACGATTTTTCTCTTTTCGCAGGGAGCGCGAGTCTGCCGGACGAATGATCTCGTTTATCGGAATTATCTGAAGGATATTTGCGGTTGATTTCGGCCAGCCCAAAATACATCGGGCGGACCCTTGAAGGTCCGCCCGGAAAACCGCGAGACGTTTTACGAATGTCGCTGTTAAGCGGCGCTGGCAAAGAGATCGGCCGAATCCTCGACCTCGATCTCGTGCCGGTCAACCTGCTCCTGGCATTTGATGCAGAACGCAGCCCACGGCACCGCATTCACGCGCTTAAGCGAGATATCTTCTTCGCAGTGCAGACATACGCCATACGAGCCGTCCGCGATGCGGGCGAGCGCGCGGCGAATCTGCCGCAGCATGTTCGAATCGCGGTCCAGATTGCGAATCGCAAGTTCACGTTCGCCGGCAAGCTGTACCTCATCGAGAGCGTCGGGCGCCTTCTCGATCACGATCTCATCCCGGTTCCGCAACGAACCGGTCAGTTCGGCTTGCTTGGCTTCCAGAATCTTTTTAAATTTTTCCAGTTCTACCTTGGTCATTTCTATTTCCTCGTCTGCGGTTTCTCTCTCGAATCTCTGTGTGTTAGAGACGAAAATCAACCATCAAAGTTTCAAAAAAGGTCAGTGGCGGTTGCCCTCTGCTTTTCTCATCTCCCGGTAAATCTCATTCTCAAAAACCACACTGCCCGACAACCTAAGCAACCTTGATGCCAAAGTTCCGGCCAGCAGGTTCTGTATAGACTACAACACTTAATTGCCGGAGTCTATTCCTTCAATCGTTAAATTCAGATGAAGGTGTATACAAGCAACCTTATCGGCAGGTGCAAGAAATAAGACGACCCAAAATGCATTTCGGATCAACTTATTTTTCGGGTATTTCCCGCCACTGGGAACCGCAACGCCCGAATAAAACTAAACACCTTTCCATATCACATGGAAACGCAAAATCACATGGAAACGGAATCGCCGCTGCCGGCGCTGATTTACCGGTTTTCACTGGAGAGCCCGGAGCAAGCCGCTCAATGTACCGGTGTCATTAGGTGACTGCCGAGTAAGGAGTATATCACGCGATTCTTACTGATATAAGATGCACAGTCCCAGTACTTGGTTGCACATGTGCCGAACCGCGGTCAGCCCATGAAAACAAGCGCGATAACCGTATCGAATGCGCTGGATGGCGTCAAAAAGCTGACGCAGGATGCGGAAGAGCTAGAATCTCTAATTGGCCGCTCAAAGCAAACCTGCATGCACACGAAGGCTATGCGTGGCTATTCTCGCGCCGGTGCTTGCGCTTACCGCCTCCTGCCAGTCGAAACACGGGCCAATTCTGCCGCCGAGCGCAGAGACCGCGGAGACTCCAGGTTCGCCGGGAGTCTCCCTGATCCAAATGAACGATCCCAAAGCCGGCGCCCAGCTGGTGCGCGGTTTTTATGGAATCGAGAGCAACAGCTGGCGCTGGACGGCCGGCAAGTTCGCGGCCCGCTTCCATGTTCCGCCAACCGGCGCAAGCGCGGGCGCTACCGTGACGCTGAATTTCGTGCTTCCCGAATCAGCCATTCAGCAACTCGGGCATTTGACGCTCACGGCCGCGGTGAACGGCACGGAATTGCAGTCCTCGACCTACGATCATGCCGGGACCTTCTCATTTACCGGCGAAATTCCGCCGACGCTGCTGAATGCCGAGAGCGTCACTGTCGATTTTTCGTTGGATAAGACCTTTCACGCCGGTGGCGATACGAGGGAGCTGGGAGTGGTCGCCAACTCGGTGGGACTGGCCGGGAAGTAGACCGTCGTTTACAGCTATTGGCCACATCTATATGACGCCTGCTGACTTGTCGGCACCTAAAGGCTTTCGCCAGTTCAGAAACACGCCGGCCAGCACGGCCAAGAATGTCAGTCCTGTAATGGCCGCGCCCGCATAGATGCTGAAGGGGGCATAGCTGAGCTCGATCCGGCTCGCACCCTGGGGCGTCAGGATGCCGCGCAGCGCGCCATCCACCTTATAGATGTCGGCCGGTTTCCCGTTCACGGTGGCGTGCCAGCCGGGATAGAACATTTCGCTCAGAACCAGCAAGCCAGGTTTTTCGCTGGTGACGTCCACCGCCAGCCGGTTCGCTTCGTAAGACCGGAACTGGACCGATTCAGCCAGGCCCGCGACGCCGTCGAGGCCGCGCGCGAGATCGGGCGGCAGCGGAGCATCGAGAAGCGCAGTCTCGTGCAGATTTATGGCCGGATCGTCCAGCCGGCGGAATACGCCGTCCGGCGCGGTGTCAACTACGGTCTTGTGGACCAGCCAGCCGCGGGGAAAGGAGCGCGGATTCGCATATACCTTCCAGCGCCCGTCCTGATAGACCGGGTTCGGATCGGGAGTGGAAGCGGGGCGGATGAGAAAGCCGACATTCAGGAGGTCTTCGCGGATCCCCAGCTTCGAATAATTATTCAGGACCGACGGACCGCCGCCCCAGGTGCTCTGGATGCGGTAAACGTCGCCCACATTCGGCTCCGGGCTAACGCCGACACGGACGCGATGCAGACCCGGCTGCGATTTGATGAATTCGGACGGGCCGCGCAAACTCAGCATCTGATCCAGTTCGGCGTCCGGTTTGCTCGGATGCGATCTATTGAGTTCCCGCCACTCGAACGCCGAGAGATCGAAGAGAACGAAGACGGCCAGAATCACCCGCAGCCAGGGACCCGCCGGCTGCCGGATCAACCAGGCAAAACAGGCGCACGCGCCCAGAACCAGCAGCAGCGAGAACGCAGTCCAGATCCCCAGAGTCAGTTGCGTGAAAACTCCGGGCACGAACAGCGCCAGCCCACACGCGATGGCAATCCATTTCAGAATTCCTTTTGCGGGCGTCCACCACTCCTTGCCGGCGTTTTCCAGCAGGACGTCGAGTCCCAGGGCCGCCAGTATTGCCAGGGCGAAAGAGACAAGGTAGAGAAATCTGTTGGCGGAACGGGTGGTCCACAAGAGCGGAACGATCGCGTAGAGCACCCCGTTCAGGGGAGAGAATTCACCGAGAGAATAGGCGAAGGCAACTACCGCCAGCCCGCTCAGATAGCGAACCCAGAGCTGTCCCCAGCATCTCCAGATCCCGGCAAGCGCCAGAAAAAACGGCAGCACGCCGATGTAGAACGGAAAATATTCTTCTCCTCCGAACTTCCCGTCGAAGGCGGTGGGAAACAGGGCCGACACGATGCTTTGGGGCCACATTCCCGGAACCAGGCGGTTGTAGGGAATTTTTTCGGCCGCCGGGAAAGCGCCGCCATCGATGAAGCGCATGGACAACTGGCCGTACTCCTGCGAGCAGAGCAGCTGGATGGCTCCCGCGCCACCGGCGGCGCAGAGGAAAACCCCGAAGATGGCGGCTATTTTGATCCACTGTTCCTGCCGGTCGAAGGGGCGGGCCGGATCCTTGCGCGCGCCGTAGTAGAGGACGGCGGTCAGCGCGAAGATGCCCTGCATCAGGGCGAAGGTAAGGCCCCCGGTCAGAATGGACAGGCCTAGGCAGGAACCGCTCAGCACCGCCTCCAGCAGAGCCCGTCCACGCGTTTCGGCCCGGAAAGCGCGCAGCAGAAAAAGAAAAATCAGCGGCAGCCAGATGCAGCTTTCGACGTACTGGAGCCAGATCATTCGCGAAAGCAGACCGCCGAGCGAGAATGCGCAGGCTCCGACGAATGCAGCGAAGCGGCTGCACCGCAGCTCGCGAAGCAGCGCGAACATGAACCAGGCGCACAGTACATGCGTGAAAGCGAGGAACTCGCTGTAAAAATGGGGCGAGATGAGGCCGGTCCGGTTCGGAGGAACCAGCGCAAACAAAAGATTCAGAGGATAGTAGGCCGCAGGATCCATTTCGCCGGCAAACGGCCGGCCGCTGAAGGCGTAAGGATCCCAAAGCGGCAGATGAAAATGGCGGATGGAGTAAACCCAGAAATGAAGCCATCCATAGGACTGATTGATGGCTTCGGAACCCGCGAGGACCGTGAACTGACTGGTAAGCAGCGTCTTCCAGAAGAAGAGCGTGATCGCCAGTGCGAGCAGCGCGAGATATTTTACGGTGGTACGGGTAACTGGGGGCTCAGACATCGGGTTCGAAAGGGATAAGAATATCCCAGAATACGTTACCCGAGCTTGAATCGGTTAAGAATCACGGCGGCCAGCACCGCTAAGAATGTCAGGGCAGTGATGGCAATTCCCGCGAAGATGTTGAAAGGCGCGTAGTTGAGTTCAATCCTGTCCGTCCCCTGCGGGGCCGCTACGCCGCGCAGCGCGCCATCCACCCTGTAAATCTGTACCGGTTTCCCGTTCACGGTGGCGTGCCAGCCGGGATAAAACATTTCGCTGAGGACCAGCAATCCGGATTTTTCGCTGGTGACGTCAATCGAAATATGGTCCGGTTCGTAAGACCGGAAGCGAACCGTTTCGCCGGTGCCGTCCGTGCCGTCGAGGCTGCGCGCCAGATCGGGCGGCAGGGGCGCATCGAGCAGCGCGGTGTTATGCAGATTAACGGCAGGATCGTCCAGCCGGCTATAAACGCCATCTTTGGCGGTGACGACGATGGCCTTATGGACCAGCCACGCGCGCGGAAACGATCGCTGGTTTTCGTAAACCTTCCAGTGCTCGTCCTGGTAAACGGGATTCGCATCGGGAGTGGAAGCGGGCCGGATGTAATAGCCGACGTTCAGGAGGTCTTCGCGAATCCCGAACTTCGAATACTCGGTCAGCACGGTCGCGCCGCCTCCCCACGTGCTTTGAATTTCATAGGCGTCGCCGACATTCGGCTCGGGGCTCACGCCCACCCGGACACGATGAAGGCCGGGCCGTGACTTGATGAACATGGCCGGCCCGCGCAAACTGACCATCTGGTCCAACTCGGCGTACGGCTTGCTCGGATGGCTCTTGTCGAGTTCGCGCCAGTCGAACGCCGAAAGATCGAATAGGATGAAAACCACGACCGCTCCGCGCAGCCACGGCCCAGCGGGATGCCGCGTGAGGTAAACGAAAGCGCCGCAAGCGCCCAGAACCAGCAGCAGGGAAAGCGCGGAATAGATCCCGAGCTGAACCTGCGTGAAGATCCCGGGGACGAACAAAGCCGCCGCGCAGGCGATCGCGATCCATTTCAGGATTGCTTTGGCGGACGCCCACCACTCCTGCCCGGCATTTTCCAGCAGGATGTCGAGCCCGAAGGCGGCCAGAATGGCCAGCGCGAAAGAAACCAGATAAAGAAATCTGTTGGCGGAACGGGCTGCCCATAAGTAGGGGACCACGGCGTAAAGAACGCCGTTCAGCGGAGAAAATTCGCCGAGCGAGTAGACGAAAGCGAGAACCGCCAGCACGGTCAGGAACGGCACCCAGAGGTGGCTCCATCGTCTCCAGACCGCGACGAGAGCGAGGAAAAAAGGCAGCACCCCTATATAAAAAGGAAAGTATTCTTCGCCGCCGAGTTTGCCGTCGAACGCCATCGGGAAGAGGGCCGACACGATACTCTGGGGCCACATGCCGGGGACCAGCCGGTGATACGGGATCTTGTCGGCCGCGGGATACGGGCCGTCGTCGATGAATCGCATGATGAGGGGGCTGTACTCGCGCGCCGAGATCAACTGGACCGCGGCCGCCCCGCAAGCTACGCTCATGAAAATTCCGAAAATAGCCGCCGTCCTCATCCATTGAGCTTGCCGTTGCGACGGCTGAGCTGAAGCCGCCCGCGCGCCGAAGTAGATGGCGGCGGCGAGGGCGAAAATACCCTGCATCATGGAAAATCCGAGGCCGCCGGTCAGAATCGACATGCCGAGGCAAAGCCCCCCGAGAGCGGCTTCCAGCAGGGCGCGGTTGCGGCGCTCGGCCCGGAACGCGCGCAGCAGAAACAGAAAAATCGCCGGAAGCCAGATGCATGTCTCGACGTAAATCGGCCAAACCATTCGGGAGAGCAGCCCGCCCAGCGAGAACGCACACGCGCCCACGAAGGCGGCCAGACGGCTGCACCGGAGCTCGCGCAGCAGCGCAAACGTAAAGAACGCGCACGTGATGTGAATCAGAATGACGAATTCCTGGTAGAAGCGCGGAGAAATGAGGCCGTTCCGGTTGAAGGGCACCAGAAGGAACAGCAGATGCGGGAGATAATAGACGGCGGGAAGCATCTCTCCGGCGAACGGATGTCCGCTGAATGAGTAGGGATCCCAAAGCGGCAGGTGGCCCTGGCGGATGGATTGCACCCAGAAGTGCAGCCAACTGTATGTTAGATTAACGCCTTCGGAACCAATGATGATCGTGAACTGATCGGTGAGTAATGTCTTCCAGTAGAAGAGAGCGATCGCCAATGCAAGAAGCGCCAGATATTTTGCAGTCGGCCGGGACATCGGGGCTTCAAAGGTTCTGCTTTTTCTGTCTTAGGTCGCCGATCCCGGAATACGTCCCCCGTCGCGCACCCGCAGGCGGGAACACGCATTGAACATGACCGCCAAACGGCGCCGGTTCACGCTGAGTCTGGTTCTGATCGCCTTAATTTGCGCGATTCCGAGGCTCCTGCTGGGGGCTTCTCAATTCATCGAGTATGACGGCTACTGGCATGTTTTCATAGCGCAGCAGGACAATTGGCAGAATTTTTGGGAAGACATTCGTGTGAATGCGCACCCTCCGCTCTTTTTTCTGCTTCTGAAGGTGCTGGTTCACTACGGCCGGTCGCTGCTGGTTTATCGCGCTATCTCGCTTGTGACGGGAACAGCCTCGGTGTTCTGCGTCGGTTGGATCGCCCGCAAGGTCGTGAAATCGGACGGGTGGGCTTATGCGTCCGCGCTGGCCTATGGGTTGGCTTTGCCCGCGATTATCATGTCCTGCGAAGTGCGGTCCTACATGCTGAGCGCGTTTTTTATCTTGCTGTCGTTCGCATGCCTTCTGGAAATCGGAGGCTCTTCGGATTCAGAGCTGCCGGATTCCAGGGTGGACTTAAAGCACGATCTCAAAGCCAGAGCGGGTTTCGCCGTAGCCGCCATACTCGCATGCTTGTCGCATTATTACGCCTTCTATTATTCGGGCGCGGCGGCCGCTTTGCTGATCGGATGGTGCGCATTGCGCAAGTACCGGGGCGAGCGCGCCAGTTGGTCTTCTGAAGCCGCAACAATCGCGCCGGTTCTGGGCCTGATCGGCTATCTGTACTGGGCCCATGCCAGCTTGAAAGCGGACATTCAGAGTCACTTGCTGCCCTTCTATTACGATCCGAAGGGCGTTGAATCGATTCCGGCGTTTCTCATCCGGAACTGGACGAATCTGCTGAATCTGTTCTTGCCCTACGACGTCTACAACTATGCCGTTGCCGGGGCAATTCTGGCAGGGGCTGTGATTTCTGCCGTGGTGCTGTTGCGGATATTCCTGCGGGCCCGCGATGCCGTGGCGAACCGCGCGGCGTCCACGATTGTGATTACCAGCGTGATGCTGGCGGGAATTGCGCTTACCGCGGTGGTTGGGAAATACCCTTTTGGCGGCGATCTGCGGCAGCAGTTCCTCTTCCTCCCGTTCTTCGTGCTTTGCGCCGCCATTCTGGCCGACAGTCTGACCGCGCGCCTGCCGGAAAATGGCCGGATGGCAGCCGCCGCGCTACTGGCATTGATCGTTTGCGCACTCTCGATCCAGCAATATGAGCGGTATCCGAAGACATCGCAAGACGTGCTGAGCGACCGAATCGACGAATTCAACCGGCTGGAACCCCGGCCGGTGGCCGTGTACGTGGATCAATTCAATCTGATCGCCTTTTTCACCGCGCACCATAACTGGCATTGGACCTCTCTCCCGCAGCAACCCATTCCCGGCATCGATATTTACCGGATCAGCCGGGGCCAGCAGCAGATGCTGGTCTTCCGCGATCTGACGGAGTGGAATGTGAAGCCGGAGGACGCGGGCATTTATAAAAAAATCGACGAATGCCTCCGCGACGGCAAGACGCCGGAGGTGTCGGTCTTCAGCGGACTTCAGACGCCGCCGTCCGCGCCCTTCTCCGATTTGCGGAAGATCAAGCACGACGTCGTGAGCCAGTCAGCGGGTTCTTCCGTATGCGTCCAGCGCCTGACCGTGAACGCCGCCGGCTGGTACGGCACGTTTCGCCAGTCCGGTTGTACCGCTGACGACATGAAGCCGCCTCAGCTTTCGGGTGTTTTCGATGGCGTCCGCGACGAGATTCAGTACTCCGGCGCGTGGACTCGCGGCTCCTATCCGGAAGCGGTGGGAGGCACTGAGAATTACACGAACGCTCCATCCGCCAGCGCGCAGCTCACGTTCGAAGGCACGGAGATTACCTGGGTATACGCGCGGGCATGGAATCGTGGAATCGGCTCGGTCAAAATCGATGGCGTGCCGCGCGGCGAGGTCGATCTTTATAGTCCGAAGATTATCTGGCAGGCGAAAACCGTGTTCGGAGATCTTCCCCGCGGCCGCCACACCTTCGAGGTGACGGTGACGGGAAAGAAGACCCCGGCATCCAGCGATCATGTGATCGATGTCGATGCACTGATCGTCCGCTGAGCCCGGGCTATCTCGTCGGCTTTGCCAGAAGATCGTGCTCGCAGTCCGGACGAAGTTTCATCGCCACGTAATTGCCCGACTGGAACTCCTGCTGACCGCAGGCCGATAGCAGGTTGGTGACACCCGCTTCCCAGCGGTTTTGATGATGCGTGTCGACGATGAACTGTTCGATGCCGCGCTGTTGGAACATGCGGTAAACATCGAGCGGATTGCGCAAGTCTCTCACCTGTTTCCCGAACGTATAGTCGTGCCAGTTGAGGGCGTAAACGGGCGCGGCCACGTCGGCGATTTCCGAGCCGTCCGTCAGGATCACCGGCTCGTTTCCGTGTGTCCTGTTGACGAATGAAATGACTTCGCGTTCGGGCGCGGTCTGATGCAAATAGGCCTGGCGGCCCGCCGCGGAGAACAGCGGGGCTGAATAAAAATCCCGATGGTAGTAGTCGGCGACGGGCAGGAACAGGAGATTACCGAAGCACGCGGCGACAGCCGTTGCCATCGCGGCCTGGAACATCTCGGTTTGTCGCGCGCGCAGCCAGCCCAGCCCCGCCGCCGCGCCCAGGGTCAGCAACGGAAGCGTGAAGTAAAAATACCGGGCATTGGGTTGCGTCACCGCCACCACCAGAGCCGCGCCGGTTCCAATGAGGATCACGGAACGTCCCTTGAAGGACCGCGCAACAACAAGGCCCGCCACCACCAGCGGCAGAAACAGCAGGTACTGGAAGCCGAACGAGCCCGACTGGCCTTCGAAGTATTTGTGCGTATAAAAGGTGAGATCGTACGGAGTTCGCCAGGAAAGCGGCAGCTTGCCGATGCTGTAAGTCTCGTCCCGGATGTCGTCCTGCACAAACGAGGATTTGAACGGCCCGGTCTGGTAAGGGAAGAACGGATTGCCCGATTGCCACCACGCAGACACGTACGGGATGCAACCGATGAGGAGAAGAACCGCGACAGCCGCGGCCAGCGGCAGATACCTCCGCTTGTTTGCGCCGCCGTTCGTAATCTTGGGAAGGCCGGCGAAGAGGAGGGCAATTAATCCGAGCAGGCCCGCGGGCACTGCGCCGAGCTTGAGCGTCATCGAAGCGCCGAACAAGACCGCGGCGAGCATCAGATACCGGGTGGTCTGCGTTTCGTGAAAACGCCAGAGGGCGGCCACCGCGCCCAAAACCATCAGGGCAACGGTGTTTTCCACGAAGAGCGAACCGGTGACCAGATAGACCAGCGGACTCGACACGAACAACGTCGCGAGGAGTAAAGCGACCGGCCGGGACACGAAGGACCTGGCGGTCTGCACCAGAAGGCATGCGGTCCCCGTGAGCATGGCGAAGTTCATCAGGCGGGCCGCGTACTCGCCGCCCATCGGGTAAATGACGCTGTACAAAAGGTCCGTGCCCATCGGCATCAACGCCCAGATGAACCGGTGAAAATCGACAGTGAAAGCGTGATGCAGCGAAATATTGAAAGGGATGGCCAGATGCATCGCAAGCCCGTCGGTGCTGACCTCGGGCTTTAGAACGATGAGCCAGTTTGCGATCAGGACAAACGCCAGGGCCGCTCCAGCGGCGAAGTCGGGTAGATCCTGGGGCGTGGCGGCCTTACGAAACAGGGCGAGCCCCTGCTCAAACCACTGCTCCAGAAGTTTCCGCGTCACTCCCTGGTATCCGGCGAGAATCGGAATCGCAAGCGCCGCCAGATGGACCGCCGGATAGTGTATCGGCAGGTGAAGCGTGAGATACATGCCTGCGATCCAGAGAGCGGCTCCGCCAAGAAAGGCCAGCCAGCCTTCCGTGGAATCGCCAAAGCAGAGCCGTCCCAATATCGTCGCCGAAAAAACAAACAGCAGCACCGACGCCACGGGAACAATTCCAACCGCGAAGGCGGAGCAGAGAACCACGGCGGCCACGAGCACCGGCAGAAAATAACGGCGTGCGAATATCCCGAACAAAAAGGTTAATGCCGCAAAGAACTCGATGTACTTGTGGAACCTGTGGTTGCCCGCCGCGCCCCAGATCTGTCCGTCGAGCGGGACATGAGTGAAACCGTAGATTTCAATGCCGGCGGGAATCATCAGCAGCAGCCAGAGCAGGTCGGTTTTCTTGAATGACCAGGGTTCGCTCGGCTGCTCCACGACCGCCGCATTCCCTGAACGCAAAAACACCCAGTCCCGCTGTACCGCGAAATTGGCGAAAAACAGCAGCGTTTCCACCGCGATCTTAGTGCGGAAAACCGGAATATGAAATGTATCTGTGACCATCCGGATACAGGCGTATGAGACCGCTCCGCTGATAGCCGTCAGCGCCAGGTACTTGGGGAAGGCTGATGTATGGCGTTCCCGGACGTGGAACACCGCCCTGCGAACCACCATATAGTTGAACAGCGCGGCCGTCGATCGCGAAAGCATCTGTGCGCTCAGAATCGTGGCGCCCTGATGATAGGTCACATAAAAAATCAGATTGTCGACCAGCGCCGAAATCAGCGAAACCGAACTGAACCGCAGCAGGACGAAGTAGATCTTCATCGAGTCGGTCAGCGGATTGAAGTGCGAAGAAGGATTATCCGTTTCGTAGATCGTCTGGATCGGCTCTTCGAGCACCTCGATGGAGTCCTTGCGGGCCGCCACCAGCATGTCGAGCTCAAAGTCATAACCCGACGACGGGAGCTTGGGAAGCAAAGACGCAAACGCGGACGGAATGGCGCGCAGGCCGGTCTGTGTGTCGCTGTATTTCGCGCCTACCAGCAACTGGACCACCTTGCGGGTGATGGTATTTCCGATTCGGCTGCGCCAGGGCACTTTGCCGTCGAAAGAGCGCGCGCCGAGAACCAGCGCCGTCGGATTTTCGAGCAGCCGCGCGGCCACCCGCACCACATCTTCCGGCAAATGCTGCCCGTCGGCATCGGCGGTTACGATTCCAACCACGCCGCGAAACTCAGTGAGCGCGTAATTAATGCCCGTTTTGAGCGCTGCGCCCTTACCCAGATTGGCAGCATGTTCGACGATCCGCACGCCTTCTGTCCGGGAGATCGCTTCGAACACGGGATTGCTGCCGGCGCTGCTGCCGTCATTGATAACGACGATATGGGGGAATCCCAGTGACGACAGGCTGGCCACGAAATTGACCAGCGTATGGTCGGGGTTGTAAGCGGGAATGAGGACCGCGACCTCGCCGAGGCATGTGTTGGGACGTTCCGCCCGCGTCAAAACCGGCTCCGCCTTGGGGCGCTTAATCACCCGCTTTTTCAACCTCGACCAAACAACTATAAAACGTCGGCCCGCCGCCTTTGTCGGTGAGCCGCTGCGAGGTCAGCATATTCACGCTGTTCCCATCCGGCGCCAGTTTCGGCCAGCGAACCGACGGCGCGGAGACCACTCCGCACGCGATGGTTTCAGTTACGTGCGAGCGCAGCAGACATTGTCCCCGGCCATTGAACACGCGCACCGCGTCGCCGGTTTCGATCCGCCGCGAGGCCGCATCCCGCGGATGGATTTTCAGGATGCCGGTCTGCGCGTCGGTGGCCGGCCGGGTTCCGAAAGTCGAATTCATGCTGTCGTCGTTCTTCGGTGAGATCAATTCGAGCGGCAGTTTCGCAAACAGGCCGCGATCGCCCAGGCGGGATTCCACCGGCGGTTCATAGTTCAGAGTCTCGGCATGAAATTCGCATTTGCCGGAATCGGTGCCGAAGCCGCCCTGCGCAAAAGGGAGAAACGGACCCTCGCCGAGTTGCAACCTCACCGAACGTTCCGCTTCGAGCTGCTCGATGGTGATGCCGTCAATAAATGGATGACGGCTATCGAGCAGCGTGCGGATCATATCGTCGTCGGTGTCGTTAAAGCAGGGCTCGTTAAGGCCCAATTTCGCCGCCAGCGCACGGAACACGTCAGTGTTGGGCCGCGCCTCCCCCGGAACCGGCAATGCCGCGCGGGCCAGTTGCAGATAGTAATGTCCGTAAGAAAGATAAAGGTCGGTGTGTTCGAGGAACGTCGTCGCAGGCAGCACGATATCGGCGAAATCGGCCGTATCGGTGGGGAACTGTTCCAGCACGACGGTAAACAGGTCTTCGCGGCGCAGGCCCCGGCGCACCGCGTTCTGATCCGGCGCAATCGCCGCAGGATTCGAATTGTAGACAACCAGGGCCTTCACCGGCGGATCGTTCACCGTGGTGAGAGCGTCCCCCAGCAGCGACATATTGATGACGCGAGCTTCTCGCTGAAGCGTCGATTTGAACTGCAGGTCAGGGCGTTCCAGTCCGGTGCGATTGAACTGAAAAGCTCCCGAGGTGCTGAGCTGCATGCCGCCGCCGGTATCCTGCCACGCGCCGGTCAGGGCAGGGAGCAGCGCGATGGTTCGCACCGCCATCGCGCCGCGCTCGGAACGCTGCACCCCGTAGTTGACGCGAATGGCCACTGGTCTGGTGGTTGCATACTCGCGCGCCAGCTGGACGATGTCGTCTGCCGGGATGCCTGTCAGCTCGGAAGCGCGCTCGGGAGTCCATTCGCGCACACGCGTTTTGAGTTCGCCGAAACCGAGCGTGTGCTGCTGGACATAAGCCCGGTTCTCCAGATTCTCCGCCGTGATCACGTGCATCATCGCCAGCGCCAGCGCGGTATCGCTGCCGGGCCGGATCGCGTAATGCCGGTCCGAAAGCGAACCCGTGCGGTTCTGGTTCGGATCGATGGTATAAAACTTAGCCCCGTTGCGTCGCGCTTCCACGATGAACGGCCAGAGATGGACGTTGGTGCCCAGAATGTTCGCGCCCCAGGCAATGATCAGCTTCGCGTTGCGAAACTGTTCGGGCTCCATCCCGTACTTCACGCCGAGCGCGTCCATCAGTCCGGCGCCGCCCGCTGACGAACAAATCGTCCGGTCGAGGCGCGAAGCCCCCAGCCGGTGAAAGAACCGCCGGTCCATGCCCGAGCCGTTGAGCAATCCCATGGTGCCCGCATAGCTGTAAGGCAAAATCGATTCCGGTCCGAATTCATCGGAAGCCGACTGCAGGCGATGGGCGATTTCGTCCAGCGCTTCGTCCCAGGAAATGCGCGCGAAACGCCCTTCGCTTTTTGCGCCCGTCCGTCGCAGGGGATGAAGCACGCGCTCGGGCGAATATTCCCGATCGAGATAGCGGGCCACTTTCCCGCAAAGAAAACCGCGAGTCACCGGATGGGCCGGGTCGCCGCGCAGTTTCGACCCGCGACCCGACTGGTCGACGTCGATGAGCAGGGCACAGGCGTCCGGACAATCGAGCGCACAAACGGAGTGGCGGGTTTCGATCACGGTTCTACGATTTTAGCGGGTTGCGCGTTATCGTTCAGCCTGTAAATGGATTTGACGCGCCGCAATTCGTGCAATGCCAGATGGCGAGGCCCGGAACTGCGCTTCGGGCTGTAATCGAGCCTGCGGGGCAACCGCTGCCGCATCGGATGCAAACGTTCACCCAGGTATCGGTATCGACCGGCCGTTCCACCCGGCCGAAGTAGAACGCCCATCCATACACGCTGGTGCGCGTGCCCAGGGCGCGGTCGAGCCGCCGCGAAAGCCAGACATACAGGAACAAGGACCACTCATAGCCTCCGCCGAGCAGCCATAAACGGCGCGGAATCGGCCGGGGCGAATTGCGTCGATTCAGAAACGAGAGCGAAGAACAGAGCGTTTTCGTCGCCACCAGCGGCAGGGCGGCGGCCTGCTCGATCAGCGCTGCCGTTTTGGCGCCGGACACGAACGCGTTGACGTGTCCGCCGCCGCTGGCCAGCCACCGGTAGATTTTGTCGGTCAACGTGGAGGCATCCGGGACGGCGACAAACAGCGAGCCGTCGGGGGAAGTGATGCGGCCGATTTCGGCCAGTGCCCCCGTGAAGTCGTCAAAGTGCTCCAGGCTGTGATTTGAGATTACGGCCGCGAAACAATGGTCCGCAAAAGGCAGCTTCGCAGCATCCGCCTGCACGAAGTTTTCGCCGGATTTGCGTTTTGACGGACGGTCGCGATCCACCCGAATCACATGCGCGGCCGTTGCGTTTCCGGAGAAACTGCCCTCGTCGCAGCCCAGATCGAGAACGAATGTTCCGGTCGGCAGATTTTCCAGAATCTCGTGCACCTGGACCATGCTAGTGCATGCGCCGGAACAATTTCTCGAAAGCCGCCGTCCACGGCCGATAAGTTCATTGGTGGACACGTTTCTCGACAACGCGCAGCGGATCTTCGATGTCGCCCGCGCAGACGATTCGAATACCTTCGATGAGTTTGCCATCGTAGTCCGTCCGGACGGCGGGCTGCACTTCATCATGGGAACTCCGGTTTCGGTCGAAGGCGCTTCAGCCTATGCCGGGGCTCAAAGCACATATCGCGTCACCCGGTCGCCCAACGGCGTTCGCGTGGAAGGAAAAACCTTCGGGTCGGACGGATTCCTGCAGCACTGCTCAGTGGAACGGCGCGACGTCCGCGCGGAACTCTTTCGAGATCGGCCTCTTTATTTAACCGCCTCGCCGGCGTCCTGAATCAGGGCGGGTTGCTCAGTGGGTTGTTCTGTGAATTGATCTACACCCTGACCGATGAACTGGACTGTGTCCGATACCCGACCCGCAATAGCGCGCGCATATCGCGGCGAGCGCGCCAGCATCATTCCCCAGATGATGTGCCCCAGTTCCAGTTGACGATCGGGCGCATACAGGGTCATGAGCGGATCCGCGCGTTTCCACACGAAATCGAAAAAAACGAAGTAAACCGCTAGTCCGAAAACGCCCCCGTAAAAGGTCAGCCAGGGTCTCGATTCATCCCGCCATACGCATCCCCAGATCGTTCCCAGTCCGCCGTATATGGCCATGAGCAGGGCCAGACCGCTCCACGTGGTGTGGACATAACGATCTACATAAGCATCGCTGCCGAAAAACGTTGAAGCAAAAAGATTTGGAACCACCCAGATGGACCGGCGGTCCAAGATGGAGCCGGCCATGAGAAAGACCAGCATAATGAGCGCCCCGACGATTCCGGCATGAAGCCCACCCAGCGCGTGCCGCAAGCTCAGGCGAGACCTGCTCGCTTTCACGGGAAACATTCTCTTCAAGCCTATACTGATGGGTAGCGAAAGGCAAAAAGGTACATTTACCTGAAACGACGTGCAGTTGTCACCGGGATAGGCGCCGTCAGTCCCAACGGAATCGGGCGCGAGAACTTCTGGGCTGCCACTAAAGCGGCCCGCAGCGGGGTTCGGCACATTTCGCGATTCGACGCCTCCCGGCTTGCGGTCCAAATTGCCGGTGAAGTGGCCGGTTTCGACGAGTCGCTATACATCGACGCCAAGGAACGCCAGCATGTCTCCCGCTGCGTTCCGATGGCCTTCGCGGCCGCCAGCGAATCCCTCGCCGATGCGGGTATCGAGCCGGAGCGAATGAGCCGGGCCGAGCAGCGTTCCATCGGTGTGATGGTCGGTTCGGGCGGCGGCTCTCTGGAATTCACGGAAGAACAGTACCGGCTTTATTACACCGGTCACGAGAAACAATGCAGCGTCTATACCGTTCCGACCTCCACCATCGGAACCCTCGCCAGCGAAGTATCCATGCGCTATGGATTTCGTGGAATAAGTCACATTGTTTCAACCGGTTGCACATCATCAACTGATGCATTAGGTTATGCCATGCGGGCCATCCAGTGGAACGATGCCCCGTGGATGCTGGTGGGTGGAGTCGATGCCCCGCTGGCGCCGCTCATCATGCGCGGCTTCATGGTCATGCGCATCCTCACGTCGCAGTGGAACGAGCAGCCGGAACGCGGTTCGCGCCCCTTCTCCGGCGACCGGACAGGCTTCGTCTTGGGCGAAGGGGCCTGGTTTTTCGTGCTCGAAGAATACGAACACGCCAAGGCGCGAGGCGCACATATCTATGGCGAGGTGCTGGGTTACGCCTCCACCTGTGAGGCCTACCATCGCGTCAGGCTGGAAGAATGCGGCGAGGAGCCGGCCTACACGATGGAGTCGGCGATCAAAGACGCAGGCGTCGGACCCGAAGCCATCGGCTACGTCCACTATCACGGAACCTCCACCGATCTGAATGACCGCATCGAAACCCGCGCCACTCGGCTGGCTTTCAACGGACATGCTTTCAAACTCGCCGGTTCGTCGCTGAAGAGCCTCATCGGTCATCCGCAGGGCGCGAGCGGTGCGGCCGGTGTCGCCGCTACCCTTCTGGCGATGCGCGACGGCATTGCGCCTCCCACCATCAATCTTGAACAAGCCGATCCGGAATGCGATCTCGATTACATCCCGAATCAGGCGCGGCCCCTCGACTTTGAATACGCGCTCGCCAATTGCATCGCGTTCGGAAGCAAGAATTCCGCTTTGGTATTAAAGAAGCTATGAGCGTCGAATCTCTTTTCCTCGAAAGCGCGGCGGAAACGCTGCTGGAACATCTGGGGCGCATTGAAACCTGCGTGGCGAAGTTGACCGAAGACCAGATCTGGGCGCGCGGACAGGAGAACGAAAACGCCATCGGCAATCTGGCGCTGCATCTCACGGGCAACGTGCGCCAGTGGATTATCTCCGGGCTGGGCGGCGAGCCCGATTCGCGGTTCCGCGATGCCGAGTTCAATGCCCGGCAGGGACCGGCCGCGGCGGTCCTTACGGCGAATCTGCGCGCCGCAGTCGAGCGCGCCATCGAAGTCATTCGGCATTTGAATACCGAACAGCTCACTTCGGTCCACGAGATTCAGAAGTACAAGGTGACGGGCGTGTACGCGGTCCTGCATGTGGTGGAGCATTTCGCGCAGCACACCGCGCAGATCATTTTCGGGACGAAGATGCTGACCGGCAGCGACCTCGGTTTCTACCGGCACCTGAACACAAATTCGCAGTCCGCGTGAGACGATTGGCAGTTGCCCCGGTTTACCTGTAACCTCTGCGGCGCCGCGTGCAGCGACGAAACGCTGGATCGCGAAATCGCCAGTTGCGCCAAATGCGGGTCCAACGTGCGTTTCCGCTGGATCGTGCATGCGCTTTCCGTCAACCTCTTCGGGAGCAGCATTCCCCTGAAAAAGTTCCCGCGCAACAAGAAGATTCGCGGCTTCGGCATGAGCGACCCGGGTGCCATCGCCGAACAGCTGGTGAAGCGTCTGGACTACCGGAACACTTTTTATCACCGTCAGCCCAGATTCGACATCATGGAGACGCCGGCCGATTCCGCCTATGATTCCGTCTATGACTTCGTCATCTCGAGCGAGGTTTTCGAGCACGTGCCTCCACCTGTGCAGACGGCGTTCAATAACCTCGCGAAGGTGCTGAAGCCGGGCGGCTTTGTCGTTTTCTCCACGCCCTGGGAATCGGAAGGCGAAACCATTGAACATTTCCCAGACCTCCATGACTGGCAGGTAGTCAAGCTGCGGTCGGGACATGTACTGGTGAACCGGACCGCGGAGGGCCGGCTGCAAACGTTCGGAGGGCTCACCTTCCACGATGGTCCGGGGACGACACTGGAAATGCGCATGTTCTCGCATGACGGCCTGATCGCAAACTGCCGGGCCGCGGGTTTCAGTGAAATCGCATTCGCGGAAGATTACCCGGAATACGGAATCGCCTGGCTGCCGTGGTCCCGGCCCATGCTTCTCCGCCGCTAAAACCCCCTGACAGCCCATTGCTAAAATGGTTTTGTCTCCCCTTCCATTTTCGAGCCAGTCCAGACCTTGAGCCAGTCCAACCCCAGCCCCTCGGATAATGCCGGCGAAATTGTCGTGCGCGGCGCACGGCTGCATAACCTCAAGAACCTCACGCTCTCCATCCCGCACAACAAGCTGACCGTGGTCACAGGCGTCTCCGGATCCGGCAAGTCCTCCCTCGCCTTCGACACTATCTATGCCGAGGGCCAGCGGCGCTATGTGGAATCGCTCTCCGCCTATGCGCGCCAGTTCCTCGAACGCATGGAAAAGCCCGCGGTCGACGAAATTGAGGGCATCGCGCCGGCCATCGCTATCCGGCAGAAGAATTCGACCCGGAATCCCCGCTCCACCGTCGCTACGTCAACGGAGATTTACGATTACATGCGGCTCCTTTGGGCGCGCGCGGGCCGGACTTTCTGCCCCGTCTGCGGCCGCCGCGTGACGAAGGACACAGTCGATCAGGTTGCCGATCTCATGCTGGCGGAACCGGGAGGCGCCAGATACTTCGTCTTGTTCCCGGTGAAACACGCCGCAGGCGAGACCCCCAATGCCCGGCTGACGGAGCTTCGGTCGCGCGGCTTCAACCGGCTGTGGCAGGGCGGCAAGGTCTCTGAATTCTCCACGCCCGAGTCGCTGCTGGATATCCGCTGGGACGATGCAGTATACGTCCTCGCCGACCGGATCGCCATTGCACCCGACATGCACCAGCGCATTGTCGATACCGTCGAAGTGTGCTACCGGGAGTCGGGCGATGTGATCTTCGAAGATGCCCGTACCGGGGAACGCCGGCTTTTCAGCGAACGCTTCATCTGCAAGTACGACAATCTGGAATTTCAGGAGCCGGAACCGATCCTGTTCAGCTTCAACAGTCCTGCCGGGGCCTGCCCGCGCTGCCAGGGCTTCGGCAATACCATCGATTTTTCCCCTGACCTGATCGTGCCGGACCGGGGCCTGACGCTCGATGAGGGCGCGATCGATCCCTGGACCAAGCCTAAAGGCAAGGAATGGATGCGGGATTTTCGCAAGCAGGCCGCGGGCCGGGTGCGTTTCAACGTTCCGTTCTGCGACCTCACCGAAGCGGAACAAAACCTGGTCCTGCTCGGCGACAAGGGCGTGGACGGCGTCCGTCAATTCTTCGCTTATCTCGAATCGAAAAAATACAAACTGCACGTGCGGGTTTTCCTGAGCCGTTATCGCGGCTATGCGAAATGCCCCGAATGCAACGGTTCGCGCCTTCGCAAGGAAGCGCTCTACGCCCGTGTCGGAGACAAAACCATCGCCGAAGCCGCGCGCCTGAATATCGCCGACGCCGGACGCTTCTTCGCGCAATTGGAACTGACTCCGGAAGAGACCGGTATTGCGGGCAAGATCCTCGTCGAGATCGCCCAGCGCCTCAAATTTCTGAACGACGTCGGTCTCGAGTACCTCACGCTGGACCGCCTTTCCTCGACGCTTTCAGGCGGTGAAGCCCAGCGCATTCAACTGGCCACGTGTCTCGGATCGCGGCTGGTCGGCGCCTGCTATGTCCTGGACGAACCGTCTATCGGTTTGCATAGCCGCGACACCGGTCGCCTCATCCGCATTCTTCATGAGCTGCGCGATATCGGCAATACGATCCTGGTAGTGGAGCACGATCCCGATGTCATGCGCGCCGCCGATCACATCATCGATCTCGGCCCGGGAGCCGGCGAACACGGCGGCAGCATCATCTTCGAGGGCGATTTCCCGAAGCTGATCGGCAATCGCAACGGCTCTCTCACAGGCCGCTATCTGCGCCACGAGTGCGAGGTCTCGAAGCCGCGCGAAACCCGCGAACCGAACCCCCGGAAAATGGTGCGGTTCTCCGGCGCCCGTATGCACAACCTGAAGAACGTCGATGTGGCGATCCCTCTCGGGCTTCTCACGGTTGTGACCGGCGTCTCCGGCTCCGGCAAATCGACTCTGGTACACGATGTCATTTACCGTTCGCTGCAGGCCCGCATGCGCCGTTCTGAAGGCGTCGAAGAGGTTGGGCTCGACAGCGAACTGGGCGACGACGATTCTCCCCGCCTCACCTGCTCACGCATGGAAGGCGCCGACGCGATCCATGAAGTGGTGATGATCGATCAGGCGCCGATCGGCCGCACGCCCCGCTCGAACCCCGTGACCTACATAAAGGGTTTCGACATCATCCGCAGCCTCTTCGCAGCCACGCCCGCTGCCGAAAAGCGCGGCTACACGGCGGGACATTTTTCGTTTAACGTTCCCGGCGGACGCTGCGAAACTTGTCAGGGCGATGGCACCGTCACAGTCGAAATGCAGTTCCTCGCCGATGTGGAACTGGTGTGCGATGAGTGCAAAGGCACGCGCTATAAAAGCAGCATCCTCGACATCAAATACAAAGGTTTGAACGTCGATGAAGTGCTGCAACTCACGGTCGCCGAAGCCATCGCTTTCTTCCACGACACGCCGCGTCTGGTCAACCGTCTGCGGCTTCTCGACGAGGTCGGGCTTGGCTACCTGAGGCTCGGGCAGTCCGCCACAACGCTTTCGGGCGGGGAAGCGCAGCGCGTGAAACTGGCCGCGCACCTGGCGCAATCGAGCAACAACGGAACTCTGTTCATCTTCGACGAACCCACCACCGGCCTCCACTTCGACGACATTCGTAAACTCCTGACCGCCTTTGAACGCCTGATCGACAATGGCGGATCGCTGCTGGTGATCGAGCACAATCTGGACGTCATCATGGCGGCGGACTGGGTCATCGACATGGGTCCGGAGGGAGGGGAAGGCGGCGGACGCGTCGTTGCGCAGGGCCCCCCGGATGCCATCGCGGCGGCGGCCGGTTCGCATACCGGCCATTTTATGCAGGCAGGCTTCGCGGCTGCGGGCCGCGCCCGCTAAGCAAAAAAAACGTAAAATGAACCAAGCCGGAGCGATCCCCGTATTGGCTTAGGACAGCCCTTCAGGAAATACCCAGGAGAGACCACATGAAGACGTTTGTAAACCGGGTAATCGCCTTAGCCGTTCTGTCGGGAACCGCCTTGTTCGGCCAAAGCCTGACCGGCACCTGGCAGGGCACTTTGCAGATACCCCAGGCCAACCGCGAGTTGCGCACGGTCATCAAGATTTCCACCACGCCCGGCGACACGCTCCAGGCGCAGTTCTACAGCATCGACCAGAACAGCCCGGCGATCCCCGCCACCATCACTGTCCAGGGACCGAACATCAAGATCTCCGTCCCGGGAATCGGCGGC
>DASZLO010000052.1:0-152477 GCA_035552315.1 Bryobacteraceae bacterium
CCGCTCTTGCGAAGAAAAACGCCAACTACGAGCATCGCTATACCGACGATCCCGAGCTCAAGTGCTACATGCCCGGCGTGCCCCGCTCGACCTACAGCCCCTATCCGTTTCAGATCGTGCAGTCGCCCAAATACATTCTGATGGCCTATGAATTTGCCGGCGCCGCGCGCACGATCTACATGGAAAAAGTACCCGAAGCCCAGTCCGACTCCTGGATGGGGCATTCGGTCGGGCACTGGGAAGGAGACACCCTGGTGGTCGACGTCACCGGACTGAACGATCAGACCTGGTTCGACCGCGCCGGCGATTACCACAGCGACCAGTTGCATGTGGTCGAGCGCTACACGCCGCTCGGCGCGACTGCGCTCATGTACGAAGCCACCATCGAGGACCCGCAGACATTCTCGCGGGCGTGGAAAATCAGCATGCCGGTCTACCGGCATCTGGAAAAAAATCCGCAGGTCAGCGAATTCAAATGCGTCGAGTTTGTGGAGGACCTGATCTACGGCCCGTATAGCAAGCGCCCGTCCAAATAAACCGGGTACTTACTTCTTCGCGCCGCCGCTCTTCGCTGCTTCAGCTTCCTGCAGCCGGGCGCCCTTGAGCATGCTCATCATGGCGATGTTGCCTTCGTGGCAGGCATACTCATACATCAGCTCATTGGTGTGGCGCAGCGGAATCATCATGCTCCACGGCTTCGTCCAGGTCATCGGATCGTCGATGGTGATCTGATATTGGAGGACTCCTTCCGCGGTCCGCGTGAACCGTTCGATGGTGTGCAGATTCGAAGTCGCGTTCATGAATGCGTTCGGCTTGTAATTCGTGGTGTCGACGACCAGCGTGTCGCCTTCCCAGTGTCCGCGCGAGTCGCCCATCCAGTTCTGGACATTCGCCGGCGGATGCGGACTGCCGTCGAGAGGCACGATGCGCGCGTCATGCATCTGCTCCATCTCGATCGCCACATAGTTGCGGCTTTGCACGATCTGGTAATAGCTGTCGTAGCCCGCCAGCGTTCTGGGTGAGCCAAACGTGATGCAGCGTTCCGACAGAGGACGGTCTTCCGGACCGGCGGGTACAGGATTCATCCGCATGGAAGCCATCATTCTTTTCTGGGCCTCAGGCGTAGAAGGCGGGATGTGTCCGTCCGCCGGATCCGTGATGAGCGACGTCCGATTGTCCCAGTCCCGTTCTGCGATCCAGGCAGTGTTGTAGTCGCCCGTCGCGCCGTCGAAACCTTTTTCCGGCCTCTTGTGCGGACCTGAAGTGCCGGCCTTGACCGCCGCGTACACCGCCTCGAAGACGCTGTCGCCGAACTCGGCATCTCCGCCGGTATCGAAGAATTCTTTGGCTTTCGCTTTGAGCGCTTTCACTTCTTCATCGGTAAGCGTCGTGCGCCCTGCCAGTTCTTTGGGCCGCTGCAGCGGGGTGGCATTATTGTTGGACCACACTCCCTGGAAATCCGGCTGGCCGTCGATGGTGCGCGGCACTTTCCAGTTCTTGGCCGCGCCTGTCGTAGCCGCTTCTGACGCCGCTTCCGATGCCGCCTCAGGCTTTGCGTTCAGCTGTGATTTTTGGGCCGCCAGAAATGGCGAAGTCATTGCCAGCATGGCTCCCAGACCGGCAAAAGAAACGAGATGATTCAGGCGCATTTAATCTCCGCTTTGGCATTCAGTATATATCGTTTTGGCCGCAAAACCCGTAGCCCGCCACACAGAAGCCAACTGCGAATTTAGTGCGAATTCTCCGCCGCCAGTTCGTCCAGCAGGTTCGAAGCCCGGGTCAGCTGATCGACCCCGAAAGCCACCAGCGCCATTGGCGAGTCCGGCTCGAGGCCGCTGTAGGAGTACTCGATGTTGACTTGCCCTTCACCCAGCTTCGCGGCCGCGCGGCCCAGTTCACCCGGACGGTGCGCCAGCCGGATCACCGCAACTTCCGTTTCCTCGAAGAGCATGCGCAGCCCGCCCAGCACAGCCATCGCCCCCGCCGGATCGTCCACGATCAGCCGCGTCAGGCTCTCGCGATCCTCCACATAAGACTGGAACGCCAGAATATTCACGCCGCGCTCCGCCAGCGCAAGGAAGCATTTCCCGAGCGCCCCCGGTTTGTCGTCGATTGTGACCGTAAACTCCTTCATCCTCGGCATCCCTGCGGCTCTCTTCCTTTCCCGGACGCCTCTATCATATAAACGCTCCGGTGCCGTCCGGAACAGGAGTAAAGGAAGAAGCTAGGCCGCCGCGCAAAGCGCCAGCGCCGCATCGAAATCCGCTGTGATCCGAATGATCGGAATCAGTCCGCACAGCGTGAGCACTTCCAGCACGCGCGGAGCAGGACCGGCCAGCACGAAAAGTCCGCCCGGTTTCCTCGCCATCGACGCATGGAGTTCAACGAAAAATCCGATTCCCTCGGACCCGGCCGAATCCATTTCGCTGACATCCGCGATCACCTTGTCGCAGTTCATGCCCTTGATAAGGCGCGTTTGCTCCATCACAAACGCGTAGTCCGTCCCCGTCGCAAAACGGCCGCTGATGCGCACGATGCCGATACCGTCACGTTGCAGGATTTCGAAAGAAGGCCGGTGCTGGGCGCCATTGGCCGGCCCGTCGCCGGTCTCTATCCGAACGGTCGGATCTTCCGTCAGACCGTTGTTCTTTGCCGCACTTGCCATGAATTGTCTCCGGGGGCACTGGTTGAGAGGGCCGGCTGTTGAAGAGTCGCCAAACCGGTGCTGCAGATTTTCCAGACCGGCAGAAAATAAAAGGGGCGGGAAGGCTAAAAACAAATCTGTCCGGCTCTGCGAACCACCATCCATTGGCGTCTGATTAGCGCACAGTGTTCTGATCGCGAGCACTGTCTTCGTCCGGAGGTTCCGATTACCGGTGTGAAACCGCAGATTCGTTAATGCCGCCCGCCCCGGGGCTTTTCAGGTGGAATTGTAAGCACCTCCAGATCCAGGTATTCACGGCGTCCCGATGACGCCGGTCCGTATTTCTCTTATGTGGCTACGACTGAAATTGTGACCCCATTGAGGGCCCGTGTCAATACCTTCTCCCGCCTTTGTCGGCGCCGCTTTTGTATCAGTGACTTCGGCCGCGACGTCAGCATGACTTGTGCCAATATTGTGCGATAGGCTGTGCCCATGAAGAAAGCAACATCGCGCGCGCTCTTCCTGCTGGTGATGTTGTTTCCGGGGGTTGAAAGCCAGGTGGTCCAGGCCGCGCCACCCGACCCCGCGATCCAGAGAATGGTCGCCGACATCTCGCCGGATCGCATCGTGACCACTGTCGAGACCCTCGCAGCTTTCGACACGCGCGGGAACTATTCCGACCCCAGCCAGAAAACTCGCGGCATCGGCGCGGCCCGCCGCTGGATCTTCGCGCAGTTCCAGGGCTACAGTAAGCGGCTCGAAGTTTCTCTCGACACCGGAAAGAAAGGCGCTACCGAAATCCAGAATGTGGTCGCGGTGCTTCCCGGCGTCGCGCAACCGGAAAAGCGCATTATCCTCAGCGCTCACTACGACTCCATCAATCTGCGGGTGAAGGGCGACAAAGCAGCGGAGGCGCGCGCGCCCGGCGCCGATGACGATGCCAGCGGCGTCGCCGTAGTCCTAGAACTGGCTCGCGTCATGAGCCGGTACCGTTTCCAAAAGACCATCGTCTTCATAGCATTTGCAGGCGAGGAGATCGGACTCGCTGGCAGCACCCGCTACGCCGCGCGCGCCAAAGCCGCCCGCGAACAGATCGAAGCAGTTCTCAACAACGACATCGTCGGCGACAACATCCTGGGCGTCGTCCACAACGACATCGACGGCAGCGACGAGCTGACTGGCTCGGACGGCGATACCGGCAATCGCCTGCGCATCTATTCACCGGATCCTCCCGAATCGCCTTCCCGCCGCCTCGCCCGGCAGATTCAGGAGGTGGCCCGCCTGTACGTTCCCGTTTTGAAAATCGATATGGTCCTGCGCGTCGATCGCTTCGGCCGCGCCGGCGATCACGTCCCGTTCCAGAATGAGGGTTTCCCCGCGGTGCGCTTCACTTCCGCATCGGAAAACACGGCTGTGCAGCACACCGCCGACGACACCCCGGACGGAGTTTCCCCCACTTTCACGGCCGACGTGGCCCGCCTCAATGGCGCGGCGGCCGCCACTCTCGCCGGCACTGTTCACTAATGTCAGAGCTCTCGAGACGGTTCGGCGAAATCGACATCTATCTTTTCGATCAGCTCCTTCGCGGACGAATCGTGCCGGGCATGCGCATCCTCGACGCTGGCTGCGGCGGCGGACGAAACCTGATCTATTTCCTTGAGTCGCCCGCCGGAGAATTCGAGATCTTCGGCGTCGATGCCGACCCGAAAGCCATTGCCTCCGTTCGCCGTCTGGCCCGCCACGTGGCGCCCGAAAACTTCCGCGTCGAGCCGGTCGAAGAGATGTCGTTCCCCGATGCCTTTTTCGATGTCGTCATCAGCAGCGCGGTTCTTCACTTCGCGCAAACCACCGATCGGTTCCGGCGCATGCTGGAGGGAAGCTGGCGCAAACTCAAACCCGGCGGCCTGTTCTTTTGCCGCCTCGCCAGTTCCATCGGAATCGAGGAGCAGATCGTGCACATCGCCGACCGCCGCTATCTGCTGCCCGACGGCTCAGAGCGATACCTCGCCGACGAGGCCCTCCTGAGTGAGATGCAATCGCGGCTCGGCGCGCGTCCGATCGATCCGCTCAAGACTACGGTCGTACAGAACCTGCGCGCCATGTCGACCTGGATCTTGCGGAAAAATAACTGATTTCAGCCCGGCTTGTCCCGATGGTCCGGCGCGCGAAATGAGCCTCCGCAGCGGGGGCACCGATACTTTCGTGTTCGCAGGAGGAACACCAGGATTCGCTCGGAGCCTTCCCTCCGCCCCATCGTGAGATTGTCATCCGATCCGCATCGGGGACACGTCGGCCTCCGCCCGGGCAGTGGTTTCATTTGTGGCAAATAGTATTATTACGTACAAATGTTGGGCAGTTGCTCTAGTACCCCTAGGAACCGTGCAATTTTTGCGCTTATACGATTTACAAAATGTACGTTATAGTACATTTTAAGCAAAGGAAGAGGCCGACCCATGGTGGCCGCGATGCCATACACTGCTCAGGAACTTCAAAAAGAGATCGGCAATGTGGCAAATCAATTATTGATACCCGGCCCGGACCTTGAAAACGCCGCCGGAGCGGTCGGGAAGCTCATACCGGTAGTGCTGGAGTCGAACCACCCGGACAAGGCCATGATTGCGAAGATATTAGGCGGAGTCATTGAGCACCTCGACCGGCAGGTTGCCTCCTCCGCGCACGCGCTGCTCAGCCTTGCCGGAAGAATGGCAGCCGGAAGTCCGTGACGAAGTTTTCCACTTTTTTCATAGCGGTCTTTGGCAGTTGCCCCCGTGGCGCGCACGTCTGGAACTCAGAAGGAGTTTGCCAGCGCTGTGAGACGCGGTGCTCTCACCCCGCCTGGGTGACGGCCGCGGTTGACGGTATCCAGCCACCCCGCCGCGTCACCACCTGCATGCGATGCGGAATGGTGAAATCTCCTAAGCCTTAGCCGCGCCGCCCTTTGATGCGGGTCTTTCTGAAATTGGATGCGGGTCTTTTTGGAAATAGATCTGGTAGCGGCGGGTAAACTCATCCTGCGATCCAAGCTTGGCAAGCACTCCCTGCACCAGGTACATGTCCACCTCGCGTTTGTCCTTGGTCATGATCTTGCCCCGGTATTCGCAGTTGAAAAAATCTTTGACCCGCGTATAGGTTCGTTCGGAAACATTCACCCGGTTCGGAACCCCGCTCGATTCCATCCGCGAACTGAAGTTCACCGTATCGCCCCAAACGTCGAACGCAAACTTCAGCGTCCCCACGACCCCCGCCACCACGGGACCCGTATGGATGCCCACCCGCATACTCCATTCCACGGGAGCGTCGTTCCGCGGCCGTTCGGCCACATAGCGGACCATCTCCAGCGCGGCCAGCACCGCGTCCACCGGGTGCGATGGATTGCGCACCGGCAGGCCTCCGATGCACATATAGCTGTCGCCCACCGTCTTCATCTTTTCGAGGCCGTGCCGCTTGGTGATTTCATCGAAGACCGTGAAATACTCATGCAGCAGCGCCACCAGCTCCTCGGCCGCCAGCTTCTCCGCCGACGTCGTGAAGCCGACGAAATCGGTGAACATCACGGTCACATCTTCGAAGTATTTCGGACTCACCAGACCCTTCAGATCCAGTTCATGCGCCACTTCAACCGGCAGAATGTTGAGCAGTAGTCCTTCGGCGCGGCGCCGCTCCTCTTCCAGCCGGGCGTTCGAGACTTCGAGTTCCTTCTGCCGTGCAATCGCTTCATACGCGCTGCGTCGCGCGCGCGCCGAAAGATCGCTTCCCAGTATCGCGGTGGCAAGAAATGCGGCCAGATCCACCCAATCGTCGGGATCGCCGATCTTGAAACTGTGCAGCGGCGGAATGAAATAGTAAATCAGCAGACCAGTGGCCGCAACCGCGCCCGCAACCGCTTCAGGCAGTCCCCACCAGGACGCCGCGCACAGGATCGTCAGTACCGAGGCCAGCGCCACGGTCATCCCGCTGCCCCGGTCGAGCGTGTTGAACACCCACGCGATCAGCGCAATGACGCCCACCGTAACAACGGAGCGCAGAATCCGAAGCCCGAGCTGGCGCGGCCGTTTCAACTGCATGGACAACACTATATAGCGCCGCGGGCCTGTGCAACAACGTTGTATGCCGCCATCGCGGCGTCAAACGGGTAGAATTGTGGCTATTGCGATGTCGATAAGAATCCTGGGAGTACCTGTCTTTTTTAGTGCGTTACTGGTGCTCGGCGTCACGCAGGCCGCCCCTGCCCAGGACCGTTCGCAATCCCGCTCCATGGTCGTGTCCACCTCCGGGATAGTAGCCACCGAAAACGTTCTGGCTTCGCAGGTGGGCGCGCGAATTCTGGAGAACGGCGGTAACGCCATCGATGCCGCCATCGCGGCCAACGCCATGATGGGTCTCGTGGCCCCGATGAACGACGGAATCGGCGGCGATCTGTTCGCCATCATTTATGAGGTCGGCACCGGCAAATTATATGGCTTGAATGCTTCCGGCTGGGCGCCCCGCGGGCTGACAGCAGACTACCTTCTGGCCAAAGGCCTGACCTCCATGCCGCAATCGGGAATCCAGTCCGTGACCGTGCCAGGCGCGGTGGACGGCTGGGACAAGATGCGTCAGCGCTTCGGACGCAAGACCTTCGCCGAACTCCTCGCCCCCGCCATCGCTTATTCAGAAGCAGGTTTCCCGGTCGGTGAAGTGGTCAGCGGCTATTGGCGGGACAGCGAGAAAACCCTCAAAGCCGACGGACCCACCGCGCAGACGTATCTGGTGAACGGCCGCGCCCCTGCCGCGGGCGAGGTCTTCCGCAATCACGACCTCGCTGAAACTTACCGGCGCATCGCCGCGCACGGCAGAGACGAATTCTACCTGGGTGAAACAGCGAAGAAAATCCTGAGCACCTCGGCATCGCATGGGGGAACCATGGCTGCCGGCGATCTGGCCGAGTTCCAAAGCGAATGGGTGGATCCCGTTTCGACCACCTATCGCGGCTGGAAGGTTTACGAACTGCCCCCCAACGGGCAGGGTGTCGCCGCGCTCGAAATGCTCAACATCATGGAAGGCTTTCCCATGGCGCAGTTCGGACATAATTCAGTTCGCGCTTTGCACACCATGATCGAGGCCAAGAAAATCGCCTACGCCGATATGATTCGCTACGATGCCGATCCCCGCTTCGCGAAAATCCCCGTGGCCGGATTGATCTCCAAAGAATTCGCGGCGGAACGGGCGAAGCTGATCGATCCGCGCAAAGCCAATTGCAACGTGGAGGCGGGCGTACCGCCGGGAACCGATCACGGCACCACTTACCTTTCCGTAGTGGACCGCGACGGCAACATGGTCTCGCTGATCCAGAGCAACTTCGCGACAGTAGGGTTTGGGTCGGGCCTGGCTGTCGGGGGCGCGGGCTTTGCGCTGCAAAACCGCGGTGGACTTTTCACTCTGAACAAGAACCATCCCAACGTTCTCGCCGGACGCAAACGGCCGGTCCATACGATCATCCCGGCATTCATGGAGAAAGGCGATGTGCGCATTGCCTTCGGAATTATGGGCGGCTGGAATCAGGCTCAGGCGCATGCGCAGTTTGTAGCCAACCTGGTGGACTACGGGATGAATGTGCAGGGCGCGCTGGACGCCCCGCGATTTACCAAAGAGACGTTCCCCGGCTGCGACGTCAACTTCGAAGCGAGAATTCCCGAAGCCACTAGAAAGGAACTGACGGCAATGGGTCACAAGATCGTGATGCGCGGTGACTATTCATCCACCAGAATGGGCTCCGGCCAGGCCGTGCAGCGCGATTTCAGCAAAGGCGTGAACGCCGGCGCCTCCGACCCGCGCAAAGACGGAGCGGCCGTATCGGAGTTGAAGCCGTTTCAGCCCGTCAGCGCCGCGGCGTCAAGGCGAGAACGGTGACGAACACCGGACCGGATAACAAATGGCTTTGGCCGGAAATTCTCGACGCCTTAATCGCCGCGCCTGAATATCACTTTCTCCTTATGGAAAACGAGCACGTCCGGGTGCTCGATACCAGAATTCCACCCGGACATACCGTACCTCTCCATACGCATCGCTGGCCGGGCACTTTGTACATCCTGAGCTGGAGCGAGTTCATCCGCCGCGATGCCGAAGGAAAAATTACCAGGGATAGCCGCGTATCCGGCCCCCTCCCCGTCTCTACCGCGCTATGGTCTGAACCGCTTCCGCCGCATACCCTTGAGAACACCGGAGCCGCTGAACTTCGGATAATCGTATTTGAGCTAAAGAACTAAAGCTAAAGACAAGCTAAATGTATTTCCCGGCCGCGGCTGCCCGGCCAAAAAGAAATCAGAAACCGGGCATCCGAAACCACGGTCCAAATCATCGAATTAACTGTTTACTATGGCTGGCATTCTTCAGGGCATCGACTCACCGGAACAAATCAGAAAGCACTCCCTTCCTGAACTCGAACAACTCGCCGCGGAAATACGCGAACGGATGATCACCGTTCTCGCCAGCACGGGCGGGCATCTGGGGCCGAACCTGGGAGTGGTCGAACTCACCATCGCGCTCCACCATGTATTCCGGACACCAGCCGACAAACTGCTGTTCGACGTGAGCCACCAGGCCTACGTCCATAAGCTGCTCACCGGCCGGCAGAGTCAGTTCCACACCATCCGCACCCCCGGCGGCCTGAACGGTTTCATGCTGCGCTCCGAGAGTCCGCACGATTGCTATGGCGCGGGACATGCCGGCACAGCGCTCTCCGCAGCACTCGGCATGGCTGTCGGGCGCGACCGGACCGGCGGCAAGGAACATGTGGTCGCAGTGGCGGGCGACGCCGCCTTCACGTGCGGAATCACCTACGAGGCTCTGAACAATATCGCGCACCACACCCGGCGCATGATCGTGATCCTGAACGATAACGAATGGTCCATCGACAAGAACGTCGGCGCCATCGCCTCGTACCTGAACAAAATCGTCACCAGTCCGCAGTTCGATTCCCTGCATGACCGCGCCGGAAAACTTGTCGAGAAGGTGGGCGGAGTGACCGCGCTCCGCATGGCGCGCAAAGCCGAAGAGGTTGCCAAGGGCATGTTGTTGCCCAGCGTCATCTTTGAAGAACTTGGCCTGAAATACTTCGGCCCCATCGACGGGCATGACATCGCCACGCTGATCCGCACGCTCGAGTTTCTCAAGAAGCAGGATCGTCCCGTGCTGCTGCACGTACTCACGCAAAAGGGTAAGGGTTTCGAGCCGGCCCTCGAAAAACAGAAGAAGTTTCATGGGCTCGGTCCCTACGATCCCGAAACCGGCGAGACCAAACCGCTGGGGCGTCGCACCTACTCCGAAGTCTTCGCCGACACTCTGGTGAAGCTGGCAAATCGGGATCCGAACGTGGTGGCCATCACCGCCGCGATGCCCAATGGCACTGGTCTCGATCGCTTCCAACCGGTTCATCCGGACAAGTACTTCGATGTCGGGATCGCCGAGGAACACGCGGTCATCTTTGCCGCCGGCCTCGCCGCAAAAGGCATGAAGCCTTTCTGCGCCATCTATTCCACGTTCCTGCAGCGCGCCTTCGATCCCATCGTCCACGATGTCTGCCTGCAAAACCTGCCGGTGGTTTTCTGCATCGACCGGGGCGGCCTTTCCGCCGACGACGGCCCGACTCACCATGGACTCTTCGACATCAGCTACCTGCGCTCCATCCCGAATCTGGTGCACATGGTTCCGAAAGACGAGGACGAACTCGCCGACATGCTGTTCACCGCGAAGCAATGGAATGGTCCCATCGCAATACGCTTCCCTCGCGGCGTGGGCCCGGGCACGCCGGTGAAAGACGTTCCGCGCGCCATCGCGGTGGGAAAAGCGGAACTTCTGCAGCACAGCGATCATGACCGTGTGGCGATCTTTGCGCTGGGCGCGCTGGTTCCGATGGCCGAAGAAATAGCCCGCAAACTGGGTTGCGAGGGAATCGCCGCCGCGGTGGTCAATGCGCGCTTCGCCAAGCCCATTGACGTAGAGATGCTGGAATTCTTCGCTGGCTCGGTCGAAGTAATTCTGACCCTCGAAGACCATGTCCTCCAGGGCGGTTTCGGAAGCGCCGTGCTGGAAGAGCTGAGCAATATGGGATCGACTATCCCCGTGGTCCGGGTCGGCTGGCCGGACGCCTTCATCGAGCACGGCAAGGTGGATCAGCTGCGCGCGAAATACGGGATTACTGCCGAGGCCGCCGTCGAGCGGCTTCTTCCCTGGCTCGCGGCCGGCAAGAACAGAACGAACAGCAGTAACATTGCAGGCGCGCTAATATAGCGCAAATGGCCGAACAAAGTTATTCCAACCACTCGCAGCGGGTCCCCGTGTTCCTGGGAGTCGCCCTGATCCTGCTCCTGAGCTTCATCGGCGCCTGCGTGATCCTGTATCACTCCTTCAATCGCCCCGCTCAGCACCACGTCGCCATGCTCATCGCCGCGGTCTGCTTTGCCTGCATGGTTGGCTTTTTTCAATGCCGGACCTTTGCCCTGAAGGTCCAGGACCGCGCGATTCGCGCGGAAGAAAACTTGCGCCACTTCGCGATGGCGGGAAAACTTCTCGACAGCCGTCTGACGCTCAGGCAAATCATCGCGGTCCGTTTCGCGTCCGACGATCAGTTCGTGGAACTCGCCCGCGAAGCCGCCGAAAAAGGCCTGCCGCCCGACGCCATCAAGAAAGCCGTGAAGCAATGGCGTCCGGATCTCCACCGCGCCTGACGCTTCCGTAAATCCGGAAGCCGCTTCAAAACGTAAGACGCTTATCGGGTAAAATACCCGTTTGATTCGGGTATTCCCGGGTCGGGAGATGCTACATTCGATGCGCCGTATTGCCATTTCTCTTTGCGTGATTAGTGCTTTTGCAGGCTGCCTGCCCGCGGCCGATCCGCCCCTCAGGACCGCTGCCGGAATGGAATTGCCCAAATATATGGGCCAGTGGTACGAAGTAGCGCGCCTCGCAAACAGATTCCAGAAAAGCTGCGTTAGCGCCACGCTCATCAAATATTCGCTGCGCCCTGACGGAAAATTCGACCTGTATAACGAGTGCAAGGATTCCAAAGGCAAGCTCGTTACGTCCACTGCAGTGGGCCGCAAAGCCGATCCGCAGGGACCGGATTCTAGAATGAAGGTCACCTTCCTCCGGCCCTTCTCCGCCGATTATTGGGTGATCGACCTCGATCAGGACTACAAATGGGCCATGACGGGGCAGCCCAGCCGCGATTACCTCTGGATCCTTTCCCGCGAACCGAAAATTGATGAGTCGCTCTACGAGCGCCTGGTGGAAGCCGCGAAATCCCTGGGCTTCGATACCAGCAAGCTGATCCGCACCATCAACTAAAACGCCGCGAATCGCGGGATAATAAGAGCAGGGTAATTCGTGAGAACCTTCGTACTAATTGCCGCGCTCACACTGGTGTCCACATCCTTCGCCCAGTCGTCCGAGCAAAATGATCAGCCATCTTCCTCCGCAAGAAAAGAAAAATCCAAACACAAAAGAGGAACCGCTGCCGAGGTCGGAGGCGGTGTAGGAACCGTAGCCGGAGGCGCCGCCAAAGGTGCGGGCAGCGCGGCCGCGGGCGTTGGTAAAGGCGCGGCGGATCTCGCCACCCTGCATCCCATTGATGCCGGAGCTGCCGTAGGCGGCGGCGCGGTCAGAGCCGGAAAAGATGTCACCGTAGGCTCCGTTAAGGGTGCCGGCAAAATCGGCAAAGGCGTCGGCCACGCGTTGAAGAAAATCCTGTAGATTTCTATTTATCCGTACCCAGGAGCTTGTTCAGCTGCGCAATCCGCTCATCCAGTTCCTTGCGCAGAACTCTATAGCGCTCGATGGCGTCGCGTCCGATCCTCTGGTCCGTGGCATTGGTCAGTGAGTAGAGATAGGTGATCTGCGTTTGCAGTTCCGGCTTGCTGTAACGAATCGCGGGCGTAATCAGATCGGCCGCCAGATCGTTCAAACCAGCCAGCTTTTCGCCAGTGGCGCCCGTGCGCGCCGCGCGCAGCCGGGCCAGTGCTTTGTTGACATCGCTCACCAGATCGCGCGCCCGGATGTTGTGTTCGAACTGCTCCTTCAGATCGGGCGTGGTAACGCCGTCCGCCGAGATCCGCGGGTCTTCGATAAAGGTGAGCGGCTGCGTCGAGGTGAAACTCCCCGCCGTGAGGCGGACCGAATACTTGCCAGGAACCGCCGCCGGGCCGTTGGGTCCTTCCGGACGCGCCGCGCTCATCCATGGACCTGCGTAGCGCAAATCCCATGTGAACCGGTGCATACCAGCCGATTTCTCAACAAGAACAGGGCGAGCACGCCCGCCCCCGCCGCCTTCTTCGTCCCCCGATGAGGGTTCCTCATCCGGGATGTTGCCAGCGCTGGCTGGCGTCAGGCTGCTGAATTTGCGCACCACTTTCCCGCTGCCGTCCAGAATTTCGATAGCGATGTCCTGACTGGCCGCCGCCCCAAGGTAATAATCGATAACCGCTCCAGGTTGCGGATACTGAATCCCTCCACCGCGACCGCCCCGCCCCGAACTGCGAATAGCCTCGCGCGGCGTAAAGAGAATATCCGCCGACGTCGACGTCTTCTCGTTGATCTGATGCAGCGGCGTCAGATTGTCCAGAATCCAGAACGACCGTCCCTGCGTGGACACCACCAGGTCCTTGTGCGCGACCCGGATATCCGTTACCGGCGTCACCGGGAGATTCAATTGAAAGGACTGCCAGTGAGTGCCGTTGTCGAACGACACATACATGCCGAATTCAGTTCCCGCATAAAGAAGCCCCGCGCGATCCGGATCCTCCCGCACCACCCGCGTGGGCTCATCCGCCGCGATTCCGTTCTTGCCGTCGGTGAGCCTCGTCCACGACTTGCCGTAATCGTCCGTGCGATAAATGTAAGGCGCGAAATCGCCCAGCAGAAAACGGTAGATCGCGACGTAAGCGGTGCCCGGACGGCGCGGACTGGCTTCGATATTCTGCACTCTCCCGCCCGGTGGCAGATCCTTCGGGGTTACGTTGGTCCAGCTCTTGCCATCGTCGCGCGTCACATAAACCAGGCCGTCATTGGAGCCGGTCCAAATCAGCCCCTTTTGAATCGTCGACTCGCGAATCGCATAAACAACGCTGTAAATCTCTTCGCCGGTTGCATCGCGCGTGATCGGCTCACCGCTGGCGCCCTGCGTGCCTTCCGGCCGCGCCGTCAGATCCGGGCTGATCTTCTCCCACGTCACGCCCCCGTCGCGCGAGCGATGCAGATACTGCGAACCGTAATAAACGGTGTGCGGCGAATTGGGCGAAACCTCCATCGGGGCCACGCGCTGAAAGCGATAAATCAGGTCGCTCCCGCCATTCCCGTAAAGCGACTCCGCGCCCACCCAGTAGCGCTCTTCATCGCTGGTATTGAGGTTGAGCCGCGTGAACTGGCCCTTGCAGCCGCCGTAAACAATTTCAGGCCTGTCCTTGTCCGGAATAATGGGGCCGGTCTCGCACCCGGGACCCGTGCGCCACGCTTGCCCGTTACCCAGCGGCAGGCTCGGAACGATCAGAGTTGAATCATCCTGTTGCGCACCATAGACGCGATACGGATACTGGTTATCCACCGCGACCTGATAAATCTCCGCGGTCGGCTGGTTCTCTTCGCTGCTCCAGGTCCTGCCGCCGTCGAGCGAAATGGTGGCGCCGCCATCGTTGCCCTGAATCATGATGTCCGGGTTCTTCGGATTGATCCAAACGTCGTGATTGTCGCCGTGGGGAATGGGACTGCGGCGAAAACTCTTGCCGCCATCCGTGCTCTTGAACCAGTCTTCATCACCGATCCAGACGACTTCGGAATTCGCCGGATCGACTCCCATGGTCGTGTAATAAAACGGTCGCGTGATGATGTTGCCCGAGGCGTTAATCAGCGTCCAGGTGGCCCCGGCGTCCTCCGACCGGTAAAGCCCCGATCCAGGTTTGGCTTCGATCAGGGCATAAATCCGGTTCGGCATGGCCGCCGAAATTGCGACATTGCTCCGTCCGAAAAGCTGATTGGGCAGGCCGCCCCCGAGTTTCGTCCAGTGGTCGCCGCCGTCCGTCGATTTGTAAATTCCGCCTTCCATCGCGCCGCTGACGATCGTCCACGGCTTGCGCTGTCCGTGCCACATCGAAGCAAAAACCACATTCGGATTGCCGGGTTGCAACTCCAGATCGGCGGCGCCGGTAAGCTCGTCGATGAACAGCAGATTCTTCCACGTCTTGCCGCCATCGGTGGTGCGGTAAACCCCGCGCTCCTTCGTGCCGGTAAAAGGATTTCCCGTCACCGCGACAAACACAATGTCGGGATTGGAGGGATGAATACGAATCGTCGCGATCTGCCCGGCATCGCGCAGTCCCAGAAAACTCCAGGTCTTTCCAGCGTCAGTCGATTTATAAATGCCGCGCCCGACGGACACATTGCTGCGAATTTTGGATGACCCGGTTCCCGCATACACGATCCTGGGATCTGAGAGAGAGACATCCAGCGCTCCCATCGAGGCCGCGGCGAAATAGCCGTCCGACACATTGGCCCACGAGTGACCGGCATCGGTCGTCTTCCAGACGCCTCCACCGGTCGAGCCCATGTAGAACGTGAACGGCTGCGATGGCACCCCGGTGACGGCGGTGACACGGCCGCCCCGCTCCGGACCGATCATCCTGTACTTCATCCCCGACCAGAGTGCGGGGTTGAGAGTCTGGGCATTTGCGGCTGCCGCCAAAAAGATCGTTGCGAGGAGAAACCTGCGAGTCATGAGATGTTGAATCCGGAATCTTTCTAGTTACCGCCGGATGGCAGACGGGGACAGTGGAGCGGTTTCCCGATTTTACCAGCCGTTCCCAAGGGCCGCTGGCGCGGAGCTAGGTCGCCAGCTACGGCTTCGGAAAAAGAACCGGCAACGCGTCTTCCGAAGTAAACATGCATCGCGCGTTATGCCCGCACAAATGAACAATGGTCGTAACATGTTTGGCGCCAAACTTCTCATTCACATACTTGCCGTAGGCCTCACCGCGAGCGAGGCGAGTAGGCCCTTCCGCCATCGCGGAACACGATCCGTCGAATCCGCCCAGCGGCAGGACATCCAACTCGCCCAGCAAATAAGTGGTGGGCCGCGATACCAGCTGGTGTTTGATCTGATCCGCCGTCATCGTGCCAACGTAGCCGCTAAGCTCTTCCATCCCGTAAGGCCACTTGTTATATGTTGTGCAATCGCGGGCTCCCCCGAAGCGCCCGAACAGAGGGGTCTTCGGATCCACCACCGGCACGTACCCCGGAGCGAAAGCCTGTACGGACCACGCGCCGCCGGTGGGACGAGTCGGGTCCGGATACGCATAGCTGGAAGGATTCGAAACGATATAACTCACCGGCGTCCCAAGCGTCTCGTGAATATGGTTGCCCATTTCATAGCGGTTGACCACCTGCCCGCCTGCCGAATGTCCCGCCACCACAATCGTCTTCAAATTCGGAAACACATCCTTGCGCGCAACCTTGCGCAGAATCTCATCGAGGAAATCGAATGAGCCCACCTTCGGAGTCGTCAGCGATGCTCCGCCTGAGCGCCAACTGCTGCAGTTCCAGCTGATTTCGTTGTCCGCCAGCATATCCTTGCAGCCCTGTCCGTCATTGGACGCCATACGCGGCGCGATCACGATCGTATTGTCCAGTGCGCCCGCGAGAAACGCCGCTGCCAGCGACGTGCGGAAATAATTGTCTGCGTCACGCCCCGCGCCATGCACCACCACCAGCGCCCGCGTGATGTTCTCGTTCTTCGTATCCAGCGGATACGTCCTGTAAACCAGCGACCGCGAGGGACCTCCTCCAAGCGGAACGAATTCCGTACAGGCTGCCGTCGCCGTGGTGCAGGGCGGCGCCGCCCAGGCAGACGATGTCAAAACCAGCAGCGCCAATCCCCAAACTGTCGCCGAACCCATACTCCTCATTTCGCCTCCGCGATCTCCGCAAATAAATTATCGAGGGCGCGCTTGCTCTTGCCCCAGTCATAGAGTTGCCCTTCGATGTGCGTATCCGCTTGCACCGAAGTCCCTTCCAGCTCCCGCCGGATGGTTATAAACAGCTGCCCCGAGAGACTGAACATGTCGGACGGAATTTCGCAGATCAGCATGCAGCCGTCGGACGCTTGGCGCACGTCCTGCACTTTGTAACCGCTCTTTGCGATCCCGCACAGGGCCGATACAATAACCCGGCCCACCGGCTGCGGATACTTTTCCTCGCGCGTCTTGCCCGTATGAATTCCCATCCGGCCGTAGATGTCGCGCATGATCGTCATCGCAGGCACCAGCGCGACCGGAGACTTGATGATCTTTTCGAACGATCCGACAAACTCCTCACCCGTCATGCGTGCCTGCTCGGGTTTTTGCCTCGCGAGCAGATCGCGCACGGCCGGAGTGTGAATCAACTTCTCGTAGTCGACATCGTTCTGCCAGTCCGTCGGAACCGGCGCTTCAGCGCTCGCGGCAGGCACTGCGTTTGGAGCAGAAACATGCAGAGGCGTTCCACAGTTCCAGCAGAATTTCCCCTCCGATTCTTTCCCGCAATTCGTGCAGAACATAGTTCGATATTAGCGATCACGGTTTCGGCGCGAAAGCGATCTTGAGGATCGGATGAACTTCCCACGATGTTTTCGACGGCAGCTTTTTCCCGTGGATCGATTTTCCGCGAAAGACGCTCTTCGACATCGCAGCCTGATGTTCCGCGTCGAAAAACAATTGTCCGGTGACCTCGACGTAGGTCGGATTCACGATCACGACAATGCGCCCGGTGGGATCGCCCGTTTTGAACTGGCTCATCACGAAGCCGCGCACTGTCGTCGCGGCCGCCGACACTCCCCCGTCCTTGACAAAATCCGGATCGTCTTTCGGAACCTCCACCACCAGACTGTTCTCGAATGTATCCGGAGTCGCAGTGAGTTGCATGTGATAATCGCCGTCATCCTCACCCGCAACCAGCCGAACATACCCGCGGGTCCGCACGATATCGCCTTCGGCAAAAGTCGCCCCCGCGGTCTTCGGAAACAGCACGGTCTGGAACGCTTTGGACATATTATCCGCGGCCGGCGTCAGATCGAGGAAGTCCGTAATAGGAATCATCGTGCCGGTCTTCTTGAGGTCACCCGGAGACTGAACGCTGGTCTTGATCGGCCAGCGGGCTACGATCTTACCCGGTTGGACCGGACCGGACGGCCACAACAACGGCAGCAGCAAAAGTTGTCCAACCACCAATACCGCGACTTTCCGCATAATTGCCGAAGTATACCCGATACAAGAATTGGACCGTGCTTACCGCGTAAGTCCCATTAACTCGCCGTTCGCTGGCCTTAACCCCCAAAATCTTGCTAAACTGGTCCTGCCGATTCAGTTCATGCCCGATTTCTCCACTATGCCGGAGGTTTTCGTCTCGAATGCGGAAATCGCCTCTGCCGCTTCTAGGGGCGTCAAGCAGGGCCGACTGCGCAAACTGAGCTCCCGGCTTTACACCCGCAATCTGCGGGACCAGCCAGAGAGAATCGTGCAACGAAATCTCTGGCCTCTCGTGGCATCCTATTTCCCCGGGGCACTGATTGCCGACCGCACAGCGCTGGAAAATCGCCCGGCTCCGGACGGTTCGGTCTTTCTGATTGCCGATCACAAGCGCGATATCGCATTGCCCGGCGTGACCCTGCGTCCCCGCAAAGGGCCAGGGCCGCTCGATAGCGACCGGCCCTTCATCAGCGGTTTGCGAATCTCGTCCCCGGCGCGCGCTTTCCTTGAGAACATGCGCCCCTCTCGGGCGCGAACTAGCCTAGCGAGGACTCTTGCCGCCCCCGAAATCGAGGAGCGCCTGGATGAAATGCTTCGCCACGGCAGCGAAGACGCCCTACAGCGCCTCCGCGATACCGCGCGCGAAATTTCGGAGCCGTTAGGCCTCCCGGATGAATTCCGGCGGCTGGATAATCTGATCGGCGCTCTGCTTGGTACGCGTAGTTCGCAGCTCAAGTCACCGGTCGCAGTTGCTCGCGCAGCGGGTCAGCCTTACGATCCGGAACGCCTCGATCTCTTTCAACGTCTCTTTGCGGAACTTTCAGGAACTGCTCCCGTCACGCGCCTTGCACGGCCAACGGACGGACCCGCATTGCACTTTTTTGAGGCGTATTTCTCAAACTTCATCGAGGGCACCGAATTCGCAGTCGACGAGGCAGAGGATATCGTTTTCAACGGCAGAATTCCGCAGTCCCGGCCGGAAGACGCCCACGATATTCTTGGCGCCTGGAAACTGGTGTCCGATGACCGCGAAATGTCACGTCTGCCGCGTCGCTTCGACGAGCTGACCGCACTCTTGAAGAGCCGTCATGCCACCATCATGGAAGGCCGTCCGGAAAAAGGGCCGGGCCAGTTCAAGACCGATCCGAATCGCGCCGGTTCGACTCTGTTCGTCGCTCCTGCGCTTCTGCAGGGCACCCTCGCCAAAGGCTTCGAAATCTACAGAGGTCTCACGAGCCCGTTGCACAGGGCCATTTTCATGATGTTTCTGGTCTCAGAGGTTCACCCCTTTGCGGATGGCAACGGACGCATTGCTCGCGTGATGATGAATGCGGAACTGATAGCAGCAGGCGAGAGTCGAATAGTTGTTCCCATCGTATACCGCAATAACTACTTGATGGCTTTGAAGGCGCTTTCGCAGAACAAAATCACCGGGGCTCTCGTTCGAGTCATGGACTTTGCCCAGCGCTATACGGCGGCAGTCGATTTCGAGGAGCTGAGAACGGCACGGGTCATTCTCGAACGAACCAATGCCTTTGCGGACCCGAACGAGGCCGAAGCCGCGGGAGTTCGCCTCGTTCTTCCAACTTCGGAACTTCTGGCGGACGCGCGACAGAATTGAATGCGGCTTCGCTGAAGATGTACGAACGCTTCCATGATCTCCGGCGGGGCAATACGTTTCCCCGGAACCCTGAATCTCAAGAGCTGCCAGCTTCATCAACACTCCTGAATTCCAATGAGCAAACCGAACCTTACTTTTGAGATCGGCGGCGACCTGAAGGTAAGCCGCCTCGGATTTGGCGCCATGCGCATCGTCGGCAAGGGCGTTTGGGGCGAACCCGCCGATCCGGCGGAGGCGAAGCGCGTACTGCGCCGCGCCGTCGAACTCGGCGTGAACTTCATCGATACTGCCGACAGCTATGGCCCTGAGGTCAGCGAGCGACTGATCGGCGAGACGCTTTCGCCCTTCCCCAAAGGTCTGGTGGTCGCAACCAAAGCCGGACTCACCCGCCAGGGTCCCGACAAGTGGCTGCCCGTGGGCCGTCCCGAATATCTGGTGCAGCAGGTCGAGATGAGCTTGCGCCATCTCAGGACAGACGTCATCGATCTCTGGCAACTGCATCGCATCGATCCCAAAACGCCCGTCGAGGAATCTCTCGGAGCCATCGCGCAACTGCAAAAGGAAGGCAAGATCCGGCACGTCGGCTTAAGCGAAGTCAAACCCGAAGAGATCGATCAGGCCCGCAAGATCGTCGAGATCGTGAGCGTTCAGAATCTCTACAACGTCGGTGACCGCAAGCACGAAGACGTTCTCCAGTATTGCGAAAAACACAATCTGGCATTCATCCCGTGGTTCCCCGTGGCTGCGGGAAAACTGGCTCGTCCCGGCGGGAAACTCGACGAAATGGCGAAGCGCCACGGCTCGACGGTATCGCAAATTTCACTTGCCTGGCTTCTGCATCGCAGTCCCGTCATGGTGCCCATTCCGGGAACTTCCTCGGTCGCGCACCTCGAAGAAAACATGAAGGCCGCCGGCATTTCCCTGTCGGACGACGAAATGAAAGAAATTGAAGCCGCCGTCAGCTAGCCGCTGAAATCTTTCGCGACCCCGGGATGTGTCGGCGCACCTCGAACACGCCCGCGCAGGCGCAGAGCATCGCGACCGCATACGCAATCCAGAACGCGCCGCCCGCCTGGATCAGCAGAGATCCGAAGATCGAGCTGAGCACCCCTCCGATCCTGCCCACCGCCGCCATATAAGCCACGCCAGTGGCCCGCACGCCCGTTGGATAAAGATGAGCGGCCAGAGCGAACAGCGCAACCTGCACCGCGTTGGTGAGCAGGCCGCTGATGCCCAGCCCCGCGGTCAGCAGAAATTGGTCCGGCCCCGCATGGCTCCCCAGAGACAGCAGCGCCACCGCGCTCACCGCCGCCCCTACCGACCCGGCCACCAGCGGTACCCGTGAACCCCACGCCGTAATCAGCACCGACCACAACAGCACTCCCAGCACTCCCCCGAAGTTATACACGGCCAGTCCCGAACTGGCGGCCGCGACATCCAGACCCCGGGCCGTCAAAAGACTGGGCAGCCAACCGAACGTCAGGTAAATACAAACGCTCGAGAAAAAGAATGCGGCCCAGAGCCCTGCAGTATCGCGCGCGAATCCCGGCTCGAATAGTGCCCGCACCGATACCGTCTGCCTTTCCGCGCTGTCTGCTTTGTCCACAAACACAGAACCGGCAGGAACAGAATGGCCCAAACGCCGCAGCAGATTCTCCAGCCGAGGCCAATACTCCGGACGGCGCACCATAAAACGCGGGGACTCCGGCAGCACCCACAGCAGAACCACCGCCAACAGCAGCGGAAGCATCCCCCCGATCGCATAAAGCGAGCGCCATCCGAACTCCGGCAACACCCGCGCCGCCACGAACCCGCCCAGCATTCCGCCCAGCGGCACGCAGACAATCGTCCACTTCACGGCCATCGCGCGCCGGGGCAAAGGAGCAAATTCCGCGGCCAGCGCCGTCGCGTTCGGCAGCGCGCCGCCCGTGCCGATCCCGATCACGATCCGCATCGCCGTGAGCCCGGCCAGTCCATGCACGAAGGCAGTCGCAATCGTCCCCGCGCCGAACAGCGCGACGCATCCGGCCAGCGTCACGCGCCGTCCAAAGCGGTCCCCCAGATATCCCGCCATCGGACTGCCCGCCGCCATCGCCACCAGCCCGATCGCCAGCACAGGACCGAAGCTTGCGCGATCCGCGTGCCACTCCCGCATCATGCCAGGAATCGTGAAGCCAAGTACCTGGATATCGAAGCCGTCGAAAATCACCGCCAGCGCGGCAACCGCCGTCAGGAATTTCTGGAAAGAGGTCCACCCGCCGCGATCGAGTAAGTCCCCGGCATCGATAGCCCTCGACGCGATAGCCACTCAGTTTCCCCGCTCGGCCCGCGCCACCCTAAAGCGGCGCATCGGGATTCGCAATCGTCCGCCACATATGCGCGACAGCGCTGTTATCGTTCCCCAGGCCCTCGTTCGGCTGTTTGAAATTGCGCCCGATGATGTCCGAAAACTTCGCCGGATCCACAACATGATCCGGATCGAACGAATACAGATCGTTGAGCGTCACCAGCCGCGCCGCCATGTACCACTTGTGATCGCGGCAATATCGGTATGCTTCCTCGATGTAAGCGGGCGGCGTGTAATCGGTCCCGAAGATGAGGTTGTACAGCTTCGGATATTCATATCCGACAGCCGGATCGGGATAAAATCGCAGCGCCTGATGATACCGGATAGCGAACGTAACCTGCTCCGAAACGTAAGGCTCGAACAACTGCGCCGCCCACCATCCGTGGTCCGCCTTCATCAACACCTGCGCCACATCGTGCAGCAGACAAGCCAGCACGATCTCCTCCGGCAAACCGCCTGTAAGAGCCTTGTCGGCGCTCTGCAAAACATGCGTCGCGGGAGCGAACCGCAGCCGGAAAAAATCGAGCAGCGTCGGCCGTGCGGGCATCGGTGTCAGCCGGGGCACATTTACCGGCTCGCTGGGCAGACGATTGCCAAAAGGATTAGTGCCGCCCGACGAGAACAGCGTACCGATGCCCCTGCGCAGCGGACGCTGATCGATCTCCGCCTCCAGTTCGCTCACGGTCATCGGCTTTGAAGGTGCGCCGAACCGCGCGAAAATGGCAGTGTCCAGCTGGTCCGAGAAGTACCCCTCAAGCGCTTCTGCTTTCGCTTCGGAGTCCATCCCCTGCACAATGCCTGGGCCGCCGAGGGCCGCAATAATCTTTGGCCGGTCGATTTCCATCGCCCAAAACTCTCTGTGTCACTCTCTGCTTCAAGAATACAAACTAAACTAGCGGCCCCGCCGTCCTCCGCCCGCGGCCACCGGCTCTTCGGCCTTGGCCGGAATAATCCCCAGCTCCGCGCCGTCAGTAGGGCAATGCTCGTATTCGAACGGGTAAGCCCTCTGGTCGCCCGGACAGTACTTTTGCAAAACCGGCAGCGGGTGCACCGCTTTTGAACTCAACCATTGCTGCCGCAGCGCCAGTTGCTCCTTCGACACCGGCTTCCCCGCATACTCGAAAGTCACCGCCTCCATGGCCGGCGATTCGGTCAGCGTCACCTCCACGTTTTTCTTGCCGCCCCGGCCGTCCACGTTCAGCTTCACCACATTTCCAGGCTTGTGGCCGTCAAGCCACTTCCTCAGATCGGATTCCGACTTCAACACCTTGCCGTCGAAATCGAGAATCTTGTCCCCCCGATCCAGTCCCGCGGCATAAGCAGGCGAATCGCGCAGCACCGGACCCGTGATATCCATCCCCGAATCGCTCAGCGCATACCGAACAGCCCCCAGCCAGACATGGTTTCCCGGCCGCTTCCGCAGTTCCACCCCGGCGTCGGCAAGCAAACTTTTATAGTCGGGAGCTTCTTTACCCAGCACATGGCGTTTGAAAAAGTCGGCCGCGAAGGCCTTGTCGCCAGTCGCGTTGCTCAACGCCGTCTGCAGGTCGTCAAGCGTATACGGCTTCTGCACGTCGGGATGTTCTTTCCACATCTGCCGCATCCAGTCGTCGAGACTCTTGCCGGGGAACTTCGTCCGGATCGTCAGGTCCGCCCCCAGCGCGATCGCCTCACCATAGGTGTAATAAGAGATGAAAGTATTCTGCGTATTGACCGGATCGTTGGCCGTCGCCGCATCCACAAACGGCGCCTGCTTCGCCATGTCGACCACGTTGAATACTTCCCGGCCGGGCGCGGTCAGCACCGTGTTCACCGCTCCGCCCACCGTGTCCAGAAAACGATCGATGCTGGTCAAACCCGCGCGCTTCAGCGCCAGCGGACCGTAGTAGTTCGTGAACCCCTCCCCGAACCACAATTCGCCCGACATATTGGCGCGCTCGAAATCGAAAGGCTCCAGTCCCTTCGACCGGATGCGTTCCATATTCCACGAGTGAAAAAACTCGTGCGCGACAGTCCCGATGTTTTGCGCCGCGGCTTGCTTCAGCGATCGGGTTCCCGAGATCACCGTGGAATCTCGATGTTCCATGCCGTCTCCCGACGCATACGGCAGATAATCGATCAGGAACGTATAATTGCCGCCGTCGTATTTCGGAAACGCTCCGAAAACACCTTCCTCTTCAGTCACCACCGCCTTCGCCATGTTGGCAAACGCGGCCGCCTCTTCCTTGCTTCCCGTGTGATGGATTGCCATCCGGAACTGGCGATCCCCCACCGTCCATTCCTCCAGATCGAAATTGCTCAGCTCCACCGGACTGTCCATCATCATGTCCACATTCGGCGAAGTATACGAGCCATCCGCCGCTGGAATCAACTGCGTCGCCACCTTCCAGTTCGAGCCCTCCGGAATCACAAACCGGAAGCTCACCGGCAGCTTGTCCATGCCGTGCGCCCAAACGAAAGTGGCCGGCATGTTCAGATGCGCGTGCGTCGCATCGATCCCGTCGTAAGTTCCGTCCGCGCGATCGCCGAACAAGGTGTACTGAACGACAACGGTGCCCTTGTGACCGGAAACCTTCCACGAATACGGATCGCTGCGCGCAACTTCCAGCGGATGCCCTTCGCCATCGGTCGCTTTCACGTTGTACACGTTTTTCGCGAATTCATGCAGCGCATACCGGCCCGGCGAAGACCGGCTCATGACAACATCCAGAACGGGTTGGGTTACCCCGGTGAAGGTTGCGCGAATCTCGGCCTCATGATGTGCCGCATTGGGAAAACTGACTTCATACCGGATTCGCGGCTGTTGCGCAAACGCCGGCCAACACAAAATGACCGCAAGAAAAACGAGTGCAAAGGAATAGCGTTTCACAGTTTTCGGAGTATAGCAGTCCGACGGAATAACTCCCTCACGTCAGGGCCGGCCAGTTTCCAAGGCGGGATGCCGCGTCAAACGTACTCGCCAGAAATTCGAAAAGCGTCTCTTCCGGCGATTCCGCCTGCCTCACATCGTCGTACAGCAGAACGAACTCCGACATTCCGGCATTCCACTTCGCGGCGTCCGGCCGGATCTCCGCCTTCTCGATCCCCGCCGGCTGCGGCACCACGTACGCATAATACGCGGGACTGTCCACCGCCCCGCCCCCCGGCCAGAAACCCGCGCTCCAGACTTCGTGCGAATACGCCGGTCCGCTGATTACCCCCTTGCGCGGAGGCGCCCGCCGGCCGGAGAAGCGGGAGCACGCCAGATCGAAACTACCCCAGAAAAAATGCACCGGGCTGCACTTCCCGATATACTGCCCCCGGAATTTCTCGAACACCTTCGCACCCGACATAAGGATCTGCCACAAATCCCGCACCCGCCGCGCATCGTACGAGCAGTGCGTTTGATCCTGGTCGAGCGGAATCGCGTCGGCAATTTCCTGCGGCTTCGGATTAATGGCAACCTCGATCCCCAGTGCCGCCAGAGAATCCATCAATGCCCGGTAGAAAACCGCAACCGGTTCAGCCCGCAACGGTCGGGACGTTTTCCCGCCCGGACTGGTGCAGATCGAAAGCTGATGCTCCTGAAAATCGAATTGAATTTCAAAAAAGCCAGCCGGAAACGGAACGGGACCGGTAGTCAAACCCTGCGCATTGACGTAAAGGGTGACGTGCCACCAGTGGTTCAGCGGAGCCGCTAATGCCAGCCGGATCTTGCCCACCGCCTGCGTCCACATATGCAGCGTGCGATAGGTTTCCTGCCACTCATTCAACGGTAATGACGGCCAAAGATCTGATTGCCAGCGACCCTTATCGGTCATCTGGCTTCAGTGTCTCAAAAATTCGACCCGCTAATTAGCCGCGGCCAGCGTGTGTCCCGATACGTAATCGCCGATTGCCGTTGACGCTTCCCCGAGCACCACCTGCAAATTCCGGTCAAGCGACTGGACGACATCCGCCACCTTCTTCGCCTGCACCGGATCGTCATGCGTCAGCACTCCGCTCCACACCAGACGGCCCGTCTTCGCTTCTCGCAGTTCCAGATCGAGCGAAATGCGCGTCATGATGCCATTGCCGTCCAGCTCCGAAAACTCCAGCAGCTTCCCGCGTACCGCGTAATCGCCCTGCGCCGAACTGGCCGCATCCTGCACCGACCGGTATTTTCCCGAAGCGCGTAGCACATGAATGAGCGAGTCTTTCACCATGATTCCCGGCGGATCGGTCCAGCGATGGAATTCATATCCGCCCACCTGGTTCAATCCCTCCCGGTACCGGATACGGCCGTCTTCCAGCGCCTGTGGAGTCGCAATGCGCCCGACCAGCACCACCGGGCCTGTTGCAGACGGAGCGGCCGGCTTAACAGCCGCGGTTATCTGGTAGTACTGAATCCGATGGGGAGCGCAGCCGGTTGTCACAAATGCCGGGAGCGCCAGCAATACGGAAACGAAAAAACTGGTTCTGGTCATCACATGCGCCTCATTTGAACGAACCGCCCGGCCTGCGATCCCTGACTCCCGTGCCGCGAATCAGACTGGTTGGTGAAGTTTTCAGGGTATCCGTAAATTGCCGCAGATTCTCGGTGGCAAGCCGAACGTTGTCGAGCGTTTCATCGATATTGTCCGAGTTGTTATTCAGGCTCGAATTCAGTTGCCCGACCAGCACCCCCGCCTTTTCCAGCACCGCCCGGAGGGATGTCACGGAAGCCCTGATGTCCTCCCGGTTTTCGTCCAGCGTCCCGTCCACGTGAGTGATCGTAGTGTTGGCCGTAGCCACCGTCTTGTTCAGATCGCTTAGCAGCCCGTCGAGTTTCGTGGTGAGTCCCTGCAGGTTGCTCAGCGTATCCGAAATCTTCGGCTGCGCATCGGCCAGCAATTGGTCGACGGACTTCAGGGTCGCGTTCAAAGCGGGCCGCAGATCCGTCATCGTGCCGTTCAGAGTGTTGAGCGTTGCCGCCACATTCGCGCGGTTTTTCTCATTCAGCAGATCGTTGGCTGAGGCGATCGTTGTGTGCAGTCCGTCGAGATCGGCGGTGAGGGTTTTCATCGCCGTCTGCGCGTCCGGCAGCATGGCCTGCACCGCGTCGCTGATATCGTCAAAGCCGAACGGCTCTTTTGACGCAACCACGGACCCGGCCGCGGCTTTGGCCGCCGCTTTCGTGCCCGGCGAAATTTCAAGGAAGTTGTCGCTCAGCAGCCCCATCGAAGAGATCCGCGCCACACTGTCGGTTCGGATCGGCGCATCCGCCGCCACCGCGAAGTCGATCTCAATGCGCGTGGTGTCCTGCGGATCCACATGGACCTTTGTGATCTTGCCGATGCTCAAGCCGCCGTACCGCACCTGCGTGCCGGCTTCGAGGCCGCCCGAAAACTTGAAGTACGCGCTGTGGGGCACGCTCGAACCGCCGACGCCGCCGGTCAGCGCCATCGTCACCCCAAAAAGCAGACCGATGGCCACCAGCACAAACAGCCCGACCAGCGCCTTCTCGCGAGTCCCCCCCATCAATTGACCCCTTCCATGTACAGCCGCAAATGATCCACGTCGTCTTCGTTCGTTGAATCGGGTACCCGGTCCAGAAACTGGCGGACTCTCGGATGCGTGCTCTGCTTCAAAGTCTCCGGCGGCTCATCCGCAATGATGTGACCCTTGTCCACCACCATGATCCGGTCCGCCACCAGAAAAGCGCTGGCCAGTTCGTGCGTCACGATGACCATCGTAATGCTGTAGGCCCTCTTCAGACTCAAAATCAGATCGTCGATGCCCGCCGCCATCACCGGATCCAGCCCCGCCGAGGGCTCGTCGAAAAACAACATCTCCGGATCCAGCGCCAGCGCCCGCGCGAATGCCGCGCGCTTCTTCATGCCGCCCGAGAGCTGCGATGGATTGAAATATTCAAATCCCGTCAGCCCCACCTGTTCCAGCTTGATCCGCACCATCACGTCCACAGTCGACTGCGCCAGGCTGGAATGCTCGAGCAGCGGCAGCGCGATGTTTTCACCCACCGTCAGCGAGCCCAGCAGCGCCCCGCCCTGAAACGCCAGTCCCATCTTCTTGCGGACTTCGGCGATATCCCGCTTCGAGGCTTTCCCCAGATCGGTGCCCTTCACCAGAATTTCCCCGGAGCGCGGCTTCTCCAGCCCCACAATCGTCCTGAGCAAAGTGCTCTTGCCGGACCCGGACCCGCCCAGAATCACCACCACTTCGCCGTGATTGATATCGAAATCGAGCCCGTGCAGAATTTCGCGTTCGCCGTACTGGACGCGCAACTGGCGTGCGGAAATGATGGGCTTTCCCGGCACCGCGTCGTGCATGCTAGGTCAGCCCTCCGGTCAGATAGAACAGAGCCGTGAAAACCACATCCACCAGAATCACCATCAGGATGGAGATCACCACCGCGGAAGTAGTGGACTTGCCGACTTCCTCCGCCCCCGCGCCCGTGGCGAAGCCTTCATGGCATCCCACTGCCGTGATGATAATGCCGAACACCAGACTCTTGACCACGCCAGTCATCACGTCCGAGAGCACCAGCGCATTGCGTGTGCTCACGAAGTAGCCGACCGCCGAAAACCCTCCGCCCGTAACCCCGAACAGGCATCCGCCCAATACGCCCATGAAGTCGGACCAGACCGCCAGACACGGCACCATCACCGCCATCGCCACAAACTTCGGCGCCACCAGAAAAGCCAGCGGATCCAGCGCCATGGTGGAAAGCGCGTCCAGCTCTTCAGTGACTCGCATGGTGCCGATCTCCGCCGCGAAGGCCGAGCCCGAACGTCCAATCACCACGATCGCCGTAATCAGCGGACCCAGCTCACGCGTTACCGAGACAGCCACCAGCGCCGGCACCATCTGCATAGCGCCGAGCTTCTTCAATTCATAAGCGCCCTGCAGCGCCATAATCAGGCCGATGAAAAAGGTGATCAACGACACAATCGGGATCGCGGTGACCCCGGAGGCCATCGCCTGATGCACCGCCCGCTGCAGGCTTCGCCCCCGTTTCAGCGGGGAGGCGACGACAAGCAGCAGGGAGCGCGCGGTCAGCTCCGCCAGACCGCCCAGATAAACGAAGACGCCTTCAGTGGCGCCGCCCAGGCGCACCAGAAAGCTGTTCACCGGATTGGACGCCGCTTCACTCCTGGCCGGCATGGGAATTTTCGGTTCCGAGCGCTTCGGCTTCGGTCTCGAACACTTTAAAAAGCGGCAGCACGCGCGTGAGCTTAAAAACCTCGCGGACCCGCGCGTTCAAGCCGAACATCGCAAACTCCCGGTTCAGTTTCTGGGAGTTCTTCAGGGCTTCGATCATCACCGCGATTCCGGAGCTGTCCATATAGCGGATCTCCGAAAGGTTGATCACCACGCGGGGCGATTCCGTCAGCGCCTGGAAAAGCAGTTTGCGGAGCGCAGGCGATCCCCGCAGATCCACCTCTCCTCCGATGTCGACGATGCACGTATTCCCGGATTTCCGAAGCGCAAGATTCATCGGAAACCGTCCGCAACGCGCCTGTCCTTATTTATGATCGGGAAAATGACGTTATCCATTCTTTTCATATAGAGGAGCGGCGTCATGACGGCAATACGACTCACCGCCCCCGGGTTCTGTATATAGTAGCCGAAAACGAGCGCGGATGCTTCCCGAATCACCAATCGCAGCGCTCACGATTACAACGTTTCGATCTCGACCGGGTACTTTCCCCATCTATTGAACTGCCGTTGGGTCAGACTTGCATACGTCGATGTTGCTTCATGCCTGATGTTCCACGCGAAATTCAGGTGATGGTAGGCGTGCAGCAATCCGATCTGAAGTTCCTCTTCACTCAGCGTCCCGGCGGCCGCGAGGCCCTGGAGTTTCGCCAGTTCTTCGGCCGCTTCAGAAATATTGCTGCCGATGATATCGAAGTTCATGATTTTTCTTCGTGGCATAACCCTCTTCCGGCGTGCATACAGCCGATCCATTATCCCCAATATTTGCGAGGGAGCCAGATGGAGCAACGACGGCTTGGGCCGCTATCGGCGTCCGAATTTTCAGCCCTGCGCGAAATAGCGCGAAGTTCGGCCATCACATTTCATTTGTGATACGATTCCCTCGGAAACCGAGGGACCTGTGAAAATCTACGAATCGAAGGACATCCGAAACGTTGGCATTGTAGGTCACGGTCACAGCGGGAAGACCTCCGTTGTGGCCGGGCTCCTTTACGCGGCGGGCGCCACCAGCCGCCTCACCCGCGTCGATGAAGGCAACACCATTACTGACTACGACGAAGAAGAAATCAATCGTAAGCTCACCATCTCCACTGCCGTCGCCGCCCTGGAGTGGAAAAAGACCAAGATCAATATCCTGGACACTCCCGGCTTTAATATGTTCGTCAACGACGCCCGCGCAACCCTCGTTGCCGCCGACGCCGCCATAGTAATCGTCGATGCCGTTTCCGGCGTCGAACCTCAAACCGAAAAAATGTGGGGTATCGCCGAGGAGTACAAACTCCCCCGCGCCATCGTTATTAATAAGCTCGACCGCGACCGTGCCAGTTTCGACCGCGCCATGCAAAGCATCCATGCGCGCTTCGGCCGCGCCGCCGTCCCCATCCAGCTCCCGCTCGGCACAGATAAGGACTTCAAGGGCGTCATCGACCTCATCCGCATGAAGGCGTACATTTACACCATCGACGGCGATGGCAAATCCCGCGAGGAACCCATTCCCCCCGAGTACGCCGAGGCCGCCAAAGCCGCGCATGAGGAACTGGTCGAAACGGTCGCCGAAGGCAAAGACGCCCTGATGGAAGAATTTTTTGAGAAAGGTACCCTCCCGGAAGAACATATTATCCAGGGGCTAGACGAAGAAATGCGGGAAATGCGGATCTTCCCCATCGTATGTATGTCAGGTCCGCACAACATTGGTTCAGATATGCTCCTCGATCTGATCGCAGACGCATTTCCTTCTCCCCTCGACCGGCCCGCCGTTCAGCTCTCTCTGAACGGCAAGCCTGTCGAACGAAAATACGGCGACGACAGCCCGGTAGCCGCCTTCGCCTTCAAGACCACTGCCGATCCCTTTGCCGGCCGCATCACCTATTTCAAGGTCATCTCCGGCTGCCTGAAGAATGATGCCAACCTCCAGAACGTAACCCACAACTCAACCGAGCGCCTCGCCCACATCGGTGTTCCGGTGGGAAAAACCATCGTTCCCGTCAATGATCTGCACGCAGGCGATATCGGTGCGGTCGCCAAGCTTCGGGATACCCTGACGGGCGATACCCTCACCGACAAAGCTTCCCAGGTGACGTTCCCGGCGATCAAGCTCAACGAGCCGTCCATCGCTTTCGCCGTCGAAGCCAAAAGCCGCAATGACGAAGACCGGATGGGCAATGCCCTCCATAAGCTTCTCGAAGAAGACCTTTCCCTCCGTTTCTACCGCGACCCCCAAACCAAGGAATTTCTCGTCGCAGGCACCGGACAGCAGCACGTCGAAATCGCCGTCAGCCGCATGAAAAAACGGTACGGCGTCGACGTCACTCTGAAAACGCCCCGCATTCCCTATCGCGAAACCATTCGCGGCACAGCCGATGTGCAGGGGCGCCATAAGAAGCAAACCGGCGGTCACGGCCAGTTCGGCGACTGCTGGATCCGCATGGAACCTCTTCCGCGCGGAGGCAAATTCGAATTCGTCAACGACATCTTCGGCGGGTCGATTCCCAAAAACTATATCCCGGCCGTGGAAAAAGGGATTATCGAAACCGCCGAGCGCGGCTTCCTCGCCGGCTTTCCCATGGTCGATTTCAAAGTCACGGTCTACGACGGCTCGTATCACGACGTCGACTCTTCGGAACTGGCGTTCAAGCTGGCCGCGCGAAAAGCCTTCCGCAATGCCATGCAAACCGCCAAGCCAGTCCTGCTCGAACCTGTCATGAACGTCGAGGTCCATGCGCCCATCGAATACGCGGGCGACCTGATGGGCGATCTCAACGGGCGTCGCGGCCGGATCGCGGGCATGGACACGCAGGGCGGCACCCAAATCATCAAAGCCCACGTCCCCATGGCGGAAATGCTCAGTTACCAGAGCGATCTGACCTCGATCACACAGGGAAGAGCTTCATTTTCAATGGAATTCGATCACTATGACTTCGTCCCGCAGCTTCAGCAGGAGAAGATCGTAGCCGCAGCCAAGGCAGCCCGGACAGGCGAAGAAGAGGCGGAAGAAGAGTAAAGCCGGGTAAAGTTTAGTAACGGGGAAAGACAGGATCCGGGGTAAAGCGCCTCAGAATGTGTGTCCGGACGGCACTGTGGCGTTTCACCCTCGGGTTGACGGGATTGTAACGGGTAAGCTAGCCTGAAAGGGCTGCTTTGGCGGCACAGGGTACAGCTCGGGTGATCGAGTCCCGGGACAGTTCCGCATTCGGATTTATCGGGATTGAGGAGTGTGAATGACCTGGAATAAAAAAGCTGTACCGGCGTTGGTCCTGACTGTTTTTATAGCTGCGCCTCCAGAACAATTACTAGCTCAGCAATCCGCCATCCAAACCGCATTCCTTGCGCCGACCTCGATCCGCCTCAACACTGCGCTTCCCAGCATCGTCGAATCCGAACATCTTCCCTACTTGAAACAAGTCGCCCGCGACAAGAGACTCGGTCCCGCGATCTTCAAACCCAACGACTCTGATCTATTGATCCAGCAGGCTGAAGAAAGATTCCAGAACGGACGCAAATTTTACCAGGAGCGCGATTTCGATCGTGCACGCGTCGAATTCGACGCCGCCATCGATGCCATGTTGAAGGCCTCGGAGAATCCAACCGATCGCCGCCTATACGAATCGCGGCTGGAAGACATGGTGGATGCGATTCATCATGACGATCTGTCCGGCTTGGGCGCAGCCGCGCAGGTGGACGCAACCGCATTCGACAAAGCGCCGCTCGACGACATCCTGCAGATGACCTTCCCGGTCGATCCGCGCATTAAGGACAGGGTCCGGACCGAAGTTCGCACCACCACCTCCGCCCTGCCCCTGGTTGTGAATGATGCGGTCCTCAGCTACATCAATTACTTCAACGGCCGCGGCCACAAGACCATCGAAGCCGGCCTCGCCCGCGCCGGCAAATACCGGCCCATGATTTCGCGCATCCTGGCCGAAGAAGGCATCCCGCAGGAACTGATTCATCTGGCGCAGGCCGAATCCGGCTTTCTTCCCCGCGCCGTATCCCGCGCCGCCGCTGAAGGCATGTGGCAGTTCGTGAAGTTCCGCGGCAATGAATACGGCCTGAAGCAGACCCCTTATTCCGATGAGCGGCTCGATCCCGAAAAGGCCACCCGCGCCGCCGCCCATCACCTCCACGATCTCTATAACGAGTTTGGCGACTGGTATCTGGCAATAGCCGCTTACAATTGCGGGCCGGGCGGCGTCGAACGCGCCGTGGAACGTACCGGCTATGCCGATTTCTGGGAACTGCGCGCACGCGGCGCCCTTCCTAAGGAAACCACCGCCTACGTTCCCATTATTCTGGCCATGACCATCATGGCGAAGAACGCCCAGGCATATGGCCTCGATCAGGTGGTTCCCGATGAGCCGGTTGACTACGACACCATCCGCACCACTTCCCCCACCAACATTGCCTTGCTGAGCGATCTCACCGACACCTCCATCCCCGAACTGATGCAGTTGAATCCGGCTCTGCTCCGGAAAATCGCCCCCGGGGATTTCGAAATCCGCGTTCCTAAAGGACTCGGCGAGCAGGTCACTGCGGGCCTCGATCTGGTTCCCGCCGGGAACCGGGCTTCGTGGCGTCTGCACAAGGTCCAGGAAGGCGAGACCCTGACGGCGATTGCGAAGAGCTTCAACGCTTCCGCCGCCCAGATCGCTTCCGCGAACAGCCTTGAAGGCAGCCAGCCCGCCGCCGGCGACCGGTTGTTGATCCCCGCCGCTTTCCATGAGCCAACGCCCGTCGTGCGGACCGCCGCCAAGCCCAGAGCCAAAACCACTACCGCCCGTCGGACCACACCGGCCGCGCACACAACAGTCGCAGCCAAAGCTCCTGCGCATCGCGTGACCGCCACGGTGGCCCAGCTGAAAGAACCGAATCGCGCGCTGAATCGTTAGAGGCGATCCGTTTTCTTACGATCTTTTTAGGCCCTCTCACCGGAGAGGGCTTTTTTTATGAATCCGCGCTTGCCAACAATGCAAAAAAGGGTATGCTAATGGAGACTGCTGCTGAAACAGGAGGCTGTTTGAATGTTCGATGACCTGAAGCTCGCTCCCAAGACCGAAGACGAAATGGAAGATTTCCGCGACTACGGCGATGAGAGCGATGACCTCGACTCCAAGCTTGACGATTACGAAGATGGAGACGAGGACGATGATGAAGACGAGATCCTGATCGTCGCGCCGCCTCCCCCCGCGCCACCGATGCCGGAATCCGTCGAGATAATCGAGTTCGATATCGTCGAGGTGGTGCCCGCGCGCAAGCCGGCGAAATCGGCGAAGAAGGCAGCTCCGGCAAAGAAGAAAGCCGCGCCCGCGAAGGCAGCAGCAGCCGCCGCTCCCGCCAAGAAAGCCGCGGCCCCGGCTAAGAAGGCCGCGCCCGTGAAGAAGGCGGCTCCGGCGAAGAAGAAAGCTGCGCCAGCCAAGAAAAAAGCAGCGCCCGTGAAGAAGGCGGCTCCGGCAAAGAAGAAAGCTGCGCCGGCCAAGAAAAAAGCAGCGCCCGTAAAGAAGGCCGCTCCCGCAAAGAAGAAAGCAGCGCCCGTAAAGAAGGCCGCTCCCAAAAAGGCAGCGCCGAAAAAAGCCGCCCCCAAGAAAGCGGCAGCAAAGAAGACCGCTCCCAAAAAGGCAGCGCCCACCAAAAAGAAAGCCCCGGCAAAGAAAAAATCAGGCCGCCGTTAAATAACCCGGGCCGGTTCCGCCGTCAGGCGAAACCGGCCCTTATTTTTTCTGCTTCACTTCCCTCAGTCGCGACCGGTAGCCGGTTTGGCAACCACCCCGCGGCACTTCTCAAATAACTGGATGAGCGCATCGGCATACTCTTCGGCTGATCTTGACGGTTTGCCCGAAAACCCGGCCGCCGCGTTGCTGCCCTTTCCGTACCCGGTGGTCACTGCAATAAACTTCATTAACTCCAGCGCAACTTCGTCCCGGTTTTTTGCCGCTTCGTGCGCTGCGTCCTTAGTTTTCTCGGTTTCCTCTGGCATTACGTGATGTTCTCCTCGGCTACGGATTTTCTCTCCCGGCAAACCGCATGCCCGTAAACGCCCTCCGGTTCATTCGCAAAATGAGGGGCGGCGCACAGGCACATTTGCTGGAAGCCGACGACGGCTACTTTTACATCGTCAAGTTTCAGAATAACCCGCAACACCGGAGGATTCTCATTAACGAGATCGTTGCCGGCGAGATTCTTGCCCATTTGCAGATCGCCGCGCCGGTTCACCGGATCGTTCACGTCTCCGCCGCGTTCCTCGCCGCCAACCCCGACATCGCTTTGCAAACCGGCACGCGGTCCACCCCGGTGGAACCCGGCCAGCACTTCGGCTCCCGTCATCCCGGCGATCCAGCCACGCTGGCCATCTACGATTTCATCCCTGACGCCCTGCTGGGCCAGGTGGCCAACTCCGAACAATTCCTGGCCGTCCTCGCCTTCGACCGCTGGGTGGCCAACAGCGACGGCCGGCAGGCTGTGTTTTTCCGCGCACAGCTCAAGGACTGGCTTGCGCGTCCCGGCGCACCCCCGCGCAAGCTCGGCTTCGTCGCACTCATGATCGACCACGGCTTCGCCTTCAACGGTCCCCACTGGGATCTTCCCGACTCCGCCGTCGCCGGCCTTTACCCCCGCCGCCTCGTCTACAACGGCGTGCGGTCCATCACGGACTTCGAGCCGTGGATCGACCGCATCTTGAATTTCCCGCCGGAGATCTTCGACAAAGCCCTGCGCCAGATTCCCCCTCAGTGGACCCTCACGGACGGCACCGAGCTCGAACGCCTTCTCGAAGCCCTCTTCCGCCGCCGCAAACGCATCCCGCAGCTCATCGACGCCTGCCGCCACGCGCCCGGCCAGCCCTTTAAGTCATGGCATTGAGAGCCGGATGTTAAATTCTAGATAGTGGGTAAAAATTGAGTCACGCTGTCGTCTCCGGCGCCGCCGGGTTTGTGGGATCGCATATGTGCGATCGGCTCCTTTCGGAAGGCTTCAGTGTCCTGGGCCTGGACAATCTCCTGACCGGTTCCGAGCAGAATATCGAACACCTGCGCCAAAACCCCTCCTTCACTTTCCGGCTGCAGGATGTGACCCAGTCGCTGGAAATTGAAGAAAAGGTCGATTTCGTCCTTCATATGGCTTCTCCAGCCAGCCCCAAGGATTACCTCGAATTCCCCATCGAAACCCTCGACGTGGGTTCGGTCGGCACCCGCCTGATGCTGGAACTCGCGCGCAAAAACGAAGCCAAATTCCTGCTGACGTCCACGTCGGAATCCTACGGGGATCCGGCCGTCCATCCTCAGGTCGAAACCTACTGGGGCAATGTGAATCCCGTCGGACCCCGCTCCTGCTACGACGAAAGCAAGCGTTTCGCCGAGGCCATGACCATGGCCTTTCACCGCCGCCACGGCGTCAAAACCAGCATTGCCCGAATCTTCAACACCTACGGCCCGCGCATGAAACTCAACGACGGGCGCGTCGTCCCCGCCTTCGTGGATCAGGCCCTGCGCGGCGAGCCCATCACAATCTTCGGCGACGGCTCCCAGACCCGCAGTTTCTGCTATGTCAGCGATCTGGTGGACGGTCTCTATCGCCTGCTCCTGTCGGACGAAGTCTATCCGGTCAACCTCGGCAACCCGGTCGAGATGACGATCCTCGAATTCGCCCGGGTCATCGAGAAACTCACCGGTCTCAATCCCGGCCAGGTCAATCAGCCGCTTCCGGAAGACGATCCGAAACAGCGCCAGCCCGATATATCGAAGGCCAGGCGTATCCTCGACTGGCAGCCAATCGTGCCGCTCGACGAAGGCATGCGCCTCACCATCGAATACTTCCGCCGCCAAAGCATCCCGGCTTTGGCATAAAGCCCGCTCACAACAAAAGAGGCGAGCCCGAAGGCTCGCCTCTTCCACCAAAGCGTACTACTAACTGGATTTAAGCTTTCGCCTGCGCCAGCTTCTCTCGCTGTTCGCGCAGAACTGCTTTGCGGCTCAGCTTGATCTTGTTGCCTTCGAGGCCCAGAACCTTTACCAGGATCTGATCGCCTTCCTTCAGCTCATCCCGTACTTCCTTGATCCGGTTTTCCGAGATTTCGCTGATGTGCAGCAGGCCGTCCGTGCCGGGGAAGATTTCGACAAACGCGCCGAAGTCCACCAGACGAACCACTTTGCCCAGATAGGTCTTGCCCACTTCGGCGGTCGCCGTCAGATCGCCGATAATCTGCAGCGCCTTCTTGGCTGCCACCGGATCGTTCGAAGCCACGTGAATCGTGCCGTCGTCGTCGACGTCGATCTTCACGCCGGTCTGTTCGATGATGCCGCGGATGACCTTGCCGCCCGGTCCGATGACGTCACGGATCTTGTCCACCGGAATTCTGGTGGTGTAGATACGCGGCGCGTAGGGGGACATGTCGCCTCTGGTCTCGCCCAGCACCTTATCCATTTCGCCCAGGATGTGCAACCGGCCCTGCCGCGCCTGCTCCAGCGCTTCTTTAAGCAGCCCGGTGCTGACGTTCGGAACCTTGATATCCATCTGGAGCGCGGTAATGCCGCCCTTGGTCCCGGCAACCTTGAAATCCATGTCGCCGTAGTGATCTTCAGCGCCCGCGATGTCCGTCAGGATGGCGTACTTGTCGCCTTCCTTCACCAGGCCCATGGCCACGCCGCCCACAGGCGCTTCGATCGGCACACCGGCATCCATCAACGCGATGCTGGCGCCGCAAACCGTCGCCATTGAGCTGGAACCGTTCGATTCCAGAATGTCGCTGACCACGCGCAGGGTGTAGGGGAACTTGGCTTCATCCGGCAGAATGGCGCTGACCGCGCGTTCCGCCAGAGCGCCGTGTCCGATTTCGCGCCGGCCGGGGCCGCGCATGAAGCCGGTTTCGCCCACGCTGAACGGCGGGAAATTGTAGTGCAGCATGAACCGCTTGAATGACTCGCCTGGTTCCAGCAGTTCGATGCGCTGCTCGTCGTCCTTGGTGCCGAGCGTTACCGTCACCAGCGCCTGGGTTTCGCCGCGCGTAAACACAGCCGAACCATGGGTACGGGGCAACACGCCCGCTTCGCCCCAGATGGAGCGCACTTCGTCGAAAGCACGTCCGTCGGGACGCCGTCTGACATCCAGCATTTCGTCCCGGAAAATCTTTTCCTTGAGGACGTCGAAAAGCTTGCCGGCTTCTTCTTTCTGGCCTTCTTCGGCTTCTTCCATCACCTTGTCATGCAGCGCGTCGATACGAGCGTAGCTTTCCAGCTTCTCGTATTTCTTCGTGTTCATGGCATCGGTGAGGTCGACCCGAATCTTCTTGTCGATCTGGGCCAGCAGTTCGGTATTGAGCACCTTCGGCGTGAATACCTTCTTCGTTTTGCCAGCGTCTTTCACCAGCGTCTTGAGCGCGTCGATGATCTTCTTGCAGGCCTGGTGGCCGTATTCCAGCGCGCCCAGCACCTCATCTTCGGAAACCTGCTGCGCGCCCGCTTCCACCATCACCAGACCGCTCTCGGAGCCAGCCACGATAATGTTCAGTTTCGATGCGCGGGTTTCGGTGTAGCTCGGGTTGACCTTGTACTTGCCGTCGATCATGCCGACGCGCACCGCGCTCACCAGATGTTCGAACGGGATATCGGAGATGGCCAGCGCCGCGCCCGCTCCGACAATGCCGAGAACACCGGGATCGTGTTCGGGATCGGCCGAGATCACCATCGCGATGATCTGTGTTTCATTGAGGTAGCCCTCCGGAAACAGGGGGCGCAGCGGACGATCGATCATCCGGCTGGTCAGCGTTTCCTTTTCCGACATGCGGCCTTCGCGTTTGATGTATCCGCCGGGAATTTTGCCCGCCGAATAGGTGAACTCGCGATAATCGCAGGTCAGCGGGAAAAAGCCCTGATTCGGCTTCGGACGCGGCGCCGCGCACGCGGTAACCAAAACGACGGAATCGCCCCAGCGGACGATGACCGCGCCGCTCGCCTGCTTGGCCAGCTTGCCGGTCTCCATCGAAAGCACCATGCCATCGAGTTCAACTTCAACTTTGTGTAATTTCATTTCTTCCTTCAGTGCCGGGTTACGTTCCCCGGACATCCTTGTCTGCCGGATAAACCGGCGAAAATCCAGGATCGCTAACGAGGGAATTGAAAAGGGAGGGAGACGAGCCTGCGGGTTCACAGGTCCTGACTCGCGGCTTTGGTAAGGCCGCGAGGGAAATTCCAACTGCTTCGAGTAGGGCCAGGTACAACTAGTGGCGGATTGAAAGTTTAGTCAGAACGCTCTTGTAACGCTCTGGCGAATTGACTTTAAGGTAAGTCAACAGCCGGCGGCGCTTGGCCACGAGGCTCAACAGGCCCCGCCGCGAAGAGTGGTCCTTCTGGTGTGTTTTGAAATGCTGAGTCAGTTGAACGATGCGATCCGTCAACAGGGCGATCTGCACTTCCGGCGACCCGGTGTCGGATTTGTGCGTCTGGTTCCGGGCTACTATCTGCCGCTTTGCTTCTGCCACCAATGCCATCTAAAACTCGCTACTCCTTGTCTTCTCTTCTCTCGTATGTATCAGAAGTAGTGTAACACACCCGAAAAGCTAAACCGGCCACGCCATCCGCCGCTTCAGTGTTGGGCCTGGGGGGTCAGCGGCAGCAAATCCTCGGGCCTCGCGACCTTCTGAGCCTCTGTGGAAGCCACTCCGTTTCCCGGAAGCAGATTGCGATTATTGTCTTTATCCACCAGCTCCAGCCAGCGCCCGGGCAGGAAAGTCGCGCGATATCGCGCACTCTCCACCAGCGAAAACTCGCCCCCCGAAAAACGCGCCGCCCCGCCCTGCGGAATCACCACGAACTGAACAGGCTCGGTTTTCGAAGCCGCCCCGCCTGCCGTCCACGACAGCCGCGCTTCCCCGCCATGGCTCCCGGCCCCCGCATCCTTCGCGAACACCCGGAAAGTCACATCCCGCGCCGTCGACGCTCCCACCGAAAAATCCATCTTCGCCGGTGAAAACTCCAGCCCCTCCGCCTGCATCTCCAGATGAAAATTGCGGATCTCCGGCGCGTTGTTGCGCACCGACACCGTGATCTCCCGTCCCGTCCGCTGATTCACCGGCACGGTCGCCGGAAACAGCGGCAGTGCCGAATTCGGCGTCAGGTGCACATCGATCGCATCCGCGAAACGCAAACTCGCCGGACGCATCAACTGCGGACTGGCATGCGTCATCTGAATCCCATCCGCCTCGATCGCCAGCTCCGCGTGATCGCCGTGCAGCGCCGTGTCCGGCACCGTAACGCTGTATACCAGTTCCAGCGGCTCTTTCGTCGCTTCCTGCGACTGCCGGAAAGGCGGAACCATACGCAGCCGCGAACGCCCCGCGATCGCTTCGGAAGAAAACTTCGCCAGCAGCCGGTTCGTTTCCCCGATCAGCAGCACCGCGGCCTTGTCGAAGAAAGCGGTCGCATCCGGAGGCTCAATCGCCAGCCCGATCCGGACCCGGTGCGCCGGCCCGGTGCCCGCCGGGATTTCCAGCCGTGCCCGAAGCTCGTGCTCATCCCAGTCGAATGACCGCGGCCTTCCGCCTGCCACGAAAGGCCCGTAAGGCTCCTGCGACAACTGCAGCACGGCCTCCCCCTTCGCGGGGGCCGAAAACTCCATCGCAAGAATGCCGTTTTCGTACTCGATCGCTGTCAGCTCCGCGGTCGCATAAATCAGATGATCCGTGTTAGCGAACGCGCTGCAATCCTTGCACAACGGCCCCGCCGTCAAAGGCACATTCACGGGCAGCCACAGCGCATCGTGCGCGGGAACCGCGACTCCCGGCAGCACGATCGTTCGCTTCAACGCCGGATAGCCGGCTTTGACTTCGCCTGTCCATGCCGTGGCTGAGTCGTTCACAACCGAAACCAGTGAAACTCCGGTCCCGGCCACAAACTGCCTCACGGAAACTATCGAAATCTCCGCCTTCGACCGCGGCATCTCTTTCAACGTGGAAAATGTCTTCCCCCAATACCGCGTCAACCCCGCGTCTCTCCGCAGCGCTGCCGCGGCCGGACGTTCCTGTCCGTCGAACGCAACGCCCCCGGCATGATAGCCGTCCGCTGCGAGCGTGTCTTCTGCATCCCTCCAGAGCAAAGCCGGCGCGCCTGCGGCAATCCCTTCGCGCGCCTTCGTGATCGCCACCGGGTCCAGCACCGAAATCTTCAGCGCCCCACCGGGCAACGGATCGGTCAGCGGCCCTCCGTGCGCGCGCGTCAGCGGCATCAGGTCTTCCGGCACAGGCCCTTCCAGATCCGCTTCCAGATCCAGCCGCCGGACCATCTGGATCACATCGGAAAGCCGCGCCCCTTCGCGTTCAGATCCCGCGGCTGGAGGCAGACTGATGTGGGTGACTCCGATGTTCTTCAGCCAGGCGAGTTCGCCCTCCCATAACTGACGCGGACAGGCATTCCATGGGAACTCGACAGACTCCACCCATGCCGGCGAAATCGCCGCGCACGCAAGCAGAAGAATCGCGCCCCGTATCGCCTTCATACAGCCGGCGCGACGGTCAACGCGCCCCTTGTTTGCGCATCCTGAAATCTTCTATCAGCGGCATCTTGATCACCCGGCACATTTCAAATAGACGCGACCGGGCCCGCGATCCGATACGGTCAGTCAACGTCGTGCGGTAATCCACCTTGCCTTCGGCCGGCCGCGCGTACGTTACATAACCCATTTCCGGATCGATCAGGTTCGTGGTGGCGATCAGCGGCTTGCGCTGGTTGCACCGCGCCGTAATAATCGAGGTCACCGTATCTTCCACCCAGTCGGTCACGCGATGCGCGCCCAGGTCGTCGAGCAGCAGCACTTCCTTGTCCATCGCCACCCGGTAGGCCTCGCGATCGCTGGTGTTGGACGCCGGATCGTATCCCGACTTGATGCGATCGAACAGGTGCTGATAGTCGAAGAAGATTCCGTCGAACCCTTTCGCCAGAATCGCCCGGAATGCCGCTACCGCAAGGTGCGTCTTCCCGGTTCCCGGATCGCCCATCAGCAGCAAACCCGGCTGTTTGGTGTTGGGAAATTCCCGCGCATAGGCGCGCACCAGCAGGAAGACTTCCGTCAGTTCCCGGTATCCGATGGGATTGTCCCGCGGCAGCAAAAAATTATCGAAAGAAGCGCCGGCATACAGCGGCGGAATATCCGCGTCGTCTTCGGCATGCCCGGCCCGCTGGATCGCCACGCATCCGCATCGGACGGCGCCTTCTACTTCGTCGCGCTCAACGATCTTCCAGCCGGTTCCATTGCATTCGGGGCACACCAGTTCATTATCCGACTACTCGACTATCGCCAGCACAGCCCCGGCCGTGACGCTGTCATTTTCTTTCACCTGAATCGCGGTGACCCGGCCGTCTTTGGGCGCTTTCATCTCGTTTTGCATCTTCATCGCTTCAACCACGACGATTCCCTGCCCCGCCACCACATCATCGCCGGCCTTGACCAGTATCCGGACAATTTTCCCCGGCATCGGCGCGAGGATCGAAGCCCGTCCATGCGTTTCCGCCCCGGCGCCCGTGCGCCTCCACTGGCGCGGATCTTCCACTTCAAAGCGCAACCGGTGATCGCCGATCGTGATCTCTTCGCCTGTGACGCGAACTTCCCAGGACGCCCCCTCCGACAGGACGGAATAAACTCCCGGCTCCACTTCAACCGCGGTGGCTTCGCTGGCAGGCGTTGCCGGTTCGCCATTGATCTTAATAACCCGGTTCATCGCAGCAGCCTCTCCCGGCCAGATTCCAGCCATCGCGAATGCCGCCCTTGAGTTGTCGCCGCGTCAGCGGGCGCAGCCTGGTTCGGAGCCAGTTTCGAAGCTTCTTTCAAAGCCACCAGCGCCGCAATCTTCTCGATTTCCTCCGGCACCGCCGTCTTTGCCGCAGGCGTCTTCAGCAAAGCGTCGAGATAGCCCGTATGCAACTCTCCCGCCCGGAACGCCGCGTCATTCAGGATCGACTGAAACAGCGGAATATTCGATTTGATCCCGCCCACATGATATTCACCCAAGGCCCGCAGCATCCGTTCAATCGCGTGCTCCCGCGTATCGGCCCAGACAATGAGCTTCGAAAGCATCGGATCGTAATCGAGCGGCACGGTCCATCCCGGATACACGCCGGAGTCGACCCGCACCCCCGGCCCCGCGGGTTCCGCCAGTTGCGCGATGCGCCCGGGCGACGGGAAAAAATTATTCGCCGGATCCTCCGCATAAATGCGGCACTCGATCGCCGCGCCGCGCAGCGCAATCTGATCCTGCGTGAATGGCAGCCGCCCTCCCGCCGCAATCTCCACCTGCAGCCGCACCAGATCGAGACCCGTAACCAGTTCCGTCACCGGATGCTCCACCTGCAACCGCGTATTCATTTCGAGGAAATAGAAATTGCCCCCGTTGTCCGCCAGAAACTCAACGGTCCCGGCATTGTAGTAACCGGCCGCCCGCGCCGCGCGAATCGCCGCTTCGCCCATGGACGCGCGCATTTCCAGCTTCCGCGAAACCAGCGGCGATGGCGATTCCTCAATCACTTTCTGATGCCGCCGCTGCACGGAACACTCGCGCTCGCCGAGATGAACCATATTGCCGTGCCGGTCCCCGAACACCTGAATCTCGATGTGCCGCGCGTTTTCGATCAGCTTCTCGACATAAATACGTCCGTCGCCAAACGCCCGCAGCGCCTCGCTCGATGCGCCCTCGAACGCCGCCACCAGATCCTGCGCGCGATCCACGCGCCGCATCCCTTTGCCGCCACCGCCTGCCACCGCCTTCAGCATCACCGGAAAACCGGCGTCGCGCGCAAACGCCGCAGCTTCCGTCGAGGAAGTCAGACCCTGTGCGGTGCCCGGCACGATCGGCGCCCCGCCCTCGTGCGCCACGCGCCGCGCCTCGGTTTTCGACCCCATCAGCCGGATCGATTCCGCCGACGGCCCGATGAACGTGAACCCCGCGTCCTCGCAGGCCTGCGCGAACTTCGCGTTCTCGCTCAGGAATCCGTACCCCGGATGAATCGCTGTAGCCCCGTGCCGCCGCGCCGCTTCCAGAATGCGCTCGATATTGAGATAGCTTTCCGCCGAAGCCGCCGGACCGATATGCGCCGCCTCATCCGCCTTTCGCACGTGCAATGCGCCGCGATCCGCATCGGAATACACCGCCACCGAACGGATCCCCATCTCGCGCAGCGTCCGCATGATCCGCAGCGCAATCTCGCCGCGGTTGGCGATTAGAATTTTCCCAAACACAAGTTCGATTGTATCCGGCGCGGGGTCTTCGCAGGCGTGCGATAAACTGAGTCTTTTCAGGGGGTTCAATGACGTCAGGCGAAGTACTGCAATTTGCGAAGGAAAATGGCGCCCGCCAGGTCGATGTGCGCTTCTCCGATATCCCGGGGCTGCAGCACCACATCTCTTATCCCATCGGTGAACTCACCGAGAGCGCGTTCGTCGACGGCTTCGGCATCGACGGTTCCAGCATCCGAGGCTGGGCCGCCATCAATGAAAGCGACATGCTGCTCATCCCCGATCCCGAGACTGCGTTCATGGACCCTTTCATGGAAACGCCAACACTCGTAATGATCGGCGAAATTCGCGATCCGCTAACGCGCCAGAACTATGAACGCGACCCGCGCTGGATCGCCCGCAAGGCCGAACTCTATCTCAAGAATTCAGGCATCGGCGACACCGCCTTCTTCGGCGCCGAGGCGGAATTTTTTATCTTCGACAATGTCCGCTTCGACCAGAACGCGCACTCCGCCTTCTACTTCATCGACGCCGAAGAGGGCCGCTGGAATTCCGGCCGCAAGGAAAATAATCTCGGCTACCGTCCGCGTTACAAGGAAGGCTACTTCCCGGTACCGCCCACCGATCATTATCAGGACCTGCGCGCCGAAATGGTCAACACGATGGAACGCTGCGGCCTGGTGATCGAATGCCACCACCACGAGGTCGCGACCGCCGGTCAGTGCGAGATCGACCAGCGCTTCAACACCCTGGTCAAGTCCGCCGACAACATGACGCTGTACAAGTACATCGTGCGCAACGTGGCCAATCAGTACGGCAAGACCGTCACGTTCATGCCCAAGCCGATCTTCGGCGACAACGGCAGCGGCATGCACGTTCACCAGTCCATCTGGAAAGCCGGCAAGCCGCTGTTCTCCGGCGACGGCTATGCGGGACTGAGTCAGATGGCCCTCTATTACATCGGCGGCCTGCTCAAACATGCGCGGGCGCTGTCGGCCATCATCGCCCCCACCACCAACAGCTACAAGCGCCTGGTGCCTGGCTATGAAGCTCCGGTGAATCTGGCCTATTCGCGCCGCAATCGGTCGGCTGCGTGCCGCATCCCGATGTACTCGGCCAGTCCCAAAGCCAAGCGCGTCGAGTTCCGCCCACCTGATCCTTCCTGCAATCCCTATCTGGGTTTCTCGGCCATGATGATGGCGGGCCTCGACGGCATCCTGAACAAGATCGAACCCGGCGAGCCGCTCGACAAGGATATCTACGATCTTTCACCGGAAGAAATGAAGTCAGTGCCCTCCATGCCCGGCTCTCTCGACGAAGCGCTGAACTGTCTTGAGGACGATCACCAGTTCCTGCTCAAGGGCGATGTTTTCACCGAGGAACTTCTCGAGACCTTCATCGAGTACAAGCGTAGGGCCGAGGCCGAAGCCATCCGCCTGCGTCCGCACCCCTACGAGTTCGCGCTCTACTACGACATTTAAGGCAGCAGCCGTGGCGCCGGCAGTCTTGTCGGCGGCGCTACTGAAAGGGAGATCTCACATGAAACAGAGCGCCATGTTGACTACAGCGTCGCTGCTCACGGTTTTATTCATGACGATTCACCTGGCCGGCGACATCGTGTTCCAGTTGTCACCGGCGGGCCTCGTCAATCTGTTTGCGGTGTTCGTGTTCGTAGTCCAGCTATATGGAACGCTGGTGCTCGGCGGAAGGCGGGCGGGATACATCATCATCTTCCTGACGTCCGTCTTCGGGCTGATCATGCCTGTCCTCCACATGAAAGGGGCGCGAGGTGTTCTCGGTGGCGATATCGGCAACTCAGGCCAAGCTTTCCTTTTCGTGTGGACAATCCTCGCGTTGGGCGTCGCCGCGACGTTCTCCCTCATCCTGTCGGCGAGCGCACTGTTTAGTTTGCCGTGGCGTCGGAGCCGCCGCATGTCCACTGCCGCATAACGCAAAAAAAGAGCGGGTGCCCGAAGGCGCCCGCTCTCTCAACTCAACCTGCCCGAAAACTACTGGGTCTGTTCCGCGGCAGCCGATTTCTTGGCAGCCTTTTTCTTCGTAGTCTCCAGCGCCTTCTGCATCCAGCTGTCCGCTTCTTTTCCGTCGGCCAGATACTGGTCTTTGTTGTCTTCCAGATCGCCGCGATAGCGGATCAGCAGGTTCATGTAAGACATGGCGTTCTCGTATTCGGGATCGATCGCGAGCGCTTTCTTTTCGTCTTCGATACCCGCCGTCAGAATGGGCCAGTACTTCGCTTTAAGCTCGGCTTTCGTATCCGGATCCTTCTTGCTCTTCGGATCCTTCAAGGGCCCCGGCGCTTCGGGCGTCATTCCCATCTGCTGGCGCGCTTCCCGGTCCGGCACCACAAAGTTCGTCCAGGCGATCACACCGAGCACATAGTAAGCTTCTTTGTTGTTCGGATCCGCCGCCAGGATTTTCTTGTTCCAGTCCTCGGCTCTCGGGAAATCCTTCAGATTGAAATACAGGCTGGCAAGCGACTGCGTGGCCAGAAGACGATTCTCCGGAGAGCTCTTCGGATCGTCGATCACCTTCTGGAACTGCTCCAGCGCCGCATCCGCGTTGCGTTTGTTTTCCGGCGTGTCGGAACCGGGAACATACTGCTGCATATACGCTGTGGCCAGATAAAGACGGGCTACCGGGAAGTCCGGATCCAGATCGATCGCGGTTTTGAAATCATCCGCGGCGGCCGAATACTGACCCGACTTGAACGCGTTCACGCCCTTGTTCAGATTGTCCCGGGCCTGCAGTTTGTTGCAGCCCGAACTGAGCAAAGCCACCGCGGCAAGAGCGCCGCCGAGTGCCAAGGTTCGAATCGATGAAGGGCGAATCGATGAAGCAGGAGCGCCTGCAATAAAACCGGGAATAAACCGCATTACTTGCCTTCCTCCACCTTCGGCGTCATCAGGCCAACCTTGTCGATCCCGGCGCCGTGCGCGATGTCAATCGCGCGGGCCACCACCTGAAACTCCAGATCCTTGTCACCCTTCACGAACACAACCTTTTCGGCGCGCGTCTTGAAAATATCGATCAGACGGTCATTCAGCGCTTCCCAAGTCGTGTCGTCCTGATTGATCTTTACTTTCCCCTGCGCATCCAGAACGATCACAACCGTACGGTCGTTATCGTTGTTCTGCTTTTGGTTGGGCGGCGGCGGTTGAGGCGCCAGCGCATCCAGCCCGTGGGGAGAGACCGGCGAAATCGCCATGAAGATAATCAGCAGCACCAGCAAAATATCAATCATGGGGGTCATGTTGATATTGGACTGTGGACCGCCACCCGATCCGCCAACGGCCATTGCCATAGAAATTACTCCTTAGAAATTTGAGAGACTCTGACTAAAAACTTTTTATGTGCTAGCTCTTGGGTTTTCCGGGAAGATTGTTGTCCACAATCTGCTCCGTCAATAGACCCACGTCATCAACGCCACCGGCGCGAAGGTTGTCCACAACATCTTCAACCCGCTCATACTTGGACCGGGCGTCGGCTCTGATATACACAATTTTGTTAGGCTTGTCAGCCAGCAGATCTTTCACCTTCGGCGCCAGATCCTCGGCATTCACCTTCTGGAGACCCGGGCTCAGGAACACCTGGCCGTCGCGCGTAATCGCGACAATCACGGCGTCTTCCTTGTCCGCATCCGCCATCACGATCGGATTTCTCGCTCTCGCCAGATCGACATTGGCGCCTTTGTTGAGCATCGGCGTGATGACCATGAAGATGATCAGCACAACGAGCATCACATCGACCATCGGCGTTACGTTGATGTCCGATACCGGGGGTGGGGCTTTCTTCAGTTTCATCGATATCTCCTGTTCGGCTTTTTCCGTGCTGACCGTGATTTCCCCGGCGGGCCCTTTCGCCCGAACCCGCCGGAGAATTTCCGGATCAACTCGCTAGAGAAAATCTACTGCCCGTGACTGGCTTTTAAGGCCAGCGTTACTTGCGTGCGCCAGCGCGGAGCTGGGTGCGCTTCAGGAAGTAGTCGACCAGTTCCGAACTCGAGTTCCCCATTTCCACGTCGAACGCATCGATGCGGCCCGTGAAATAGTTGAACATCCAGACGGCGGGAACGGCCACGAACAGACCGATAGCAGTCGTAACCAGCGCTTCCGAGATACCGCCCGCGATGGCGCCGATACCAGGCGTCTTCTGCGCGGCCATCGTCTTGAACGCGTTGATGATGCCGACGACGGTACCGAACAGGCCGACGAACGGCGCGGTCGAACCGATGGTGGCCAGAGCGCTGACGCCACGCTTCAGTTCAGCGTGTACGATCGCTTCGGAGCGTTCCAGCGCGCGCTTGGAGGCTTCAATCTCTTCACCAGAAATCTCCGTGCTGCCCTGATGCGCCTGAAATTCCTGCAAACCAGCCACGACAACTTTGGCCAGGTGGCTCTTCTTGTAACGGTCCGCAATCTTGATCGCTTCGTCGAGTTTGCCTTCGCGCAGCGCGCCGGCAACCGCCGGAGCAAACGCGCGGCTCTGTTTGCGCGCGGCATTGTATGCCATCACGCGGTCAATCATGACGCCGATCGACCATGCCGACATCAGGAACATGACGATGACGACGGCCTTGGCCAGCGTACCCATCTGTTCCCAGAGATGACGGAAGTCCCAACCCGGCGCGCCCGCTTCCTGTAACAACATGAAAGCCCATACCTGCATCTGTAAAAGCATCTTTTTAGTCTCCTGCGAGTTGATTTTTCAAAACTAAAATTACTGTCGGCGAACTTTTTCCTGCGTGAACTTTTCTACTGCGCTGCCCGTCTTATTGACTGAGCGTGAAATTGACATCGATCGTGGTCAGCACTTCCACCGCTTCTCCGTTGAGGAGCGTTGGCTTGTACACCCACTGCTGCACAGCCTGCAGCGCCGCCTGCACCAGCAGCGGAGGACCGCTGACCAGTTTCAGATCCTGGATCGTGCCTTCTTTCGAAATCTTGGCTTCGAATTTCACCACGCCCTGCACACGAGCGGCTTTGGCGAGCGGAGGATACTGCGGCTTAACCTGCTTGATGAGGTTCGCGGCCGTCACGTTTCCACCAACCCGGACCGGGGCCTGCGGGGCCTTTGGCTTGGGAGGAGGAGGCGGAGGAGGAGGAGCGGTCGGCAGACCACCCAGCAATCCGCCCAGAACGCCGCCGCCGACGCCACCCGGAACGCCGCCAATCACACCTGCGGCTGAGGGTGGCTCCTCGGACTCGACGATCATCTTGATTTCTTTCGGAACGCTCTTGGGCGCGGTCAGCTTGCCCATATCGAACTGCTTCGGCGCAACCTTCACGACCTTCACAGCCTGCGGTGGAGGCGGCGGAGGCGGCGGTGGTGGCGGTGGTGGCGCCACGAACATCGCATTTAACTGCGCGTTCGGCAAGGCGTCAAAGTAGATCAGCGGAATGATGACCAGTATTCCGATCGCCACGATCTGAATCGCAAAAGACAACAGAATCGTATAAGGCCTTCTGGTCTTGGCGATACCATCGACGAATGTTTGCTCAAACATATGTCCCTTTCAACCGAATGCCGGATCCCCGGCACTCTTGATTTATCCCTGCTTCACTGCTTTTACGGGCTTCGCGGCCGTTTGCTTCAAACTGCTGGCTGACTTCACTCCGGAGGCCGCTTTGGTCCCGCCTGCGGCAGGCGCCGGGGGCGGAAGCGTCTTTCTGCGCTTGTCTGCGAAATCATGCCATCCTAGCACAATCGGACTCGCCACGAATACCGAAGAATAAGTCCCCACAAGAATACCCAGAACCAGCGCCAGAGAGAACCCGTGCAACACCGGTCCTCCGAATAAAAACAGCGCCACGACAGTCAGAAAAGTAAGGCCGGAAGTCATCACGGTCCGGCTCAGCGTCTGGTTCACGCTGCGATTAATTACATCCACCAGCGGCTCGCGCCGGTTCAGATGCAGATTCTCGCGGATACGATCGAAGATCACGATCGTGTCGTTCATCGAGTATCCAACAAGTGTCAGCAGCGCCGCAATCACCGTCAGCGTGATTTCTTTGTTGAGGAGCGAAAACAATCCGATCGTGATAATCGTGTCATGGAATACGGCGATCACCGCAGCCACGCCATAGATCCACTCAAACCGGAACCAGATGTAAACCAGCATGCCCGCCAGCGCCAGCAGCGTTGCGTTCAGCGCCTGCGAACGCAACTCCGCGCCCACCTGCGGTCCCACAATCTCGATCGCGCGCACCGCCGTGTAAGGCGCAGCATATGCTTCCTGATTCAGCACCGTCATCACCTGCGGCGTCACGCCCGCCACGGAATGAAGGTCATTCAAATTTGTTATCAACCCCTGGTGCTGATCCCGATAGCCCATGATCGCCGCCGCCAGGTCATTGATCTGCGGATCGGACAACGCGACGCCTGCTTTCTGCAGCGGGTCACGCAACCGGTTCGCAAGATCTTCCTTGCTGGCGTTGTTCAAATCCAGCTTGCCGTTCCCCGGCTGTCCGAAAGTCTTCGCCAGCGTATCCACCACAAGGGTCCGGTTCTTCGCCAGGGTGACATCGTCGCCGCCTTCGGTCCCGATCTGAATTTCATTCGAACCCTGCTCGAAGGTTTCAACCGAAGGAGGACTCGCCAGAACTTTCGTCAGTACTGACCGGACCTGCTCCACCGGGGGAGCACTGGCGAACTTAACCGTCATCACCATGCCACCCTTGAACTCAATTCCATATCTGGGTCCGCCTTTGACGGCAAGGCTCACCAGCCCCGCCGCAGACAGGACCAGAGAGGCGATGATGAAAGGCCACTTCCACCGGAGAAAATCAAAATTCGTTTGCTTGAATAATTCCATCGATCACTGCCCGCCCGACATTCCGGGTCGAACCGTGCCATGCAGTATGACACCGGTCACCGGAAAAAAGTTCCCGCTCGAAAGAGCGCGGTTACAGAAAAATCCGCGTTGAGACATTCTTGTTCTCTTCATGACTAAATGCTCAACTCCTTGGCCTGCGTGGTCCCCGAAAGTTCCCAGTCGAAAATGACCTTGGAAACAAACACGGCCGTAAACACGTTCGCGAGAAGTCCGATCACCAGCGTCACCGCAAAGCCCTTCACCGGTCCGGTGCCGAACAGGAAAAGGAACAGGCACGAAACAATTGTGGTGACGTGCGTATCGACAATCGTCCACCATGCCTTGCCGAAGCCCGCGTCCACCGCCGCCGGAATCGATTTTCCGGTCCGCAGCTCTTCCCGTATGCGCTCGAAAATGAGCACGTTCGCATCGACTGCCATACCGATCGTCAGAATAACGCCCGCGATTCCCGGCAGCGTCAGCGTTGCCCCGAAGTACGCCAGCGCCGCCAGCAGCAGAATCGTATTCAGCAGCAGAGCCAGCACGGCATTGATGCCCGCGCGCTTGTAATAAATCAGCATTACCAGAATCACCGCGATCAGTCCCGCGATGGCGGCGTAAATGCCTTCGTGGATCGAATCGAGACCCAGCGAGGGCCCGATGGTCCGCTCCTGCTCGTAGCGGACACCCGCCGGCAGTGCGCCCGTCTTCAGCACCAGCGCCAGATCCTGCGCTTCCTGCTCACTCGACAAGCCGTTAATGCGGCCCTGATCGCTGATGGCGCTCTGAATCGTCGCCACGCTGCGAATCTGTCCGTCCAGCACCACCCCCAGGCGGTTGCCGATATTGGCCTGCGTGAATTTCTCGAAACGGCGCGCCCCGTCCTGCGACAGCGAGAAACTGGTCTCCCAGCGGCCCGGCGAATCCGTATCCGTTCCCGCTCGCGCGCTGCGCATATCCTGCCCCGTGATCACCGCCGAGCGCGTCACCAGATACCACGATCCCGATGCGTTGCCCGCTCCGGCCGGCCAGTCGAGGACTTCGGTGTTGATCGGCAGAATCCCGCCTTTCGACGCCATTGCCTCTTCCTTGCTTCGCCACGGCCCTTCGTTCTTCACTTCCACGATCTTGAGCTGCGCGATCGTGCCGATAATGTCCCGCACGTGCGCCGGATCGTCCACGCCCGGCAGTTCCACCAGAATTTCGGACGCCGTCTCGGGCGCGCCATGCTCCTGCACCGTCGGCTCCGTCAGACCGAGCGCGTTCACGCGATGCTCGATGGTCTGGACTTCCTGCTCGACCGTGTTCCGCCGCAGCTCGACCAGCGCGCTGGGCTTCATGTTCATCTTGTAGTCGGTGGCGCTGACAGGCGTCAGCGTCCAGTCCGGAAAACGGTCCGCGATCAGACTGCGGAAGGCGCTGGTCTTGGTCTGGTCGACGCCTTTCAAATCGATCTGGATCGTGTTGGTGGCGGCCAGATCCTTCGGATCGTTCCGGTCCAGCGCGTCGATCGAAATGTTGGCCGTCCGGGCGGCGTCCTTGATCGCCTCGATCGTCTGATCGGCCGTCGTCTTGGCGGCGTCCTGCACTTGAACCTGCAGCACCAGATAACTGCCTCCGCTCAAATCGAGCCCGAGGTGAATCCTGCGCTGCACGTTGGCCTCAAGCTGCTTAACGGAACCGGGAAAGCCGATGATCCCGAATATGCAGGCCAGGATCGTCACTACGATCACGCCTGTCTTGAACATCAAATTGCGTTGCATACGAATGTTTTTGCCTTATAGCGCCTTAAGTATATATAGCGAGGTTATTTCGACCCTTCGGGGGACACAAGCGTGGTGACGGAAGACCGCGCAAACTGCAACTTCAGGTTGTCGGGTTTAACTCTTACAACTATTGTGTCACCATCCACGGATGTGACGGTGCCCGTGATTCCCCCGGACGTGACCACCACGTCCCCGCTCTTTAAATCCGCCAGCATCTGCGCCTGCCGCTTCTTTTGCTTCTGCATGGGCATGAACAGCAGAAAATAAAAGACCAGCCCTATCAGGATGTAGGGAGCGAAAAGAGCTATCGAACTGGTCGGGCTCTGTTGAAGCACAAAAGATGGCGGAAGCAGAAAAGAAAAAAACACGTCAGATCATCTTCGCAGACTGCCGCACATCCTGCAGGTATTGGGGAAATTGGGCCAATAGGATAGACTGCCTGATCTCCCCCATGATGTCAAGGTAACGCCGCAGATTGTGACGGGTAGCGAGGGAGGAAAAAAGGATTTCTCCCGCCTGATATAAATGACGCAAATAGGCCCGGGAATAGTTTCGACAGGTATAACAGCCGCAGTTGGGGTCGAGCGGCCCGGAGTCCTCCCGGTACTGCGCATTTTTAATCACAACCCTCCCGTCTGAAGTGAACAGGGTTCCGTTCCGGGCGTTTCGGGACGGGAGCACACAGTCCATCATGTCGATCCCGCGCGCTACATACTCCGGCAACTCGTCCGGCATCCCCACCCCCATCGCATAGCGGGGACGGTCGCGCGGCAGATACGGCTCGCTCGCCTCCACCATCTCCATGCTGAGCGGCCTCGGCTCCCCCACCGACAGCCCGCCCACCGCATATCCATCCGCGTCCAGCTCCACCAGTCGCTCTGCGCACTCCCGCCGCAGATCCGTGAACATCGATCCCTGCACGATCGGGAAAAGAGCATGCCGCGTCGGCCAGTCCGCGATTTTCTGCCGGTAGTGCGCGAAGGCCTCCTCGGCCCAGCGCACCGTCCGGTCCATCGAGACCCGCGCGTATTCGTGGCTCACGGGATAGGCCGGACACTCATCCAGCACCCTCATAATGTCGCTCCCGAAGCCCATCTGGACATCAACCGTTGAAGCCGGCGTGAACCGATGCCGGTCTCCATTCAGGTGGGAACTGAAAGTAACACCCTCATCCGTGATTTTGCGGAGATCCGAGAGGCTGAAAACCTGGTAGCCCCCGGAATCGGTCAGGATCGCTCCCGGCCACGACATGAATTTATGAAGCCCGCCCATCTTCCGGATCAGTTCGTGTCCCGGCCGGAGAAAAAGATGATAGGTGTTCCCTAAAATGATCGGAGCGTGAAGATCTTCCCAAAGATCCCGCTGGCTCAGACCTTTTACTGTGGCTTGCGTTCCCACCGGCATGAAGACGGGCGTCGGGATGTCGCCGTGCGGAGTGTGCAGGATGCCCGCTCGCGCACGCGTAACCGGACATTCCGCCTGAAGTTCGAAGGTAGTTTGACGGGACAATCCTCAATTGTACGGAGTGCTTCCAACCGGGCAAGCCGTACTAGTACCTGAAAGTTTGGTGAAGCGTGATACCTTTTGGTCTAATTCCAAACATGGTTACCCTTCGCTCCCTGTTCCTGTCCGCGCTGGCCCTGAGCGCATCGGCAGCTCCGGTCTTCGCCTCCAATATCGTTTTGAATCCCGACTTTTACGCGAACGGACTCAACGGCTACATGGAGATCGCCGACTGGACTTCCTCGTCCTCGGGCGTGAACACCGGCTCGCAGGCAAACACCGGCAACGCGTTTTGGGACAACGGGACCGTACCGGTGGGGACAACCAGCGTCGGATTTATTCAGGTCAACCCCAGCGAGGGTCAATTTCCAGCGGTTCCGACGGATTCGCTAAGCCAGGATTTGAGCCTCGATATCGGCGCTGTCTATACGCTCAGCTATCTGGAGAACGCCCGCGCTTTCAACGGTATTAGTCCGGAAGTCGAGGTTCTGGTGGGCGGCAATGTGGTGGTTCCGCAGTCGATCGTCGCACCCGTCGGGCCCGTCAGTTCCCTCAATCCGTTCCAGCTTGTGACCACGACTTTCACCGCCACTGCCTCTACCGAAACCCTGCAGTTCCTGGTGAGCCAGCAGAACTCCAACGACGACGCCACGTTCCTGGTAACCAATGTCAATGTCTCCGCTGCTCCCGAACCGGGAACCACGGGTTTGATGTTCTCGGCTCTGGGGATGCTGGGCTTCGCCGTGCGCCGCTTCGCCAGATAACACACCAAAGGCACTGCTCCTTTCACGCGCCGCAATTCGCAGCCTGGTCAAATTATGGAGACCGTCAGCGCCTTAGATGCCAGGACTCACATGGGAAAACTGCTGGACCGCGTGGCGCGCGACGAGGAAATCGTGATAACTCGTCACGATAAACCCGTGGCCAGGATCGTTCCCGAGGGCCGTTCAACCACCGAAAGTCTGCGTGAAACCGTAACCGCGCTGAGAATGTTGCGGGCGAAAGCGGCTCACCGCACAACGGCGCGTCCGATATCCGACGCCGAGATCCGCTCCGCCATCAGCCAGTGCCGTAAGTGATCGGAGCTTTCGTCGCAATGCCTCTATTTCCGTTGGATGGTGCACGCCCGTTCAGGCATCGGCTGTCGGCGACAGGCTGCTGGACGATCTTCTCGCTGGCAGCGCGGTCCATGTTCCGACGATAAGGCCTTTTGAAATTGGAAATGCCCTGCTGATGCTCTATCGCAGGAAACGGCTGAGCCGGGATCATTACACCGAGTCCAGAATGCTGCTCGACCGGTTGCCGGTGTCCTTGGATCACGAGGGGCCGCGCCTCGCGGCAACCCGCATTGCGGATCTTGCAATCGATCACGAACTCACCGTGTATGACGCCGCTTACCTCGAACTCGCGGTCCGGAAGCAGCTTTCTTTGGCGACCCGGGATCAAAGCCTCAGCCGTGCCGCACGTCGGCTGGGAGTGCCGCTTCATTCTTAGCTCCTCATTCGTATCTCTGGCGGGTCTGTCGCGGCATTCGATAAACTTGATCAACCGCGATGCCCCTCTCCCCCGGCGACAGACTCGGACCCTATGAGATCCTCGCGCCGATCGGCGCGGGCGGCATGGGTGAAGTCTACAAAGCCCGCGATATCCGGCTCGACCGCATCGTCGCGCTCAAGAAATCGAAGACCGACTTCGATCCCCGCTTCGAACGCGAAGCCCGCGCCGTCGCCGTCCTGAATCATCCGAATATCTGCACGCTGCATGACGTCGGGTCCGATTACCTCGTCATGGAGTATGTCGAGGGCGCCGAGCTCAAGGGTCCGCTGCCGCTGCCAAAGGCCATCGAGCTTGCCTGTCAGATTCTCGACGCCATCGATGCCGCGCACCGCAAAGGCATCACCCATCGCGATCTGAAACCGGCCAACATTCTGGTTACGAAATCCGGAGTCAAGGTGCTCGATTTCGGTCTGGCCAAAATGGAGCGGGCGCAGGGGCTCGTCCTGGCCGCCGATGCGCCCACGGCCATATCAATCGAAGGCACGATCACCGGCACCATCTACTACATGGCGCCTGAGCAGTTGCAGGGAAAGCCGGACGTCGATTCGCGCGCCGATATTTTCGCCTTTGGCTGCGTCCTCTATGAAATGCTCACGGGCAAGCGTGCATTCGAGGGTTCAAACGTCGCCAGCGTGATTGCGGCAGTGATGGAGCGCCCCGCGCCTTCGGTTGGCGAAGTCGCCCCCGCTTCGCTCGATCGCGTAATAAAGAAATGCCTCGCCAAAGATCCCGATGAGCGCTGGCAGAATGCCCGGGATCTGAAAACTGAACTCGCGTGGGCGGTCGAGGCGCCGGCAGCAACCCACCACCCCCAACAAACTCGCGGCTACAGCCTCGGAATCATCGGTACGGCTGCGGCGGCCATCGCTCTGAGTGCCGCAGTGATGTCGTGGGCGCCCTGGAAAGCTGTTCCGGAAGCGCCCAAGCCGGTGCGGTTCCAGATCGCTCCTGCGCCGGGGGTGAAAGTTGCGAACGCATTCTCGCTTTCTCCTGACGGAACCCGGCTTGCATACCCCGCGACTGGCGCCGACGGCGTATTTCGTTTGTGGATGCGGGCCATGGACACGCTCGAATCCCGTGCCGTGCCGGGCACTGAGGGTTTGTTGGCCGCGCCGTTTTTCTGGTCCCCCGACAGCCGGTGGGTGGTGTTTGAGGCGGGCGGGAAACTCATGAAGGCGGATGTGGCTGGAGGACCGCCTCAAACTATCTGTGCCGTTTCCGCAACCGTCGTCAGCGGGTCATGGGTGAGTCATGGCAGGAATGGCGACGGCGCAATCATTTTCGGCAACAGCGGCGGCATCGGCGGCATCCATCGGGTGTCGCCGGAAGGCGGCGACCCGGTGCCCGTCACCGCTCTGAACCAGGCCCGCAAGGACAACTTTCATACGCAGCCCGTTTTCCTGCCGGACGGAAGGCACTTTCTGTACTTCGTCAATTCGGCGACGCCGGAGAATAGCGGAATTTACCTGGGTTCTCTCGATTTGAAGCCCGACCGGCAGAACCACACCCGCCTGCTGGCTACGGCGACTGGCGCGGACTTCGTTCCCAACGGGGGCGGCAACGGAGGGACGATCCTCTTCCTTCGTGAAGGCACGCTCCTTGCTCAGCAATTCGACATTCGCCGCCTGAAGACGATAGGTGAACCCATGCCGCTGGCCGAGCAAGTGGGCAATTATCGCTCCTTTGGCTTTTTTTCCGCCTCCGCTAACGGAGCCCTCGTGTGGCGCGGTGTGTCGACCGGCGCAACCTCGCAGCTCGTTTGGTTCGACCGCGAGGGAAAGAGGCTGGGCGCCCAGGGAGACGCCCACGTTCTCGGAGACATCGCGCTTTCTCCCGACGCAATGCGAGTGGCCGCCGTGCGCACCGAGGGCTCCAACCCGGACCTTTGGCTGACGACGTTTTCAGGCGGTCTGGTTTCACCCGGAACCGATGTCCGCTTCACTTTCGACCCCACCAGAGACTCTCGCCCCGTTTGGTCTCCGGACGGTGAACACATTGCCTTTTCCTCGGATCGCGCGGGAACTGTCGATCTGTACCAGCATGCATCGAACGGCGCTGGACGGGATGAGCTGCTTTTGAAGTCGGGTCACACTAAAGAGGTGACCGACTGGTCCCGCGACGGCCGCTGGCTGCTGTACTCCGATCTCGATGCAAAGACCCGGCATGACTTATGGGTGTTGCCGATGGACGGGGTCACCCCGGGCCAGCCGATGCCACTCCTGCGCAGCGACTTCGACGAGCTCAGCGCGAGATTCTCTCCCGACGGTCACTGGGTGGCATATCAGTCGGATGAAACGGGAAGGTACGAGATCTATGTAAGGCCGTTCCCCGCTCCGGCGGGCGGCGGCGGCAGATGGGCCGTCTCGCAGGGAGGCGGGATGCAACCTCGCTGGCGCGGCGACAGCAAAGAGTTGTTTTACATTGCTCCAGACGGCGACGTGATGGCAATACCGGTATCCGGCGGTGGCGGGGCCTTTCAATCCGGCCGTTCCACTGCCTTATTCAGGAACCTGCCCAACCCGCCGGGTTGGGACGCGGCCCCAGACGGGAAAAGGTTCTTGTTTCCGGTACCTGTGGGTGACGCCCAGGAAACGCCCTTTAACGTGGTGCTGAACTGGATGTCTCTCATCAGGAAATAGCTGAAGAAATAGGGCGAGCCTCCGCGGAGAGTGCTAGGATTTCGAAATGAAAGCCGCCGGACGCCTTCTTTTCCTGGGACTTCTCACCCTCATCGCAGAAGCCCAAACCTTCGAAGTAGCCGAATCGTCCATCGCGAGTGAACAGAAGGCGATGGCCGAGGGTCGCGTCACCTCGAAGGCGCTCGTCCAGGCGTATCTCAACCGCATCGAGGCATTCGACCACCATGGTCCCCGCCTGAACGCGCTGCTGACAATCAATCCCAACGCCCTCAAGGAAGCCGAAGCCCTCGATCGCGAACGCGCCGCGAAAGGCCCGCGCGGCCCCCTGCACGGCATTCCGGTAATCGTGAAGGACAACTACGGCACCACCGACATGCCGACCACCGCCGGATCGATCGCGCTCGTCGGCTTCATTCCCTCCACCGAAGCATTTCAGGTGAAAAAGCTGCGCGAAGCCGGCGCCGTCATCATCGGCAAATCCAACCTGCATGAACTCGCCTCGGGCATCACCACCATCAGTTCCGCAGGCGGCCAAACCCTGAATCCCTACGATCCTTCCCGCAATCCCGGCGGATCCAGCGGCGGCACGGGCGCGGCCATCGCCGCCAGCTTTGCCGCGGCCGGAATGGGCACCGATACCTGCGGCTCCATCCGGATCCCTTCTTCGCAGAACAATCTCGTCGGACTGCGGCCTACCAAAGGTTTATCCAGCATTTCCGGCATCGTTCCGCTCTCCATCACCCAGGACGTCGCCGGACCCCTCGCCCGCTCCGTTGAAGATCTTGCTGCCATCCTGGACGCCACCATCGGCGAGGACCCGGCCGATCCCGCAACTCATCTCCAGCCCGGTCAAACGCGCCCGAAGTTCGCCGCAGCCCTGCGCGAAGGCTCGCTGAAAGGCGCGCGCATCGGAATTCTGGAACCGCTCTTCGGCGATTCTTCCGACGATCAGGACGTCCTCCGGCTGGTTCGCGGCGCGGTCGACGAAATGAAGAAGCAAGGCGCTGTCACCGTGCCGGTCCCGGTGCCGGAACTCAACGGAGCCCTTGCCGGAACCTCTGTGATCGATTTCGAATTCACCGAAGACTTCCGGAATTACCTCGCCCTAAGCCCGAATCCGCCCGTTCACTCGCTCCAGGAAATCATCGATCAGGGTTTGTTCCACGCCTCGCTCGAAGCCGGATACAGAAGGCGGCTGGCTTCCAAAGGGCGCGATTCGGACGATTACCGCAAGGCTCTCGACAAACGCGCCGCCCTTGCTGCCATGATCCTCAAAGCCATGGACGACCAACAGCTCGACGCGCTGGTTTATCCCACCCTCAAGCGCAAGCCGGCCCGCATTGGCGATCCCCAAAACGGGTCGAACTGCCAGCTCAGCCCGTCCACCGGATTCCCCGCCGTCACCATGCCCGCGGGCTTCACAGCGGACGGTCTCCCGATCGGAGTCGAACTCTTCGGACGTCCCTTCGACGACGCCAAACTCGTCTCGTACGCTTATGATTACGAGCTGTCAAACAATCACCGGCGCGCTCCGGAACGTACCCCGGCTTTGGGAGACCACACCGCTCCCCCGCTTCTTTCATGGCGCTCGGAAGCAGCCGCGACAGGCGCTAAGGGCAGGATTGCGGTAAAGTTTTCGTTCGATCCCGCTACCAGCGAACTCAGCTACGCCCTGGCGGCCAACGGCTTTACGGGTGGCGAAATCCTTTCCGCCGCCTTGCATCGCGTTTCGCGGAACGGAGCCGGTCCGGTGATTCTCCCCCTCTCGAACCAGGCTTTCGAAAGTATCTCGGGGACGGAAATGTTGTCCAATTCAGACCGCGCCAAACTATTCACGGGCGATCTGTACCTCCAGGTTCTCACGCGCAGCCAGCGCAACGGCGGAATCCGCATCCCGCTGACGCCGGACGCGCGTTGAAATAAAACGACGGCTTACTTCCCGGTGCCTGACAGCGCCACTGCGCTCGAGAAACCGGCCAGACCGGCGCTCACGGTAAGGCTCGCCGATCGCGCGCCCGTCGCCCGCGGGTCGAAAACCACCTGAATCGAACAGGTTCCCCCCGCCGCCAGGCTGAACCCGCAGCCGTTTGTCTTCGAAAAGTCCCGCGAATCGGTCCCCGAGAGCAGCACCTGCAATCCATTCAGAATCGATGTGCCGGGATTGGAAACCGTCACCGTCTGTGCCGCTGTGGAGGTCCCCACCGCGCTCGTCCCGAATGAGAGCGAAGCTGTGTTCAGGCTGAGTTGAGGTCCGCCTGTCCCTGTCCCGGTAAGGGCCACGGTCTGCGCGGCCCCGGTTCCGGAAGCGCCCGCCTGCAGAGTGGCGCTGCGGGCGCCCGCCACCGTTGGCTGGAAAGTGAGTGAGACGGAGCAGTTTGCCCCCGCCGCCAGGCTGAGCCCGCACGTGGTCGTGCCCACAAAGTCGCGCGCATTCGAACCGGCGAGCGCGAGGAACAGTTCCTTCAGCGCGACGGTTCCGGTGTTGGTCACAGTAACCGTCTGTGCGGCCGTTGACGTTCCTACCGCGCTGCTGGGGAAGCTCAGCGAGGTTGCGCTCAATTTGAATTGCGGGCCGCCCGTCCCGGTGCCCGTGAGCGCCACCGCCTGCTGCGATGCCGACGTCAGCCCGCCCACCAGCAGGGACGCCGCTCGCCCCCCGGCCGCGCTTGGCCGGAAGCCGATCGTCACCGAACACAACCTTCCGGCGCCCAAACTAAAGCCGCAGCTGCTGCTGCGCGTAAAGTCCGACGGGTTGGTGCCCGCCAGCGCGATCAGCAGCACCACAGTCCCTGAACCTGAATTCGTAATCGTGAGCGTTTTGGCGGCCGTCGTAGTTCCCACCGCCGCGTTGCCGAATGCGAGAGAAGTCGCGCTCAGCGTAAGCTGCCCCTGTCCGGGAGTCGTGGGTGGGTTGATGGTCACGGGCGCGGAAACGCTGGCCGCGAACGCTGTGTCTCCGCTGTACTGCGCGGTGACCGTGTAGTTGCCTGAAGGCAGAGTCACCGCCGCGGTCGCGGCCCCGTTTGTCAGGGTGAATGTGCCGAGGGTCGTCCCCAGACTCGACACCAGCTTCACGCTGCCCGTTGGAGTTCCTCCCGCGCTTGCCGCGGCCGTCACATGCATGGTGGCCGTCACCGACGAGCCTCCGGATGGCACGACGTTTGAACTCAGTGAAAGCGTCGTCACCGTGGCCTTCAGCGGCGTGGCCGCGGGATTGATCGTGATCGCCGTGGAATTGCTCGCCGCAAAGGTGCTGTCCCCCGCATACTGCGCGGTTAACGTATAGGTGCCGGCGGGCAGACTAACGTTTCCGCTGATAGCGCCGTTCGCCAGAGTCAGAGTGGCCAGCGTGCCCCCTGTGCTGGAAACCAGCTTGACGTTACCGGTCGGCGTTCCGGAAGCATTCGCGGGACTGACCTGAATAACAATGGCATCGAGTCCCCCGGTCGGCAGCGCCGTCGTTCCCACCGACAGGGTCGTGGCCGTTGCTTTCAGCTGCGACCCCGAGCCCGCAATCAGGACCGACGGAGAAGTGCTCGAATCGAAGGTGCTGTTGCCTGCGTAAGTGGCGACCACCGTATAGGCCGTCGTGGAGGCGGGCAGCGTGACGGTCCCGCTCGCGCTGCCGCCGCTAAGGGCAACCGTGGTCAGAGTGGAACCTCCGCTGGTCACCAGCGAAACGTTCCCGGTTGGAGTCGCTGACGAAGCCGCGGGTGTCACCGTGATGTGAAAAGTCGACTGGCTCCCGGCCGTCGCCGGGCTCAGCGTCAGCGTCATCGTGGCTGCCCGTCCCGTCGATCCGCATGCCGCGGCGGAAGACGTAAACGAGTTGTTGGATGAAAACCAGCCGTTCACCGCGATGGACGGCGAGTCGCGATAAAACCACGAAAGAAAAGCCAGCTCCTGCAGATGATAGACATAGCCGTTCGTCATCGTCACCGTGATGTTCGTCCCGCTCAGCGGATCGCCCACTTCGAGGTCTGTCTGGCAGCCTGAGACCTGTCCGACATTGCCCCAGGCAGGCGTCGGATTATCGCCCAGCGGATCGTCCAGCGCTTCTCCGAATTCATGGGTCAGATCCGAAACGTCGCGCGTGGTCCCGAAAAGCCCCGTAGTATCGAAGTCGCCGACCACATAAATCTGATTGGCATTCCCGGTCGCGGCGCTCGAGAACGCCGAGTGGTAACCCAGAATCAAGCCGGGCTGGAGGGGATCGTAGACGGCAACGTTGTAGAGAAGGAATACAGGGAACTGACTCGGCAGAATACCCGCCTGCGGATAGACAGTGTTCTGCAGATAGTTGTCGAACCAGTTGAGGTTCACTTCTCCCAATTTGCCGCAGTTGCCCGAGATGATCCTTCCGTCCGCGAGCGGCACATTGACCGTAATCGGATTCAGCGGAGCGGCTGTGAACAGGGTGTGGTAATTCGGATTGATCGCCGAAGGACCCGTATACTTCCAGAAATTCGCCCGCTGGAAAAAATCCAGATATTGGGTGTTGCCGACGCTGGTTCCGCCGGGCGCAAAAGCCGAGTTGTTGAACAGGGGCGATTGCGCCAGCAGGGAAACAGCGCTGCCTGCCGAGGAACAGGTATTGTCCGCGGTCGAGGGATCGAAAACGGTGCCATCGGCGAATATCAGCTTCAGCGGAACGATCGGGGCCGTGATTGTGGTGGTGGCATTCGCCAGCGCGCCGGCCGGATTCTGCCCGATCATCCTGTAGCTATAGGTGCCATCGATGCCTGTCCAGGTGGGGATCGACGCTGTGGTAGGAGCCGCGACAGCCGGAGTGGCCTTGAGCGGCATCCTGACACGGCGCGTGGCTAAAGAAGCTTGAGGAGGAGCAGCCTGCAGAGAGGCTAACGACAGAACGGTACCGGCAAGAAAAAAGAAAGATTTCATTAAGACTCCCGCAGCCCTACAAAGCTAGTAATATACGCTGAGGGTACTGTACTTTTCGACCCCTCCGCAGCCTTTAATGAACATTTAACGCCGCAACGAGCCTTTTAGTTTCTTCGAGAGGGACAGCCTGATCCGCCTCTTTCCCCCACTTTTCCCAGCGGGACGGCCTGATCCGGCTCCTTCGTCCGGCGTCAATACGGGACCGGGCGCCGCTCGCCTGTATTCGAAACGAAAAAGGTCGCCAGGCCTGAAAGCGCCGCATCCCTGATTCCACGCAGCGAATGCCTGATTTTATTGAAGAAATACTCGTTAAGCCCAACAGATCGAAAGAGGCAGTCCGCTCCGGCTCCTTCGACCAAACAAAAAAAGGACGCCAAGCCAGAAGCAAGGCGTCCCAAATTTAACCGGCCGGCGAATCTAATCCGAACGAATCCCTAAGCCTTCGAAACCGGAGCCGGCGACAAATCCCGGCTCGAAATCACCCGATCAATCACCCCATAAGCAGTAGCCTGCTCGGGACTCATGATGTAATCCCGATCCACATCCCGCGCCACCCGCTCAATCGTCTGACCGCTGGCGTCCGCCAGGATCTTATTCAGAATCTCCCGCATCCGCAGGATCTCCTTGGCGTAGATATCGATATCCGCCGCCTGTCCAGCCAAACCCTGCATCGAAGGCTGGTGGATCATAATCCGCGAATTCGGCAGACTGAAGCGTTTCCCCTTCGTCCCCGCGGCGAGAAGCACCGCGCCCATCGAGGCCGCCTGCCCTACGCAAATCGTGACGATATCCGGCCGCACGAAAGCCATCGTGTCCAGAATTGCCAGACCTGCCGTGATCGAGCCCCCCGGCGAATTGATGTAAATCGAAATGTCGCGCTCCGGATCTTCCGCTTCCAGAAAAAGCAACTGCGCGATAACCAGGTTCGCCACCGTATCGTCGATCGGCGTCCCCAAAAATATGATGTTTTCCTTCAGGAGACGAGAATAAATATCGTAGGCACGCTCACCTCTCGAAGTTTGCTCGACAACCATGGGGACCATAAGCGATTCCATTCAAATCCTTTCTCGTATTTTCAGATCGTGTTTTGACAGATCTGTGTCTTGAGATGCTGACACCTAATCATACGACTCGGTCGCTCAACGGCTCCCCGGCGCCAACTCGGCTAACGCGGCGTTATCAATCCGCCCAGTTTTTCCGTCTCTCCCGCGGCAGCGCGCCGAAACCGCGTCGCGAAGCGCTCCACAAACTTCAGCCCCGACCCGGTGTTGTAAATCACGATCTTCTCTTCGCCCTTCAGGAAACCTTCCCGCAGCAGCCGCTCGGCGGCGGCCACGCAAGCCGCGCCCTCGGGTTCGGCGAAAATGCCGTCCTCGCCCGCCAGCCGGATCGCGGCGTCGATGAGTTGCCCTTCCGGCACAGCCACCATCGTCCCGCCGCTGTCCCGCACCGCGCTCAGTTCCACCTTCCGCCGCCCCTCCGGCTGTACGCCAATCATCTTCGGACGTTTGCCGTTGATCCACCCCAGCGCGTGCATTTCATCGAAGGCTTTCCACACTCCGAGCATGCCGAGTCCGCTGCCGGTCGGATACAGGATCGCGTCGGGAACTTCCCAGCCCAGTTGTTCGGCGATTTCATAACCGGCCGTTTTCTTGCCTTCGACCCGGTACGGCTCGTTGGGCGCGGTGAGATCGAACCAGCCCTCGGCGATTTTCTCCGCACCCCCCGCACTCAGCACAACCTCAGCCCCGAACGCGCTGCACTCAACAAAATTGGCCTGCGGAACGTCACCGTGCAGGTAAACCCGGGCCTCGATTCCGGCCGCCGCCGCGTAAGCCGCCAGTGCACTGCCTGCATTGCCCCTGGAAGCAATCGCCACCTTGCCTGCCCCCTGCTCCACGCACATGGATACCGCGCACGACATCCCGCGCGCTTTATAGGAACCGGTTGGATTCAAACCCTCGTCCTTGACCAGAAGATCCGCCGCGCCAATCCGTTTTCCGGTACGCCGCGCGGGCACCAGCGGGGTCATCCCTTCCCCCAGTGAGATAATGCAAGTTTCGTGCTGAACCGGAAGAGCCGGCGCATAGCGCCACATCGAAGTGACCGCTTCGACAAGGCTGTCCACCGACCACGATTCCCGCAAGCGATGCAGATCGTACCGGACCAGAAGCAAGCCGCCGCACTCGCACAGAGTCCACTTCCGTCCGGCTTCGAATTTCCTGGTGCACAGGCTGCACTCAAGATGCGTCACTAAGCTGTCAGGCATGTATCGTCTTTTTTATCTTATCGGGCTTCAAATCGGACTCATCGCCCTCACCGCTCCCCTATGGGCCGGAGAGTACGTGGTCCTCGAAAACGGGTTCCGCATTCACGCCGACCGTCATGAGGTCGATGGCCCCACCGTGCGCTTATTCAACCAGGGCGGCGTGGCCGAAATGCCGGCAGCCTCCATAGCCGGATACGAATCCGAAGAAGCTGCGCCCGCCCCGCTTCCCGCGCCCCAGGCCGCCCAGCCTGCGGAACAGCCCGCTCCGCAACAGCCCGCGACCCCATCCATCCTCGCCGCCGGCGCAGCCCGCAAATTCGCGCTTCCGGAGTCTTTTGTGCAAAGCGTCATGCGCGCCGAATCCGGCTTCAATCCCGCGGCAATTTCGCCCAAAGGAGCCACGGGCCTGATGCAGCTGATGCCCGATACCGCCAGGCAACTTGGCGTGGACCCGAAAGATCCCAGGCAAAACGCCGAGGGCGGCGCTCAATACCTGCGGGATCTCCTGGCCCTCTACGAAAACCGCCCCGACCAGGTCCTGCTCGCTCTCGCCGCTTACAACGCCGGACCCGGCGCCGTCGAAAAGTATCACGGCGTACCGCCCTATTTGGAGACCCGTCAATACATTTTGCGTGTCCTGAAAAACTGGGACCCCGCGTTGCTCGCAAAGCCACTGCAAAATCAACAAAAGAGCGAGCTAGTGAACAAATAAGGCGAAACTTTCGTAACTGTTAGTCATCAAAACAGCGGATGCAACTTCAGGCCGCTGCCGCCGATCTGAACTTTAACCCCGCATTCCTGTGGGAGAATGGAAACACTCGCCCAATTATGGCAACGGAAAGTCTTCCAGTCGATATTCCGGACGTAGTCGACGACGAACTGGAACTGGTCAACAGGTCCCGCGAAGGCGACTCCTCGGCCTTTTCGACGCTGCTGCGCCGGTACGAAGCAAAAATCTTCCGCCTTGCAATGAACATCACCCAGAACCGCGAAGATGCGGAAGATGTTTTGCAGGAGGCGTTTTTCAAAGCCTACGAGCATCTGGATCAGTTCCAGGGCAACTCGAAATTCTATACGTGGATCGTGCGCATCGCCGTCAATCAGGCGCTGATGAAGCTGCGCAAGCGCAAGAGCGATCGTTCCGTATCGCTCGATGAACAGATCGATACCGGCGAAGATATGGTGGTTCGCGAAATCGCCACTTGGGATCCGGATCCTGAAGAGAGATACTCTCAGGAGGAACTCAACGAGATTTTGACCCAGGCCATCGACGAACTCGCGCCCATCTATCGCACCGTGTTTACTCTCCGCGACGTGGACGGGCTCTCCACCGAAGAGACAGCCGAGGCTCTGGAATTGAGCGTGCCCGCCGTGAAAAGCCGGTTGCTGCGCGCCCGCCTGCAACTGCGTGACAGACTCACGCGATTCTTTAAACGCAAAGGAGACGACGCCTTTGCTTACATGTAAACAATTTCTGGCGGAGCTCACCGACTATCTCGATGAGAAAATTGCCGCCGAAGTGCGCGCCGACCTCGAACAGCATCTTTCGGCATGTCCGAATTGCTGGGTGGTTTGCGACACCACGAGGAAAACGATTCAGGTATACAAGGGCATGAAGTGCTGCCCGATTCCCGAAGACGTTCACACCCGCCTTTTGTCAGCCGTGGAACGAAAAATCGCGGCCAAAAAAGCCCGCGCCACGCAATAAACTCCCCAGCCCCGCTTCAGGCCCGGCCTTTTTAAGCTTTGGTAAACAGCGGGATTCCTTCCCCGCTTTCCACTTCCACAACCCGGTCGTCGATTGTCACATTGCCGCCAGCAACCCTCGCAGTCAGCCTGCCGCCCGTGTCGAGCGTCACGATGATCACCTGATACGGCACGTCTTCAGCGAAACGCTCGGGCGCCAGATGAACGATGGTGTCTGTATAAACGGTTCCGGTTCGCATGGCTTAATCCCTTCCCAGAATTGTCACGACGCAGCTCGCCCCGCTGCCGCCCAGATTCTGCGCCAGACCCAGCGAGTGGTTCTTCAACTGGCGGTCGCCCGCTTCGCACCGCAGTTGCTGCACGATGTCGCAAATCTGCGCCACGCCTGTCGCCCCCACCGGATGCCCCTTCGACTTCAAACCGCCACTAGCATTGATCGGCATCGAGCCGGACCGCCGCGTATTGCCTTCCGCCGTAAAGAATCCGCCGCGCCCGCGCTCCACAAAGCCCAGATCCTCCATCGCGACGATCTCCGCGATCGTGAAGCAGTCATGCACTTCCGCGAACTGAATATCCTTCGGACCCACCCCCGCCATCTCGTAGGCCTTCTTCGCCGCCCCGCGCACCGCCGCGAACGTGGTGATGTCCGGCTTTTGATCGAGCGCCATCCAGTCGGAAGCCTGCGCCACCCCCAGAACCTTCACCGGCTTGTCGCTGTAATCGCTGGCCCGGTCGGCCGCGCACAACACAACCGCCGCCGCGCCATCGCTGATCAGGGAACAGTCGTAAAGGTTGAGTGGTTCGGCGATGGGGCGCGCGTTCATCGCCTGCTCGAGCGTGATCACCTTCCGCATCTGGGCATCGGGATTCAACGCCCCGTTTTCGTGGTTCTTCACCGCGACGGCCGAAAGATGCGCCCGGGTCGTCCCGAAATCGTGCATGTGACGCCGCGCGATCATCGCGAACAGTGAGGGGAACGTGGACCCGGCTTTGACTTCACCGCTGCAGTCCCCCGCCCCGGCGAGGATCTCGGTCACCCGCGGCGTCGGCTGGTTGGTCATCTTCTCGACCCCCACCACCAGAACCGCGTCGTAAATCCCGCTGGCCACCCCCATGTAGGCTTGGAAGAAAGCCGCCCCGCTCGATGCGCAGGCCGCCTCAAACCGCGTCGCCGGAATCCCCAGCATCCCCAAGGCGGAGGCGATATACGGCGCCAGATGGTTCTGGGACGTAAACTCCGGACCGGCGAAGTTACCGAGATAAAAGGATTCTATCGCCCCTTTTTCGATGTGGGCATTGTGCAGGGCTTTCTCCGCCGCCGCCACCGCCAATGTCCGTAAGTCCTTGTCCGGAAAAGCTCCAAAGGGAGTTTTTCCGGCCCCGATCACTGCCACAGGTCGCATTCTGAATTCCTTTATACTTGAGAATAGCGCGGAGGATCTAAGTTCTACGCCACATTGGACTCAACGTCTAAGGAGTCCGGATCGTCATTGTGGCAGGGAATGACAACTTTTGCGCCATTGGCCCGCATGAAAGAGCTCGAAGCCCCTTCCGCCTCGTCCGAGTTGCAGGACCGGTTCGTCGCCGAGAACATGCAGCGCATTTTTCGTCAGATTTACCGCATCGTGGGCAATGTGCACGATGCCCAGGATCTTACCCAGGAAGCTTTCATCAAGGCCCTGCAGCGCCAGGATCAGATCAAGGACGAACTCAAAGCCGCGCACTGGCTTTCCCGCATCGCCACCAATACGGCGCTCGATTTCCTCCGTCGCCACAGCCGGGTTGCCTTCTGCGAACTCAGCTCCGCTCCCCAAAGCCATGGCGAGACCCCCGAAGCCGCCATGTTCCGCTCCGAGCAGCGCGACTGGCTGGCCGATGGTCTCGAACGTCTGACCCCGCGTGAGCGCGCCGCCCTGGTGCTGCGCGACATGGAAGATTTGCCCGCCGAAGAAGTGGCCCGGCGGCTCGATTGCTCACGCGCCACGGTGCGTTCCCACATCGCCAACGCGCGCGTGAAGCTGAAAAGATTCGCCGCCAAGCGAAGCATATGAAAAGCGAGGCGTATATGAAACACCCCTCTGAAACCGATCTCGCTCTGCTGGCCGGCAACGACGCCGGGCGCGTGCGCCGGTTTTCGCTGGAGCGGCACGTGCGGCAATGCGCGGCCTGCCAGGAGAAAGTGGACGAGTTCCGCGATCTTCGCTCCGGCGTGTCCGCCTGCGGCGAAACGGAATTTCCGGATCGCAACTGGAACGCCCACTGGGACAGCCTCGCCGCGGAAATACGCGCCAACATCCGGCTCGGTCTGGAAGCCGGCGAATGCGTGCGCGAGACGCACGGCTTTGGCGACCGGCTTTTCGGCGGCTGGAGCCTGGGGCTTTCGGCCGCTTTTGCCTGCCTGGTTTTGCTGGCCGGAGCCAGCTTTTTTATGCGCGACGCCCAGACCGGGCCCGAGTCTTCGTCCCCTGTGTTTTACAGCTCCGTCCCGCCCACCGAAGGTCTCCCGTCGCTCCAAACGACCACCGCGGGCGTGGAACTGCGTTCCGGTTCGAAGAGCTTCACGCTGCTGAATCATGAAGGCGCCGTCGCCAATCAGACCGTGAGCGCCCAGGGAGCGGTGCGGTCCCGCTATGTCGACGCCGGCGCGGTGACGATCAACAATGTTTACCTGGAGTAAATTCGCGGCCGTCATCCTGCTGGGTCTGGCTTTCCCGCCCGGAAATCCGCTCTCAGCCCAGGAGATTCTGGATCCGGTCAGTTCAGTCAAGATCGATCTGCCCCCGGATTCGCCGATGACTCTGATCCAGACCGGCATGGGTGATTCGCGGGCCACTTCGCGCGGCGGCGCCATTGTGCTCGATCTGCACATGAGCCTGACGCTGCGCAATTCGGCCAGCAAGCGTATCCGCGGCGTGGTGCTCCTCGTCACCGCGCAGGAGTTTGCGCCCGGCGGCAAGGGCTCCGTGGCGCGGCCCTGCATCGACGTTGCCCCCTCGCAGAATTTCACGGTCCCGATCGACATCCGCCTGGTGCGCCCCGTACAGCGGGCCGGCGGTCCGCTGGTGCATGTGCAACTCGACGGCGTCCTGTTCGACGATCTGAGTTTCTACGGCCCGAACAAACTGAGTTCCCAGCGCGCCATGACGTTCTGGGAAGTAGAGGCGCAGCGCGACCGCGCCTGGTTCAAGCAGACTCTGCAAGCCAAAGGCGAAGGCGGTCTGCGCCAGGAGATGCAGGCCAGCGTGGGTCGCCAGGCCGACCATCCTCAGCTGGATGTTTCGCTCACGCGCAATGGCCGCGCGGCCGGTTCAGCCGTGCCGGCCACCGACCGTGTGGCGCAGTTCGCGTTCCTGAATTTGCCCAATGCACCGGTGCAGCCGCTGGAAGGCTGGGCGGCGATTTCAGGCAATGAAGCGCGCGCCCCGCAGGTGGAAGTAATCAATCGTTCGAACCAGACCGTGCGCTACGTGGAAATCGGCTGGCTTGTGAAGGACAAGAGCGGCCACGAGTATCAGGCCGGCTCGGTGCCTGCCTCCGAGACCACCATGATGCTGCCGGCCGGACAGAAGGCCCGGCTCCTGCAGGACACCGCCTTGAAGTTCTCCCACACCGGGCGGCCCGTGGACATCGAAGGCATGACCGGCTTCGTCAGCGAAGTTGAATTTGCCGACGGCCATGTGTGGGTCCCGTCGCGGCAGGATCTGAAATCCTCTCCTCTTTTCCGAGTGATGGCGCCCTCCTCGGAAGAGCAGCGCCTCGATGACATCTACGTCAAAAAGGGCCTGGCGGCTCTGGTCGCGGATTTGTCGCGCTACTAAACCTGTGACCGCCGATCCTGTGACAGTAGAGTTAAGCGAATTAACTTCCTCCTATTTGCCGGAAGCCGTACCCTATGCGGTGCTTGCGCCCGCCGGATATGCCGGTACGCCATCGCCACTCTGCATTCTATTGATGGGCGGAGGTGGCAGCCGCCAAAACCTGGTCGATATGCAGCCGCTGCTGGAGCGCTGGTGGTCGGAGGGCGCGCTTCCCCCGATGGTCTTCGCCACACCCACTCCCGGCATGAGCTACTACGTCGAAGATCCGGCCGAAGGCGTGCGCTGGGAATCGTTTCTGGCCGACGAATTTGCTCCCCATCTTCGCAAGAACTTCAACACCGCCGCGACTGCCATCGCCGGAATCTCCATGGGCGGCTATGGGGCTCTAAAGACGGCCTTCTCGCACCCTTCTGCGTTCCATGCCGTGGCCGCCATGCAGCCCATGCTCGAACCCGGTCTGCGCGATGCCGATATCGGAGCCCGCAACCGCATTCATCACATCGCGGGCGGCCCGCCGCGCCTCATCGGACCCGGCCGCGATCCGGCTCTGTTCGAAGTCAATCAACCGGCCAGCCTGGCCCGGACCCACGCGGCTTCCATTCGCGAAAGCGGCCTCGCCATCTACGTCGATGCCGGCGACGAAGATCTGGTGAACGCCCACGATGGCGCGGAGTTCCTGCACCGGGTCCTGTGGGATCTCGACCTGTCGCACGAATATCATCTGGTGCGAGGCGCGGATCATGGCGGACCCACCATGCATCCCCGCATGCAGGCGATGTTTTCGTGGGTTGCCAAAGTGATGTATCCCGCGGATAGCGAATCCCAAACCGGGCCCACCAGCCGCGAGTTTCTCAGAACGCTTCGCGACCAGTTGCAACCTCTCCGCGATCAGGCCGCGGCGGCGGATCCCACCACGCTCCGGCGCTTCGGAATTCTGCCCAAAACCTGAGCCGCCTACCGGCAGTACTCTTCGGTGCTGATCGTTCCCAGAACCTCAACCGGCGTTCCCTTGGGCACTACAAACTCACTCTCCCCCACCCGCTTGAATTCTCCGTCCTCTCCGCGCGCCCAGTCGAACGTATAACCGAGCGCCGTCCACGGATAAAGATTCGGCCTTGGCAGCCCGAACGCTGAATAGTATTGCCCCATGAACCAGGCGCTGTAAACAGCATCGCCTCCCGAAGGCGGACCCGCCTCGCAATGCGCGGCGCTGACCGACGGATCTGAGCATGGCCGGAAGATTGTCTTGCGTCCCGGCTTGGCTAACCGGAAACGAACAAAAGTATCCTGCCCCGCCGCCGGAGGCAATCCCAGCCGCTGCTCCAGCCGCTCTGCCAAATCCTTGTGCTCGCGCCCGTAAGCGCTGCAGAATTCCTTCAGGTAAGGCTCAACCGTTACCCACGTGTCGCCGGGGGTCTTGTCCCTGAACTTCCCTGCCTGTTCAGCCCGCGTCCACGTGGCAACCGTTACGGGCCGGTCTTCCGGAATCACCACCAGGTCGCGAACTTCTTGCGTCGGCTCCGCGAAACTGGTCGCGGCAATCGCCTTCTGATAAACCGCGTAAGTGGCGCGCGACAGTTCCGATTCCGGCCCGTCCGGAATACACAAATCGCCTTTCCGGAGTTGGAACGGATTCGAGATGAAAGCAAATCCCTCTCTCACCCGCGAATTGGTGCCAATCAGAATCGCCGGCGCGAAATCCGCGCTCCCGTAGTAGAAGGTCGCAAGCCCCGCCAGCGTATCGCCCGCCGTCACCGGATGGCGCACACTGCACGGCGCGGCAAACCCGCTGACCGCCAGAAGTAAAAGTAACGAAAGTCTGCCCCGCATATTGATACTGTACGGGTTGCACGGGCACGATACCATGGAATTCTCCCTTACATGCCCTTGCGCTTCTACAACACGCTGACCCAACAGGTGCAGCCGTTCCAACCGATCGACCCCGATGTGGTGCGCATGTACACGTGCGGTCCGACCGTCTACGACTTTGCCCACATCGGCAACTTCCGCACCTTCGTGTTCTACGATCTGCTGCGCCGCGCGCTGCGCCTGAACGGCTACAAACTCGACCACGTCATGAACATAACCGACGTGGACGATAAGATCATCCGCAACGCCGTGGCCCAGGGCAAAGGCCTCAAGGAATACACCGACATCTATACGAAGGCGTTCCTCGACGATTGCGCCGTGCTGCGCCTCGAGCGCCCCGAGCGCATCGCCCGCGCCACCGATCACATTCCGGAAATGGCCGCCGCCATCGCCAAACTCGAGCGCGAAGGCCACACCTATCGCAGCGACGGCTCCGTCTACTTCCGCATCGCTTCCTTCCCGGAATACGGCAAGCTCTCGCATAACGATTTCAGCGGCATGGTGGCCGGCGCGCGCGTCGATGTCGACAATTACGAAAAGACCGATGCCCGCGATTTCGCTCTCTGGAAAGCTGCCAAACCAGGGGAGCCCTCGTGGGACACCGAAGTCGGCACGGGCCGCCCCGGCTGGCACATCGAATGCTCCGTGATGGCCATTGAGTTTCTGGGCGAGACGCTCGACATTCACGCGGGCGGCGTCGATCTGATCTTTCCGCACCACGAAAACGAGATCGCGCAGTCCGAAGCGCTCACCCATCAGCCGTTCGCTTATTACTGGCTGCACTCCGAATTCCTGCTCGTCGATGGGCAGAAGATGTCCAAGTCGCTGGGAAATTTCTACACCCTCCGGGACATCTTCGGGCACGGCTTCAGCCCCGAATCGGTGCGCTTCCTGCTCGCCTCGGTGCCCTATCGCCGCGCGCTCAATTTCACCTTCGAAGGCTTGAAATCCGCCACCACCGCCATCGAGCGTCTGCGGAATTTCCAGTTCCGTCTCGATTCCGCGAAGCTGCCGTCCGCCTTGGGCACAAAGCTGGAGGAACTGGCGGCCAAAGCCCAGACTGATTTCCGCGCGGCCCTCGATGACGATCTGAACACCGCCGAAGCCCTGGCGGCGGTCTTCGAATACGTCAGAGAGGCCAACATCGCGCTCGACGCCGACGAATTCCAGGAAATCAATCGCGCCTCAGCCCGCGCGCTGCTCGACAAGTTCGATGCGTTTTTCGACGTGCTGAAACCCTCCGCGGCCGCCGGCGGTCTGTCCGATGAGGACATCGAAAAGCTGATCGCCGAACGCACCGCCGCCAAGAAAGCGCGCGACTTCGCCAAAGCCGATCAGGTTCGCGCCGATCTGCTCGCGCAAGGCATCATCCTCGAAGACACGAAGGATGGCATCCGATGGAAAAGAAAATGAAACTGGAAACACGCGCGGTCCATGCCGGCGACCGCAAACGCTCCGGAACATGGGTTCCGGTTACCACCCCCATCCACACGGCCACCAGCTACTTTTACGACAATGTCGCGGACCTCGACCGCGCCTTCGACGACGGTGGTCCGTCCTACTCGCGCCACGGCAATCCGACCAACGAAGCGCTTGAGGAACTGATCGCTTCCCTCGAAGGCGGCGACGGCGCACTGGCCTGCGCCTCCGGCATGTCGGCTCTGAATATCGCCCTCATGGCCGCGCTGCTCGATCGCCGCCGCGTCATCCTGGCCGCCAGCGCCCTCTACGGCGCAACCATCAACATGCTGATGAAGGTGCTGGAACCCTCCGGCATCGAAATCGTCTTCGTGGATTTCGCCGACGCCGCGGCGACGCAGGCCGCCATCGCCGAACACCGCCCCGGTGCCATGCTGATGGAAACCATCTCGAACCCTCTGCTGTGCGTCGCTCCCCTGGACCACGTAGCGGCCATGGCCACCCAGGCCGGCGTACAACTGGTTGTCGACAGCACGTTCTCGTCTCCGCTGATCACCCGTCCGCTGGAGTTCGGCGCGCATTTCGTAGTCCACAGCCTGACCAAATATCTTTCCGGCCACGGCGATGTGCTGGGCGGCGCGGTAATAACAAACGAGCCGAATCTCGCCGCGCTGCGCTCCCTTGCGAAGTCCCTCGGCCCGCTCCTCGGACCCTTCGAGGCTTACCTCACCATGCGCGGCATCAAGAGTTTTCCGGTGCGCATGGAGAAGCAGTGCGCCAACGCCTGCAAGATCGCCGCATGGCTGGCCTCGCATCCCGCCGTCGAGCACGTCTACTTCCCCGGCGATCCGAAACACCCGGACGCGGCGAATATCCACCGAACTTTTGCCCCCGGCCTCTACGGCGCGATGGTGAGTTTCGAAATCAAAGGCGCGGAGCGCGAAGGCGTCTTCCGTTTCATGAACGCGCTCGAAATGATCGTTCCCGGCACCTCTCTGGGCGACGTCCAGACGATGGTGCTTTACCCGGTGATGGCCTCGCATCGCGACCTCTCACCGAAACATCGCGCGCGCCTCGGCATCCGCGACAACCTGATCCGCATGTCGGTGGGCATCGAAGCCGCCGAAGACATCATCGCGGATCTCGACCGGGCCCTGAACGCGTAAATTCATGCGCGGGGTCTGGAAGAGCTGCGCGCTTATCTTCGTCGTGGCCGCTGCCGTCGCCATCGCCGCCGACTCCGACGCCAACGAGCTCTTCAAGAAGGCTCGCGCCGGAGTTCTGAACAATATCCGCCGCACCCCGCGTTACACCTGCGTGGAGAATATCGTCCGCGCTCAATACGCCCCCGCCGTCAAAGCCAAAGCCCCCAGTTGCGCGGCGCTCATTGAAGCGCGCCGGCAGCACCGCGCCGCCACGGACATGATTTGGCGCGACCGCTTGCGCCTCGATGTGGCCGTAGTGGATGGCGCGGAGATGTTCTCCTGGGCAGGCGCCGGCAAGTTCGAAACCGACAGCCTCGACAAACTGGTGGGCACCGGCTCCACAGGCAGCGGCGATTTCGCGGCTTTCCTGACCAGCATATTTGGCATCGGCCCCGATGCCCTGCGCTATCGCGGCCTCGAAAACGACCTCGCCGCATTCGACTACACCGTGTCTCTTGCCCACAGCCATTACACCTACGGCACCCGCGGAGTCGAAAAGACAATCGGCTATGGCGGATCTTTCTTTGTCGATCCGGCCGACGGCGAATTGCAGCGGCTCATCGTCGAAACCGAGCCCTTCCCCCAGGGCGAACAGGCCTGCCTCGCCACCGACGTAATGGAATATCACACGGTCAAAATCGGCAGCGGCGACTTCATGCTGCCGGAACTCGCCACCATGAACGTGCTCTTCCAGAACGGCGCGGAATCCCACAACGAGACCCGCTATTCAGACTGCCGCGAGTACACCGGCGAATCCACCATCCGCTTCGATGACGTAGAGACGAGTTCGGCCGCGGCGATTTCAAGAACCCCGCTCCCGCCCTTGCCCAAAAATCTGCGCCTGCAGTTGGCGCTGAGTTCGCCCATTAACGGTGAGACGGCCGCGGCCGGCGATCCGGTCACCGCCACCGTGCTGCGCGACGTGAAAGCAAAAGGCGGCGGCGTCCTCGTCCATGCGAGCGACAAGGTGCATGGCCGCATCCTGCGCATCGAGCAGGACTTCCTCCCCGCTCCCCGCTGGACCCTCGTCCTCCGCTTCGAAGGCATCGAGCGGAACGGCCTCGAAGAGCCCGTCACCCTCGAGCAACTAGGCGGATCGGAGTTCCATTTCCCCGGCCGAGGGCAACTGGCTCTTGATCAAAAATTTCATTCCGACTGGGAAATCCGTTAAAGGCTTGTTTTGCCGTATCAGTGTTCATCTGTGGCCCATAATCTTTATCCGCTACACTGCAAAGAACCATGCTGGAAGTCAAAGCAGTTCGAAAAACCTACGGCAGCCTCGTCGCCGTAGATAACGTCAGCTTCCACGCAGCCGCCGGTGAAACCATCGGATTACTCGGACCCAATGGCGCCGGCAAGACCACCACCGTAGCCATGATCGCCGGACTCACCAGCCCTGACTCCGGCGAAGTTCTCATCGAAGGCAGTCCCCTCCGTGGCGATACCGATCCCCGCAAACGCAAAATCGGTCTGGTCCCGCAGGATCTCGCCCTTTACGACGAACTCCCGGCCGGCGACAATCTGAAGCTCTTCGCCGCCCTCTACAACCTCTCCGGCGTCGCTGCCGCCAAGGCCATCGCCGAAGCCCTGCATCTCGTCGGTTTGAGCGACCGCGTAAAAGACAACGTCGGCACCTTCAGCGGCGGCATGAAGCGCCGCTTGAATCTCGCGGCGGCCCTGCTGCACGATCCCCAAATTCTGCTTCTCGACGAGCCCACCGTCGGCGTCGATCCGCAGAGCCGCAACGCCATCTTCGACAACCTCGAAACCCTGAAGGCCCGCGGCAAAACCCTTCTCTACACCACCCACTACATGGAAGAAGCCGAGCGCCTCTGCGACCGGCTGGTCGTAATCGATCACGGCAAGGTGATCGCCGACGATACCCTGCGCGGCTTGTATTCACTCCTGCCCGTGCGAAACATGCTCATCGTCGAACTGGACGCGCTGCCTTCGCCGTTCCCCACGGAGCAGTTTTCCGCGCTCCCGGAAGTAAAGTCGGCCGAGATCGAAGGCAATGTTCTGCGCGCCGGAGTCCATGACTTAACCTCCGGAGCGCCGAAGATACTCGAGTGGCTTGCCGCCCGCGGCTATTCCTGCCAGCACGTAGTGAGCGAGCGGCCGGATCTGGAAACGGTATTTCTCTCTTTAACAGGAAGGAACCTGCGGGACTCATGACAACAGCGCTTCGGGCACTTGTACGAAAAGACTTGCGGATATTCTTCGCCGACCGCCGCGCCGTGATGATGAGCATCGCCGTCCCCATCGCGATCGCGTCCTTCTTCGGCTACATCTTCGGCGGTCTCGGCGGAACCACCGAAACCAGCAAAATTCCGGTTCTCATGGTGGATCAGGACAACAGTGAGATTTCCCGCGACGTCTTCTCGGACCTGACCCATGAACCCGCCCTTTCCGCGAAACCAGCCACGCTCGACGACGCCCGCGCCGCCGTGAAGAAAGGTTCCGCTACCGTTGCCATCGTGGTGCCCCCGAAGTTTGGCGCCGAGGCAGGCGAGGCTTTGTTCAGCGCGTCGAAGAAACCAAAAATTGGGGTCCTTTACGATCCGTCGCACGGAGCGGAACAGGGCATGGTGCAGGGAATCCTTGCCGGGGCCGTGATGCAGTCGGTGTTCAAAGGCATGTTTTCGGGAAAAACTGGCCAGAATGTGCTCGAATCCTCCATCGCCCGGGTTGAAGGCGCTACCGGAATGTCGGCCACCGACAAATCGTCCCTGATCCTGCTGCTGCGGAGCGCAAAGCAATTGAATGAACGCACCGCAAGCGGTATGGGTGGCGCGGCCCCGAGCCTGAACACCCCGTACGAAGTCCACGACGAGGCCGTGACCGCGCACACCGGCGTTAAGTACAACGGCTACGCGCATTCCTTCGGCGGCATGGGCGTGCAGTTCATCCTCTTCATGGGCATCGATACCGGCATCGCAATGTTGCTGCAGCGCCAGCGCGGTTTGTGGAAGCGCTTCCGCGCCGCGCCGCTTTCCAAAGGACTCCTGCTGGGCAGCCGGGCAATCAGTTCGGCGGTGATCTCGATGGTCATCCTGATGGTGATCTTCGGTTTTGCCCGGCTGGTTTTCGGCGTGCGCATCGAAGGCAGCATGGCGGGCTTCCTGGGCGTATGCGTGACGTTCTCGCTGATGACCGCCGGATTTGGACTTCTTGTCGCGGCGCTTGGCAAGACCCCCGAAGCCACTCGCGGCCTGGCGATCTTCGTCACCCTCATCATGGTGATGCTGGGCGGCGCGTGGGTCCCCTCCTTCATATTTCCGCAATGGCTCCAGAAGGTGACGGTGGTTATGCCCACCCGGTGGGCCATAGACGGCCTCGATGCCGTGGTGTGGCGCGGCTTGGGCTTTGAAGCCGCCGTGTGGCCGATGGTGATCCTGACCGGTTCCGCTATCGTTTTCGCGGCCCTCGCCGTGTCGCGTTTCCGCTGGGATGCCGAATCCTAGCTCAGCGCCCGCTCACCCGCCGATATACTTGGCGTAGACGCTGCGCGCCACCCCGCTGTCGGTGGTGCCCTTGATAATCGCGCGCCCATCCGGAAACACCGTCAGTTCGTATTCCCCGTCCAGAAACCGCAGCGCGAATTCGTTCGACCGCACCACGCCCAATCCCGCCAGCCGCGCCGCCAGTTCGGTCAGATCGATCGGCCGCCGCAGTTCGTGAATCTGCACCGCGTTTCTCCCGCACATTCCCACCGGCGCACGCCGTCCGTTCAAATAGATAAACTCCCGCCGCCCGCACGCCGGACAATCCGCATCCCGCGCCGCCATGTTCATCTCCCGCACCGGACCGTTCCAAAGATCCGCCGTAAAAATCTTCCGCTGCACGCTGGCGGCATTCCCGCTCAAAATCTTCAACGCCGCCATCGCCTGAATCGAACCGATCAGACTCGTCACCGGCCCCAGTACGCCCGCCGTCTCACAGGTCGGCTGCACCCCCGCCGGCGGCTCGGGATAAACGCACCGGAAACAGGCCGAATCCCCCGGCAGAATTGGCATGGCGATTCCGTAACTCCCCACCGCCGCCCCATAAATCCACGGAATCCCTTCCCGTACGGAAAAATCATTGATCAGAAAACGCGTCTCGAAGTTATCCGTGCCGTCCAGAATCACATCCGCGTCAAGTAACTCGGCCGCATTCTCCGGATCCAGATCCGCCATATGCGCCTCAATGTCAACCCCGCTGTTTGCCGCCAGCAAATGCCTGCGCGCGGCTTCGGCCTTCGGCAGCGCGTTCCGCGCGTCTTCTTCGGTGAAAAGAATCTGCCTCTGCAGATTGCTCTCCTCCACATAATCCCGGTCGATGAGCCGCAGCTTTCCCACGCCCGCGCGGGCCAGCAGCGAAGCCTGCACAGTGCCCAGCGCGCCGCATCCCACAATCACCGCCATGGCGTCGCCCAGCCGCTGCTGGCCTTCAAGGCCCAGAGGAGCAAAGCGGATCTGCCTGCTATAACGCGTCTGATCCGGTTTGTTTGTCACGATTCCGCTGGCGTCATATTAACAGCCGGCAGCGTTTCTTACCCCGCCCCGCTGTTAGGATGAAGGTGTTGCGGAAACGCTATGTCACCAGCATCCTGGCCGTAATTCTGTTGAGCGCCGGAGCCCCCGGACGCGCGGCGGCACAGGCGGCCCCCGCCGAACGTTCCCCCGGACAATTCGAGGGAATGGACATAGCCAACATCGTTTTCGAGCCGCAGAGGCAGCCGCTCGACGCGCGTGAGATTTTCGATCTCCTGCCCCTCAAGAGAAATCAGCCCTATCGCGCGGAGGATGTGCGCGCCGCCATCGAGCGTCTCTATGTCACCGGCCGCTATCAGGACATCCAGGTCGACGTAACACCCGATACAAACATAAATCCGCCGGGTCTGATCATCCGCTTCCTCACAAAGAACGCGTGGTTCATCGGCGCCGTGTCGGCCACCGAAAGCCTTGCCGAACCACCAACCAGAGGACAGATCGTTGACGCCGCGCGTCTCCAGCTTGGCGATCCCTTCGATGCTTCTCTGATCCCTCCCGCCGTGGAAAACATCCGCAGACTGCTGGTCGATAACGGCTATTTCGATCCTGTCGTGACACCCGATCTCCAGTACGACGACCTCTACGATCAGGTCCGGATCGCATTCGTCATCAAAGCCGGCCGCCGCGCCCGCTACGTCGATCCGCAGTTTACCGGCGACACCACAATCGTCACCAAAGAACAGCTCATCAAGGCCAGCAAGTGGCGTCGCTTCCTTCTTCCGGGCTACGACGGCATTACCGCATCCGGCACGCGCAGCGGCATTGACCACATCCGGCTCAAGTACGAGAAGTCGAACCGGGTGCTCGCCACCGTGGTTTTGACCGGCATCGAAGAGAAGGACCGGCGGCACGGGCAGCCTCACATCGTCGTCAATCCCGGTCCGCTGGTGGACGTGAAAACCATCGGGGCGAAAGTATCTCAGGGCGATCTGCGCGATGCCATTCCCATCTACGAAGAACACGCCATCGATCCCGACCTTCTGGCCGAGGGCACCACGAATCTGCGCGGCTTCTTTCAGTCTCAGGGATATTTCGACGCCACCGTGAGTTTCAGGCAGCAGGAGACCAAAGGCAGCACCATCGAAATTGAGTATGCCGTCGATCGCGGACGGCTGCACCGTGTGGTCATCGTCGGGATTACCGGTAACAAATACTTCGATTCCAAAACCATTCACGAACGAATGTATATTACGGTCAAGTCCATCGAGTTTCGCCGGGGCCGGTACACCGAGGCCCTGCGCAGACGCGACACCGGGGCCATTGAAGCGCTTTACCAGGCCAATGGTTTTCGCGACGTGAAGGTGACGTCGGATGTCGCCGATAACTACAAAGGCCGCGAGGGCGATCTTGCCGTAAACTTCACGATCGAAGAAGGACCGCAATATACCGTTTCGAATCTCGAAATCGTCGGCGCAAAAAAGCTGGATCTGGGGAAAATCAAGGAGGCGCTCAGTTCGCAGGCCGGTCAGCCATTCAGCGAATTCAACGTCGCCGCGGACCGCGAAACCATCATCGAACAATACGGAGAGCACGGTTTCCCCTACGCCGTCTTCGAATGGGATTCGAAACCAGGCCCGCAGCCTCACACCATCGATCTTCGGTTCGTCATCACCGAGGGCGAACAGCAGTTCGTTCGCGAGGTGGTGATTACAGGCCTGAAGACCACCCGCCCGGAACTGGTCGATAAACAACTGGAACTGAACCCGGGCTCGCCTCTGTCCCCCGTCGCCATGGCCGATATCCAGCGAAAACTCGACAACCTCGGAATCTTTTCGCAGGTCAACATGGCGATCCAGAATCCCGATGGCGGCACTAACCGGAAGTATGTTCTCTACGATCTGGCCGAAGCCAGCCGGTATTCAATAACCGTGGGCGGCGGTCTCGAGTTTGCGCGCCTCGGTGGAAGCAACGCCGTCACCGACCTCTCCGACCCCGGCGGAGCCCCGGGCGTGGTGCCGAGATTATCGCTGAACGCCACGCGCATCAATTTCCTCGGTCGCGGCCAGTCGCTTAATTTTCAGGGACGTCTCTCCACGCTCCAGAAACGCGCACTGGTGAATTACTTCATCCCGACGCCTTTTAATTTTCAGAAGCTCGACCTCACATTTTCGGTGCTCTACGACGACACCCACGACGTCCGGACCTTCGAATCCAAACGCGGCGAGGCCTCCGCTCAGGTGTCCCAGCGGCTCACCAAACCGATAACGATTTTCTACCGCTTCAGCTATCGCGACGTGCAGGCCTCCAACCTCAAGATCGATCCCCTGCTGGTCCCTCTGCTGGCGCAGTCCGTGCGCGTCGGCATCGGAAGCCTCAACCTGGTGCAGGACCGGCGGGACGACCCCATCGATCCCCACAAAGGCATCTTCAATACCATTGAAGTGGGGCTCGCGACGAAAGTGTTCGGCTCCCAAACCAGCTTCACCCGGGTGCTGGGGCGCAACGCCACCTACTACCGGATTGGTTCCAAAGTCGTCTTCGCGCGCCAGACCCAGGTCGGATTCCAGCCCGCCTTCGCTGTGCCGCCGAACTCCCAGCCCTCCACCCTCGACAACGATCCGATCCCGCTGGCCGAACGCTTCTTCGGAGGCGGCGGCAACACCATGCGCGGCTTCCCGGAAAACCAGGCCGGTCCGCGCGACCCTCTGACAGGTTTTCCCCTGGGCGGCTCGGCCCTCTTCTTCAACAGCACCGAGTTGCGCTTTCCCCTTTATGGCACCGACGTCCGCGGTGTCTTGTTCGAGGACGCCGGCAACATCTTCTCGAGCATCGGCAACATCTCCTTCCGGGTGAACCAGCGCGATAACTCCGACTTCAATTACATGGTCCATGCCGTGGGCTTCGGCATTCGCTACCGGACCCCCATCGGGCCCCTGCGCCTCGATCTGGCCTACAGCATCAATCCGCCGCGCTTCAACGGCTACCCGGGGAATTACTCCCAACTGTTTGCCTGCTCGGAGAACAATTCGTGCCAGCGATCCCAACAGCAGATCAGCCATTTCCAGTTCTTCTTCTCCATCGGGCAGGCGTTCTGATGTCGAGACTCCGCATACTAACCGCCGCACTCCTGCTGATCCCGGGCCTGCAATTGCAAGCCGTAATCGTCGATGGCATCGCCATCGCGGTCGGCAACAAGGTGATTACCCGGAGTGACATCGAACAACGCATCCGCCTGACAGCGCTGCAGAACGGCGAAACTCCCGATTTCAGTCTTGCGTCCCGAAAACTGGCGGCGCAGCGTCTCATTGACCAGCGCCTGATCGAAAAAGAAATGGAAGTCGGACGCTTTCCCCATACCCCGGAAGCGCGCGCCAGGGAACTGCTGGCGAACTACGAGAAAACCAGCTACGGGTCCGATCCCGCCGCCCTGCGCCGCGCCTTGGAGAAGTACGGACTTACCGAAAAGGATCTTGAAGAAGACCTCGCCCGGCAGGCTGACCTCCTGACGTTCCTCAACCTGCGCTTCCGTCCCGCCGTCAACGTCGACGATCGCGAAGTGCAGGCCTATTTCGACCAGAAGGTGTCGCCCGAGGAGAAAAAACAAGGCTTGAACGCGCTTCGTACGCAAATCGAACAGTTGCTGGCGAACGATCGCGCCGACCGCGATCTTGACGAGTGGCTGAAAGATCAGCGCGGCAGAACCCGCATCGATTATGTCGATAAGGAACTGGCGCCCGCGGAGCGCAAAATAGGTGGAGGAGCCGCAAATTGACCCGCGCGGCCAAAATTTCCATCTGGTCTGGCAGCATCGTGGCTGGCTTGCTCGCGGTTGCCGCAGCCGGTGTCCTCATCGCCCGCAGCGACTGGTTCCGCGAGAAAGTTCGCGAACGAATTATCTCCGAAGCCGCCAAAGCCACGAACGGGAAAGTCGAACTGGGTGAGTTCAAATTCGACTGGAAAACTCTCACCGCCGAGCTGGACAACCTGACGATCCATGGCACCGAACCCTCCGGCCAGGCGCCCCTGCTGCACGTCAACCGCCTCATCGTGGGTCTCAAAATCATCTCGATGATGGACCGCACTTTCAACATCGCGCGCGTGGAAGCGGACGCGCCGCACTCGCATCTGATCGTCGAAGCCAACGGCGATACCAATATCCCCCCGCCTCACAAGCTGACCCCGCAGATGATTCTCGATCTCAAAATCGGCCGCTTCGACCTCAAAGACGGCCTGGTGCTCACCGAGTCTCCCGGCAATCAACCTGTTTCGACGCCCTGGAGCGCCCGCGGTGAAAACCTCACGGCCCACGCCGCTTATAATCAGGCCGCCGCCCGTTACAGCGGAGAAGTTTCTCTGGCCCCGCTGCATTTTCAATGGAACAGCTTCGGGGCAGTCGATGCCAGCGTCAAGGCATCGCTCGCCATGGAAAAGAACCGCATCACGGTTCCCGCCGCCACCATCACCACAGCCGGCAAAATACCTTCCGTGCTCAACCTGAGCGACGTTTCGATCGATGGCTTCACCGCCCCCGTGGCCACCGCGAAGTACGATGGAACCGTCTCGCTGGACGAGATCGATCGCGTCTTCAAACTGGTTGCCTTCCAGCACACCGGCAAAATCGGCGTCTCCGGAACCGCGCGTTTCGTCTCGCCTGAAGACTACCAGGTTTCGGGCGCGTTCAATGGCAGCGGCCTCGGCTATGGCACTGTCAAAAATCTGCGCGCCAGCGGCCAGTTCCAGGCTGATCCGGAAAAAATTCTGCTCAGCAAACTCCACGTGGGAGCCCTGACCGGCGAGATTACCGGCGCCGGCGAAGTGCGCAATTTTTCCAGCTTCACTCTCGCGGGCCAACTGGAGCATTTCGATGTCGACCAGCTCATATCCCTCACCGGAGTCAGCGCCCTGCCCTGGGACGGTGTGCTCTCCGGCCCCTATAAAGCTGCGGGCAAATTGAGCGAACGGAATTTTCACGACATCGTGGTGACCGCCACCGCGGCTGTCGATCCGGCCGCGAAACGCATACCGGTCCATGGCGAACTGACCGGCAAATTCGACGGCGCTTCCGAAACGATTACCTTTGGAAATTCCTGGCTGGCTCTGCCCGCATCCCGCCTGAACTTTTCGGGCACCCTCGACCAGACACTGCAGGGCCACCTTGAGACACAGGACCTGAATGAACTGCGCCCCGCTATCGTGTTCCCCGACACATTGAAGAGCGGCGCAATCGTCTTCGACGGTACCCTCTCCGGCCCGCTGAACGATCCCCGCCTGGCAGGCCACGCCACAGTCCGGAATGCGAATTTCGAAGACCAGCAGATCGATTCAGTCACCGGCGATTTCATCGCTTCGAACGCCCTGATAAAGCTTACGAATGCTGCGGTCGCTCTCAGCGGAGTGCAGGCCCGCGGAGATCTGTCCATAGCTTTAAGCCAGTGGAAAATGCTGGATAACTCCGCGGTCAGCGCGAACCTCACAGTAACGAACGGCGACCTCACGAAGCTGCTGGCGCTGGCCGGCTGGAAAGATGCGCCCCTCGCCGGAACCCTCACCACCACCGCGCAAATCACCGGAACCGCGGGCGATCCTCACGCCACCGCCAACGCCACAGCCTCACAGGGACAGATCTATGGTCAGCCTTTCGATACCGCCACCGCGCATCTCCAATACCTGAACAGCGGAGCTCAGACCGCTACAGCCGCCGTCAATCTCGGGGGCAATCGCCTCGATCTCACCGCTCGCTTCGACCATGCGCCCGGCGCCGCTCTGGCCGGCAAAGTGCGCTTCGATGTCTCCAGCAGCGCCATTCCCCTGAACCGGATTACAGAAGTGCATACGCGCGAGCCCGACCTTCGTGGAACGGCCCGCATCAAAGCCGCCGGAACCGTCGACATCACCGAAGATCGGGCGCACAAGAGGCACTTTGCCGTCACCGATCTCAATGGCGATCTTTCTGCCACAGCCCTGGCGATGGGTCCGCGCAGCTTCGGCGATGCCCGTGTTTCGGCCGCCACGAACAACGGCGTCCTCACCGCGACCCTCGATTCCAACGCCGTCAAAGCCTCCATCAAGGGCCAGGGGACCATGCGTCTTACAGGCGACTATCCCATCGACGCCAAAGTGACCTTCAGCGGCGTCACCATGAAAGCCGTCGAAACTCTGTTTAACCTTCCCATGAATGCGGGCCAGGATTTCGACGGCTCCCTCGCCGGTCAGGCGACTCTGAGCGGCGCTGCCAAAACGCCAGACCTGGTCACCGCCGGAATCGCCATCGACCAATTCGAACTGCATCCATTGCCGGGACCCGGCGCGCCTCCGAATCTCGCCAGCCTCTCGCTCACCAACGACGGCCCCATTCGCATGAGCCTGGCAAAGTCAGTGGTGCGTGTTGAAAATGCCCGCTTCAAAGGACCCGAGACCAACCTCGATCTCAGCGGATCCGTCGCCCTGAACCGGCAGTCCCCGCTCGACCTCAGCGTTCGCGGGAATGTGAATCTCGCGCTGGCCCACACGTTCAACGAGGACCTGACCGCGACCGGCGAACTGGTGTTGAATGCCAACGTTCGCGGCAGCTTTGCCAGTCCCGATGTCACCGGCCGCGCCGAAATGCAAAAGAGCGAATTCCGCTATGCGGATTTCGTTAATGGCCTGACCAATGTGAATGGCGTTTTCCTGTTCAACGGAAGCCGCGCCACTATTCAGTCGCTCACCGCCGAAACCGGTGGAGGCAAGGTGGATGCCGGCGGCTTCGTCGCGCTCACCGCAGGCCTGCTCACCTTCCGCCTCGACACCAAAGCGCGTGGCGTGCGCATCCGTTACCCCGAGGGAGTCAGTTCCCTCTCCGATGCGGACTTGACGCTGGCAGGCACGTCGGACCGCAGCGAGGCCTCGGGCAAACTAACCATCCGCCGCATCGCCATCAATCCGAAATCCGATGCCGCCAGCATGCTGGAGACTTCGTCGCTCCCCACCCAGACCGCCGCCACCCGCACCGGCCTCGCCGCCAACATGAACCTCGATATCCAGATCGAGACCGCGCCCGATGTGCAGTTCGAAACCAGCGTGGCCCAAAGCGTTCAGGCCGACGCCAACCTACGTCTGCGCGGCACCGCCACCAACCGGGCCCTGCTCGGCAGGATCAATATCACGCAGGGCGAGATCGTTTTCTTTGGCAACAAGTACATGATCAACCAGGGTTCGGTGTCGTTCCTCAATCCGGCCAAGATCGATCCGATTCTCAACATCAGCGTCGAAACCAAATCGCGCGGCGTCGACGTCGCCCTTACCATCAGCGGACCGATGAACAAGCTGAACGTCAGCTACCGGTCCGATCCGCCCCTGCAGTTCGGCGACATCGTGGCGCTGCTGGCCACCGGGCGCGCCCCGAGCAATGCAACGCTTGAAACCACGGTTACAGGCCAGTCGCAGAATTTCCAGCAGGTGGGCGCTTCGGCGCTTCTGCAGCAGGCTCTCTCCAACCCTTCCCAGGGACGCCTGCAGCGTTTCTTCGGAGTCAGCAACATCAAGCTGGATCCCGAGCTCTCGGGAATCACCGGGAGTCCGGAGGCGCGCCTCTCGATCGAACAGCAGGTGGCCCCCAACATCCTCTTCACGTATGTTTCGGATTTGACCGACACCAGCACGCAGCTGATTCGCGTGGAACTCGATTTCAACCCGCGCTGGGGAGCGATTCTGACCCGTGAAGAAAACGGCTACGTAGGCCTCGACTTCGCCTACAAACGCCGCTTCAAATAATCGCGTTAAACCACAATCGTTGAAATATCCACCGGAGAGCGATTCCCCTCCACCACCACGATTCCTGTCTCCGTAACGCTGTAAAGCTTGCGATCTTCTTCCTCGTTATAGCCGATCGTCGCATCGGCCGGAACCCGCACATTCTTGTCCAGAATCGCGCGGCGAATCTTCGCCCGGCGTCCGATATCGCAGTTATCCAGAATCACGCTGTCTTCCACCAGCGCTCCCGCATGCACCCGCACGCCCCGGCCCAGCACCGAATTTCTCACCCGACCGCCGGACAAAATACACCCGCTGGAAACGATGGAATCGATCGCCTCCCCGCGGCGCAGTTCCTCATCGAATGTAAACTTCGCCGGCGGATCGGGATACGAACCCGTGCGCAGCGGCCATTGGCGGTTATACAGATTCAGCACCGGATTCACGGCCCGCAAATCCATATTGGCTTCCCAATAAGCTTCGATCGTCCCCACGTCCCGCCAGTACGACTGGGCTTCCGGCGGCTCACCCGGAATCTTGTTGGTCTGAAAATCGTAAGCGTAGATCGGCTGCCGTTCAGCCACCAGCTTGGGCAGGATGTCGCGGCCAAAGTCGTGCGTGCTGTCCGCGTCATTGGCATCGGCGTGCAGAGCCCGCAGCAGCGCGCGGGTGGAAAACAGATAGTTCCCCATCGACGCATAAACGTGATCGTTCGAGCCCGGGATCAGCGGCGAATCCGGATTCTTCTCGTGGAACCCCATAATCCGGTTGTTCTCGTCGGTCTCGATCACGCCGAATTCATGCGCATGCCGTTTGTGAACCGGAATCGCCGCGATCGTGCACGCCGCCTGATTATTCTCATGCGCCTCGATCATGTGCGCGATGTTCATCCGGTAAATATGATCGGCGCCGAAGATCGCCACTACGTGCGGATCGGCCTGCTCCACCAGATTGATGTTCTGGTAAATGGCATCCGCGGTCCCCTGATACCAGGTCTCGTCCTGGGAGCGCATCTGCGCCGGCACCGGAATGATGAACTGGTTTTTCAGAATGCCGCCGGTCTGCCAGCCTTCGTTCAAGTGCTGCAAAAGACTCTGACTGCGGAACTGCGTCAGGACATAGATCGAATAGATTCCCGAATTGATGAAGTTACTCAGGACGAAGTCGATGATGCGGTATTTTCCGCCAAACGGCACCGCTGGCTTAGCGCGTTCCTTGGTTAACGGATAAAGCCGGCTTCCCCTGCCGCCGGCGAGTATGATCCCGAGCACCCTGAGTCTCATGGCAAGGCCATTGTTGCAATTAGAGAGCGCAACCGCAACAAAAGACGTTGAATTTTCGGTTAAGGCCCAAACGAGTCGTCAGGCAACCGGCTTATACCGGTCCCGCAGAATCCGGTAATGATGCCGCTCGTGACCGGTCAGCTGAAACGCCAGCCCGCGCGGAGTGACACTGCATCCGCTGACAGTCCCGCGCCGCGTCCAGCAGTCATCCGGCAGACCCCGGATCAGCAACAGCGTTGCCTGCCGGACCGCCTCAAACTCGGCCAGCAGATCGTCCAGCGTGCGTTCGTTGAAACGCGACACGGCAAGATAATCGTCCTGCTCGAAACCGGGGAACGGCGTCTTGTCATTGCGCGCCACGCACAGCAGCCGATACGAAAAAACCCGCTCCGCATCCGTAAGGTGTCCGACGATCTGCTTCACAGTCCACTTGCCCGGCGCATAGCTGAAATCCCCGTCAAGGCCAGCGGCAAGCGTGAGAAACTCCTGCGTATAACGCGGGAACACGGCGAGAAGATCCGCCCCCTCCACCGCGTCTACATAGGCCTTCGCCCACGCTGCGTATTCGGTTTCGTCCGGTCGCACGTTTATGCCTTCCAGTTGAGCGCCAGGTTCACGAATGACCCCACCGGGATGCCCGTCGGACCCTTGGCCATATACGGTTTCGCATCATCCAGCCACGCGGTTCCGGCCACGTCGACATGAACCCACGGCGTATCGCCCACGAATTCCTTGATAAACATAGCGGCCGTGCAGGCGCCGCCATAACGTCCGCCGATGTTGCCGATGTCCGCATAAACGGTCTTCAGCAAGTCGCGGTATTCGTCGTCGAGCGGCATATGCCACATCTTTTCGCCCGCCAGCTTTGAAGCCGCCATCCACTTTTCCAGCAGCGCATCGTTGTTGGTAAACGCGCCCGAGCTCAAATGCCCCAGTGCGACTACGATCGCGCCGGTCAGCGTGGCGGTGTCGATCAGATGCGTACAGCCCAGTTGTTTGGCATACGTGATGGCATCCGCCAGAATCAGCCGCCCCTCCGCATCCGTATTCAGGATTTCAATCGTTTTGCCCGACAGCGATTTGACGATGTCTCCCGGACGTTGCGCCCGGCCGCCAGGCATGTTCTCCACGGTAGGAATAATGCCGGTCACCGCCACCGGCGGCTTGAGACGGGCGATGGCCTGCATCGCGCCAATCACCGACGCCGCGCCCGCCATGTCGTACTTCATCTTCTCCATGCCTTCAGCAGGCTTGATGGAAATGCCGCCGGTGTCGAACGTGACCCCTTTGCCGACAAACCCCAGCTGCGTCGAGGGATCCGAAGACTTCTCCGGCACATAACGGATCACGATCAGCGCGGGCGGTTCGGCGCTCCCCTGCGCCACGCCCAGCAAAGCGCCCATGCCGAGCTGGCGCATCCGGTCCTGGTCGAGCACTTCGATAGCAAGCCCCGCCGCCTCCGCCATCGCGCGCGCCCGGTCCGCCAGCGCCAGCGGCGTCAGCACATTTGGGGGCTCCACCGCGATATCGCGCGTAAGATTCGCCGCCTCGCCAACCACTCGCGCGTGGTTGAGAGCCGCATCGAGACCTTTGACATCCCCAACCGCAATCGTCAACGACCCAATCGGCTTACTGTTCTCTTTATCGTCCGTTTTCAGGCGGTCCGGCTCCCAGACCCCAAGCAGCGCGCCCTCGGCGGCAGCCTCCACGAATTCGGCTGTGCCCAGGCCTTCCCGATCGAGCCCGAACGCCACGGAAGCAATGCCCTTCCCGCTCAGAAATCGCACGGCCGCGCCGGCAATCCTGCGCAGCCCGGCAGCGTCCAGCTTTTCCCGCTCGCCCGCCCCGGCGATCAGCACCCGCCGCGCTTTGTATCCCTCCACGCCGTGCAGCAGCGTGAACTCAAGCGGCTTCCCGGAAATCTCACCGGAGTCATAGAAAGGGGCCAGTGTCTTGAAAAGTTCAGGCTGTTTCGACCCCTTCCACTCCAGCACCACAATGGCATCGGCTTCGAGCGCAGTGGCTCGCGATTGTGCAAGCTTTAATTCCAAAACAGTAATCCCCTTTTTACCAGTGCGATTTGCTTTCGCGAATGGCAGCGCGCGCTTCGGATTCGTCGCCTTTGGCGCGTTCCGACTCCCGCTTGTCGTGGAACTTCTTGCCCTTTGCGAGGGCAATTTCACACTTTATTCTGCCGTTTTTTAAGTATAGCCGGGTTGGAATCAGGGACAGGCCTTTTTCCCGCGTTTCGCTTTGCAAACGGTCGATTTCCCTACGGTGCAGCAACAATTTCCGGATGCGGGTCGGCGAGTGGTTCTCCCGGTTCCCATGGCTGTATTCGCTGATATGCGCATTCAGCAGCCAAGCCTCGTTCTTTTCCACAGTGGCATAGGCGTCGCGCAACTGTACTTTGCCCGATTTCGCGGCCTTCACTTCCGTCCCCGTAAGCGCGATGCCCGCTTCGAAACGATCCGTCAGGAAGTAGTTGAAGCCGGCCTGCCGGTTATCGCTCAAAGTTTTTGCTGGATCGTAATGCGCTGCCAAGTTGGCTCCATAAAATCATAGGCTTACAGAACCGCGAGGGGAAACGACGGCCCCGCGGGTTTGTTATACACGCGGGGGTTCGTTTCCGCGTCAGACATTTAGATGATAGTTCAGTTCACTCGGGGTGCGCTTAAGGCCTGTTTAGCCATCCTTCTGCTGCTTCCGCTGGTGCCCCTCGTTGCCAAGACGCGAAAAGGCGACAAGCTGCGCAATGAAGCCCGCACCGAGGAACTGAAAGGCAATTACGATCACGCCCTTGAACTGGCCGAGCAGGCCGTCAAAGAGGATCCCGCCGACCCCGCCTATCTCCTTGAAGCCCGCCGCGTCCGCTTCGAAGCCGGCGTGGCCCACGTAAGCGCCGGGCACAGGCTGCGCGACGCCGGACATCTAGAAGAGGCTCTGGCGGAATTCCAGAAAGCCTTCTCGATCGATCCCTCCTCGGACATGGCGTCCCAGGAAGTGAAGCGCACCAAAGAGATGATCGAGCGGGAAAAGAACGGCGGCGTCGAGCCTGTCGGATCGATTTCCCAAGAAGAACAAAAGACCCTCACTCCCGTCCAGCTTGCCCGCCGCCAGTCCGACCTTCGCTCCGACGCCCTCCTGCCTCCCGCGGAACTCCGGCCCCTCAATGCGGACCTGATCGATCTGAAGATGATCAACCAGCGCCCGCGGGTTTTGTTCGAGACCGTGGCCAAGGTCGCCGGCGTCAACGTTCTCTTCGACCCCGAATACGACCAGCAGCAAACCATCCGCGCCGTCTCCATCGATCTCACCCGGACCACCCTCGAACAGGCCCTCGATCAGCTCGCGGTCGTCACCAAGTCCTTCTGGAAGCCGCTGTCTTCGAATACCATCTTCGTCACCGTCGACAACCCCAACAAGCGGCGCGAATACGCCGAACAGGTCGTCAAGGTTTTCTACCTCTCCAATCTGACCTCGCCGCAGGAAATGCAGGAAATGCTGACGGTCCTGCGCACCGTGGTGGATGTCCAGAAGGTCTTCAGCTACACCGGCCAGAACGCGCTGATCGTGCGCGCCGAGGCCGACACCATGGCCCTGGTCGAGAAACTCATCTCGGATCTCGATAAGCCCCGGCCCGAAGTCGTCATCGATGTGATGGTGATGGAGGTCAGCAGCACCTACATGCGAAGCCTGACCGCCGCGTTCGCCAGCACGGGCATCAACACAGGCGCTGTGTTCGCCCCCCGGCCCGGTATCACCACCCCCGGCATTCAGTCCACCGCCACCGGAAGTACTTCGACCACAACCACCGGGACGACCACCACCACGAACGGCACCACCGGGACGGGGACCACCGCGGCAACAGGCGGCACCGGCGTTACGCAGATTCCTCTTTCGGCCCTGGGACGCATCTCCAGCGCCGATTATTCGGTCACTTCGCTGCCCGGCGCGACCTTCGAGGCCGTCCTGAGCGATTCCAGCACGCGCGTCCTGCAAGCCCCGCAGATCCGCGCCGTCAGTAACGTGAAGGCCGAGTTGAAAATCGGCACCAAGGTTCCCACCGCCAGCGGCAGCTTCCAGGCGGGCACCGCCACCGTCGGCGTCAGCCCGCTGGTCAACACGCAGTTCACCTACCTCGACGTCGGAGTCAATCTCAACATTCTGCCCATCGTAATGGACAACAGCGAAGTGTCCATGCATCTCGATCTCGATATTTCGCAGGTGAACACCACCGTCAATTTGGGCGGCATCAACGAACCCGAAATCGGACAGAACAAGCTCACCACCGATATCCGTGTGAAGGACGGCCAGGTCAATCTGATCGGAGGCATCATTCAGCAGACCGACAGCAAAACGCTGACCGGCATCCCCGGACTCGCCAGCATCCCCGTGCTCGGGCGCCTCTTCAGCGGCAACTCCCTCGAGAAGGACCGAACCGAACTGGTGATCGCCCTGATCCCCCATATCGTGCGCGGCCAGGACATCGATGCAACCAACATCCGGCCTATCGCCGCCGGCAACGCCACGCAGATCAAGGTCAACTTCGCTCCCCGCCCGGTGCCCGCTGGCTCGCAGGCTGAGGTGCATGTGACGACCCCCGCCCCGGCTCTGCCCCCGCCGGTTGTGACGCCCGGAAACGCAGGCCGCCCCATCCCGCCGGTCCCCGGTCCGCCCGCAACGACGCCCGTTCCGCAGGCCGTGATACCCGGCCCGCCGGCCACTGCGCCGCCCGACACGACGCCGGTTCCGACACCGGCCACCGGGCCCGCGCGCATCAGCTTCAACCCGCCCGCCGTCACCACCCAACTCGGGTCGACTGTCACCGTGACGCTATCCGGCGAAAACGTGGGCGACATGATCTCGGCCGCCGCTCAGTTGCGCTACAACCCCGCGATCCTGCGCGTGAACAACATCGTGGTGGGCGACCTGCCCCAAAGAAATGTAGCGCCCCTGACGCCTACCCGGAACATCCTCAACGACAGCGGCCAGTCGGATATGAGCGTCTCCCGCGGTCCGCAGGACGGCGGCGTATCCGGTTCCGGCGGCCTCTTTACGGTTGTCTTCCAGGCCGTGGGCCGCGGAAATACGAACGTTTCCGTCGCATCGGTATCGCTGCGTGGATCGACGGGCCAGCCGATCGCCTCGGTGGCGCCGTCGCCGCTGGTGGTAAACGTCAACTAGTTGTATGAAGTCCTTTCCGATGAGGCGATCGGCGGGTTCGAAGCGCGGCATGACGCTGGTCGAGCTGATCGTGGCTTTCACGATCCTGCTCGTGTTGACCAGCATGGCAGTCCCGCTGGCCCGCGCCAACGTGCGCCGTATCCAGGAGAGGCAATTGCGCTCGGCGCTGGAGGAAATGCGCCACGCCATCGACAAATACAAGGACATGGCCGATGCCGGTAAGCTGGGCATTCAGAAGCAGGACACGTACGGCTATCCCGAAACCCTGCAGGCCCTGGTGGACGGCGTCAAAGGATCGGGTCAAGCGGCCGACACGAAGTTAAAATTCCTGCGGCGCATCCCCTACGATCCGCTGACGAAGTCCAGGGAATGGGGAGTCCGAAGTATGCAGGACGATCCGGGCAGCACAGGCTGGGGTGGCCAGAATGTTTTCGATGTTTACTCAAAGAGTAACGACAAGGCCGCCGACGGGACACCTTATGCCGAGTGGTAAGACCCCATCCCGCTGGCGGCGCGGTTTCACCCTGATCGAGATGATGATCGTGATGGCGATCATCGTTATCCTCATCGCCATAGCGATCCCGTACTACCAGAAGACGCTGATCCGTGCGAAGGAATCTGTGCTGCACAACAATCTCTCGGCGATGCGGAATGCGATCGACGAGTATTCCTTCGACAAGCAAAAAGCCCCGCACGACCTGCAGGATCTGGTATCGGACGGCTATCTGCGAAACGTCCCGAACGACCCGATCACGCAAAAGAACGACACCTGGAAGATCATCATGGAAGACGCCGGACAGGCCGTAAGCTCCACCGACCCCGGCATCTTCGACGTACGCAGCGGCTCAGACAAAAAAAGCCTCGACGGCACAAACTACGCCGACTGGTAGCAGCAGCTACTTAGCGGCAGGGTACTCGAGAGCGATCTGAATAACCTGCCCCAGAGGCCCGATCCGCAGCAGCAGTTGCTTTGGATGATCCGGCTCCCCAGCCACAGGTTCGACAGTAACTGTGGTCGATTCGTCCGCGGCCAGGTCCGGCTTGGCGATCGCAATCTTCAGTCCCGGTGACAGCGTGATCGACTGAATTGAAACCGGCCCAGGCAACGTGTTTTTCAAGGTGACGGTCTGCAGCTTGGGATTCGCCGGATCGAGTTGCAGACGCGTCACATCCGCGTGAACCCCGTCCATCAGATTGCCGGACGAAATGCGCTCCTTAAGGTTGGCGACATTCTCCGCGGCCGCATCCGTTTTTGGCCTCGCGCGGCCGAACGGCGTGTCGAGAAGCGTGGACTGATCGACATACCAACACCACTTGCCGTCTTCCACCTTCCAGGTGCTGCTGAAAGGGATATTCATCTGGCGAGGCGCCGTCCCAGGGATCATTATCGTCATTTGGGACGTCAGTGTGACTTTCGCGCTGAGGAAGTCTGACGCATACTGGATTCCAGATATGTCGAATTTCTGGATGTCAGGTTTCCTCGATTCGTAGTAGAAGTCCTTTGTGTCCGCGGCAACAATCTGTTCCGCTTCCCGGAACTTACGATCAACCTGAAGCTGGTAAAACTGCTGAACTCGGGACCGAAGGGCGGAGTCAACTTCAGATGGAGGATCTGCGGCTGTAAGGAAAAATGCCAGCAGGGGAATAGAGAGTAATGCTTTAGAAGAAGAGCTCATGGTGTTACAAAAGTAAGATTGCTGCAAATGAAAAAGGAGGGAGCGCCGAAGCGCTCCCTCCCGGCCAAACGTTAAAGAACCAGACTAGAACTGTACTGTTCCGGCAACGATACCGTTCGCTGCCAGAACCACCGCGAGGTAGTCTGCGGACAGGCCACGTCCACCACCGCCAAAACCGTCGGTGATGAAGGCATAGCCGTGAGCTCCCTGGAAGTTACAGGTCGCAACCGCATAGCCTTGAATACCAGGCTGAACTACGGATGCAAGGAAGACCGCATCGGTAGCTGTCGGAATGGTGCCAGTGCTGTAAGCGTTTGCCGGCGCAGTGCCTGCACCCGCACCGTAGAAGGTAACGGCACAGCTACCAGCGGTCGGCGTGAGCGCTTGGGCGGCGGGGAGGCCCGGAACCGTCGAAGCGTTGGAGATCGCGACACCCGTGTCAAAACCACCGGTGTTCACGACATACGGGAACAGGAGGGTCGTGGAGCAGGCGGTCAGGATGCTGTTGGTCGCCGGAAGCGCAGGCTGGTTGATGGCCGTCGGGGTCGTAACCGCGGCATATTGCGGATAGCCAGTTGCCACGCCGACCAGATACGCGCTCGCGGTGACGGGCAGCGCCGAGACAGCAGTGACTGCCGGAGCTGACGGAACCGTTTCGATGAGCGGGATGGTGATAACCGAAACGGCAAGCGCGTCAGAGGCTGTGATTCCGTAGTAAATCGTCGCCGATCCGTTAGTCACGGTAAGCAGTACCTGGCCAGCAATTTTACCGGCACCAGAACCTGCAGTAACTGCCGTCAGCGCTGTACCACCCGACGCAGCGGCAAAGGCGCTGGCGGTCAGGGTATTCGTTGCCCCGGCGCCGAAATCGGCAGCCACAGTTGCGGCGAGGGCTGCAGGGACGTAATAGTTAACGCCTGCATCCAAGTTATTGAATGTCACCGCGACACGTGTACCCTGAGTGGCCTGAACGAAGGCGCTACCAGCGCCGCCCTGCGTTTCCTGGCTTAAAGTTCTAAAAGAGCCAAGGAAATTTTCCTGCAAAGTCAAGGTAGTGACAAGCGCGGGAGTAGCGGAAAGAGTAGAGGTGCAAAGGCTCTGGGTTACTCCGCCAGCCAGTGTCGGCGTAACCTGAGATACCGCAACCTGCGCATAATTTCCCGCACCGATTGAGCCCGTGACGCCACCACCGGCAACGCCGGACGATGAAATCGTGATGATGGAGGTAGCAGGCGCCGCGCTGGCGTTCACGCGAATGCCGGTAAATGTGAATCCATCGAGGACCGCGCCGCCGATATTGAAGGTCGCAGTGAGCGTGTTACCAGACTGAACGACTGATGACGCTGCAACGGAGCTAGTGGAGGGAGGGCCACCAATCTGAGCGGTTGCGGTGATGTCCAAAGCCCCTAGTGCGGTTGTTCCAGCAGTGAAGGGTACGTTGGAAGTCAGAACAATAGTTGCGCTGCTAACGGTCCCGGTGCAGCCTGTGATGATAACGGACGTAGGGCCGGCAGGTCCCGACAGAAGCTCAGTGGTGCCTTCGACCGGAAGAGTTACAAGTGCGCCCGGAACGTTGAGAGCCGCGGTTCCGCCGTTAGCCGGGGAAGCGCAGTTTGCAACCTGAGCGCTGGCTGTGCCGACGAGTCCGAGGGACGCGACCGCAAGCCCTAAAAGTACTTTTCGAAAATCTAACATTCTGATGTGTTTCTCCTTGAAAATTTTAGTGAATCGGTCGAAGTTCCCTGCAACCTGAGCCTCAACTACAACAGAAATATCTTTGTACTGCCCAAGTGAACTTCTCCGTGTCGGGCGGAGATGTAAAACTACCAGCTCTTCCTCAAGTGGTCGCTCTGGCGGTACATCCTGATCGATGCTGGCTTTTTTGTTTCTGCTAAACCCCTGCCAGCTACCGGAACTATGAAAGCGTTTGATGACAAACTCTTAGCATGGAACTAAGACTTTGGATTCTCATCAAGTCTGAACTATACCAGGTTAACTGCCCCTGCGCAAGACTTTTTGTCGGGAGATTTGAAAAACTTAATGTATTTTCCGGCTTTCCCGGAAAAATCCGAGTGGTAGGCGCGGCTGGACTCGAACCAGCGACCCTCAGCTTAGAAGGCTGATGCTCTATCCACCTGAGCTACGCGCCCGCTTTTTTTAGATTGTAGCAACCTGGAAAGGAATGCCTCGTCCGCAATTACGGTCATCTCGCGATCGAAGTCCCTTTGCCACCGGATCTGCCGGGCCTCTTTCAGGTTTTCCAGCAGTTGAACCTTCCGGTTGGCCTCTTTAAGCGCCGCCAGCTCCACGCCCAGCGCCTTCCGGGCCTCCCCGTGCTGAACTTCCATCTCCCGAATGCGACGGCTGGTCACATTCATAAACGACGCATAAGTATCGAGACCAGCCCCGCGCGCTGAAATCACAACCAACGACTCCCGCGCTTCCGCCTCTCCTTTATGCAGCAACTCCAGCGCACTCTCCGTCGCAGCCACTCTACATGCCGCGGATGAAGATTTTGCCTGCTGCAACCTGACTTGCGTCGCCCGCCACTGCAGCACACGGTCAAGCCGGAAATGAAAATTCTTCACGGAATCAGTTCCGCCAGCGTCCCCATCTGCCGGATCGTCTCCGCCACCGTCGAAACATCCGAAGGCGCTTGCCGCAGGAACCGCATCATCTCATTCCTCGACCGGATCACGGCATCCAGCTTCGGATTCGACCCCGAAACATACGCCCCCAGATTAATCAAATCCTCCGACTGCCGGTAAAGCGCCAGCGCTTCCCGAATCTTGCGCGCATGGGCCGACTGCGCCGGCGTCGCCAGGCGCGACTGCAGACGGCTTACCGAATCCAGTACCTCGATCGCCGGATAGTGCCCCGCCGCTCCCAGCTCCCGCGCCAGCGTGATGTGCCCGTCCAGAATGGCCCGCACCGCGTCGCAGATCGGCTCATTGAAATCGTCCCCCTCCACCAGCACCGTGAAAAACGCCGTGATGGACCCCGACTGAAAATTCCCCGCCCGCTCGCACACCCTCGGCAGCAGACTGAACACCGACGGCGTGTACCCCTTCTGGCTCGGAGGTTCGCCCGCCGCCAGCCCGATCTCCCGTTGCGCCATAGCCAGACGCGTAATCGAATCCATCACCAGCAGCACGTCTTCCCCGCGATCGCGAAAATATTCCGCGATTGCCAGCGCGACAAAACACGCCCGCACCCGCAATGGCGCCGGCCGGTCCGAAGTCGCCACCACCACCACCGAACGCCGCATGCCCTCCGGCCCCAGATCGTGCTCCAGAAACGCCGGCACTTCCCGGTTCCGCTCCCCGATCATCGCGATCACATTCACGCCCGCTGAACTCGAACGCGCCATCGAACCGAGCAGCGTGCTCTTGCCCACGCCGCTGCCGCCGAAAATCCCGATGCGCTGCCCCTTCCCGCAGGTGAGCAGCCCGTCAATCGCCCGAATCCCGGTGACCAGCGGCTCGTCGATATGCGCGCGATCCAGCGGCCCCGGAGGCTGCCCGTAAAGCGGCCTCGTTTCATCCGCGAATAACGCGTGCCCGCCATCGATAGGGTTGCCGAATCCGTCCAGCACCCGGCCCAGCAGTTGAGGACTCACGTCCACACTGCACTCTCCGCCGCGCGCAATGATCGGATCGCCCAGACAAAGCCCGTCCGTTTCTTCCAGCGGCATCGAAAGCACCCGGCCTTCGCGGAACCCCACCACCTGCGTGCGAATGAATCTCCCCGCGCGCGTGCGGATCTCGCAGAAGTCTCCCATGGCGGCCGCCGGACCACGCGACTCCACCACCAGCCCCACCAGTTCGACCACTTCCCCTTCCATGCGAAGCGGCTGCGCGCGATTCACCATGGCCATGTAACGGTTCAGATCCAGCGCGGCGAAATCCTGCGCGATGCTCATGCGTGCTCCAGCCTGTCAGTCAGTCCCCGGCTGATCTCCTCAAGCTGCGCATCGATTGAGGCATCGATCACCCCTTCCGCCGAATGAATCACCAGCGTGCCGGGCGCGCAGTCCGCATCCGGCTCGATCCTCACCCGCGAGGCGAATGACCCGGGCATTGCCGCCTGGATCGCCGCCGCAAAACGCGGATGCACGATCACGCTGTAAGACTCCGACCGCGTCAGCCGCTCGAAAGCCACGCGGGCCAGCGCCGTCAGCGCATTCTCATCCACCGCCATCTCCCGGTGAAGAATTCTCTTCGCAATCAGCAGCGCCAGCTTCACCACATCCGATTCCGCGCGCCTGCGCAGATCGGCCCGCATCCCCATCACTTCATTAATTGACCCGTTCAGCCGCTCCAGCACAGGCTCCAGTTCAGCCCGCGCAACCTTGTCGCCCTGCCTTCTGCCGCCCTCGAAGGATTCGCGGCGTTCCGCTTCGCGCCCCGATTCGAGCTGCAGGATCGTCTCGCGCAGAGCGGCGCTGTTTTGCCCGGCCCCTGCATCCTCCCGGTCCAGCGGCTCGGCGTTGAGCCGGACCGCCGCCAGAGGAAACGCCATCGGCTTCGCACTGGCTGCGTCCCGATGCGAAAGCACCTTAGACAACATACTGCTCGCCCACCGTGCCCTTCAGCGAAAGGAGTCCCTCCGACTCCATCTTCCGCACTACCGCGATAATCTCCTGCTGCGCCCCTTCCACTTCCTTGATCCGGACCGGTCCCATCGACTCCATTTCTTCTTTCAGCATTTCCGACGACCGCGCCGACATCGTTTTCAGGAAATGCTCCTGCAGACCTTCGCTGGTGCCTTTCAACGCCAGAGTCAGAACCTTCCGGTCGACCCGGTCGATGATCTCCTTCAACTGGTTCACGTCGATCAGCAGCAGATCTTCAAATACAAACATCAGGTGGCGAATCGTCTCAACCAGGTTGGGATTCTGCGTTTCGATCACATCCAAAATCTCCCGGCTCGTTCCGGAATCGAGACGATTGAACATCTCCGCCACTGCACGAATCCCGCCGTAAGACTCGCGGCTGTATTCCCCGATGGCCTGCAGCTTCTGCCCGATCACGGTGGCGATCTTGTTCACGATCTCGGGAGAAATCTGATCGAGGTTGCCCATCCGCAGCGCGATATCGGCCCGCATGTCCGACGGCAGCGAAATCAGCAGCCCCGCCGCCGCCGAAGCGTTCAGATGCGAAAGCACCAGTGCAATCGTCTGCGGATGCTCGTTATGGATGAACTTCGCCAATTGCTGCGGATCCACCTTCTGCAGCAAATCGAGATTCGCGTACTCACCGCCCATGGACTTGGAAAGCCGGTCGATCAGCTTCTTCGAAACCTCCGGACCGAACGCCTGCTGCAGCATTTTCTTGGCGTAATCCATGCCGCCGCGCACGACAAAATCGTGCGCCATATTCATTTGGTAAAACTCTTCGAGCAGCGCCTCGGCGGTCTCCGCCGAAATCGAATCGAGCCGCGTGATCTCGCGGCTCACCAGTTGCACTTCGTCTTCAGAAAGCTGCTTGATGATCTCCGCGCTGGTCTTGTCCCCCAGTAAAATAAGCAGCATCGCGGCTTTGCGGATGCCGGACAGGCTCTCGCCCTTGGCTTCGGCGTTGGCGATCATCGGCGTGGCTTTCCCTCACCGCGTCTGCCCGCTCGTACAGAATCGCGCCTCATGTGGTTCTCTTGATATCGAGATCGGAAATCCAGGTTCGAAGCACGTTCGTGACGTTGCCGGAATCTTTGGTAACCGATTCGCGAATGTTCTTCGCCAGCACTTCAGTCTTTCTTGAGTTCTCCGGAAGCTTGATGCGGCCGAGCGCCTCCGACTCCAGTTGCGCCTGGCGGGCTTCGTTCTCGGCCATCAGCTCCGCCATCTTCGTTTCCGCCGCCTGATTCGCCGCCGCCAGTTGCGCCGCGATCCGGTTCTTGGGGTCCTGCGTAATCGCGGGCGGGGCCGTATCGACTGCCTTGGCCGCCGGACGCTTGCGCAGAAGCGCGAACGCCAGGCCCGCCAGCAGCAGAACGATTACCGCGATACCCCCGATCACCGCCGGCTGCCGGATATCGAACCGTGTCGCCACTGTCTTGGGAGCAGCCGCCGGCGGCATGGGCGGCTCCGCTTCCACGGTGCTTTCAAACGGCAGCGTCTCGACCGTAATCTGGTCGCCGCGCTGCTCCACGAAACCCGTGATTCCCGCGATAATGTCGTGAACCCCCTTCAGCGTTTCCGCCGACGGAGGGATCACCGTCTTCTTCGCTTTCGCTCCCGTGCCCTCCCAGCGAAACGTCTGATCCACCAGAATCGCCGTGGAAATGCGCCGGATCGAGCCCTTGGGAGAGATCGTTCTCTTCACCGTGCGGCTCGGCTGATACGAGGCGTTGTCGGTTCGCCTCACAATGCCGCTCCCGCCCGCACTGGCGCGCGCCGCCGGACGCGGTAGATTGGACGCCGTTCCCGGCGTCCCGCCCTCTCCCGAACTTCCGGCGCCGCTCGATTCTTCCGAACTCTGCGACGTCAACAATGCCGTCTTCTGCGAATCGACGATTTCTTCGTTCTCCTCGCTGCTGGAAAAATCGCAATCCACATTCACGCTCGCCCGGAATCGCTCCGGCCCCAGCAACGGCCCCAGCGCCGAGTTGATTTTCGTCAGGAACTCAGCCTCCATCTGCCGCCGGTAATCGAGATTCGTTTCCGCCAGCTGCGCGTCGCTGTCGCCCGTCGGGCGCGGACGATTCAGCAAACGGCCGTTGGAATCGACAATCGCCACCGCCTCCGGACCGAGTCCGTCCACCGCGCTGGCCACCAGATTGGCAATGGCATTCACGCTCGCTTGCGGCAGTTGCGCCGAACGCTTCAGCCGGAGCACCACACTGGCTTTCGACGGCTGCCGCGTGTCCAGGAAAACCGACTCTTTCGCAAAAGTAATGTGGATTCGCGCCTGCTCCACCTCCGAAAGCGTGGCCACCGTGCGCTCCAACTCACCCTCCAGCGCGCGCCGGTAATTCACCTGCTCGGCAAAGTCGCTGGCGCCCAGATTGCTCCTGTCGAAAAGCTCAAATCCGATGCGTCCCGTGCGCGGAAGACCGGCCCCTGCCAGCGCCAGCCGTGCGTCGGCGATCCGTTCGGACGGCACCAGCACCGTCGCCCCCGTTTCGTCCAGCCGGAATTCGATGCCGGCCTCCCGAATTTTCTGCGTCACCGCGGAAGCGTCTTCGGGGGCGAGGGAGCTGTAAAGAACGCGGAAATCCGCATCGTGCTTCCATTTAGTCAGCCCGAAAACCAGCGCGCTGAGAAGCAGCGGAACGACCACCAGCGAGACTTGTTGCGCGCGGCTCAGAGCCGACCAGATCTTAATCAGTTGATTCATGCATACCGCGATTCGCCAAGACGCCGGACACTTACATCGGCATCTTCATAACTTCCTGGTAGGCTTGCACGAACTTATTTCTCACTTGCTGGAACAATTCCATCGAAAGTTCCGCGCGCTGCGTCGCCAGCGCCACGTTGTGGATATCGCCTTTGCCGCCGGCGAGCAGGTCCGTGGCCGCCGCTTTCGCCGTCTGCTGATCCGATTCCACCTGCTGGATCGCGCTGGCGAACGCGTCCGCGAAGCCGCCCGAACCGCCTCCGGCAGCGCCGGAACCGGAAAGGCCAGGAAGTGTGACTGGCTGGATCGCCGTACTGACCGTGCTGAGAATATTCATAAAAAAATTACCGGAATAAATCGATGGATCGCGCGATCATGTCCTTCACCGCCGAAATCGCCGCCACATTGGCCTGATAGCCGCGCGAGGCGCCCAGCAGGTCCACCATCTCCTCCGCCGGATTGACGTGCGGAAAAGCCACATAACCCTGCGCATCCGCGTCCGGATGCCCCGGCAGATACCGCCGCTCCGGTTCGCTCTGGTCGATCGTGATATCGGAAACCGCCACGCCCTGATTCAGCCCGGACGCCATTGACATCGCGTCCGCGAATGAACCGCTCCCAGGCGCCGTGGTGAAGACGGCGTCTTTGCGTTTATACGGACCGCCCTCCGGCGTTCGCGTGGTATCGGCATTGGCCAGATTCTCGGTGACCACCTCGGCCCGCTGGCGCTGCGCTTCCATTCCCGAGGCACTGATCGAGATTGCCGTAAACAGACTCATGACGTACGCCCTTCCTCAATCGCCGAACGAAGTTCCTTCAGTTCGCTCTTGATCATTTGCGTGGCGAGGTTGAATTTCATATCGGTCTCCGACAGCAGCCGTGACTCCCGGTCGATGCTGACGTTATTGCCGTCGTTGCGCGTCTCAAGGCCGGGCGCATCGATCACCGCGTCCTGCGCGTCCTGCAATGCGCCTGTGAAATCGAGCGGCATATTGACGTCGCGCGTCTTGTATCCCGGCGTATCCGCGTTGGCGATGTTCGACGCGATCACCTGCTGGCGCTCCGCGAGATAACTCATGTAGCGCCCGTATTCCATTCCGGTTTGAGCCAGAGACATAACGCCTGCTTTCCTGACTTCAGCTCAGCCCTACTGCCCCTTCAGCAGGGCCAGCACCGCCTGCGGAGCCGAATTCGCCTGCGCCAGCGCCGCCAGCGAAGCCTGCTGCAGAACCTGCGCCTTCGTCAGATTCGCCGCTTCCGCCGCCACATTCGCGTCGCGAATGCCGGCTTCCGCCGCCGAATAGTTCGTGATCTGCGACTGCGCCAGGTTCACGGCATAGTTCAACTTGTTGATGCCCGCGCCGATTGTGCCCTGCACCAGCCCCAGGTTCGTCACCGCCGTCGCCAGCAGCGCCAGCGCCTGAATGGAACTGCCCGTCCCGGTGGCGCCTACCGCAGGGCCCGTCACGTTCACCGCTCCCACGCCCCCGAAAAGGTTTCCGGCGCCCGTGGTCACCTGCGCAGTTTCATTGGCGCTGAAAGAGTTATCGCTCTGGAAGGAAATACTCGTCCCCAGTTCGTCTTTCACCGCCGAAATGCCCGTCCCCGACAGCTGCGTATTGAGGTAGGTCAGAGCATGGTCGATCGTGTCGGCGTTGGTCGAGTCCAGCGTCACCGTCGTCGAGCCCGTGGCGTTCTGCAGTATGGCTGTCTCGCTCTGCGTCCCGGTGAAATCGGCAAATACCGCCGCCCCCGCGCCCGACGCGCTGCTCACGTTGTAAGTGGCCGTATTGGTCGCCGCCGCGTTGGTTGTCGCAGCCGCGTTTCCGCCGGTCGCCGCCGCTGCCTGCACACTGAAGGCATTGCTGCTTCCGAACTGCAGCGTGCCGTCGCTAGCGATCGATGCGGTGATGCCGTATTGAGACAGCGAACTGTTCAGACTGCTCACCACCTGCGTCCCCGTCAGGCCGTTCGCCCCTCCGTTAACTACGATTCCCACGTCCTGATTTGCGATCGCCCCGCCCACGCCCGCAACGCCGATATGAAAGTTAAAGGTCTGCGAGTTGCCCGTCAGAAAAGTTGTAGCCGCGTTGTCCAGACGGATCACGTTGCTGGCTACATCGCTCAATTCGCTGCCACCGCCCAGAATGCTTGTACCGGCAATCCCCAGCCCGGCCGTATCGACCGCGTTGTTTGCGCCGCTCAGATTCACCGACGTTTGAGAACTGACCGAGTTATTCCCGCCGCCCACGTACGTGACCAGATTGGAATTGTAAGTTCCGCCAGTGTTGAGATTGATATTCGCCGCCTGGCGGTCGACTTCCGCCAGCAGCCCCTGGTATTCGTTATTCAGCGTCACCCGGCTCCCGGTAAAGGTCGTGGAGGCCGATTCGGTCGCCAGCGTGCGCAGCCGGTCCACGATAGTGGAGATGTTGCTCAGCCCGCCATCGGCGATCTGCAGCCCGGCGATGCCGTTGTTGGCGTTCATCACGCCCTGCGTGAGCACCGCGGTGTCGCCGCGATACTGATTGGCTACCGCGAGTCCCGCGGCGTCATCGGCTGACGAATTGATCCTGTAGCCGGAAGACAGTTGCTGGATCGTGTCGCTCTGAAACTGCGTGTTGATCCGAATCGCATTCTGCGCTTCCAGCGAAGCTACGTTTGTTTGAATTGATAACGACATTCTTTGCGTCCTTTAGTCGAGTGGCAAGACCCGCCCCGCTGAAATGCACTGAGGCTGCCAAACGCAAGTCGTTGAGTGAATTGAACCGGAGGAGAAAACTACGCGCCACTAACTTGTCAGATCGACAAGTTTTTGGCGTTTCTGAAGGGTGCCCGCAACATCGGCATTGAACCGCGACACCGCGCGCAGTCTGCCCAACGTGGCGGCCGCGCTGCTCCGCGCAGCGCGGGCCACTGCGAGGGCCTGCCGGAGCTGCCCCAGATATTCGGCAAGTTCTTCGGGATTTACTGACAGAGGTTTGATTTTGAATTGCGTGGATAAGGCGGCGGCCTGCTGCCAGTCGCCGCGCCGCGCCGCTTCCTGCAAACGGGCAACCAGATCGAGAGCAGCCGCCTGAAGACTAGAGGGTCGCGAGTCCATTGGCCTGGGTATTGGTCGCCCCGGTGTACTGGCCGAACAGCCCCGTGACATAACTGACCTGGCTCTCCAGTTCCGCAAGAGTTGAGTCGGCGAGTGAAATCTGTGCCGTCAGATTTGTCTGCAGTTGATTGACGGTCGCCTGCTCGCTGGCGATCTGCGTATTCTGCGCGGTAATCTGTCCGTTGACGGAGGCTTCGTGAGCAGGGAGAATCCCGGTCGTGGAATCTTCGATACCGCTCAGCGCATTCGTCGCGAATTGCAAAAAGCCGCCGGTATCGGCGCCGCCGAGCGTCGAAATCAGCGTGGATAAGTTTGCGTTTGCAGCACTTGTGAAGGCGCCCGTATCGACCGATAACTGGCCGTTCTGATCGAGAGTGACCCCGAAATTTGCCAATGCTGAAGCCGGCGTCCCGTTAGTGAAGGTTCCGAGCTGACTCAAAGTAGAAGAAAGGGACTGCAGGGTACTGTCGCCGGAAAGAGCGCCCGCATCCTTGCCCCGTTGCGCGGAGATAGCGTCAGCCGCGGCGTTATAGGCGGAGGCGAAATTACTGAACGCCGAGGCAAGCGTTGAGGTATCCGTCTTTACAGTAATCGTGGTGGCGACTCCCGCCGCGCTCTGTCCCAGCAGACTGACGGTCAGGCCGGGCGCGAGAGTGATGTTGCGGGTTGTGCTGCTGATCGCCGGCGCACCGTCCACGATATAGCTGGCCGGGACGCCCGCGGTCGAACTTGAAATCAAATCGCCGCTCGGGTCGGTCAGGTCGATTGCGCCCGTGCCCAGACTGGCAGCTTGCACGGAAAGACGATAATCGGGTGAACTGGTCGATCCTACGTTGACGATCGTCGCCTGGGCCTGTCCGGCCGCTTGAGAGTTGATAGCGCTTGCAAGGTCCTGCAGGCTTGTGGAAGCCGCCGTTATCGTAGTGGGAGTCCCCCCGATGGAAAGGGTCAGCACCGTGGAACTGCTGATCCCTTGTGTGGTGGGATCCGTCACCGGAGCGGCCCCGGCGACGCTTAACGCAGTCGAATAGGCGCCGAGATTATCTACCTCCAGCGTGTAACTGGCGGCGGATGCGCCTGCTCCCGCCGTCGCGCTCGCGATCCCCCCGTTGCTCACCGATGTACTCAGCAGGCCTGAGGTAACTGCCGACTGAATGGAACTCAATGCGATTTGGAGCGACGAGAAATTCGTGTCCAGCCCCTGCAGCGCCGCTTCCTGGGAGTTGAGGGTTGTAAGCCCCGTCTGCAGTGACTGCAGCGGCAAGGACGCAATGCCCACGGCCCGCGTCAGCACCTGCTGCAAGCTGGTCGCAAACTTACTGACTCCCGTAAAGCCGGGATTGGATACTGTGACCGGGGCCGTAACCGATGACGACATTTATTACCGCATCCCTCTTCTAACCCACTGAACTGCTGCCCCGATCCCGAAAAGCCGCGGGTTCGCCCGCGGCTTTTTCGTAGACCGGTTACTCTTGCGAATCAGCCCTTCAGCAGCGACAACACCGCCTGGGGAGCCGAGTTTGCCTGCGCCAGCGCCGCCAGCGAAGCCTGCTGCAGCACCTGCGCCTTGGTCAGATTAGCTGCTTCAGCGGCCACGTTCGCGTCGCGGACGCCCGCCTCCGCCGCCGAAAAGTTGGTAATCTGCGACTGCGCCAGGTTCACCGCGTAGTTCAGCTTGTTAATGCCTGCGCCGACGGTGCCCTGCACCAGTCCAAGGTTCGTGACAGCGGTTGCCAGCAGCGCCAGTGCCTGAATGGCATTTCCCGTGCCCGTCGCCCCGGCGGCTGGCCCTGTCACCGCCACAGCGCCGACTCCGCCGAAAAGATTTCCCGCGCCCGTTGTTACCTGGCCGGTCTCATTGACGCTGAACGTGCTGTCGCTTTGGAAAGATATGCTGGTGCCGAGCGCATCCTTTACCGCGGAAATGCCAGTTCCCGACAACTGCGTATTCAGATAAGTCAGTGCGTCGCCGATGGTGTCGCCATTGGTCGAATTCAGCGTGACGGTGGTCGATCCGGACCCGTTCTGAAACACCGCCGTTTCGGTCTGTGTCCCGGTGAAATCGGCGAATACGCCCGCGCCCGCGCCCGATGCGCTGCTCACGTTGTAATTGGCCGTGTTAATCGTCGCCGAGCTCGTGGTTGCAACCGCATTCCCGCCGCTCGCCACCGCTGTCTGAACGCCAAAAGCCGTGCTGCCCCCGAACTGGAGAGTGCCGTCGCCGGCGATCGATGCCGTAATTCCGTACTGAGAGAGAGAACTGTTCAGATTGGTGATGACCTGCGTACCCGTCAACCCGCTGGCGCCGCCCGTGACCGTAATCCCCACATCCTGATTCGCCACCACACCGCCCACACCCGGAACCGCGATGTGAAAATTGAACGTCTGCGAATTGTTCACCAGAAATGAAGTGGCGGTGTTGTCCAGACGGACCACGTTATTGGCAACTGCGCTCAACTCGCTTCCGCCGCCCAGCACGTTGGTGCCGGCGATACCCAGTCCGGCCGAGTCAACGGCGTTGTTCGATCCGCTCAGATTCACCGATACCTGCGAACTGGCCGCGTTATTGCCTCCGCCTACATAAGTCACCAGGTTTCCGTTGTAGGATCCGCCGGTGTTCAGATTCACGTTCGAGGCCTGCCGGTTAATTTCTGACAGCAGCCCCTGATATTCGCTGTTCAGCGTGGTGCGATTCCCCGTGAACGTCGATGAGGCCGCTTCGGTCGCAAGCGTCCGGAGGCGGTCCACAATCGTGGAGATGTTATTCAGACCGCCATCGGCGATCTGCAGACCTGCAATGCCGTTATTCGCATTCAATACGCCCTGCGTAAGGACCGCGGTATTGCCGCGGTATTGATTGGCTATCGCGAGGCCCGCGGCGTCGTCCGCCGAGGAATTGATGCGGTAGCCCGACGACAGCTGCTGAATCGTGTTGTTCTGGAAGTCCGTGTTAACCCGGATGGCATTCTGCGCCTCGAGTGAAGCGACGTTTGTTTGAATCGATAACGACATTCTTTGCGTCCTTTTCCTGATACGTGCCCGTCATCATGCCGGGTCCGGGTTCTCGCGATTCGTTCGCAATGCCCGGTGTATCTTTTCTCTTAGTTCTTATCGGCAGCCCGCCGAAAACCTTTAGGGGAAGTCCCCGGCCCGTCCGGCGCGAGGCTTCCCAAGGCGCGCACGATCTCCTTCAGACCCGGGTTCGCGTTCCCGGTCACGAGTTCCGCGGCTTTGCGGTTTTCCATCGCGACGGCGATCGTTTCCTTTCGCAGCACTGAAACTTCCCGCGGCGCCATGACGCCAAGTTTCACGCGCGTGGGAGAGATTTCAATCACGGATATCTCAATGCCGTCGCCGATCGCAATCGCCTCACCCGCTTTGCGCCGTAGAACTAACACGCGGTTTCCCACTTCCCGTCCTCACCCAGCCGGAACCGGGAGGATTCCCGCTCCCGCGGAACGCACTGCACGCACCGTCCGTTGTGCAGATTGATCACTATCGGAGCCCCGAGATTTACCGCCACTGTCCTACCGGAAGGAACCAGCAAACCGAGACAAAGCACGTCAACCCCGATTTCGGGAGCGCAGTCCTCAGGCAGGAAAATCGACGCGCGCTCGTCCTCTGACATCTCCAGCGTGAAGCCCGCGTCGATCACCCGCACAGGCAGACACAGAAAACAGACATCGGCGCTCTCAATGCTCTGCAGATACACCAGCGGCCGTTGCACCGGAATCTCCACGGGAACCATGCGCCGGTGATCTTCGAATCCCGGCAGCCCGTGCGCAAACAACAGTTCGGAACTCGAATCCCATTCAACATCGCCGATCCACGGGGAATGGATCACTTCGCCTCGCTCGGGCAGTGCCGTCGTCATACCGTCTGCTCCAGTGACCGTTCACTTACCCGGAACGCCGCTCGCCGCCCGGCATTCACCATCTCTCCGCGGTACTTTCGCTCCCCGTTGAGTCTCAGATCGAGCGGCCGCCCCGCGGGAAATTCAAAGCTGAGGATATCCCCCTCCTCCAGGTTCACAAGGTCCCGCAGAAGCAGTTCCGGACCCGACAACGTCACTTCAGAGGAAAGCGTCGACGTTTGAATAAGATTCAGGATGCGCGATTGCTCCACATCGGTGGACGCGCTCTTGCGCAACGACCACTGCTGGTCGAATTTTTGGCGCATCATCTTGATGATGATCGACGGCATCGCAATATTCATCATGCCGACGGAATCGCCGATCCGGATCTCAATCGCCACCGCCACTACCGCTTCCGTCGGCGCCAGGATCTGCAGAAACTGCGGCTCCGTTTCGATGGTTTCCAGCGTGAAGTCGATATTGGTGACGAAAGTCCAGGCTTCGTGCAGATCCCGCAAAATCAGCCGGAAAAGCCCGTCCAGCAGCACCTGCTCGATCTCCGTTACCTCGCGCTGCGCACTGAACTGAAGTTTGCCGTCTCCCCCCAGCAGAATCTCAAGAATCGGAAAGATCAGTGACGAGTTCAGCTCCAGAACCGCGTTCCCGTCGTACGGCTTCAGACCCAGCGACGCGATGCAGGTCGGCGAAGGCAGGCACTCCAGAAACTCCGAATAGGACAACTGCTCCACGCTCACCAGGTTGATGATCAGATAGGACCGCAGATACGCCGAAAGGCTGGAAACAAGGTTCCGTACGAAGTTGTCATGCAGCTGGTGGATTGCCCGCAGCTGTGACTTTGCAATCCGGTCCGGACGCCGGAAATCGAATGCCGCCGCCCTCTTCCCAGGTTTCTGCGCCTGGTGGGCGCCCTGCGTATTCTGGAAGACCGCATCGATTTCCTGTTGGCTCAGCTGTCTGCTCATGGCGATTTCGTGTACTTACCCCAGGTAATCGAAGAGGCTCTTCTTCGATATCTCCGCTTCCGCGCCGTAGTTGGCCGACTGAGTCGCCGTCTCCTGCGTCAGCTCGGTCGCCGCTTGCGTGATGTTGGTGTCGCGGATCGCGCCGATGCTCGTCTGCAGCGACGTCACCTGATTGGCGGCCGTGTTTTGTTCACTGGTGATTCTCTGCTCTGCGACGCCGTAATAGACCTGCTGCTGATTCACATATGTCGCCGCGGTCTGCAGCGACGTCAAAGCGTTCGTAATACCCGGCTGATCGCCCGCATTCAGCGCCGTCACCAGAGATTGCAGCGCCGCGAATGTGCTGCCCGCCATCGGTGCCCCGGCTGCATCCACGGGACCGAAAATCTGCTGCGCCGTGAGCGATTGAAAAACCGGCTGCCCCTGCGTGTCCACCACCACCCGCGTCGCGGCCGGATTCGTTAAACTGGTGACGCCCGCCCCGGCACTGTAATCGTAAGGCGCGGACTGGTCGAGATCTCCCCCGAAAATGTACCTGCCTCCGACGCTTGTATTGGCGATCCCGACAAGTTGCTGCTGGATGCTTTGGATCTGCGCCGCCAGTGTCTGATCGGTGGCCGTGGTCGATATCGAGTTCGCGCCCTGCTCGCCTGTCGTAATCGCGCTCTGAATCAGAGAAATACCGCTTCCGAGTGCCCCGTCAGCCGCCCGCGCTTCAGTTTGAATCGTGCCCAGGTTCGACTGGTAGGTCTGCACCGCGGCCAGCGTCGAGCTCAGATTAATGAGCGCCGGCGTCTGCGATGGCGAGTCTGACGCGTCCTGAATCCTGTAGCCGGACGAGATCTGCTTCTGCGTCTGCAATTGCTGCTGCTGCAGGTTTGCGACTCCGTTAAGGAACCAGGCGGTTCCGGTCGCCGATGCTCCGACTGGTGACATGTGACTGGCTTATCTCCCCGAGATCAAATCGATCTCAACCTGCGTGAGTTGATTGAGAATCGTAACCACTTGTGCATTCGCCGCATAGGCCCTTTGGTTCGTCGTGATATTGATCGCTTCCTGGTCGAGCGATGTCCCGATTTGCTGCTGACGATTCGTTTGCGCACTGGTTAACGAGGTCTGATCGGTGCTCGACGCCGTGGTGGCGTCCGAAAGCTGCTGCCCCACGGAAGCCGCGATCGAAGCAAACAGCCCCTCCGCCGATTGACCCCCGATCTGGCTCGCCGCCGCCGTGGAACCGGCCAGGCCAGCCAGTTGATTGGCTATCCCGTTCGATTGCGCTCCGGCGCCTGTCGTCGCAAGCCCCAACTGGTCCGCCGTTACTGTGGGGTCAATTGCCAGCGTTCCCGCCGACCCTGCCGGATTGGCTGCATCGTATGTAAAGATCGGCGCACCCGGATTTCCCGCCGCGTTTGTTCCCGAAGTGAGCAGATTATTTACCAGCGACGCAAACCCGCCCGCCAGCGTGTTCAGACTGCCCGAATTTCCCGGCCCGTAAATCGCATTAATGGCTGCGCTGGACTGCAGAAGTCCCCCCAGTTGCCCGGAGAACGCCCCCGGCGAATTGCCCCCAGCCGACGAAGTGACCTGCGAACCGGCCGCCTGCGAGGGATCCACCGACAACTGATACGACTGATCGCCGATGACCAGTGGCAACTGGCCACCCGCCAGAACCGACACGCTCCCGTTCGCATCCTTCGTAACCGTAATATCGACCAGCGAAGATAACTGGTCGAGGCTGTTGCGCAAGGCTGTATCCACTCCCGGATTGGCCTGCGAACTCGCTGTAGCCGCGACATTCAGCTTCCGGATCTGGTTCGCCAAAGAATTGATCTGATCCGTCGTGCTTTGGATCGCCGAATTCAGTTGGGTCTTCTGATTCGTAAGGCTGGCCGCCACTTGATTGAAGGCCGACGCCACTCCCCTCGCCGCCGAAATCGCTGTTGCTCCGGCCGCGGGATCGTTGGGCGTAACGCTCAGAGTGGAGAAAGCCGTGCTGAATTGCTGCAATGCGGCCAGAATGCCGCTCGTGCCCGTAATATCGAACAACTGATTGACCGGCCCCAGCTGTTGGGCAGTCGTCTGGCTCTGCGATGCCTGTGAAGACGCCGCCTGCACTGCTGCATCCGCGAAGCGGTTGCTATTCGATGTCACCTGCAGGAAATCCGCGCCGCTTACGCCTGAAATGCCTGCCGCAACAATCGTCGCCGTCTGCGCGGCGTAGCCGGGAGTGGAGGCGTTCGCAACATTTTGCTGATCCACCCCCAGCGCCTGGCTGAAAATATTGAGCGCCCCGGCCGCGCTGTGCAAAGCTGAAAACAGTCCGCTCATCGCATTAACGGATCGCCTGACTGACCATCGCGTGGCCGATCGCAGCGCTGGGGACGTTATAGGTTCCCCCCTGTACCTGAGCCGCAAGCTGTTGAACTCGTGCGGCACGCTCGGCGGAAAGATTGCTGAGAAGACTCGAAATTCCGGAAACGGAACTGGTGTCCTGCGTATCTGAAACGTTCGCGCCGCCGGCCCGCCTGGAGTTGCCAGCCGCCTCTGTGGATGCCGTGCCCGTTACATTGCCCGTCCCGATCGACGACGAATCCAGTTGCAATCTCATGGCTCTTGTCCCCGTCTTACATCAACTGCGAAAATCCCTTGACGCCCCGGCTTGAAAGCGCGCGGCGGAGCCGTCCCAGCGCGCTCCGGTGCAACTGACACGCACGACTCTCGTTCACGTGCAGCACAGCGCCGATTTCGCGCAGGCTGAAATCTTTGGAATACCGCAGCCTGACCACCATTCGATATCTCGGCGGCAGCCGGTCCACTTCCTGTCCGAGTATCGCGGCCTGTTCGCGCGAAGCCGTCAGACGCAGCGGCGATTCCTCACCGGACGCCGGCAGAATATTTTCGATCTCAAAATCATCGTCGCCGTTCCCGGTTCGGATTCCCGTTCTGATCGCGGCCGCTACCGGTCCGCGCCCTGCATAACGCTTTACGGTGTCGAGCATCTCACCGCGGATGCGGAACTTGGCATATCCCGCGAGCGGCACACCGCTGGAGGCATTGAATGACTGCCTCGCCTGCATCAAACCGAGATTCCCCGCTTGAATCAGATCCGACATTTCAACTCCCGTGCCCCTCGGAAGACACGCCAGTACTCTGGCAGCGAGAGAGCGGACCAGACGGTCCATATTCTGCGGTTCCAGTCCCGGATTCCAGGCTCCTGCTGCGATCTCGGGGTTTTGCGTTGCTGACTCTGTCATCGGCACCAATGCAGTGGTACCGCTGTCGAAAGTTCTCAGATGCGGCGAACCCTCTCGCCCCCCGGGTCTTTGATTTATTCGTGCACACCGGTCGTCTCTTTAGATGTGCGCCAGACCGAGCACCGGAATCCGCGGCCGGCCACCGCCCCGTTCCGCAGTGGGAGAGAGCGCCACCCTCACCTCAAAGCTTTCTTCTCCCGCGGTAAACGAGAGCGCCACCCCGTGCGCGCTGCCGCTGTTGCGGAACTGAAAGTTTCGTCCGTGAATCACGGTGGGAACGCTGATCGCCAGTGGTCCTGTGGCGGCTTCCAGCCCGTTTTTCACGTTGCCGATCATCATGTTCGTCACCTCGGCGACAACGTCCAGAACTTCCTCATTGATTACCGGGTTGTCGGGGTCCGCCTCATTGCCGAGCATTCGGGCGCATATCGTACTGGCCAGCGCCGGCGAACAGCAGAAGACGCCCGAGCCGCCCCATTCCCCGGTGATGCCTACCAGCGAAATCAGCCCGGCGTCCGCGGTCTTCGCGTCGCTGGCAAAGCCCGTGAATTGAACTTCTAGGTCGAGCATCGTCGAAAAAACTTCGGAGGTGGAGTCTATGATGCAGCGAGTCAGCAGATCCGGATCGATCATCGTTTACCTTTCGTGAGCTGCCATTGCGCCATATCTGCAACACTGTGCCCGCAAAAATCAGCCGCTGGATTCTATATCGGCGTCTGCCCCCTCCGGGTTTAGACCGCTTCGCTAAAAGTAGGCTTTGCTGCCCAAAAAATATTTATTAAAGCTTTTTGCATTCGCGTCGATAGAAGAGTCAGCAAATGAATTTCATCTGGCTTACCACTTCCCCCACCGACGTACCGGCATCCGTTCTCGACCTGCCGAACGTCCTGGTCCCGGCTGCCGCGGGCAACCCGGTGGACCACATCCGGCGCGCCGCCGGCCCGGTCACCATCGTCGCTGAAATCACCACCCTCGCCGACGTGGAACGCACCTTCGAACTGCTGGAAGAATTGAACGGTGCGGCGCCGGTCTGGATCTATCAGGAGAATGCAACCGTGACTTCGACTGTGTCGTTCCTCAAGGCCGGGGCCTCGCACGCTGTTTCGAGTCTCGAGGAAATTATGCAGGCCATGAGCCTCGAGCCGTCCGCGCTCGCCCGGTGCGCCTCAAACGGTGACCGTCAGATGCCGGGCGCCCAATCGTCGCTGATCGGCGTGAGCCGCTCCATTGAGGCCGTTGCGTCGAACATTCGCATGGTTTCGTCCAGCCGCTGCAACGTGCTCATCGAAGGGGAAACCGGAACCGGCAAGGAAGTCGTCGCCCGGGAGATCCACTTCTCGGGCAATCGCGCGCGCGGTCCGTGGATTACGGTCAACTGCGGCGCCATACCCGATACCCTGCTGGAAGCCGAGTTGTTCGGACATGTGAAAGGCGCCTTCACCGGCGCCATGCAGGCGCGCACTGGAAAATTCGAGGCGGCCAACCACGGCACGATCTTCCTCGATGAGATCGGAGATATGCCCATGGCGGTTCAGGCCAAGCTGCTTCGCGTGCTGCAGGAAAGGGAAATCGAACGTCTCGGGGGCAACGAGCGCATTCATCTCGATATTCGCGTGATTGCCGCCACCAACGTGAACCTCGCCGAGCGCGTGCGCGAAGGATTGTTCCGTCAGGACCTCTACTACCGCCTCAACGTCTTTCGCATTGCCATCGACCCGTTACGCGATCGATCCGCCGACATTCCGGTCCTCGCCGCCCATTTCGCCGCCAAAATCTGCGCCGCGGAAAAAATCAGAGCCAAAGTACTCGATCCCGCCGCGGTGGACCGCCTGCTCAGCCACAACTGGCCCGGCAACGCCCGTGAGCTTGAGAATGTGATGGAAACGGCAGTGATCGTCAGCGGCTCCCGCTCCACCATCTACCCCTCCGACATTCGCTTCGAACGCACGCTTCCCGCCCTCGCGAGACACAATCGCGAAGCGCCGATCCGGATCTCCGGCCCTTCCCTCCCCGCCGAGGGACTCGATTACCAGCAGGCGATCCATGCCTTTGAACACGATCTTCTGACGCAGGCCATCGCACGGACGCGCGGGAACAAGACCGCCGCCGCCGATCTTCTCCGGCTCAAACGGACCACCCTTTCCGCCAGAATGCGGGTTCTCGAACTAAAGCAACCTCATCTCGTTGCCTAGCCCGCCTGGCTCAGCGTCACCGCGGCGCCGACTTCTTCCGGCCCGCCGTCAATCGAAAAACGGTGCGGCCATTCGCATCTCAGTTCCGCGTCATTAAGCAGGCGCGGTACCGAAAGATCGAAGTTCCCCTCCGGTTTCCATGCGCCGAGCGTCGCGCCGCACGCGATATTGGCAAACTCAAGAATCGTGGCCCGGGTCTGCGCATCGCCGACCTCGGACGTCTCCGCCGCGATAAAATCCGCCGCCAGCCTGGTCGCCAGCGGACTCCTGGCCAATATCCTGAATTCTCCCGCGCGCGTGCCCGTGAAGGATACCGCCGCCCCTATTGCCGGAGCCTCGATCCGGCCTGGGCCGGCCCGCACCGCCTCGCAGAAACACATCTCCTCCAGAATCTCTTCCAGCGCCGAACACATAATCCCGCCCGGAACACTCATACGGAACTCCCCGTCTCCTGCGGCGGCATCGCTCGCGGCATGATTCTCAGCAATTGGTGCCGCAGCGCCTCCGGTGAAACCGGCTTCGTCAGATACGCCACCGCCCCTGCATGCAGGAGTTCTCCCGGCCGCGCCGCCGACCGGTCGGAAGACAGCACCAGAATCGGCGTCCCCCCCAGCGCCGGATCGGCGGCCACCCGCGCCACCAGTTCCTCGCCGGTCATCTCGGGCATATTGAGGTCTGTAATGATCAGATCGGGACGAACCTCAACCGCTTCCGCAATCGCTTCCCGCCCGTTTCCCGCCTCGTGGATCCGCAGCTCAATTCCCGTCATCTCCAAAGTCCGCGCAATGTAGCGGCGCATCACCGGAGAGTCGTCAACGATTAGTACGTCCATCGCCCTGCTTTCCATCGAAATCGATCCCTTTCATGACATTGCCGCCTCCAGCAGAATCTGAGACGGGCTGGTACCCTTGCGCATGCTGATCCGTCCGGTTTCCAGGTCCAGCCGGACCGAGCGCGACTCGGACCCGCCCACGTCTTCCCGCTCGATAAACAAACCGAGCCGCCAGAAGATTTTCTTGATCGCCAGGTGATTGCGCTTCCCGATCTGGAAATGCGCGGAGTCCGCCATCATTCCGGCGCCCCCGGCAATACACCACCGAAGCTGATTCTTCGCGCTGCCTCTCATAGTGAGCTCCCGGAGCATGGCCGCCATCCCCGTATCCGCATAAACCCATGGTTTCGCCGCCGCCCGTACCGGATCGATTGTCGAATCGGGCAGCATAATATGCAGCAGCCCGCCCTGTTTCAGTTTCCAGTCCCAGGCCATCACCGCGATGCATGACCCCAGCGCATGGGTCGTCAGAGATGCGTCGGGCTTGCGGCCGAAACGGCAGTCTCCCACCCCGACAACGATCGTTTCCTGGCTGGCGGTCCCGGCGATCATGATTTTCTATACGTCGCGGGCTGCACGTACGCCATTCGGGCCGGGAGCTTCAACAAAGTTTCGGAATGTCCGATAAACAGATAGCCGCCCGGCGTCAGTTGCGCGGCCAGACGAGCCACCAGTTCCTCGCGTGTCTGCTGCTCGAAATAGATCATCACGTTCCGGCAGAAGATGACATCGAACTGTCCCATGTGCCCGAACGGTTGCAGCAGATTCAGCGGGCCCATATCGACCAGGCTGCGCACGGCGGCAGTGACCGTTTTCAGTCCGCCATCGGCGGCGGTAAAGTAGCGCCCCGGCCACCCCTCCGGCAATTCCCGCACTTTCGATGCGTCGTACGTGCCCCGCATCGCCTTCGCCAGAACGGTGCGGGATATGTCGGAGGCCGCGACCCGGCAGTTCGCGATGCCGGATTCGAGAGCGCACATCGCGATCGTGTACGGTTCTTCACCGGTCGAGCAGGCCGCCGACCAGATTCGCATCCGCCCCGGCCGCAACGCCATGATTTTTTTCATGAGGAACAGGAAATGCTGCGGCTCGCGCCAGAATCCGGTGTGATTCGTGGTCAGCGTGTCGATAAACTCGACAAACGCGGGCTCGCTCTTCTTCTGCCAGAGCGAAGTCACGTAGCTGTTGAAAGACGCAAAGCCATTTCGTCTCACCAGCTTCTCCAGCCTTGAGGAAACCAACGCCCGCTTGCCTTCGGGAAAAACAATCCCGCACGCCGCGCGCGCCATCTCGCTCACCCGCTGGAAATCCACATCGCTCATGGGATCGTAGCTGTGGACGGGATTCTCGGTTCGAGAGGGAATCATGGGGTTAGCTCATGTACCCCAGGGAATTCAAGTCAATCACCAGACCCACCCGGCCATCGCCCAGAATCGCTCCGCCGGATATCGCGCGCACATCGCGATAAGTCTTGCCCAGCGATTTGACCACAACTTCCTGCTTCCCGATCAGCTGATCCACGGCGATACAGTAAAGCTGATCCCTGCCCTCCGCGACGATAAGTACGCCGCCCGCCTCGTCTTCCCTGTTGCCATCCATGAGCCTCGACAAACGGATCACGGGCAGAAGTTTCTCGCGGAACATGGCCGCTTCCACCCTGTTCTCCAGCGTCACAAAGGTGTCCGGCTTTGGCGAGAACATTTCCCGCACCGCAAACATCGGCAGAATGTAGCGCTGCGAACCCACCCGGATCACCAGCCCGTCGATAATCGCCAGCGTCAGAGGCAGCCGGATTACAAACGTGCAGCCCTGGCCCGCTACCGAGCGTATCGTCACCCGTCCGCGCAGCTTCTGAATTTTCTTCCTCACCACATCCATGCCGACGCCGCGCCCGGAAATGTCCGTAACGACATCGGCGGTGGAGAATCCCGGTTCAAAAATCAGCGGGAAGACGGACTCGTCATCCCGTTGCTCCGCCTCGCCCACCAAACCCTGCCGCCGCGCCTTTGCCAGAATCTTTGCCGCGTTGAGGCCCCGTCCGTCGTCGGAAAGCTCGATCACAATGTCTCCGGCCTCGTGCATCGCCTTGATATGGACGATACCCCGCTCCGGCTTTCCCGCCTTCAAACGCTCCTCGGGCGTCTCCAGCCCGTGATCCACCGCGTTTCGGATCATATGGATCATCGGATCGGCCAGTTCATCGACAATGCTGCGGTCCAGTTCGACTTCGTCTCCGACCGTCACCAGCTCCACGTTTTTCCGCGACTTGCGGCTCAGATCGCGCACTAGCCGCGCCATCTTCACGAAGAGAGTTCCGACAGCAACCATACGCATTGACATCGAAGTCTTCTGGACTTCCTTCACAACTCTCGCCAGTTGAGCCAGATTGCGCGACAGCAGCGGATCGTCGGACGCGGCTATCGACGCGTCATTCCGAACTACCGACTCGGCGATCACCAGTTCGCCCACCATGTCGACCAGGTATTCCAGCTTGGCGGCATCCACCCGCAGGACGTTGCTCCCCGCCGCGGCCCTCGCCGCATTCACCGGAGCCCCCCCCTCGGACACGGACTCAGGCGCAGGGTCCACGCTCTCCAGCTGCTTCGGAACCGCCCGAACTATATCTGGCTGCACCACGTCCCGAACCACACTCCCCCGAACCATATCCGCAAGGCTGTCCAACAACCGCGTATTGCAACGCGGAAGCGTGTTCAACGGCTGCTTCCCGGCCGCCTCGAGACATCTCGTCAACTCGTCGGCCGAGCGCAGAATCAAGTCCGTGAGTTCCGCGCTTACCGGCAGTTTTCCCGATCTCGCCAGATCCAGCACGCTCTCGGTTTCATGCGCCAGTTCCTGAATCGCGCACGCGCCCAGAAACCCCGCCAGGCCTTTGATCGTATGAAACGAACGAAATACCGAATGCAGCGCCTCGGAGTCCTGAGTATTCCGCTCCAGACGAAGCATGCCCGCTTCCACGGTTGCGAGGTGTTCGCGCGCCTCCATAAGAAATTCCTGCACCATCTCCGGATCCGCAGCCAACTGATTGGTGGTGGCTTCCAGCTCCTTCTGTTCAGCGAGCGAATTGCGCAGCGCCAGCAGCGACTCCCGGAACCCGGCTTCCGCCTCGCCGCCCAGCTTTTCCTGCCTCGCCCCCGCGGCGACTCCCGACGCCGCTGCCCGTGCATCGGCAGGCACGGCCATACCCAGATAGTCGTTTGTCAGGGCGAACAGTTCCGCCAGAGTAGCCTTCGCCTCGCCCTGTGACCCGTCGAAGGACGGAACAAGCAGGGCAGTGTCAATCTGTCGGGTCAGCCGGTCGTTTAGTCCAGTCATGCAATCGCTCTCATGAACTAGATCGGCCAAGCCGCCGCCCGACTGTAGAGCTGGAGGTTTATTGGTAGGGATTTATTGGTGCTTTATTGGTGGGAAGAAAGAATCCGCGAGACCCGCGCAATTAATTGCATATCGCGTCTCGGAATACCCGCGCTCGCCGCGGCGGAATCCGCCGACATCCCGGAGCGCAGAAGCTGAATGGCGTGTCCGCGCAGGGAAGGCGTCAGCCGCCCCCGCAGCGCCGCCTCCGTACCCTCCGCGCTTTGCTGCAGAGACTCGACCGCGCGCGACACAGTGCCGATCCCGTCCTGAAACTCGGTCTGGTGCTGGCGCAGCAGGATATGAAACTCCTCCCTCGTATGCTCCAGCCCGACGCGGTGCCTGCGAAGCGAGAAAAAACAGATCGTCCCGATCAGGATTCCAATCGCGCCCGAGGCCATGCCGGCTAAAGGCAGAATAGTCGCAACTCCCGCCATCCCCGGAAGCATCCCGAAAACCATCCCCTGAATCGCCCGCCAGAAAATCAAGGCCGCGCCCCGATCCGGTGACTGTCCGTCATTCCCGTTTTCAGACGATCCTCCCGGCTGGCCAGTTCATTGATGCGCACCCCGTAGTTGCCGTCCACCACCACCACTTCACCGCGCGCAATCACGCAATCGTTCACAATCACTTCCACCGGATCGTTCACGAACCTGTCCAGTTCGACAATCGAACCCGTGTTGAGCTTCAGCACTTCGCGGATCTGCAGCGACGTTCTTCCGAACGACACGCTCACCGGCAGCGCCACCTCCAGCAACAAATCGAACGTCTTCGAAACCGCGCTGTCCCGCGCCGCCGGATTCCGGGATTCAGGTTGCTGCGGCTCATAGATCCCGGCCAGCGCGCGGGACCACGCCGCCCGGAATGCCAGGACCTTGCCGCCGCTGTCCGTCACGGCAAATTCCACCCACGCCAGACCGGCATCCGGCTCGCCCTTCAGTTCCTCCCCGGCCGCCGCGGTAACCTCCCGCGAAACATCCACGGTAATTCCCGCCGCCACACCCGCAATCGTCTGGCTCAGGATCTCCAACCAGGTGGACCGGCAGTCTTCCTCCGAAACCGTATCGACACCCGCGCTCTCCAGCGTCAGCCGCCCCATCGATTCCCACAGGTCTTTGCCCGCCGCGATCCACAGCGACGGGCCATCCACAATGCTGAACGCCTGCTGCCAGATCACCGGCTCTTCAAGGACCCCATCGGCCGCCGCGTCCCGCGTCGTTACGGTGAATTCCGCGCCCGTCAGGCTGCTGAGCGCGGTCCCGGCCGAGCTTTCAATATGAGTCTCCAGCCGCTCACGCGCCGGACTGGTTTTCATACCCTCACCCCGGGCCAATTCTTCACCATCGCCGTCCGCAAACGAAGAATTGCCTGAGACTTGATCTGCGAGACGCGTGATAAATGAATTCCCATAATTTGAGCAATTTCGCGGAGCGTCAACTCTTCATAGAAGTAGAGACTGAGCACCGTTTTCTCAACTTTCGGAATCCGGTCGATGGAACCGGCGATCAGCCGCTCCAGTTCGGCCCGTTCCAGGGTCACGTCCGGCGCTGCCTCCTCCGGCGACGCCGTATACCGCAACACCGCCGACGTGTCGCCATCGTCCCGGACAAATTCCAGTTCGGCGATGTTCAGCGCCTCCATCTCGGTGAGCTTTTCGCGGTACTGATCCACTGTCAGAAGCAGTTCGGCCGCGATCTCCGCCTCTTCGGGAGTCCGACCCAGACGCTGCTCGGCATGGCCAATCGCCGTCTCGAACTCGCGCGCCTGCTTGCGCTTGAGCCTTGGAGCCCAGTCCGATTGCCGCAGACTGTCCAGAATCGCCCCGCGAATCCGGAATTCCGCATACGTGCGCAGCTTGGTGTTCTGCCGTGGATCGAAGTTGTCGATGGCCTGAATCAACCCCACAACCCCGGCCGACATCAGATCGTCGAAGCAAACGCTGTCCGGCACCCGCTCCTGGATCTTACGCGCGATCAGACGCACCTGCGGGATGTGTTCCAGAATGAGCCTTTCACGCTCCTCCTCGGACAACAGATCCGCCGGATAGTGATATGCCGATGCCGCCAAAGTATCCCTCTTGTCTGTTTCCAGATCTGCCCTAAGCCGCCACCGCTCGCGAACGCAAGCCCTCGCCTGAACTAACCCAGCCCCCCACCCAGACGTCCCGCGCCAGTTTCGAGGCGTCCACCGCTTCCAGATCCTCCGGAATCTGCTGCCCGGCGCCCGCGAAAGTCACCGGTATTTTCGACCGGATCAGCGTCTCGGCCATCGCCCCCGCGCCCACCGCCTCATCGACGCCGGTAAACAGCAGCCTCGAAGCCCGCAATCCCGCAAAGCGCGAGATCACATGCAGCATATCGGCGGAACGCGCATCCGCCCTTAGGACAAGATGCGTCTCAATTTCCGGCTGCGCCGCAAAAAACTTGCCGAAGTCGCTCATCTCCGCCCGGTCGGCAGCCGCAATCCCGGGCGTATCGATCAGAACCAGGCCCTTCCACGGATCGCCCCGGAGCGCCAGCGCCAGGCTCCCGAGCGCCTCGAACGACTGCTGCGGCACGCCCAATATCGCCCCGTAACGCGCCATCTGTTCCTGCCCGCCGATCCCGTGCGACCCCACGCTGTAGATCCGCACCGGGATCCTGCGCGCCAGCCCCTCCGCCACCGCCACCTTAACCAGCGATGTCGTCTTTCCCCGCCCCGGAGGACCCACAAAAGCCAGCACCCGCGTTTCGCCGGATTTCAATTCTTCGAACGGAGCCACCGGAATCCTGCCAGCCAGCGCCTGCACCACCGCGCTTTGCGGGTCGAGCATGCTTCGCGGAATCTCCCGCGCGATCTCCCGCGCCGTCTCCACGCCGAGTCCCGCCTCGCAAAGCCGGTCGAACACCCGCCCGTCCCGCCTTGCGCCCTTCTCCTCACCCGAATCGAAACCCCGCACCGGCACCCGCACACCCGGCAGGCCCGCCGCTTCAAGCGACGCTCCCAGCGTCGCAATCTGCTCCCGGAGTTCATCCAGCTCCGTTCGCCGCGGCATAACCATCGCCGCCGGAACAATTGGCGCGCTTCTCTCCACCGGCGGATCGAACGCAAAGGTAACTTCCAGCCGTCCGAAACTGCGCGCATGCGCCGGAGCCGGCTTTGAATTCACCAGCAGCGCATCCTCGCCCAACTCCTGCCGCGCGACTTCCAGCGCCGCCGGAACGTTGTTCGCAAAATAAGTTTTGGTTTGCATTATTGAACTACTCCAAGCGATATGACTTTAATTCCCGCCGGAATCTCGCTGTGCGACAGGAAAAACAGATTCGGCATCGACGATTCCACCGCCTGCCGCATAAAATACCGGCACGCCGAACTGGTAATCACAGCCGTCGAGGATTCCAGAGGCCCCACTGCCCGCCCCAGCCGGTCCAGCACATCCCGCAGCGCGTTCGGCGCCAGCGCCAGCGAGCTGTTCGACTCCCCGTGTTCGATCCCCGCCTCGGCCACCCGCTCAATCGGCTGATCGATGAACCACGCCGGCAAATCCCCGTTCACATTGAGGAACGGTTTCACCACCACCCGCCGGATCGACTGCCGCACGTAATCCGTCAGCAGCACCGGATTGCGCGTCGCTGGCGCAGCTTCACCCAGCGCTTCGAGAATCGTAACCGAATCCCGGATCGATACCCGCTCACGCAGCAGATTCTGGATCACCCGCTGCACCGTCGCCAGCGGCAGCAGCTTCGGCACCAGATCCTCCACCACCTTGGCGTTCTCCACGCTCACACGGTCCAGCAGCTTCTTGGCTTCCTGCCGCGAAAACAGCTCGTGCGAGTAGCGTTTGATCAGCTCCACCAGATGCGTGCTCATCACGCTCAGCGGTTCGATCACCGTGTATCCCAGCGCCCGCACCGTTTCGGCCTGCGAAGACGGAATCCACCAGGCGGGTACCCCGAATGCCGGATCTTTCGTCGCACGTCCGTCAGGCGGTTTCTCGGTCGCCGAAATGGCAATCGCCATCTCACAACCCTGCGGCAACTCATACCGCGCCACTTCCACGCCCTTCACGCAAATCGAATACTCACGTGCGCGCAGCGACAGGTTATCGGTTACCCGCACCGCCGGAATGATGTATCCCAGCTCCGTCGCGAACTGTTTGCGAATCGCTCCGATGCGCCGCAACAGCGGTGAGTTGGGTCCGTCGGAAATGAATGAGATCAAACTGACGCCGACTTCAATCGAAAGCGGTTCCACCCGCAGCAGATCGTCCAGGTTCTCTTTGGCTGGCTTGGCCGGACCCGCCGAAGCCTCCGGCAGCGACTTCTCCGCCCGCTTCTTCATCCGCCACGCCGCTGTCCCCAGCCCCACCCCGAACGTCAGAAACGGAGCCGTAGGCATCCCCGGAAATGTCGCAAGCGCAATCAGGATTCCGCTCGCCAGCAGCAAAGGCTGCGGCTGGCCGAAGACCTGTTTCTGAAACTCCACGCCAAGCCGGTTATCCGAACTCGCGCGCGTCGTAATCATGCCGCCGGAAATCGAAATCATCAGCGCCGGGATCACCGTCACCAGACCGTCCCCGATCGTCAGCACCGTATACGTCTGCAGCGCCTTCATGAAATCCACGCCGTGCTGCAGCACCCCGATCAGCAGCCCCGCGATGATGTTGATGCCCGTGATCAGAATTCCGGCCACGGCGTCCCGCTGCGTAAACTTCGACGCACCGTCCATCGCCCCGTAAAACTCCGCTTCGCTGGCAATCTGTTTGCGCCGCCGCCGCGCTTCCGTTTCGTCGATCAGCCCGGCGTTCAAATCCGAATCGATCGACATCTGCTTGCCCGGCATCGCGTCCAGCGTGAACCGCGCCGTGACTTCCGAAATCCGCACCGCGCCGTGGTTGATCACCACGTACTGAATCGCGATCAGCACCAGAAAAATCACCGCGCCGATGATGTAATTCCCCCCCACCACGAAATTACCGAACGCCTGAATCACCCCGCCCGCCGCGGCCGGACCCGTGTGCCCGTTCAGCAAAATCAGTCTCGACGACGAAACGTTCAGCGACAATCGGAACAGCGTCAGAAGCAGCAGCGTAGTGGGAAAAACGTTGAACTCCACAGGCCGCGTAATATACATCGCGACCATCAGGACAATCACCGACATCATGATGTCGGCCACGATCAGCAAATCGAGGACAAAGCGCGGCATGGGCGCAATCAGCGCCACCAGAATCCCCAGTACCGCGATCGGCACCGCAAATTCGCTGGCCGCCTGCAGGGAGATCCGGGGACCCCGCTTCTTCACGCCCAGCGCCATCTGTGCCGTATTGGCGCTCATCTGCGTCCTGTCCCGCGTGAATTTGCCATGAGCTTGAAGATATAAGCCAGAATTTCCGCTACAGCCCGGTAAAGGTGGGCCGGAATCTCCTGCCCGACGTCTACTGATTTGTACAGTGTCTGGGCCAGCGGAGGATTCTCAATAATCGGTATCTGATTCTCGATCGCCCGCTTCCGGATGCGCGCCGCCAGATAGTTCTTCCCCTTCGCCACCACGCTCGGCGCAGCCATGGAGCCCTGTTCGTACTTGATCGCCACCGCGTAATGTGTGGGATTGACGATCACCGCCGTCGCCGTCGCCACATTCCGCATCATGTTCTTGCGGCGCAAATCGCGCTGCAGACGCCGGATACGGAACTTGGTCTGCGGATTCCCCTCGGTCTCTTTCGATTCATCCCGGATGTCCTGTTTGCTCATCCGCATGCGCTTGCTGTAACGGCCGCGTTCGCGCACCAGCATGAACAGGCCGAGCGTCACCAGCACGAACGAAGCCTTGCGCATCGCATCCTGCACCAGCTGCCCGGCCGCCGCCGCGCCCGTCGATACCGGCATCATCGGCAGCCGGAGCAGTTCCGGCAACCGCTCCCGCACCAGACTCCAGGTCAGCCAGAACATCACCGGGATCATGATCGCGGCCTGCAGAAATGATCCGAAGTTGCGCCCCGGCATCTCCTTCAACTTCTGAAATCCGTTCAGCCGTTCCCACTTCGGAGTCAGCCGCGCCAGACTGAATCCCATGTTGGTGGAGGCCAGCTGAAACAGGATCGTGATCGCCAGCAGGATAACCCCCAGCGTGGCCAGAGGACGGAGCACGACATTTGAAAGCCGTCCGAAGATTGCGAACAGATCGGTGGGCGTCAGCGATGGCGCAAACGCCTGCCGCAGTCCCAATTGGAAAGCGCTCTGCGCGCTCTGCATCCACACCGGAAACCAGGCCGCGCCGAATGCAATGAACGCAAAAAACTGCACCGCGGAAACAAACTCGCGCGCCGCCGGAAAGTTACCTTCTTTGCGCGCCTTCTCCAGCCGCCGCGGTGTGGCCTTCTCGGTCTGTTGGCCGGTATCCGCCATTCCTCACCGCGAACTCCGCAGCAACCCTTCCACAAACTGCACGAACAAACCGATCCGCGTTTCGAAAAACCCCGGCTGCAAAGCCACCGTCGCCGACATCAAGAGCATCGTCGCCGCCAGCTTGATCGGCATCGTCAGACTCACCAGATGCAACTGCGCCTGCACCCGCCCCAGCACCGCCAGCGAAGCATCGGCCAGCAGCAGCAAAGCGATGACCGGAGCGGCCAGCCGCAACCCGGCCCCGAAGATCGAGCCGAAGAACTGCACCATCGCCATCCCCCACTCACGGTGCAGCGTGAACGATTCCGGCGGACACAGCCGCAAACTGTCCGCCAGTGCCCGGATCAACAAACGGTCCGCGCCTGAAACGAAGAAAAACAATCCCGCCGCAATCTGCGCGGTCGTCAACAGGACAGTAGAATCCGCCCCGCTCGTAGGATCGATAAACGACGCATATCCCAAACCCGCCGCCAGGCTCACCGACTGCGCGGCAAACTGAAACACCTCCAGCGCCACAGCGAGCGCCAGCCCGATCGCCAGCCCCAGCGAAACCTCGCCCGCCACGCCAGCCAGAATCCGCGCCACGCCGGGCTCCGCCATAACAGGACCCTGCCAGCTATGCCAAAGCAGCAAAGTACAGGCCAGCGAAAGCACAATCCGCGAGGCTTCCGGGCCCGCACGGAAAGCCGCTAAAGGCAGGAACGCGAACACGCCCGAAATGCGCGCCAGCGTAAACAGGAAGCCGAAGAGCGTCGAATAAGTGAAGATCGAATCAGTGCCCATACCGGCTCAAATTGCCCAGGATGTCGGTCGTATACGCCATGGCCTTGTGCACCATCCACGGCATCATCACCAAACTCCCGCCCAGAAACGCCATCAGCCGCGGAATCGAATTGAAGCCGCTGTCCTGAATCGACGTCACCACCTGAATTAGACTGATCGCAATGCCGGTCGCGAACCCGATCGCCAGCAGCGGCGCGCTGATCCAGAACGCCGCGATAAACATCTGCCCCACAATATGGGCCACACCGTCAGGAGTCACAAAAATATCCTCATGTAACAAAGCTCTTCATCAACGACCCGATCGTCAGATTCCAGCCGTCCACCAGCACGAACAGCAGAATCTTAAACGGCGCCGAGACCATCGCGGGCGGCAGTTGCACCATCCCGATGGAAAGCGTCACCGACGCCACCACAATGTCGATCAGCAGGAAAGGCAGATAAATTACCGCGCCAATCTGAAACCCCGCACGCATCTCGCAGAGAATATACGCTGGCGCCAGAACCTCCAGATCCAGATCGTCCACTTTATGCGGAGCGGGCGCGTGCGTCAGCCCCACAAACAAGGCCACGTCTTTCTCCCGCACGTAATGGCTGAGATAGGTTTTCAGCGGCTTGCTGGCCGCATCGTAGGCCTGCATCGCCGACATCGTCCCGCTGTCCATGGGCACCCAGGCCTCGGTGTAAATCTGCGAAGCCATCGGCTGCACCAGCACCAGAGTGAGAAAGAGAGCGAGGCCCGTCAGCACCTGATTGGAGGGCGTAGCCTGCGTCCCCAGCGCCTGCCGCAGAAAATGCAGCACGATGGAAATGCGCAGGAACGGAGTCACTGACATGATGATCGCCGGCAGCAGCGTCAGCGCCGTCATCAGCAGCAGAATCTGCATCGGCGTGCTCAGCGAATTGCCGTTCCCCGGAATCAACGAAGGAGCGGACGAGGTAGACGCCGCACCGAGCCGCGACGCCACCAACAGCACGCAGACAAGCGGCTTCAAAGCCGGTCTCCCGTGTCGAGCAACTGGCACGACGAAGGCGCGGTGGCGACAAGCAGTTGCCGTTCCCCGATGCGCACCAGATGCAAAGCATGCTGCGGACCCAGTGATACGCGTTCGACCACTTCCATCCGCCGCGACCCGCCCGCCTGCATGCTCAATGAGCGGATTCCCGGCATCGCCAGACCGCGCCGCTTCAGCAGAAACAAAACTCCGCCCAGCAAGGCCAGAACAAACAAAACCGCCAAAAAAGGTTGCAACGAATTCATATGCGCGCCGGCTTCAGTTCTCCGTATTAAAGTCCGTAATCCGGACGCCCATCGTGCTCTCGATGATCACGATCTCCCCAAACGCCGCCAGCTTCGAACCGATAAAAATATCGATGTTCTCGCCGGCCGACCGCGACATCTCCACGATGCTGCCTTCCTCCAGCGCCAGAATCTCCGACAGCTTCATCCACCGCCGGTCAAGCTGCACTTCCACCTTGACCGACACGTCGGAGATATGCGCCACCTGCTCCTGTGCGGTCATTCTAAGCGCCCGGAATCAAAGCAATCGTCTGCTGCACAACCTGGTCCTCAGTGGTAATCACCTTGGAGTTCGCCTGGTACCCGCGCTCGAACGTAAGCAGATTCGTGAACTCAGTGGCGATATCGACCGTGGAACTTTCCAGCGCCCCGCCCGTAACGTCTCCGCGCGAGCCGGTCGAAGGCACCCCGATCACCGGAGGCGCCGTCAGTGCCGTGGGCACGAACGAATTCCCGTCAAACTGATGCATGGAACTCGGATTCAGCACCGAAGCCACCGCGATCTGTGCCACGCTCTCCGTCTGCCCGTTCGAGAACGTCGCGATGATCTGGCCGTTGGATTGAATGCTCATATTGCTTAGCTGTCCGGCCGCCAGGCCATCCTGCGTATTGGAAAGATTCGCCGACGTCGAGGTGTCCTGCGCAATCTGCGCTGCCCCTGCCGGAGTGTAAAGATTCCAGTTGAGATTCATCGCCGCGCCCGTCGAATTCAGCGTCGGAATGGTAATCGGAATCGCACTCCCGGACACATCCGGCGACAGCAACTGCCCGTTGGCGTCAAAGGTCAGCGTCCCGGCCCCTACGGTATTTGAAACACCCACTCCGATATCGCTCTGCGGAATCGTCACGCCAAACGACCATGTATTGACCCCGGTCTCCGTATACGACACCGTGAGCGTGTGGGAATTACCTTGCGAGTCGATGATCTGCATTGGCGAGCTGAATGTTCCGGCCGGCGTGCCCGGCGTTGCATTCGAAGCGAGGTTCACGCTCAGCGTAAAATTCTTTGTCGCCACCGGAGGCTGCGCCAACCCGTTCGGCAACTGAATGGCCCCGGTCGGACCGTTGGTGTTCAACACCCCCGCGGCCGCGTTCCACCCCTGCACGAATTGACCGGTCGAGTTCACCAGATCGCCCGACGAGTTGACCGAAAAATTCCCCTGCCTCGTATACAACGTCTGCCCGTTGGAGTCTTGCAGCACAAAAAACCCGCCGCCCTGAATGGCCGCGTCGTAAGGATTGCCGGTGGTCTGAACGCTGCCCTGCGTAAACTGCTGCGTGCCCCGCGCGATGGTCGATCCGTTCACCGAGGTCGAACTCGCAATGCCTGACAGGCTCTGATTCACCAGGTCTTCGAATGAAATCTGTTCGTTCTTGTACCCGGTGGTATTCAGGTTCGCCAGATTGTTGCTGACGATATTGATCGCCGTGGCATTGGCGGTAAGCCCGGAAAGCGCGTTTGAAATTGCTGAGCCCATCTCTAGTTCCCCGTTCCTGTCGTTGGATTTGTCGTGGTTGAATTTGTCGGCGTCGTGTTGGCTTTGATGCCGATCAACTGCTCGAGCTGGCTGTAAGCCGTCAACTGCGAAACGAACTGCGTACTGTCGGTCGGATTGAGCGGATCCTGATTTTTCAGCTGCGAAACCAGCAGCGTAAGAAAGGTGGACTCGCTGGCCAGCGGATCGGTGGCAGGCTTCGACGCCGGCGATGACGTTGTGCCCGGCGTATTCGTCCCGGACGTTATTGGATTAACAGGCGAACTCATGAAATCTCCTCTAGTGGGTGCATCAAACTGCTGAAATTCTCAGCGTCCGGATCGGAGGAGCCCTGATTCCGCATCCTGCGCGGCTCCTCCGCCTGACGCTGATTCTGGCGGCCCTCATCGGGCGTCCACGCCTGGGCGTCATACCCCGCCGTGGTCAGAGAATCAACCAGATCCTTAACGCCGTCGTTTAAGCGGCCCGAAAGCGAAGGATCGGCTGTGTGAAGTGAAATGTGAACATCGCCCGCGTGCTCGGACAAACGCACCCGAACATCCTGCGCCCCGTCCGGCGCGAACTCGATCGACAGCGCTTTTACCGGCTGCGTCTTCGGCTCGGCCGCGAGCGGCTCATCGATCTGCGCGGTTGTGGACGGCAAGGGCGCCGGTTTGGCGGGCTGCGAATGTTGCTGTACGGCTGGCGGCGCAGCCACCGGAACGGCCATCGCGGGCGAGGCGTGAGGTATAGGCAGGTTCGTCGCTTGTGTAGTCGCGACCGGTTGCGGCGGCATTACCTGCGCCGGAACCGGAGGGGCTACCTTCGGCACGTTGGTCGCAAGCGGCTGAACGGCCGGAGCCGTTTCAGTGTCAGGCTGATGAATCTTGACCGCGGCTGCCGCGGGAATCCCCACCGGCGCCGGAGCTTCATCCCGGGGAGCGAGCGCAGCAACCGAAGACGAACGGTCCTGCGAATCCTGCGCCTGCGCCTTCGGCGGCTTCACCGGCGGCACGATCTCCGGAATCACCACTGCCGCGAAAGGCGTTGCGGGCGGGACTGTTTTCGCTGCTTCGGGCTTCCGCGCTACACGCCCCGATCCCAGTCCAGAGGACGCGGGCGCTGAGTTCGCATCCGGAACTTTCAGCGGCATCACCATTACCGGCGCTGCAGGCTGATCGGGAACGGGAACCGCTGGCTTCGCTGAGGCCTTCGGCGCGTGATCCACTGTCACCGGCGCATCGGAAACAACGGGCGGCGCAACAACATTATTCGTCGATGCGACCGCAACCGGCCCAGCCACTTCTTCCACCGGCGCGGTATCTGGAACCCGCACTGGCGGCTTGGAATGAAAGGCCGCGATAGCAGTCTTGCTCAATACGGCTGCGGGCGCAGGCTTAACAGGTATAGCCGCGCCAGCCAGCTCCTGCACCAGATCCGCGAACGCACCCGCCGGTGCCGGCGCAGACTTAGCCGAAGCCGCCGGACCTCGTATTGCGCTTGCCGGAACGTTCCCTGGCGAACTCACAATCTGGCAATTCACGCCCTGCTAAACGCAGTCGCAGCGCCAAATCGAAAACACCGGAATTCAATCTCTTAGAGGCATCCTCCCCGCCATCTATTTGCCGTTCCGCCTTAAAACGCCAGGATTTTGCCGATTCGCAAACTTCCCCTCATTGCACTCATCGACCCGATTCCCAACAGTTTGAGGAATTTATCGCCTCCCGCTCATTCGGCATCCCGTCTGCATTTACTCTGCGCGGGAAACAAACTTATGGACGCCATCTCAATCTCAGCCGCAAGCGGCATGCAATCCCGCATGCAGTCTCTCGAAATGCTCGCCAACAATCTTGCCAACGTGGAAACCGGAGGCTACAAAGCCGACCGCGAGTTCTACAGTATCTACGTCGGCGCCGATGCCACCGGCAATTCTCTTACCGGCGATCTCAACACCCTCCCCGTCATCGAATCGCAGTGGACCGACCACTCCCAGGGCAATCTCCGCAACACTTCCAATCCCCTCGACTTCGCCATCGACGGCGACGGCCTTTTCGCGGTACAGACCCCTGCCGGCGTGCGCTATACCCGCAACGGCACCTTTCGCATTTCGCAGACCGGCGCCCTCACCACGGGCGATGGCAGCCCCGTGCTGGCGCAGAACGGCGCGCAGATACAGCTGCAGCCCTCCATCCCGATCGAGGTCACACCGGACGGAAACGTGACTCAGAATGGCCAGCCGGTCGCCCGGTTCCAGCTCAGCGCCTTCGATCCCGGCCGTCTTAAGAAGGTGGGCCTGAATTATTTCCAGCCCGTCGCCGGCACGCAGCCCAAGCCCGCCGCCGGTGAAATTCTGCAGGGAAAAGTCGAACAGTCCAACGTCGGCGCCGCCGAATCCGCCGTGCGCCTGGTAGCCATCATGCGCCAGTTCGAAATGCTTCAGAAGGCCATGAACCTCGGCAATGAACTCAATCGCAGGGCCATCGAAGAAGTCGCCCGCGTCGCCGCATAAAAAGGAAAACACAAACTATGATCCGAGCACTCTACAGCGCCGCCAGCGGCATGGCCGCCCAGCAGCTGAACGTCGACAACATCGCCAACAATCTCGCCAACGCCAACACCGTCGGCTACAAATCACGCCGCGCGCAGTTTCAGGATCTGCTCTATCAGAGCCTGGTTCAGCCCGGTGCCTCTTCCAGCGTCTCGACCTTTGTCCCGACGGGCCTGCAGCTGGGACTCGGCACCCGCGCCTCTTCCAACGAAATCATCTTCCAGCAGGGCGCTTTCACTCAAACCAGCAATCCGCTCGACCTCGTCGTCCAGGGACTCGGTTTCTTTCAGATCAATCAGCCCGGCGGCACCATCGCCTACACCCGCGCCGGCAATTTCCAGCTCGACGCCAACGGCAACATCGTAACTTCCAACGGCAGCCAGCTCGTTCCGCAGATCACCATCCCGCCTGCCGCGCAGTCGGTCAATGTCGCCACCGACGGCACCGTCAGCTACACGCTGCCGAACCAGGTAGCCGCCCAGGTCGCCGGCCAGATCACCATTGCAAACTTCCAGAATCCCGCCGGACTCAACTCCATCGGTCAGAGTCTCTTTCTGCCCACCGATGCCTCGGGCGCACCCATCGTCGGACCTCCCGGAGGAACCGAAGGCCAGGGCACGCTGCTGCAGGGCTATGTCGAACAATCCAACGTCAGCGTCGTGGACGAATTCATCAATCTGATCACCAGCCAGCGCGCCTACGAAGCCAATTCCAAGGTGGTGAAAGCCGCCGACGACATGTACTCCCAGGTCAACAACCTGACCAAATGAGAAAGCTGCTGCTTCTCGCCACTGTTTCCGCCACTGTTTCAATGAGTGCTTCGGCCGCGTGTGTTCCTGTGACGGGAAGCCGCATCCTAGCCCGCGATCTCGCGCGGGCGGATGCGCAATATGCAGCGCTGCCGTCGACCCTCGTGGCAGGTTTCAACGCCGAACCCGGCATGACCCGAACCTTCACCGGCGCCGAGTTGCAAAGACTGGCCAAAACCAACGGGATCGAAATTTCAAACCCCGCCAGCCTCTGCTTCGAACTTCCCATGCAGCACCTGAAACCTGAAGACGTAACCGTGGCCATGCAGTCCGTGCTCCCGCGCGAAGCCAGCCTGAAAATCATCCAAATCCAGTCCGCCACTGTACCCGCGGGTCAGCTCGAATTCCCGTTGAACAATCTCGACTCCACCGGTCTCTGGCGCGGCGATATTAAATATGCGGAAGGCAAGGAAGCACCGGTATGGGCGCGCGTCGCCGTAACCGCGAATTACACGGCGGTAGTCGCTGCCACCGATCTCCCTGCCGGCGCGGCCATTCCGGTCTCGGCGCTTCGCATCGAACAAAGGATCGGCCCGCTGCAGCACGAACCCGCCGCCGCCAGCATCGCTGACGTGGCTGGCCGCGCCCCCAAACGCAACCTGAAAGCGGGCATGCTTGTGCTTGCCTCCGTGTTGACGACAGCACCCGCGGTTCAACGCGGCGATTCAGTTCGCGTGGATGTGCACAGCGGACCGGCCCGCCTGCATTTCGAAGCCATTGTCGAAAATCCCGCGAGCACCGGATCTCTTGTCGATCTCCGCAATCCGGCTAACGGAAAAGTATTCAAAGCCCGTCTCGATACGCCCTCCACCGCCACAGTCGAACTCAAATGAAGACACCGTTTATGAAACTCGCCGCTTTGCTGGCCATCTGCGCCATGGCCGCCGCTGCCGCAGGCGCGAAGAAGCCAACCAAGAAAAGCGCGCCAGAACCGTCCATGCTGGACAAGTATGTAGCCAGCGCCGCCGCCTCGCTCGACAAGGCCGGCGCCGAAGCCACGCCGGGCGCAATCTGGTCCCCCACCGCGCGCCTCAACGACCTCGCGCGCGATCCCCGCGCCAGCCAGCGCGACGACATCGTTACCGTCATCGTTACCGAGAACGTCAACGCCACCGTCGTCGGAAACAGCACGACTGAGCGGGCCAGCAGCGCCAATGCCTCGATAACTTCGCTGGCCGGCCCCAAGGCCGCCACCGGCGCTCTGTCGAATCTTCTCGGCCAGTCCGGCGATCAGAAACTGAACGGCACCGGCACCACAACCCGCACCGCCACCCTGACCACGGTACTGACGGCGCGCGTCGTGACGGTGCTGCCCGGCGGCCTTCTTTTGATCGAAGGCTCCAAAAACCTCGATATCAATTCCGAACAACAGACGATCGTGGTGCGCGGCATCATTCGCACGGCCGATATCCTGACCAACAACACCATCGCCTCCACCCAGATCGCGGACATGGAAATCCGCGTCAACGGCAAAGGCGTGGTGGGCGATGCCATCCGCCGCCCCAATGCCCTCTACCGGTTTTTGTTAGGCATTCTTCCCTTTTGATATGCGATATAGCCTGTTGCTTTCCGTCTCACTCCTTTCCGTCTCGCTTCTTCCCGCCGAAACCCGCCTGAAGGATCTCGTCTCCATTGAAGGAGTGCGTGACAACCAGCTCGTCGGCTACGGAATCGTGGTCGGTCTCAACCGTACCGGGGACAAACAGCAAACCATCTTCACCACCCAGAGCCTTGCCGCCATGCTCGAGAAAATGGGCGTGGCCGTCACCGCGACCGCGATTAAAGTGGCCAACACCGCCTCCGTGATGGTGACCGCGACCCTGCCGCCTTTCGCGCAGCCGGGTTCCAAGCTCGACGTCACCGCGGCCGCCATCGGCGACGCCACCAATCTGCAGGGCGGACTTCTCCTGATGACCTCCCTGCGCGGCGCCAATGGCCAGGTCTACGCTGTAGCCCAGGGGCCGATCGTAACCGGTGGTTTCGTGGCCGGCCGCGGCGGCGTCAGCCAGACTCTGAACCACCCGACCGTAGGCCGTGGACCCGCGGGCGCAACCGTCGAGCGTGTCGCTCCTTCCGTCGAGCCCGGCGCGCGCGTCCATCTCCAGCTGCGCAACGGGGACTTCGCAACCTCGGCCCGCATCGCCGCCGCCATCAACAGGCAGTATCCCGCGCCGGTCCCGATCGCCCAGGCGGAAAATCCCGGCCTCATCGGCATCGACACGCCCGCCGAATGGAAGACCCGCATGACCGAGTTCATCGCGGCTGTCGAGGAGCTCAAGGTGGAGGTGGACGTTCCCGCCCGCATCGTTGTCAATGAACGCACCGGAACCATTGTGGTCGGTAAAGAGGTCCGCGTCTCCCCCGTCGCCATCCTGCACGGGAATCTTTCGGTGGAGATTCAGACCCGTTATCTCGTCTCCCAGCCCGGACCTTTGTCCTCCACCGGGACCACCGAGGTCATTCCGCAACAAACCGTGGCCACCAAGGACGAACCCACCAAAACATCGTGCTGAAGGAAGGCGCCACCGTCGAGGAACTGGTTCGCGCGCTCACCGCGATCGGCTCCACGGCGCGCGACATCATCGCCATCCTGCAGAATCTCCGGGCCGCCGGAGCGCTCGACGCCGAACTGGACGTTATTTAAACAGTGCTATTTGAACTGGGCTATATGAATATCACCTTCGACACCACCTCGCTTCCCCCCGATCCGGCGCACTTAAAACGCACCGGCGCAGCCAAGGACTTCGAGGCGCTCATGATCGGCCAGATGCTGAAATCGATGCGCGAAGAAGACAGCGGCTGGCTCGGCACCGGCGAAGATCAGTCCAGCTCCGCGGCCTTCGGTCTGGGCGAAGAGGAACTGGCGAAATCCATCGCCGCGGGCGGTGGCTTCGGACTCGCCAAAGTGATCCAGTCCAATCTCCCCTGACCTGGGCCTCTCTCTCAGGCCAGCACCATCTGGCCCATCTCCTGCGTCACGCCCCTGTCCACCCACCTGTCATTCGATTCCGTGCGCGCCGACTGCAGCATTACGCCCGTCCATCCGTCCGACAGCGTGCTCAGCAGCGATATCGTTTCCGCCAGCGGCGCGTCCGTCTGCTTGAAGTTCGCTTCCAGCAGAAGCCGCTGCATATAGAGATACAGCCCCTGCAGACGCGCCGTCAGATCCGGCGCCACTTCGGGCCGCAGGGAGTTCTGGAGTTCGGCGATCACCGCGTAAGCGTTCCCGATCGTCTGCGCCCGGTCCGCGATTCGTCCGCTCCGCAGGTGTTCCCGCGCGCCTTTCACGAGGGCGATGGCTTTCTGATGCAGCAGTTGCACCAGTTCCACCGGGCCGGCATTCATTACCGTTTGTACAAAGTACGGATTCATCATGAATCTCTTTTCTTTTTTTCGAAATCAGCCGCCAGCGCCAGCGCATATCTGGACGGAAGCTGTGTAATCACATCTTTGGTGTCGCTGTCGATCACCTTCACCACCGGCTGGCGCGAATCCGGATCTATGCTGAGCGTGACCTCATGCCCGTCGCCCGCATAGCCTGACTCATTGAGTTGGCGGACCGCCGTCGCCACCGACAGGTTGAAAGCGCGATCGTCCGCGGAAACCGCCGGCAGGTCCGCCGCTACCGGACGATTGTTTCCTGCGGGAACCGAAATTGCGCTCGCCATAACTCTTCCTGATTTTCTTATCGGCGGAAGGCGGAAAACCTTGAGCTCAGGTTTCTTCTAAACCTTTGCGCCCCGCATGCCGATATTCCAATCGTGAGGGATGAATGACAGCCAATGGCCTTTTGGACGTTCTGATTGTGGACGACTCAGCCGCAATTCGAAAAATCTTGCAGCGGGTGCTGCGGCAGACGGACCTGCCGCTGGGCGATATTAAGGAGGCCGGGGACGGAACCGAAGCCGTCGAGATCCTGAAGGACCGGACTTTCGGCCTGATCCTTTCCGACATCAATATGCCGCATATGGACGGGCTTCAGCTGCTGGCCCGGATCAAAGAGATGGATCACCTGAAAAACGTCCCGGTGATTATGATCACCACGGAAGGCGGCCAGGGAAAAGTACTCGAAGCGGTGCAACTCGGCGCCACAGGCTATGTGCGGAAGCCGTTCACCGCCGATCAGATCAAGGAAAAACTGGCAGGAATACTGTAAATCGGGCTGTGCTTAGCGTCCGGGGACGCCCATCCAGCCGCGGGTCCAGAGATCCATCATGACGATAAACAGCAGAAGGATCAGCCAGTAAAGCCCGCTCATCACGATCATCTTGGTGAGCCGCGTAGCCCACTTCAGATGCATGAAGAACAGGAGCACCAGCGATGCTTTGACAATCGCGATCGAAAGCGCGACGAAGATGTTCAGCCGCCCGAGATCGAGCGTGGCGACACCGGAGGTAACCCACGTCAAAACGATCAGCGAAAGAAATACCGCGACGTAGATCCCGATCGGAACGATATGTTCCTGGTGGTGCTCGGCGTCCTGAACCTCTTCGTGTCCGCCGGAATGATGATCGTGCGCCATATATATAGTTGTCCCGTACTCTCGAAAAGCCCTACTTCGCCGCCCCGGAGCGGTCGATCAGATACAGCAGCGGGAAAAGGAAAATCCAGACGATATCGACAAAATGCCAGTAAAGACCGAACATCTCGACTGGCGTATACCATCGTGGGGTGTACGCGCCTTTCGATGCCTGTCGTATCAGATACAGCAGAATGAAGAACCCGATAATCATGTGCGACGCGTGCAACCCGGTCATCCCGAAATACAGCGCGAAGAATAACGAAGTATGGCCCGCGTCCACGCAGCCTTCGCATTCAAAGTGCGCGCCCGGAACTTCGTGGTGGACCCACTTGTCGTGATACTCGTAACCTTTGACGCCCAAAAACGCGCCGCCCAGCAGCAATGTCAGAATCAGGAAGAGCACAATCAGATTCTTCTTGCCTGTGGCCGCCGCCCTTACCGCCAGCGCCATCGTAAGCGAACTGCAGATCAGCACGGTCGTATTGAATGCGCCGATCAGGAGATTGGTCTTGTTGCTGGCCGACGCGAACGCGGCCGGGTAGGCCTGCCGGTAAGCGAAGTAGGCCATGAACAGGCCACCGAAGAACATGATTTCCGTGATCAGGAAGACCCACATCCCGATCGTCGAAGCGTCCTTCTGCTGCTCCAGGCTCTCGAAATGATGGCGAGCCACCACCGGCGCGGGAGTTGTGCTTTCGGTCGTGCCTGGTGTTAGGGCTGAACTAGACAACGTGTACAACCTCCTCGCTCGTATACGTATACGCTTCCTGCGTTACGACCGGCGTGACTTCGAAATTCTCGGCGATAGGCGGCGACGAGGTCTGCCACTCCAGAGTGGTAGCGCCCCAGGGATTTCTGCCGGCTTTCTCGCCGAACCAAAGCGATGCCAGCAGCACGGAGAAGGCCATCAGATAGCCGATTCCCAGAATGGACGCGCCCGCCGAAGACAGCACGTTCAGCACCTGAAATTCCGCCGGATATACGTGATACCGGCGCGGCATGCCCATATAACCCAGCAGGAACTGCGGGAAGAACGTCAGGTTGAAGCCGGCGAAAATGATCACCGCCGAAACCTTCGACCAGGTGTTGGAGTACATCCTGCCGAACATCTTCGGCCACCAGTAATGCAGCCCGCCCGTGAAGCCCATGATCGCGCCGCCCACCATAACGTAGTGGAAGTGCGCAATGACGAAATAGGTGTCGGTCAGGTGGACGTTCATGCCAAGCGAAGCCAGAAACAGTCCGGTCAATCCGCCAACCGTAAACAGACCGATAAACCCGATGGCGTAAAGCATGGGCGTTTCCAAGCGTACCGAACCCTTGTACATGGTTGCGGTCCAGTTGAAAACCTTGATCGCCGACGGGATCGCCACGATGTAGCTGAGCACCGAGAACACCATGCCGGCATAAACCGACTGGCTGCTGACGAACAGGTGATGTCCCCACACCAGGAATCCGAACACCGCGATCGCCACGCTCGAAAACGCGATGAACGTGTAGCCGAAGGGCTTCTTTGAACAGAACGTGGTGATGATTTCCGTGACCACGCCCATCGAAGGCAGAATCATGATGTACACCGCGGGGTGCGAATAGAACCAGAAAAGATGCTGGAACAGGACCGGATCGCCGCCATAAGCGGGATCGAAGAACCCGATGTGCAGTCCGCGTTCGAGCACCAGCAGGAAGAGCGTCACCGCGATAACCGGGGTTCCCAGCACCTGAATCATGCTGGTGGCGTAATGCGCCCAGACAAACAGAGGCAGACGGAACCAGGTCAGACCCGGCGCGCGCATCCGGTGCACCGTGACGATGAAGTTCAGTCCCGTCAGAATCGCCGAGAAGCCGTTGATGAAGATGCCCAGCCCCGCCGCGACCACATAGCCGTTCGAATAAGAGGAGCTGAAAGGCGTATAGAAGGTCCAGCCGGTATCCACGCCGCCCGAGAGCAGCACATAAATCGTGAATACGCCGCCGAGCATGTAGATGTACCAGCTCAGCAGGTTGATCTTTGGAAACGCCAGATCCTTGGCCCCGATCATCATGGGCAAAACGAAGTTCCCCAGAATTGCCGGGATGGACGGAATCAGGAAGAAGAACACCATGATGATGCCATGCATGGTGAAAAACTTGTTATAGGTATTGGAGTCAACCAGATCCCCTGCCGGAGTAGCCAGTTCAAGCCGGATCAGGACCGCGAACAACCCGCCAACAAAGAAGAACGCGACCACTGTAATCAAATACAGAATGGCGATGCGCTTGTGATCTGACGTGAAAAGCCAGCTCATCAAGCCTTCCTTTTCGGTCAGATAGTTCTTTTTGGTTTCGACTGGTGGAGGCGCCGTCGTAATCATACAAATAGTCCTTGCAACTTATCGATTCCCCGTTTTCGCGCCCGTCCTGGGTTGACCCGCCTGCGGAGGATTACCCATGGGCTGCGTCGTTGATTCTGTAGCGGTTGTTTCGACCGCGGCCGGCGGCACCGATGTCTGCGTGCCGTTCTTCGGACCCAGCGATCTCACGTATTCGACGATTTTCAAAAGCCCGTCTTCGGTGAGCAGACCTTTGAAGGTGGGCATGATGTCGTCGTATCCGGCGACGATCTTCGCCTGCGGATAGAGCACGGATTCCCGGATATAGGCTTCATCCACCCGCGTCTGCGATCCGTCCTTCAGTTCGACGGTGGTGCCGAAGATTCCGTTCAGATTCGGGCACCGTCCAAGGCTCTTGTTGATGGCGCTCGCATGGCAGTTGCCGCAGCCGAGCTGGTTGAACAACGCCTGTCCCTGCTCCGCCATCGAACCTTCGCCACTGCCCGCGGCCAGCCACTTGTTATAGTCCGGCTCGGTCATCACGTAGACCGTGCCGATCATGCCGGAATGCTTGGTGCCGCAATATTCCGCGCAGAAGATATGGAACTCGCCGAGCTGTGTCGGACGGAACCACTCGGTCGTATACCGTCCCGGCAGAACGTCAGCCTTGGTCCGGAAGGCCGGAACATAGAAATCGTGAATGACGTCTTCGGAAGTCATCGTCAAACGGATGTCCCGGTTGATGGGAATGTGCAGCTCGTTGATTTCGCGAGCGCCTTCGTTGTGCTGGATCTTCCACATCCACTGCTTGCCGGTCACGAACACTTCCATCGCATCGGCGGGCGGTCTGGATTCGGTAAAGAAGATACTCGCGCCCCATGCAAACATCACAAGCGACAGGCCGAGCGGAATCACCGACCAGACGATTTCGAGGATCATTCCTCCGATGCTGTGTTCGTCGACGGGCGCCGGCACAGTGTCGTCTTTACGGCGGTATTTGACCGCGAAGTAAACAACCAGAACGGCAATCAGCAGCGAGAAGAACGCACTGACGAGCACCATGTAGGCGTAAAGCGCGTCAACGGTCCCCGCAACGCTCGACGCCGCATCCGGAAAAAGCTGGAAACTTTTTTCTACCATATTCGGTTAGGCGGCTCGAATCCCTTTCTGCCTGTGATCTTTTCGCAGCATGATAAACACAAATCCCCCTAGTGCCAGCAAAGTCGCGGCCCCCGCCACGCGCAGCAAATCCAGCGCGACGAAAGTGTACTTGGCCGACGTCGGATCGAAGTGGTAGCAGAACAACAGGAGCTGATCGACCGGAGAGCCGATCTTATTGTCCGATGCCTGCACCAGCCCCAGCCGCATGTCCTTCGGCGAGTAATCGATCCCGTAAAAATATTTAGAAAGCTTGCCTTGCGGCGTCAGAATGTAAATCGCGCTGGCGTGGGCGAACTGCGCGGTATAAACATCCCACTTGTAACGGAAGCCGACAGCGTCGGTTACCTTCTTGATCGAGTCCACGTCGCCCGTCAGAAAGTGCCAGGCGTTGGCAGTCTCCGGATGCCCGTAATCGTGCATATAGACGGCCTTCTTGGCGAAAGCCTCTTTCGGAGTTTCACGCGCGTCGAAGCTGATGGCCAGCACATCGTAATCTTTGCCCGGCGTCAGCGTGAGCGCTTTGGCGGCGCGCACGGTGCCGTTGAGAATCTGCGTGCAAAGCATCGGGCACTCGTAATACACCAGCGCCAGTACCACCGGGCGCTTGCCGAAATAGTCGCCCAGCTTCACGGCCTTGCCGTTCTCATCGCGAAAAGGAGTATCCAGGGGCAACTGCGAATTCAGGCGCTGCTCGATGGTCACCTCCGTCAGGGGCGACGGACGATCCACACCCTTGACGTTCAGGAAATCCGGGGTCGGCAAGCTGCGCGCGGTATTCACCGTGGGCAAAGTACCCGTTCCGCCAGACTCGAATCCGGGAGGCACGCCAGGACCGGACTTCTGCCCAAAGAGCGAAGTTGCCAGTGCCAGCGCCGCGATGTACTTCATATATTTCATTGCGATATCTTCTCGAGCGTCCTTCCACTGCTGGAATCTTCCGGAATCATCCGGTAACCGTCGTTGCTGCCGCCCGTGGGGCTCGGCTTGGCGGGCAACCCTTTTTTCGCAACCAGATCGATTGCCAGGTCGATCGGGATCCGCACTGTTCCCTTGTTCGGGTCCAGCCAGCCGTAGCTGTTGAGGATGGTCTCCTCATCCGCTTTCATGTCCTTCAACTCCAGCTTCGGCTCGGACTGCAGCCGCGGCTCCGGCGGAAGTTTCGGACGCTCGTTCAGCATCAGCGCCGCGGGATTGTTGGCGTTCTTCTCGTCTTCACGATGGTAGAAGAAGTCGAACATGGCCCACATGGCGAACACCGAGACGATAACAGCCAGCAGCAGACCGATTCCGAAAGCCGAGATCTGAAAGACATTGACGTCTTTCCGCTCGAACGCCACTTCGGACTCGTGCCCGTGCGGCTTCTTGTCGTGATCCTGCGGGTTCTTAATGATTTCTGCCATGATTCAAAGCCTTTTGAAAATCCGGAGCGCCCGTCGGCAGCAGTGATCGCTGCGGGAGATTCCAGAAAAACAACGCCATCCAGAGTCCGCCAAAACCGAGCAGCGCGGCGCCGTCAAGCCACGAGATATTGAACTGGACGTTTTTGACATCGGTGAAATTGGGCTCGATTAGCCAGAGGTAATCCACCATCCGCATCACGAGGACCAAAATTGCGATCTTCACGAACCGGTTCTGCTTCTTCTTATTGGACTGCGACAGCAACAGGCCGAAAGGTACGAAGAAGTGCATCACCAGCAGGATGACTGCCACCCATCCCCAGCCGCCGTTCCAGCGTTTGATGTACCAGATCGCTTCGTCAGGCAGGTTGCCCGACCACGTAATCAGCAGCTGGCCGAAATGTACATAGGCCCAGAGCATGACAAATGCGAGCAGCAACTTGCCCAAGTCGTGTCGATGTTTCGATGTTACCGCATGGTCCATTGGCGGCAGGCTGGAGACCAGAACGAGCGCCGAAACCGCGATACACATGGCTGTGAGACCCGCGCCGACCACCGCGATAAAGCCGTACATCGTCGAAAACCAGTGCGGCTCCAGGGTCATGACGTAATCGACCGAGGCGAACGTCATGGTAAAGAACATGGCGATCAGGCCGGGCGCGCTCAGCACTTCCAGCTTCTTGGAATATTCGACGGACTTGGTCTGATCTTCAAGCGCCGACCATTTGTTCAGCAAGTAGGTGAGCCCGAGCCAGACCGCGCCGTAAATCACCCACCGGACCCACAGAAACTCGACATTCAGATAAAGAGCTTTTTCGTGAATGCGCTTGTCAGCCTGGCCGGCCGCGGTCGACCACCAGTAAATCTTGTTGACGCCCAGCAACAGAGGGAGGAAACCGAACCACATCACGTAAAGAGTCCGCGTGCCGGCTTCGAGCGGTCGGCGGATCATGACTCCCCATGCGCCACCCGTCAGGTATTGCGTGGTCAGCAGGATAAGGCATCCCGTGCCGGCGGCGAGCCACATCCAGAAGCCCACCAGGTAAGAGCGAAGAAACTGCTCCGGGCCCGCAATGAAGTACCCGGCGACAAGCAGCCCAAGGAAAATTATCCCGATCAGCGCAGAGGCGTTCTGATACTTCTTCAGGCTCTCGCTCAACTGAGGCGTGGTCTCGTAACTTTGTTCAGTTGTCGTCATTTTCTCTCTGGTTGCTTGCCCGGCCTTGCTCCGGCGCCACTGACGCCAGGCACGCCGCTCGGAGTAGCAGGCTGGTGCGGGAAATCTGTGATGTCGACATCGGGGGGCGCCACCGGCTCATTCTTTTCGGCGCCGGTCGGCTGTGCTCCCGCTGCCGGAAGTCTGTTTCTGGCCTCGGCCGGAAGGTCGTTGATATTGGCGTTCTCGCTGTACTGCAGCGCCCGGATATAAGCGATGATGGCCCAGCGGTCGCGCGGCTGCACCTGCGATGCGTAGTTCAGCATGCCGCCGTAGCCGTTCGAAATCACGTCGTAGAAATGGCCCACCGGCGCCTCGCGGAGGCGGTCGGTGTGATATGACGGCGGCTGCTTGAAGCCACGCCGCACAATCATTCCCAAGCCGTTGCCGATGCGTCCGTGGCAGGGAGCGCAGTAGATATCGAAGCGCTGGTGTCCGCGTTCGATCACCGTCTTGTCCACCGCGATCGGAAACTCTTCCACGTCTTTGCCCGCGGCGTCCTTGCCTTCGTAAAATGCCGTATCTTCGTCCAGCTGGCCCCGTGCGATGGTGCCCTCAACCGGCTGGCGTTCACTGCGGCCATCGGCGAAAAATTCGCTCGGTCGCTGCGGACGGTACTTCGGCTGGTCCTGCATATCGAGCCGCGAACAACCGGCCAGCGTTACGCCGGCGAGGATCATCAGCAGGGATATGCGGCCTGAGCCGTATTGGTTAAATCCCTTCATCGGGCCACTTCCGAGATCTCTTCGGGATTCAATGTCTCAAGAAAACTGGCAGTGCCGTCCCGGTCGAACTTCGGATCGTCCGATTCGATGCAGAGGAAGAACTTGCTGCGCGAGGCATTGGCAAAGCGTTCCACATTAAATACAGGGTGATAGGGCCGGGGCAGGCCGTTCAGCATCAGCATACTGAAAGCCGCCGTAAGGCCCCCCACCAGGATTGTCAACTCAAAGGTGATCGGGATGAACATGGGCACGCTGATCAAAGGCCGTCCGCCGATATTCAGCGGCAGCGCATAACCTTCTACCCAGGAGCAAAGACCGAAACCGCCGCAGCCGCCGATAATGCCGCCGATCAGGGTGAACAGCGAAACGCGGTTGTCGTGCAGGTCCATCGCCTCGTCGAGTTCGTGGATCGGGTACGGAGTATAGGCGTCGAATTTTTTGAATCCGGCCTCACGCACGCGGCGGGCGGCCTCCACCAGTTCGGTGGGGGTTTCGAATTCGGCCATCATGCCGTAAAGAGGATGCACAGCTTCGAGGGTTTCTACACTCATCGGGTGACCGGCTCCTTAACGTGCGCGGCCGGCAGCAGCATGCGCAATTCAAAGATCGTAATCATTGGCAGTACTCGTATAAAGAGGAATGTCAGGAACAGGAACAATCCGATGGTTCCGAAGAACACCGCGTAGTCCCATATCGTCGGTATGTACATGCCCCAGCTTGAGGGCAGGAAGTCGCGGTGCAGACTGGTCACGACGATGACGAAGCGCTCCAGCCACATGCCGATGTTGACGATGATGGATATGATCCAGAGTTTCCCCGGGCTCGTCCGCAAAGTCTTGGACCACAGGAACTGCGGCGTAATGATGTTGCAGAAGATCAGCATGTAATAGAAGGGCGCATACGGCCCCGCCATGCGGTTCAGCATCATCGCCCGCTCGTACACATCGGCGCTGAAGTAAGCGAAGAACGCTTCCATCATGTAGCCGTAGCCGACGATCATGCCGGTGGCGAGCGTGACCTTCGCCATGTTGTTGAGGTGGCGAACCGTAATAATGTCTTCCAGTCCGTAGAACTTCCGGGCCGGGATCATCAGCGTCAGCACCATCGCGAAACCGGAGTAGATGGCGCCCGCTACGAAGTAAGGCGGGAAGATTGTGGTGTGCCAGCCAGGCAAAATAGCCACGGCGAAGTCGAAGCTCACAACCGTGTGAACCGAAACCACCAGAGGCGTTGCCATGCCGGCCAGCAGCAGAGAAGCCTTCTCGTAACGCTGCCAGTGCCGGGCCGAACTGCGCCAGCCCATCGCCAGCATTCCGTAAATTTTCTGCTGCCAGGGTTTCTTAGCGGAATCGCGGAGCGTCGCCATATCGGGAATCAGACCGACATACCAGAACACGGCCGAGATTGTCAGATAAGTGGACACCGCGAAAACGTCCCACACCAGCGGGCTGCGGAACTGTGGCCACAGGTCCATCGTATTCGGATAGGGCAGCAGCCAGTAAGCCAGCCAGGGGCGGCCGGTATGCAGCACCGGGAACATGCCCGCGCACATAACCGCAAACAAGGTCATGGCTTCAGCAAACCGGTTAATGGCGTTTCGCCATGACTGATTGAGCAGCAGAAGAATCGCCGAGATCAGGGTGCCGGCATGGCCGATACCGATCCACCAGACGAAGTTGATGATGGCAAATCCCCAGCCGACCGGGATATTGATACCCCAGACGCCGACGCCTTTTACAAACAGCCAGGTTGCGCCGGCCATCAGGCCCTGCAACAAGCCGAAAGAAACGAGCAGGCCGAAGACCCAGCCCAGCGTGGTCTTTCTCTTGAGAACGATACCGGCGATCTTGTCCGAAACCGACGCAAGGCTGTGGCCTTCGTCGATAACCGGTCCGACGTGTATCTTATCTGGAAGCTCTACCGGTTGTGCCATTAGCTTTCTTTCAGCTCCGGATTGGGATTGCGGATTTCCGTCAGGTACGTGGTGCGCGGCCGCGTATTCAACTCACCGAGAAGCGAGTAATTGAGACTCTCGCGCTTCCACGCCGAGACCCGGCTCTTGGGATCGTTCAAGTCGCCGAACATGATCGCCTGCGTCGGGCAGGTCGCCTGGCACGCCGGTACGATTTCGCCGTCGCGCACCTTGCGGTCGTCCTTCTCCGCCGTGATTTTTGCGTAATTGATGCGCTGCACGCAGTAGGAGCACTTCTCCATGACGCCGCGGCTGCGAACCGTAACGTCGGGATTGCGCTGCAGCTTAAGGCTCTCCGTCTCCCAGTCCGTGAACAGAAGGAAGTTGAAGCGCCGAACTTTGTACGGGCAGTTGTTCGAACAGTAACGGGTGCCGACACAGCGGTTGTACACCATGTTGTTCAGCCCTTCCTGATCGGTTTCCGTCGCCGCCACCGGGCAAACCACTTCGCACGGCGCGTCTTCGCACTGTACGCAGGCCACTGGCTGGAAGTAAGTCTTGGGATTTTCCGCCGGACCTTCGTAATAGCGGTCGATGCGGATCCAGTGCATTTCGCGGGTATTGAGAACCTGCTCCTTGCCGACCACCGCGATGTTGTTTTCCGACTGGCAGGCCACCACGCAGGCGTTGCAGCCGATGCACGAGGTGAGATCGATGGCCATGCCCCAGGCATAACCCTCGTAGCGGAAGGTCTCGGGGTAAATCGTCAGGCCGTTGGGAGGCGTCTCACTGCGCTTCTGCGAGAAGTAGGGATCCTGCTTGAACTCGTCAAGGGTGCCCGCATGTACCGGCTCGCGGCCTTCCATGGTGAAGTGATGCTGCACGGCGGCGAGCTTGAAGGTCTCGCCCAGCTTGCGCACCGTTGCACCCTGCGCGAAGTAGGGGCTGGAGGCCGACCGCAGCGGATACACATTGAAGCCGGCGCCATTGGCGGCGCGGCCCGAACGTGTCCGGCCGAAACCGAAAGTCAAACCGATGCAGCCGTCGGGCTGGCCAGGCACGCGCCATACCGCGCCCCAGACCGTCTTGCCGTTGTGATCGATCGCCACGCGATCTTCATCGTTGACGCCCAGGTCCTGAGCCGTCTTGGCGCTGAGGATGACCGCGTTGTCCCAGGTGAGCCGTGAGATCGGCCGCGGCAGTTCCTGCAGCCAGGCGTTGTTGGCGTAGCGTCCGTCGAGGATATAAGGATCGCTGTGGAAGGAAATCTCGTAGCCGGATCCGCCGCCCTGCGCAGCCATGGCCGGGATAAGTTTGGCGGTCGCGGGCACCGAAGGCAGTGCGGAGTCCTTCACAAAACCGTCGTGAATCGAATGCCGCCACCAGGTGTCGAATTCCGCGCCCGGGTGCTTGGCCTGCCAGTACTGGCGAACCGACTGGTAGCTGGAAAGTTCCGGAGTTTCCGTAAATGCGGCCAGGATATCGTGCGCGCTCTTGCCGCCGTAAAGCGGGGCAATGAGTGGCTGCATGATGGAAACGGTGCCGTCGTAGGCCGGAGCGTCGCTCCAGTGCTCGTAGGTATGGGCTTCCGGGATATTCCACTGGCAGACTTCGGAGGTCTCGTCTTCGTGCGACGTGAGCCGGACACGAAGCTTGGCCATCTGAAATGCGCCCTTCAGATTCAACTCGGGAGGCGCGGTGAAGACCGGATTGCCGCCGAGGATCATCAGCATATCGACCTGGCCGGAATGCAGATCGTTCAACAGTCCGTTCAGGTCGGCCCATTGATCGACCGGGTTGGCTTCGAGCGATTTGGTGAACGTGACGGTGACGCCGTTGTTGCCGAGAACCTGATTGATGTAGTGGACGACCGCGTGAACTTCAGGCGACTGATCCTCGCCGGCGATCACGATCGACTTGCCTTTGCTGGCCTGCAGATCCTTTACCAGCGCATTGAAGAAAGGCGTTCCGGAAGCAGCCCCGCCGCCGCTTAAAGCAGCCGCAAGATTGCGGACGAAGCCCGCGACTTCCGAAGGCTTAATGGACTGCCGGTGATCGGCCTTGGAACCGGTCGAAGTCGGGCTGGTTTCGATGGCGTAGAAGCGGCTCTGCGTCTTGACGCCGCCGCGCACCGCACGCTTCGAAGCCCAGTCGCGCGCATAACGCACGCCGCCGGGGCCGTTGCCGAGAAAATTGCTGTCGACGGCCAGAACGACTTCAGCCTGATCGAATTTGTAAACCGGATTGACGAATTCGCCGAACGCCATCTGCGCGCCCATGCGGGGGCCGTGGCCGGTGGGTTCCCATTGAACCCATTTCAGTCCCGGATACAACTTCTGGACTTCCTGAATCTGCGAATAAAGAGTCGGCGAAGTGACCGTCTCGGTCAGGATGCGGATGCCGGCGCCGTTCTTCGCGCGCTGTCTTTCGAGAACGCCGATGAGGGTTTCGAGGAAAGACGGATACGACCGGATTTCACCGATGAAGTTCAGGGTCTGCAGACGGTCCGGATCGTAGAGACCGAGAATCGACGCCTGAGTCGGAACGTCAGCGGAGCCGAGGCTGGCCGGATGTTCGGGATTTCCTTCGATCTTGGTGGGGCGGAATTCATGGGTTTCGACCAGCACCGGGCTGGCGACGCCCTTTACAGGAAAAGCGGTGGCGTAGAAGAGAGGCTTGCCGGGAACCAGCTGCTCGGGAGCTTCCACATACGGCATGGTGAACTCGGTCGGCTGCTTGGTGCAGGCAGACATGCCCGCCAGCGCCAGCGAGGCACCCATGATCTTGAGAAAATTGCGGCGGCCTTCGTCGTCGATCCACTCAGAAGCCTGACGCGGAAATTCGCGATGAAGGAACTCTTTGAAGCCCTCGGCGGACGTCAGCTCGTCAAGGCTGCGCCAGTAGGTGGCGCCTTTGGCCTTGTCCAGCCGGGTTCTGATGGACTCCAGATTCAGAGAATGATTAGTTTCACTCATTGTTAACGGCTATCGGTGACAGGTCCAGCAGGTTTCAAGTTTTTGTACGTGATATTCCTTGACCAGCCGGGCGCCGATGACTTCCTGCGGCTCCTTCGGCTCGTACCCCATGGTGGTGACCTGATCGCGCGGGCGAAGGTATTTTTCAGGGGCGCGATGGCAGTCGAGGCACCACCGCATCTGGAGCGAGGGCTCCTGATACATCAGCGGCATCGTATCAACGCGGCCATGGCAAGTTTCGCAACCGACACCCTTCTTTACATGGATGCTGTGGTTGAAATAAACAAAATCCGGAAGATCGTAAACTTTGGTCCACTTAATAGAGGTATTGGTGCGGAAGCTTTCGCGCACCGGTTCCAGCGTGGGGCTGTCGATCCAGATCTGCGAATGGCAGTTCATGCAGGTCTTGGTCGGGGGAACAACTGAGTAGTCCGAGTTCTCGACAGACGTGTGGCAATAGCGGCAGTCGATGCCCATGGAGCCGACGTGGTGCGCATGGCTGAAGGGAATGGGTTGTTCCCGCGCTTCGCCCTGGCGCGTCGCATAGTTGGAGTCGGCGATCAATTCAAACAGAGCACCCCCGACGCCACCGAGGATTACCACTGCGAGGACGATACTCATCCTGGCGTAGGCGTTTGAGCTGGACTTGAAGATTTGTGCCATTAAAATCTATCGACTAAACGAACGAACGAATTCTGCAAACACACTGCTGTCACTTTGATACCTGCGGCCAAGAGGATATTATGCGACATCAGCCGCAATTTCCCAAGCCCCTGGCGCAGATTCTTTCAGAAACCCGAAGTCACAAGTCTACAATGGACCTTCATGCGACGAACAATCCGCCCTGCGAGCGCCCTTTCGGGCCTCGTAATTTTGCCGGGTGACAAATCGATTTCACACCGATACGCGATGATCGCGGCGCTGGCCGAAGGGCCTTCGAACATCTCCAATTATTCAACCGGCGCTGACTGTCATTCGACCCTGGGGTGCGTGCAGGCGCTGGGAATCGGGGTGCGCGAAGAAGGCACCACAGTGACGATCGAGGGACGCGGACTGGACGGCTGGAAGAAGCCGGCGCACGATCTCGACGCGGGAAATTCCGGATCGACAATCCGGATGATGTCGGGGCTTCTGGCGGGGCAGAATTTCGAGTCGCGGATCTTCGGAGATGAATCGTTGTCGCGGCGTCCGATGGGGCGCGTGATGGAACCGCTGCGGCAGATGGGGGCGCGGATTGAAGCGCGCGATGACCGATTCCCGCCGCTGAGGATTCACGGACAGCAGCTTCATCCGATCGATTACACGCTGCCGGTGCCCAGTGCGCAGGTGAAGACGTGCGTGCTTTTCGGCGGACTGTTTGCGGACGGCGAGACGGTCGTGCGGGAGACGATTCGGTCGCGCGATCATACCGAGATCGCGCTGCGCGAATTCGGCGCGGATTTGACCAGCAAAAAAGGCGTGGTTGCTTTGCAGGGCCGTCCCAAGATGACGGGGCGCGAACTGATCGTGCCGAGCGATCTGTCTTCAGCCGCATTTTTTCTGGTGGCGGCGTTGCTGGTGCCGGATTCGCGGCTGGTGATTCGCGATGTGGGGCTGAATCCGACGCGTTCAGCGCTGCTGGATTTTCTGCTTTCGATCGGGGCGAAGATCAGCGTGCTGAAAATCGAAGCGGTGAACGGGGAGCCGATCGGCGACATCGAAGTTCGGTACGCTCCGGTGAAGGGCGGGGTGATCGAGAAGGACCTCACCGCGGCGCTGATCGATGAAATTCCGGTGCTGGCGGTGCTCGGAGCGGCTTCAGAAAACGGGCTGGTGATTCGCGATGCCGGGGAACTGCGGATTAAAGAGACCGACCGGATCGCAACCGTCGCGGACAACTTCGCGCGAATGGGCATCGAGGTGGAAGTCACCCCCGACGGCATGCGGATTTCCGGCCGGCAAAAATTTCAGGCGGCGGCTTT
>DASZLO010000053.1:0-6494 GCA_035552315.1 Bryobacteraceae bacterium
GATTCACGTTGTCTCGCGCGACTCATTCTATAACGAGAACCTCGTGATCGAGCACCGAAGGGATGGTGATCTGAGCCGCGCCATTCGCGTGCCCGGCGCTGGCCCGGGCGCCCGAAACCAGCATTTTCACGCTTGCGCCGCGTACGCCCCGCGGAAGCCTGATATTGACCTCGAGCGGACCCACCGAAATCAGCTCGTCAATCGGCATTCGCCCCGTGGCCGTGAGATTCACGAAATGGGCGATCACGCGGCCGGGTTGCGTATATAGATTGCAGTCGAACAATCCGGGACCTTCCACCTGGAGAGGAATATCGTCCGCCGCCGCCCAGCGCGTCACATTGCTCATAACGGTGGCGTAATCGGGCAGACTGTCGCGCGAGTAGCGCCGGTCGAGATCCGCGGGCATGAAAGCTACCCGTCCTTTCAATACAAGCCCCGGAATATCCGTTTTCGGCTGGCGCATCCATGCCGTCTCGGGTGGATAGATCGGGAAAGCAGGTACGAATGTCAGCGGTACGGTAACGCCCTGATCCAGTCGTACGGGGACCAGCACGCCGCCGAACGGGATGATGTCCGTTTCATCGAATCCGCGCAGCACGGCAGAGCGCTCGCCGGTAACTGGAGGTTCGTCCCCCGTCTCGGGTCCCCAAACCTTCGCGCGCAGTTCCGGGATTAGCCGCAGATACGTATGCTGCGTTTCCGTGGCCCACTGGCGCTCTGCTCCGGCCTTGCCTTCGAAATGAGCGCCAAACAAATCGGCCAGGCCGTAATCGGTGCGGGGATCACCGTATTCGTTATACAGACTACTGACTCCGGTCGCGATCAGCGCGCCGCCGCCGGCCACAAACTTTCGCACCGCATCGCATTGCGCGTCAGACATGGCCGCGACGTTGGGCAGAATCAGGACTTTCAGATCTCGTGCTTCGGCTGCGATGCGATCCACGTGAATCGGTATGTAGGGAATTCTTGCGCGCACCAGAGATTCGGTAAATCCGCGGTATGGAGCATCCACCAGTTCCGCGGCGCGATCGTGTCCATAGAAATCCGTGTTGCGCTGCGACCAGACGACGCCGACGCTTGCCAATGGCCGCCGGTTCAGCATGTATTGCTGATTGGCCGCATACCACTTCATCTCCGGTTCAGCGGTGTGGTACATCCGGCGGTCCTCGTGGTAGGCGCCGACGTAATGCCACCACGGCTGAATCCCGCCCGCGAAGCCCTCGATCATCCACATGCGAGCTTCGGCGGCGGGCTTGCTCGCGACGCGAAATGAATTACGCCCGGCCTGATACATTGCCATGCTTTCCGGCGCCAGTTTGTCCCAGCCAAGCAGGCCGTGGACCAGCTTGCCCGTATCCGCGTTCTCTTCGAAGCCCCCCGTAGCCGTTCGCGATTGATGATCCAGAAAAACCATTTCGACGCGTCCGAAGATTGCCGTGCAATCGCGGAAGGCGCGGCTTTGCGCGGTAACTGAGCCGCTGTTCATTCCGAACCAGAGGCAATCCGGCCCCCCGGCCGATTTGGTCGCTCTATTATTCAGGTCCCAGATCTCCGTGCGGCGGGCATAATTCCATTCGATCCACTGCCGGTAAACGGGATCATTCCAGTCCTGCCGCGCCGGCAGGGCCTGCCCTGTTTTGTCGTGAAACTTGCGGGTGCAATTCGCGCAATAGCAGATGCTGTTGCGCGGCAAGCCGCTCCAGCTGTTGTCGGCGAAACCTTCCGGATGGCTCCTCTGGATGATTTCGGTCAGGACGGACGGCAGGTACTCATCGTAATAAGGACTGTTCACGCACGTGATGTACTTATCCGCCGCGCGATACGGGTTGCCCTGACGATCGCGGGTAAACCAGTCCGGGTGCGTTTTGAAAAAGTCTTCCGCTGTTCGGTTGGAATCCATCCGGGCGACCACGGTAAGACCGTCCTCATGCGCTACCCTGGCCAGTTCTCCATAAAGATCCCGGTTTCCCAGGAATTCTGCGCGATGCTGCAGCGGGAATTTGCTCGGATAATACGCCACGATGCCGCCGGCATTGATAATGACGCCCTGGATTTCGGTGCGCTTCCAATATTCCCGCCACCATGGAATGTCATATCGGACCGGATCTTTCTCCGTAATATTGGTCTGACCCCATCGAACGGTTCGGCGATACCAGGGTTCAGCGGCCGCGGCCGTTCCGTCCTGCAGAGAGCCGGCCGCTATAGCCGCGGTCGCGGTGATGAATTCGCGTCTTGTCGTCATTTGAACCTGCCGCGCGGGAAAAATGTTCCGGCGAGCACGGCGTCAGTCTAACAGAGTTCCAATCAGAAGCAATTCGTTGTCTGACGGTGATAGAATCGCGAACCAAAAGGCCGCAATGGAGTGTGAGTTTTGCCGATTTCAATCCGGCGGCTCGCAAAAGAGGGGGTAAATGAAACGCTTACGAACATCTGTCGCTTTCGTGATTTGCGCCGTCTCGGGCTTCAGCCAGGTGGATATCGGCAGCATCTCCGGAACCGTGGTCGATAGTACCGACGCCGTTGTGCCCGGCGTGAAAGTAACCGTCAAAAACGAGGCCAACTCGGTGTCGCAACAAGTGGTCTCAAACGCTTCCGGCTACTACATTTTTCCGGCCCTTGCGGTTGGTGAATACACCCTCGCGGCCGAAGCCAGCGGATTTCAGCGATTCGTGCAATCCGGCATACGCCTGAACGCGGCCGATCATCTGAGCGTCCCGGTGCGGCTCACGCTCGGGCAAATGACGCAGACCGTGGAAGTCGCCGGCGGCGCTGCGCAGGCGCTTAGTCTTGAGCCCTCCACTGGCGGTACCGTCACCGCAACCCAGATGGAAAAGCTGGAAGTGAACGGCCGCAATCCCGTGTATCTGGCGCTGCTCGAGCCCGGCGTGGTTGGCAGCAAAATCGGCACGTTCGATCCCGATAGCGTCAGCAACGGAGGATTCAGCATCAACGGCGGCCGCGCCGACGCCTACACAGTCTATGTCGACGGAGCCATGGCGACGCGCACTCGGGAGTCGGGAAGCATGCTCGGAGCGCAGGACATGAACTCCGTGCAGGAGATTCAGGTGCTGACGGGCAATTTCGACGCGGAATACGGCCGCTCCTCCGCGGGACAGATTCGGTTCGTCACCAAAAGCGGGACAAGCGCTTTCCACGGCGATCTCTACGAGGCGCTTCGCAACGCTGCCTTCGACGCCAACACCTGGGCGCGCAACCACGGCTCCCGGCCTGAACTGTACTCGAGTCCGGCCAAGCAGAACTATAACGATTTCGGCTTCGATATCGGCGGCCCGCTGTTCATTCCCCACAAGTTCAATGCGAGCAAAAACAAACTGTTCTTCTTCGCGGCGGAAGAGTGGATCAAACGCCGCTACGAAAACGAACAAACCGGCGTGGTTCCCACCCCCGCGATGCGGACGGGCGATTTGAGCAATCTGCTCAATCCGAGCAATCCGTTTTTCGGAAAAGCCAGGCCCGCAACCGATCCTCTTACCGGGACGGCGTTTCCCGGCAATATCATTCCGGCCAGCCGCATAAGCGCGCAGGGCGCCGCTTTGCTGAATGCGTGGCCCCTTCCGACGCCCGGATTTCAGCAGGGCTCTTCCAACTGGATTGAATCCTTTCCCGTCCGTTCGGACCTGAACAAGACGACTTTCAAGGTCGACTATCTTCTGAACGACAACAATCACCTTTCCGTTCGCGGCACGTTGATTCCCTGGACGTTCACCAGCCCAACCGAAGGCACTTTCGGCCTGTTCAAGGCGCTCTGGTCGCGCCCGAACCGGACGGGTATCGTGGACCTTACCTCTACGTTGTCGCCTACATGGGTGAACGATTTCTCCATTTCGGCAAATTCCGATGGGAAGGGCGCGATCAACTACGATCCATCCTGCGGCGCTTACTGCGAGCGGGCTACTTATGGGATCACTTACCCTTATCTTTTCCCCGGAACCAAGCTTTTCGCGCAAAAGATACCGAGCCTTAGCGTTACAGGACTCACGACCATCGATACGGGACCCTATCCGGGATCCTGGTCCGGGTTCGTTTACGACCTGACCGATAACGTCACGAAGGTCTGGGGCAATCACACGATAAAATTCGGCGCTACCTTCGAGCGGGCGGGCCAGAACGATCTGATTCAGCTCACCACGGCCAGTGCTCCACAGACCAATAACCAGAATGGAGCGTTCCGTTTCCTGGATACCGGCGCCGCCAATACCAGCGGACTCGGAATCGCCAATGCGCTCCTCGGTAATTTCAACGACTATTCGGAATTTGGCGCCAAGCCCGAAACGCCGTGGGTCGCCAATTCTCTCGACATGTTTGTCCAGGACACATGGCAGGTCGCTCGCAAACTGACCTTGCACTATGGGCTGCGATACTCCATCTGGCCTTCCTGGTACACAACCAACGGAACCATCGCGCAGTTCGAGCCCGCCTTCTACAATGCGGCGCAGGCGGCGACCATAGATCCGAAGACCGGATTCATCATCAGCGGATCGCCATATAACGGAATTGTGCTGCCTGGCAGCGGGCCTTCAAAAGACGCGCTGCGTCGCTTTCCCTTCCTGAATCAGCCGCCATTCAGCTCCATGTATCACAATCTTCCGGGCGGCTTCGCGCCCACGCAACGGGGTCTTTTCCAGCCTCGCGTCGGGGTCGCTTACCAGATCACTTCCAATACTGTGGTGCGAATCGGAGTGGGCTATTATGCCGATCGCACGGCCATCAACCGCGATACGGCGCTCGGTGGCAATCCGCCCTTTATGCCGCAAACCACGCTCGTGAACGGCAACATCGGCAATCTGGGTGGAGCGGCGGCTGCGCTTTCGCCCTTCACCATGACCATTAATGGCCCGAACAATGTCTGGCCGACCGCCTGGGATTACAACGCGACGGTCGAGCACCAGTTCGGCGGCGGAATAACGGTTTCGGCCGGATATGTCGGCAACCGCGGCCTCCACCTGCAACGCAAACGTAATATCAACCAGATTGTGAATCCCGGAACCACATACGCTAACCCGTCGATCAATCCCAATGCCCTCCGGCCCTATCTGGGCGCCGGCATCATCGACATCTCTGAAAATTCCGGATCATCCTGGTATCACTCGCTCCAGACGTCGTTAAGAAAAGTAAGCGGCCCTCTTACCCTGAGTGTGTCGTATACGTATTCAAGATCCTTCGACAACACGTCCATCCTTACGGATGTGCTGCCGAACGCTTACGACGACCGGGACTACTGGGGGCGATCGGACTTCGATGTACCGCAATCGCTCACGTTCAGCTACGTCTATGCGCTGCCACTCAAAGGGCGCAACGCGCTCATCCGCAACACGGTTGGCGGCTGGACGCTTTCCGGCTCGAACCAGTTCGCTTCGGGCACCCCATTCTCGGTTCGCCAGAATATCGATTACGCAGGCATCGGACCAGGAAGTGGCAATCAGTTCTGGAACGTTACGGGAAATCCGAACGGATGTACAACGCCCTTTGTGCCCAATATAGGCGCCACTGTCTACTGCAAAAGCGCCTTTGCCGCGCCGGGGCAGGGAACGTTCGGCGCCGGAGACTGGCGCAATGCATTTCGTAATCCGGGCTTCTGGCAATGGAATCTCGCTTTATTCAAGGCGTTCAAGCTGCCCTTGAATGAAGTCTCGCAGATTGAATTTCGTGCTGAAGCTTTTGATTTTGTGAACCACCCGAACTGGGGCGCCGTGGATTCGAGCCCGGTCAGCTCGACTTTTATGGTGGTGACCAGCAAAACCGATAACCGTAACGTACAGTTCGAGCTGAAGCTTTCATTCTGACCACGGAGGACAAAACCGTTGCCTGAACTTACTCGCCGAGCCATGCTGGGGGCTACAACCGCGGCTGCCTTCGCCGCGCAGGCCGCCCCGGCGAAAAAAATGATTGGCATTCAGATCGGCGCCGTGTCCTTCGTGGATGAAGGCGTTGAGCCCGTCCTCGATATCCTCCAGACAAGAGCGCACGTAAATACGCTTTTCATCGCGGCGTTTACGTATGGGCGCGGCATCGCGGGGCGGCAGATACCCGGTCAGCCCCTGCCAGATCACGGCAAGCAGCAGTACGATACGGACACCTTCCATGGCGGCAGCTACGCAGCCGTTCACCCGCGCTTCTACTCCAACACTTCGCTCCGGAATATCCGCGCGCCGGATCTCGGATCGTTTGACGTTTTTGAGGCCGTACTTCCCGCGGCAAAGAAACGCGGGCTGAAATCCATCGCATGGTTTGAAGATGTCTTCCGGCCCGACATACCGGGGGTGCAGGAACTCCAGGAAAAGGATCTGCACGGCCGAAACGCAAACACGCTTTGCTTCAATAATCCCGGGTACCGGTCTGCAGCGGCCGGATCGAGGCGTAATCCGTCTTTTCGGAGATTCTGCGGATTTACGCGCGCTCGCTCGCATCGGATCGCTGGTGGAATCGCCTTCGCTTTACCTCCACCTGACGGGCCGGGAAAATCTGGAGGTGCA
>DASZLO010000054.1:0-19381 GCA_035552315.1 Bryobacteraceae bacterium
GCCTGCTTTCAGGTCCGCGACGCTCTCCAGAGTGAGCACACGGCCTCCGGCGGCCACGGTCTCATCGGTCACCGGGACCGGCGCGGCCCCGGGGTCGTCGCTTCGAGCGCCGATCGTGATGAGTGTCCGGCGCGCCTTGCCTGTGGCGATAATCGAAGTGTTGGCCTCGCCGCGCAGCACTACTCCGGCGGCGCGCATCTCTAAATGGCCGTCCACGAGATGGCGTCCCGAGCGGAGGAGCACGGCGCCGCGAAAACCATTCGCCTGCAGCGGCAGGCTTGCCACGCGATCCAGGGCGGCCTGTAAGATGGCCGTTTCGTCCGCACCGCTCGGGCGCACGGAAACGACGGCGGGGACGATCGGAATGGATGCGCCTCCGCCGCCGTAACCGGCAAAGGAAAAATCGATGGACGTTTGCGCCGCCGCGAGGGCGCACAGTCCCGCGAACGAAAAAAGAAGTCTGTGGATCGTCACGAAGTTTTCCGCACTCGAATCATTTCGACGGCCGACGACGCCATCATCCCCGTGTCGATCATTTCGGCGAGCGCCGGCACCAGTCGCTGGATGTTTTCCGGTGTATCGACCACCGTCACGACGATGGGACGTTTGTGCAATTCGGCCTGTTCGCCGTAACCCTCAAGTCCGCGAAAGACCGTGGCGCCGGCAATCTGCAACTCCCGGCAGCGGGCGACGATGGCTTCGTACAGCGGCTTGCCCTGGAAGCGATCGGCCTCCGAAATGTGGACCCGTAGAATTTCAGCGGACTGGGTGGATGGCATTGGCTTCCTCCGCCGGCTTCTGACTGCGCACGAGGCGCACAATTTCCGCGTCTGAGATCACGATCAGTCCATCCTCCAGCATCAACTCGACGGCTTCGGCGGCGATGGCGATCTTCTCCGGAGTGTCCACCACGGAGATCATGATGGGCAAGTCGCGCGAGACGTGGAAGAAGCTCTGCTTGTGTTCGTGGCCCTTGGCGCCGTAGCCGAGAATGCCGCGATATACTGTGGCGCCGGCGATATCCAGCATGCGCAACTTCTTGACGATGGCTTCGTACAGCGGCTCGTCATGCCAGCGATCGGCCTCGCCGATGAAGACGCGCAGGAGCTTGGCATGGGCGTCGCGCCGCTCGTGCGCCGGCAGCGGATCGGCCTTGACGCCCTTGCGCGCGTGCTTCACCACCGTCGTGTCCTGCACTTCGATGAGGCCGTCGGAGACCATTTCGTAGAGCGTAGGCAGGACCTCGTCCACCTTTTCGGGAGTCTCGACGAACTCGATGCGGATGGGCAGGTGTTGCGCCAGCGCTTCCACTGTGGGGGTGTGGAGAGTCTGGTGCGACCCGAAGCCGGAGAAGGCTCTGGTGGCCGTCGCGCCGCTGATGCCCTTATGCATCAGGAACGTCATCACGGCATCGTGCAGCGGCGTGAGGTGATGCGGTGCGTCTTCATTGATGAAGATGGTGACCTTCTTGGCAGGGCCTGTGGTCAGCATGATTACAGGATACCCATCCGGCGGTGGGGAAGCACCCTCTGGCCGTCTAGTGCTTCGGCAGTTGCCACGACTGGTCGAAGAGGGCGGCCCAGGCGATCTCAGGTGGCGCCGCCGGGTCTTTGATTTTCAGGACGGCGATATCGCCGAAACGGGGCATGGCATAGTCGCCGTTATAGTCCTGGTCGGAGATGGTGAGGCCGGTGTTGAGGACCACATAGTGCGACGGGCTCAGCGGGTTCGGATAGGCCAGCACCGGCAGATTTTCGGCCGCGGGGAAACTCTGGCCGCCGACGGCAATTGCCTCCTTCGTCCATTTCAGCGGCAGCTTGGAGTGCATTTTGGCGATCCAGGAATTGCTGCCGGGGTCGCCGAAAAGGACCACGTTGTAATTCGCGAAGTCGGCCGGCGGGACGTCCTTGTCGTCCTTGATTCTCGGGTGGCCGCGATAGTTCATCGTCCATTCGCGATCGAAGTGTTCCAGCATGCGGAGCGCATACGCATGGGCCGCCGCGTTCCACGGCGTGCCCGTGGGCCGCACCAACAGGAAAGGATCCAGAAACGCGTCGTCGATCGGTCCCTGGAGTCCGTGCGTCTTGTGCAGCCCGGTCCATTTCGCGGATTTTGCTAACTTCCAATTACCGGCAGTTTTCTCGATTACAATTTCCGGCGACGGCCTGACTTTCAAAGTCTGCCCGTCGATTTGAATGGAAGACGCCTGCGACGTTTCGCGCAGAGTGAGTCGGGCCAGATTCTTCGTGGCGATCTGGTAGTGTTGACCCGCATCGGTGCGCTGCGCATCCACTTCGGCGCGTTCATACAGCTTGTCCAAACCGTCCAGCGAAATCCAGAAACACTGGTTGTAGCGCGTGGTGTAGGTGACGAACTTGATGTGGTCGGGATCTTTCCGGCCCTCGTCGCCATACTGCTTCAGGAAAGCGTCCAGCCGCGTCTTCACTTCCTGATTGACGCCGTGCTTGGTGTTGGATGAGATGAGAAAGATGTCGCGAGTGCCGGGCACGGTCCAATTGCCCTCGGGACCCTCGGAAGGGAAGCCCTCCTTCGCCAGTTGCGCCCGGACGCGCAGCGACGATTCGAGCTGGCCGCGATTCGGTGTGGGAGCGGACCCGCGCGGCGCGCCAACGGTAGCTACCTGATCGTCGGCATCGCCATCGTGTCCGGCCAGCGGAAGATTATAGGCATTGAGAGCCCACTCGATGATATTTTCGTAGATGTGCAGCGGCCCGTTCTGATAGGGCGGGAATGGCGCGGCGGCATACATCAGGCGGCCGGGATAGGTGCCCGCTCCCACTTCGGCGGCGGCCCAGCGGTCGGGATACTGCAGCGCGATGTGCCAGGCGGCGGCTCCGCCCAGAGAGAAGCCACGCAGAATGACGCGATCGGGGTCGATCTTGAAACGGCGCTGCATGGCGGTGATTCCTTCGAAAATATCGACCTCGCCGGCCTGGTGATTGGCATTGTTGCCGCGGCCGTAGCAATCCAGGGTGAGCTGGCCGACGTCGGCGGTGTAGGCGGTATTTGGAAAGCGCGGCGCGTTCTTGAAGCCATTGATGAAATTTGCTTCCGTCAGTCCGTTATTGCGGCCGTGCAGCCAGACGTAGAGACGGTCGGGCTTCGAAGCATCGTAGGAATCGGGAATGGTCACGCCCATGGGCTGCACGGAACCATCCAGTGGAGAGTAGTAGCCCAGAACCTTGCGGCCCTTTTCGGCGACCCACGGCGATTGGCCCTGCTGCAACAGCTTGCCGCGCTCCAAACCCTGGTCGAGCACGGCGAGATAGTTGGTGATGGCCTGCGCGTTGGCGAACCCCTGCGGAAACTCGAGCAGCCATTTGCCGGCTTTGGCATATATGTCGACGTCGGCGATCAGGTCCTCATTCACGCGGGCGGCGCGGAAAGACTTCACCATGGCGTCCAGCGCGTCGATCCTGGCTTGGTACTGGGACTTCTGTTCGGGCGTGAGTTGGGGCGGCGGGGCGGCAGGACCCCGTTGGGCCATGGATACCGACGGACAGATCGACACCGACAGACAGATCGTCGCGAGAATTGCAGCGCGCTTCATATCGCTCGCTATCATATCTCGCGGAACACGCCCCGTACTTATTGAGCTTGGAACAGGTACGTGGAGAAGTAGCGCTCCATGCGATCCGGGAGGACGGTGACGATTTTCGCAGGGCCGAGTTGCTCGGCGGCGAGCATGGCGGCGCGGTAGTTCAGTCCCGAACTCGGTCCCACCGGAAAGCCCAGGCGAATGAGTTGACGTGTGGTCTGAATGGCTTCCTCGTCGAAGACTTCAATGGTGCTGAGGTTGAGGTAATCGGATTCGCGAAAGAGGTGTGACGCGCACTCCATCACACCGGGAATCCGGCAGCTAAAGCTGCAGCACTCCGTCTCGCGTGTCTTACTCAAATCTACGGGCCGCGCCAGAAAGGCGTGCCGGCTCGAGCAGCCGCGCATCAGGCCCACCAGAGTTCCGCCGGTGCCGACACCGCTGACTACCGCGTCCACGCGACCTCCAGGGATCTGCTCGAGGATTTCGCGGGCAGTGCCGAATTGGTGGGCATCGGCGTTCTCGGGGTTGGCGAACTGGCGCGGGAGGAAGCCGCCGAGCTCCGCGGCGAGCCTTTCCGATTCACGGATACAGCCCGCCATCCCGGCGTTCTTTGCGGCGAAATGCACGGTCCCGCCATAGGCCTGAATCATCAGGACCCGTTCGTTGCTCACGCCCTCGGGCAGCACCGCGATGAATTGCAGGCCGAGTTGTGCGCAGACCAGAGACATAGAGATGCTGGTGGATCCGCTCGATGCCTCGATCACGGTGCCGCCGGGTTTGACCTGACCGCGATCGAAGGCGTTGCCCAGAATGTGGCGGGCGATGCGATCCTTCGTGGAACCGCTGGGATTGAGGAATTCCAGCTTGCACCAAATCAGGGGCGCTTCGGCCGATAGCCGGATGGGAACCAGCGGAGTGGCCGGCATGTCGGCAGGATAGCGATTCAACAGGGGCGCTGCGCATCGCTCGAGGGTGGAGGATTCCATAACGCTACTTTCAATCTTTCAGGGGACTCAAGAACGTTCCCCAGGCGTGGGCCAGTTCGCGGCCATCGGCGGCAGAGACGGTCGCTTCCGTGCGCACTCGCCGCCTGGTGTGGTCCAAAACGCGGCCTCTGATTACCAGAAGCTGACCGGTGGTGGCGGGGTGGCGAAAACGCACTCGCATTTCCGCCGTCAGGGCATGGCAGCCGCGCGCGACTACGGCTTTCGACATGGCTTCGTCCAGCACTGTGGAGAGGATGCCGCCGTGCACGATGCCGCGAAAGCCTTGCCAGGTCTGGTCCGGAGTCCAGCGGGCCAGTACGGAGCCATCGGCGGTCAAACTGAATCGCAGCCGCAAACCCTGGGGATGTTGCGGTCCGCAGCCAAAGCAACTGGATTGGATTTCCGCCGTACCCGGAGTGATGCGGGTTTCCGCGGCTACCGGCATCGAAGCGCCGGCGCCTGAATTTCAGCCATTGCGGATCGACGTCCGTTCCGGCGGGCGCACGGGGTAACTCCTGGCGCCGCCGTCTGCATACTCACAAGCCGATTTTAGCGTATGGCGCACCACCCATTGTTCCGGAAGTGCAAGTGTCTTACCATGCCAGTCAGTGGAAACACGAAAATTGCACATCTTCCGGTGCGTGGCCCTTTGTTGCCTGCTGCCGACGTCTCCCCTAGCCGCGCAAAGCGCCCGCCCCGCACTGTTCTACGATCCATCCGTCGCGCAGCTTGCTTTTGCCGCACACGAGATTGCGGCGTCGGCGCCGGCGGCCATTCCCGAATCGGCGCTGGCATCCGCCGCTTCGGCCAACTGCGCTCCGTGCATTGTACTGGCCGGGTCGGCGGAGCAATCGGCGAGTGCCGCTCGGGCATACGGCCTGACGCCATCGCGTGCAACTGCGCCGCAAGCTTACTCGATCCGCCGCGCGCGCTCGAATGGCCGCGATATTCTGGCGGTGCTGGCTGCGGACGCGAACGGCGCCATGTACGGCGCTCTCGATATCGCCGAAGCGCTCCGGCTCGGGCGGCTGAATGAAGTGGCTGACTCCGACCATGCGCCGCACATTGCGCAGCGCGGCATCAAATTCAATATTCCACTGGACGCCCGCACGCCGAGCTATTCGGACAACTCCGATGCTGCCCAGGCGAACATCCCGGAGATGTGGTCGCTGGATTTCTGGCGGGAGTTTCTGGACGAGATGGCGCGCCACCGGTACAACGTCCTGTCGCTGTGGAATCTGCATCCTTTCCCCTCAATGGTGCGCGTGCCCGAGTATCCCGATGTCGCCCTGCAGGACGTGAAGCGGACTACGGTGAAGATGGACGACACCTACAGCCACAGCGGCAACGACATGGTGCGGCCCGAAATACTGGAGCATCTGGAGACGGTCCGCTCTATGACGATGGGCGACAAGATCGCGTTCTGGCGCGAGGTGATGCAATATGCGCGCTCGCGGGGAATCGACGTCTACATCTTCACGTGGAACATTTTCACCTTCGGCGCCGAAGGCAAGTACGGCATCACGCCGGAGCAGAATAATCCGAAGACCATCGCTTACTTCCGCGCCAGCGTGCGTGAACTAGTGTTGACGTATCCCCTGCTGGCCGGCATCGGCATTACGGCGGGCGAGCAGATGACCAATCGCAAGGACGAATTTTCCAAGGAGAAGTGGCTCTGGAATACCTACGGCGAGGGCTTGCGCGACGCGCTGAAACTTCAGCCCGGCCGCAAGGTGTCCTTGATTCACCGGTACCACCAGACCGGGCAGGAGGAGATATTCCGTGAGTTCAAGGAGTATCCCGGACCGTTCGCGCTGAGCTTCAAGTACTCCATTGCGCACATGTACTCGATCCCGGATCCGCCATACATCCACGACCTGCTGACCGCCCTGCCGGCGGGCCAGCGAACATGGCTGACGGTGCGGAACGACGACGTCTACAGCTTCCGGTGGGGCAATGCTCAGTTTGCGCGGGACTACATTCGCAACATCCCGGGGCCCGACAAAATCGCCGGCTTCAACATGGGGCCGGACGGCTACGTGTGGGGCAGGGAATTCCTTTCCGCCAACCCGCATACGCCGCGGCAGACGGTGATCTCCAAGCAGTGGTACTCGTTCCTGTTGTGGGGCAGGCTCAGCTACGATCCGGAGTTGCCCGACGCCCAACTGGAACGGATTGTGGGTCAGCGGCTGGGAGCATCGGATGCCGGACTGCTTTTGCGAGCCTGGTCGGATGCGTCCATGGTGTTCCCGCTGATCACGCGGTTCTTCTGGGGCGATATCGACGTCAATTGGTTCCCGGAGGCCTGTTTGAGCTATCCGGGACATCGCGGCTATTATACGGTGCGCGATTTCATGGAGGGACAATCCATGCCGGGCAGCGGGGTGGTGCCGATTCTGGAATGGCGCAAACGAAAGCTGGCGGGAGAAGCGGCGGGCGGAACTACACCGCAGGAGATCGCCGCGTCGCTCGAAAAGAATAGCGCGGCGGCTTTGGCGGCGCTGCCCTCGCTGCGAACGGGCGCGATGGGGGCGGAGTTGCGGGAGACCGTCACCGATATCGAGGCGATGGCGTGGCTGGAGCGGTACTATTCGCTCAAGGTCTCCGCCGCGGCGTCGCTGGCGCTATACGATCGCAATTCGGATGCCGCTGCGAAACAGGAGGCCGTCCGCCTGTTGCAGCGCGCCGTGGAGGCGTGGCGGGCTTATGCCAAAGCGTACCTGGCGAATTACACGCAGCCGCATCTGTACAACCGGGTGGGTGTGGTAGACATTCCAGCGCTGACGGCGCGCGCGCAGGACGACGTACGGATGGCCCAGCAGTGGCAGCCCGGGACCATCCGCGGGGACACTCCGCGCCCCAATGCAGTGGACCAGCCTTTCCGAAAGTAGGAGGCCGGTCCTAGTCGAATTCGATTCGCGCGATCACAATCTGCGGAAGCGCCTGGTTCCAGCCTTCCGGGATGGTGTCGAAGGGAAGGCGGAAAGACTTGGTCTCTCCCGGAGAGAGGCCTCCCATCTTCTTAGTGACAATGGAGACGCGCTGTCGCAGAACCACCTGATTGTAGCTGTCGTAGAACACGCAGTAGATTTCCGCAGTGTCGATCACGCGATTGCCGGTATTGCCGATCTTTCCGGTAATCTCCACGATCTGCTGGTGCAGATAGCTTTCGTGAGCTTCCATGGCCACTTCGCTGATGGGCAGGTGGCCGCCGCGAACGTAGTCCCGGGCATCGCCCGTGAGCGGCGCGATGGGCGCCGGGGGCCGCTGCGCCGCCCGGTTCAGATACCAGAATCCCGCTGCGCCTAATACCAGCACCAAGCCAATCACAATGGCTATGGGAGGTATGGAGACCGGCTTCTTCTCCTTTAAGGCTTCCGCTTTATTTGCCGCCAACGGTCATTTCTCCAATTTTCAGTGTAGGCGCAGCGATCGAATTGCGAAACTCCAGATCGTTCGCCGGTTCCAGGTTCATCAGCATCTCCTGCAGATTGCCGGCGATCGTCACTTCCGAGACGGCAAAGGTCGGTTTACCATCGGTAATCCAAATGCCGGCCGCCCCGCGGGAATAATCGCCGGTCACGATGTTGACGCCCATACCAATCAATTCAGTAACATAGAAGCCATCGGGGATGGCTGCAATCATCTGCTCCGGCGATTGGACGCCGTTTTCCAGGAAAAAGTTTCCGTGGCCGATTCCTGCGTTCCCGGTGAGGCCGCGGGACGCGTTGCCGGTGGTCTTCATGCCCAGTTTGCGGGCGGCATAGGAGTTGAGCAGGTAGTTTTTCAGAACACCGCCCTCAATCACCATCGTTCGACGGGAAGGCACGCCTTCGTCATCGAAAGGCGAAGTGCCGAACAGGCCGGGGATCGTGCCGTCGTCTACGACAGTCACGGAATCGGCCGCAACTTTTTGGCCGAGTTTCCCGGTCAGGAACGATTCGTGCCGGTAAATCAACATCCCGTGCACGGCCTCAAACAGATTGTCGAGCAGTGACCGGGCGGTGCGTGGTTCGAAAATCACGGGCACCTTGCGAGTGTCGACTTTTACGGCGTTCAGGCGTCGCAGAGCGCGCGCGGCGGCTTTCCGACCCACCGACTCCGCGGATTCCAGCCCGGCGAAAGAGCGGGCGGAACTTTCCCAATAGTCGCGCTCCATGGACTCGCCATCGCGGGCCACCGGGACCGTGGAGACTCCACAATAGCTGGACCGGTATTCGCCTGAGAAGCCGCGGGAGTTGGCGAAAATATGGCGTCCCAAGTGGGTATCGAAGGACGCGCCTTCGGAGTTGGAAATGCGTGGGTCGGCGGAGAGGGCAGCGTCTTCGGCGCGCTTGGCGGTGTCCACCTTCAGCCCCGTGGCAAGACCGGCGATGTCCTCCGAATAGAGCTTCAGGTCGCCCTCGATCATGCCCAGTTCGCCGGGTTCCGGCAAATCGGCATGGGGATCGTCCGTCGTGATGTCGGCCAATTCCACGGCGGATTTCACCATGTGGACGATGCCTTCCCGGGAAAGGTCCGAGGTATAGGACGACCCGGTTTTCCGGCCGATCAGAATGCGCAGCCCGGCGGCGCGCGATCCGGCTTCTTTCAGATTTTCCAGTTCCCGCATGCGCACGCTGGCGGAAAACTCACTGCCTTCCGCGATGGTACACTCGGCATCGGTGGCGCCGGCGTCGCGGGCCAGTTGAACTACGTCTATAGCCAGTTCCAGCAAATGGTTCTCGCTCAAGCCGTGCCTCCCACGGTCATCCGGTCGATCTTGATGGTCGGAATGCCGACGCCCACCGGGACACTCTGGCCTTCCTTGCCGCACACGCCGACGCCCTCGTCGAGGCGCAGGTCATTGCCCACCATGCTGACGTACTTCAGCGCCTCCGGCCCGTTGCCGATCAGCGTGGCGTTGCGGACCGGACGGGTCAACTTGCCGTCTTCGATCAGGTAACTTTCCGAAGCTGAAAAAACAAAATTCCCACTGGTTATATCGACTTGTCCGCCGCCGAAGTTTACACAGTAAATACCCTTAGGTACGCTGCGGATGATGTCGGCCGGGTCGCTTTCCCCTGCCAGCATAAAGGTATTGGTCATGCGCGGCATCGGGATGTGGGCGTAGCTCTCGCGCCGTCCGCTGCCGGTAGGGGCCGAACCCAGCAGCGTACTGGAAAGCTTGTCCTGCAGGTAGCCCTGTAGAACTCCCTTTTCAATCAATACGTTACGCTGGGTGGCGTGTCCCTCGTCGTCGACGTTGAGGGATCCCCGCCGGCTGTTGATGGTGCCGTCGTCAATCACGGTGCAGAGTTCGCTGGCCACCTTCTGGCCAATCCGGCCACTGAAAGCCGAGACGCCTTTCCGATTGAAATCGGCCTCCAGACCGTGGCCCACCGCCTCATGCAGCAGAATTCCCGGCCATCCGGGACCCAGGACCACGGTCATCTCGCCGGCCGGGGCATTCACCGCCCCCAGCATCGTGATGGCCTCGCGGGCCGCCTCTTTGGCGAAGTGCTCGGGCGTTTTCTCCTTGAGAAAGAAGTCGAGATCCACCCGGCCGCCGCCTCCCGATTGTCCCCGCTGCGGAGTGCCGGAGCCTTCCCGCGCCAGGGCGAAGACGCTCATGCGCGCCAGAGGTTGGCGGTCCAGGGTCAGGACTCCGTCGCTGGTGGCAACCATCACCTGGCGCAGATTGTCCGCGTAGACTGCCTGTACCTGGAAGATACGCGAGTCGTAGGCTCGAGCCGCCCGGTCGGCCTTTTTGACGAGTTCGACGCGTTCGGCAAACGCGGTTTCGGTCGGCGCCGTCAGCACGGGGTACAGATTACGTCGTACGCCCTCGTTGAGATCGAATTTATCCACTTTGCTGGGCCCGGCGGCGATACATGCAGCTACCCTCGCGGCACCCTTGACTTTCTCGGGGGATAAATCGTCGCTATAGGCGTAGCCCGTCCGTTCGCCAGAGATCACCCGCACACCGACGCCCATGGAGACGCCTTGGGAAGCGCTTTTGACCATCGACTCGTCGATACTGATCGAACTGGTGAGCAGGTACTCAAAGTAAAGATCGGCATAATCGCCGCCCTGGGACAGTGCTTCAGCCAAATGGCTTTCCAGGTCGCCCCGGGTGATTTGGAAGCGTTGCGCAAAAATGGAATCGCTAAACTGCATGTTTTCAGGCTACCATCCAGGCCCAAATGCGGGAAATTGGCTTCGTTCCGCAACGCAGGCTCAGGCGTGCAAACCGAAAGATAGGCGGTGAAATCCTGCGCGTAATCCATTGCATTTAGAGAAGTTTAGGAGGATATCTGGCATAATGGGTATTCCTAATGGCCTTCAAGGGGTGGCAGTCTCGCGCCTGTCATGGCTCGAAGTGGCCATGCTGTCTGACCGTCCCGCAAATTCGCTTTTGCGTTTGTCTTCAATCCTTTGTAACCTGTCTACGTGCCGCAACGCCTATGCAGACGAAGCTTAGATCGCTTCCCGATGCCGGCACGATCCCTGGTGCGGCATGCTGGTTGATTTCGAATTGATTGAGCGCGCCCAAAAAGGCGACGCTGTAGCTTTCAACGAGATCGTACTGGCTTACCGGAAGCGGATTCTGGGGCAGATCACCCGGTTGATCTCCCGTCCGGAAGACGTCGAGGACGTCGCACAGGAAGTTTTCGTGCGATTGTATTTTTCTCTCGATCAACTCAGGACGGCTCAGGTCTTTGAACCTTGGTTGTATAGGCTGACATCGAACGCGGCTTACGACTACCTTCGTAAGCAAAAGCGGCGGCAAGAGTTTCGCATGTCCGACCTTTCGGAGCAGCAGGTCATGATGGCCGATGCGACGGCGGGCGGCAAGGTGGAACATGAAGAGCAGCATCAGAAGAAGATTCGGGAATCCGTAGACTCGCTCCTGGGCGCGGTTTCGGAGGCCGATCGAATTTTGCTGGTTCAGAAGGAAGTCGAAGGTCTTTCTCTGAAAGAGCTTGAAAAGATTTATAAGGTCAACGAAAATGCTCTTAAGGTAAGATTATTCAGGGCTCGGCAACGGGTTTTGAAAGCCTTTGGGGCGTCGGAAAAGAAGTAGGATGGGCCCGGCAGTCCGGGAGAAGCAAGAAGGCTAACGAATATGTATCCAATGCGCGACAGCAATGATGAAAAGCTGGATGCTCTGTTTCGGGCATATCGAGCTGCGTGTCCCGATCGGGATCCCAGTGCGAATTTCATGCCGGAACTGTGGAAACGTATCGAATCGCGTCAGACCTTCACGTTCTCCTTCCGCCGCATGGCGAGCGCCTTTGTGACCGCGGCCGTAGCCCTGACGATCGCCATGGGAATCTACATGGCAATCCCGCACGCCAATCCCAATATGCCTCAGAGCTATATCGAGGCGTTAGCGGAAGCGCGTCCGCTGGATGCTCCGGATTACGTCGCGCCGGTACACCTGGATCTCACTGACCCTGGTCGATGAGCGGAAACATGTCCAAGTCGAAGCTGTCCGCCTTTCTGACCCTCCTGCTTGTGTTCGCGAGCGGCGCGGTGCTTGGTGCTGTCGCACACCGCCTGTATGTCGTCAACACAGTGGCGACCGGGACTTCCAAACGGCCTTCGCCGGAGGATTTCCGCAAACGTCAGGTCGGCGAAATGCGAGACCGCGTCAAGATGGACGACAATCAGGTCGCCAGCTTCAATCAGATTCTGGATCAGACCAAAGCGCGATTCGACGATACCCACAAGCAGTACAATGCCGCCAATCGGGCCATCTGGGACGAGCAGCGGAATAAGGTCCGCGCCATCCTCCGGCCGGACCAGGTTGCTCTGTTCGACCAGCTAATGGCCGATCACGATGCCGCTCGCAAGCAGCACGAGCGGGATCGCGACAAGAAGTAAGCACTCCCTCCTCACTCCAATCTCCTCATCCTAGCGGTGTGTCTTCGCGAAAGATTTTTCTCGCGCGGACGTAAAGGTTTTGGCTCGCCAATCCGATGGTATTGTCATGCGGTTTGGCTTGAAGAAAAACCCCGCCAAATACCGAAGATGAGGAGAGACCAATGAAACTGCTGGTAATGTCGCTCTGGCTCGCCGCCGGATTGGTGAGCGGCCAGGTCCGTCAAACGGCTCCCGCCGAAATATCGGGCAGCAACCTGCCCATTCAGCCGATTGGCGCCAATGACTTGGTGGCCATAGCGGTTTACGATGGACCGGAATTCACCCGGACTGTACGAGTGGGTGCCGACGGATATCTGCGCCTGCCCATGTTGAAGCAGCGGATCCAGGCCACAGGGCTGATGCCTGCCGAACTGGAAACTACGATTGGCGACGCCCTCAAGCAGGAGGGGCTGATCGTCGATCCCTTTGTCACCGTCACGGTGGCCGAATATAACAGTCGTCCCATCGCAGTAATGGGCGCGGTGAGAAGGCCGCTGACGTTCCAGGCTGCTGGTCCGGTCACACTGCTCGACGCTTTGGCGCGAGCCGAAGGTCTATCTCCCGAGGCCGGTTCGGAAATTTTAGTGAGCCGCCAGCAGATTACGGTTGACGGCAAGACGTCGTCGCTCACGCAACGGATCCCGGTAAAAGTCTTGATCGACGGGGCCAGTTCGGATTTGAACCTCAGGCTCACGGGCGGCGAGGAGATCCGGGTGCCCGAAGTCGGTAAGGTCTATGTCCTGGGCAACGTGAAGAAACCCGGCGCATACACCGCGCAACAGAATCCGGAGACATCCGTGCTGAAGGCTCTCGCCATGGCTGAGGGGTTGCTTCCTTACTCCGCCAAGCGAGTTTATATCTATCGGCGGGAAGCCTCGGGAAATCGCAGCGACATCGAAGTGGACCTGGGCAAAATGATGGACCGCAAGTCGCCCGACATTCCACTACTGGCCAATGACATCCTTTACATCCCCGACGCCAAAGGCACGCGCGCCGGAATCGCCTTGCTGGAGAAAGTTCTGTTATTTGGAAGCGGAGCCATGAGCGCCCTGATCTACGCAGGGGTGCGGTAAGGAAAATGAATACACCACTACAAGACCTAGCGATTGTGGAAGAGCGCGGGGCCCGCAGTCTGCCCGTTCCCGTGAGTCTCTCGCCGGCACAGCCGGGCGGTTGGGATATGGAGCCGGAAGAACAGAGTCTCCCCTTGTCCCACTACCTTTGGGTATTGCGGCGCCATCGCTGGAAGATCCTTTCGTTTATTGCGATCAGCGCCATCGCTACTCTGATTGTTTCTGCTCGCATCACGCCAGTCTATGAATCAACAGTCACGGTGGACGTAGACCGCAAGGTTCCGAACGCCGTGGTGGGCCAGGAAGCGACGCAATCGGCTCTGAATGACGCGGATCAGTTCCTCGCCACACAGATCAAACTGATTCAGTCGGACGCAGTTCTGCGGCCGGTGGCCGACCAGTTCCACCTGCGCGATCTGGAACACGCTGGAACACCGGGGACGGACCAGGGCCTGCTGATCGACGCGCCGGTCATGCTCAAGAATCTGAAGGTGGCCCGGCCTCCGAACACGTACCTCCTTTTGATCGGCTACCGCTCGCCGGATCGCCGGTTGGCAGCCGACGTGGCCAATGGGATAGCCCGTTCGTACGTAGAACATACCTACGACATCCGGTTCCGCTCATCTGCCAGCCTCTCCACGTTCATGGAAAAACAGCTGGAGGAATTGAAGGCCAAGATGGAACGCTCGGACTCCGCGCTCGCGCAATTTGAGAAGGAGCTGAATGTCATCAATCCGCAGGAGAAGACGAATATCCTGTCGGCGCGATTGCTGCAATTGAACACCGACTACACCAACGCCGAAACCGAACGGGTGAAGAAGGAAGCTGCCTTCCGATCCGTGAGCGGAGGCAGTTTGGAGTCGGCGCAAGCCTCAACACAGGGAGACGCACTGAAGAGTATCGCGGATCGTCTCGGACAGGCGCAGGAAAAGTTTGCCGAGGTGAAGACGCACTACGGCCTGAATCATCCCGAGTACCGGAAGGCCGAAACTCAACTGAGCCAAATCCAGGGCCAGTTTGACGCAGCCCGGGGCAGTGTCATGAAACGCGTGGAAGTGGAATTCCGCGAAGCCGTGAACCGGGAGGAGATGCTGAAAAAGGCGGTGACGGACAGTAAGGCCGAATTCGACCGCATCAATGCGCGTTCCTTCGAGTACGAATCGCTGAAGCATGAGGCCGAGGCCGACAAAAAGCTGTACGAGGAACTGATCACGAAGATCCGGGAAGCCGGCATCAACGCGGGCTTTCAGAGCAATATGGTACGCATCGCCGACAATGCCCGTCCTGGCCTGGACCCGGTATTTCCCAGCATTCCGCTGAATGTTAGCCTGGCGGTCCTGTTTGCGGCCATGCTGGGCGTCGGCGCGGCGGTATTGAGCGATACGCTCGATAACACGATTCGGGATACCGAACAGGTTGCGCGGATCGTCAAGGCCGAGGTCATCGGCGGACTGCCGCAAGTTAAGTCATGGAAAGGCCACATGGCACTGAGCGGCGCATCGGGCGGCAATCTCCCGGCTTTGATGCGCCATTCGGTCGACGATCGGATGCTCGCCGGCTTCGGAGAGGCCATCCGTACCCTGCGAAACTCGATCCTGCTGAGTAGCTTCGACCGCCGGATCCGCTCGCTGATGGTGACCAGCGCTACGCCAGGCGAAGGAAAGAGCACGGTCTGCTGCCACCTGGCCATGGCGCATGCACAACAGAATCACAGAACTTTGTTGATCGATTGCGATTTGCGACGTCCCAGCGTACATCGCAGGCTGGGGCTGACATCGGAAACCGGGCTGTCCGCCGTCCTGTTGCACGGGATTCCGTGGCGCGATTGTGTCATGGAGGTGCCGGGTGTTCCGAATCTGTATGTCCTACCGGCTGGACCTACATCGCGACGAGCATCGGACCTGATCGGGCGGGCACTGCCTCACCTGTTGGAAGAAGCGGCGGTGGACTATGACCTGGTCCTGGTAGATTCGCCGCCCGCGCTCGGCTTCCCCGAGCCGCTGCAAATGGCGACCGCGGTCGATGGCGTGGCGCTCATCGCCTTAGCAGGGCAGACGGATCGGAAAGCTCTGGCCTCAGTGGTCAGCATGCTGCAGCGATTGCGCGCCAACGTCGTGGGGGTCGCGCTCAACGAAGTCACCAAGGACATCGGCGACAGCTACTACTACCACGGCTACTACGGCAAGTACGCCCGATATTACAACCACCAGAGCGAAACCGCATGATGCCAGCCTGTCAAATCGCGAAAGAGCGGACAGTGATCCGGTGGGTCGCCAAAGACCAACTGCCCGGTCTGATCCGGAGTAAGGTGAGGCACGGAGACGTGATTCTCGACGTGGGCTCGGGGATCGAGCCACAGACGCTGGTCTGGCCCAAACTGCATATTTGCGTGGAGGCTCACGGCGAATACGTGAGCTATCTGCGTGAACGTCTGGCAGGGTCTCCCAGGTACCTGGTGATGAATTCAGTGTGGGAGAAAGCGCTTGGCATACTCCCAGATAAATCTGTAGACATCGTGTTCGCGCTGGACTTCATCGAGCATCTCTCGAAAGAGGACGGGTTGGCGTTCGTTGCAGAAGCGGAACGTGTTGCGCGCCGGCAGGTGGTGATCTTCACTCCGTTGGGCTACTTCCCGCAAACTTACGACGATGCCACTGCGGCCGATCGGTGGGGCATGCATGGCGGCTATTGGCAGACTCACCGCTCCGGCTGGGTTCCCGAAGATTTCTCCGAAGCGTGGGAGATCATCGGATGCCGGGATTACCACACGGAAGACCAACACGGCGCTTCGACGGATCCGATCGGCTGCATTTGGGCGATCCGCACCTTCGGCACAGCGTCGGGTTTTGCTGAGGGGTCGCGTGAAATGGAGAGGCGCCTCCGGCTGAGGGCTCTCGTGCGGCGGCATGTTCCAGCCTGGTGCCGTTCCATAGTCCGTTCAATCAGACGGCGGATTTCTTAGTGCCGCCTCTGGTCCATTTCGAGAAGAGTATGGGACGCCGTTACGCAGCGGCCTGCACCATGGTGGGAAATGCCAGTGTGATGGTGATCCTCTCGGCCCAAGCCCTTGTTCTGATGCCACTGTACCTTCACTGTATCGGCGCTCGGTTGTTGGGGGCCTGGCTTGCCACCGGGGATGTGTTGGTTTGGCTGCAGGCTTTTGATCTGGGCTTGCCGAACCTGATGATTCAGCGAATTGGGGCCGCTCACGGCCGTAACGACAATACTGCGATCGGCGCATGGCTGGCTTCGGGGCTTGCCGTTCTGTCCGGAATCGCCCTGTGTCTGGCCGTGGCGGGGTTCTTCGTCGCTTCGGCCATTCCAGGTTGGATGCGGATCACAGGCGCCGAGGCGGTGCTCTTGCGGTCCTGTTTCCGGGTGAGTGCGGTCGGCGCCTCTCTATGTGTATTTAACAACGGCTTCGTCGGTTTCTCCCGTGGCATTCAGGATACGGGCAAGATGAATGGCGTGATGTTGATTTCGGTAATCGCGGCCTTCCTCACTGCGGTGTCCGCCGCGACTGCGGGTCTGGGCTTGTGGGCTCCGGCCCTCGCCGCCGCTGCCCGGGCTCTCACGCTTATGGTCGGAGGTTCGCTCTTCGTCTCCCCCTATCTGCGAGGACCTCTCCGAGGCCATTTTCGAATCGACGGTGCTGTCGTGCGGGAACTGTTTGCGATTCTTCCGGCGACCGCTCTCGGCGGTATAGGGTATGCCGCAATGAATCAAAGTCAAATTGCTCTGGCCGCGGTATTTCTGCGTCCGGAGGCCGCGCTGGTCCTCTCCGTAACCCGGAAGGCAGCCGACCTGCTGCGGTCCATTGCGGACACAATTGCAAGCTCTGTGTATGGCAGCTTCGCCAGTCTGGCTGGTTCGCAGGAGCGCTCTCGTGCATTTCGTGTGCTCCATCAATTATGCGCTTTGCGCTCCGCGGTAGTGATCGCAGGCGCCGCGGCTTATGTTGCAGTTAACCAGGTGCTGGTTGGCAAATGGGTTGGGCCCCGGCAATACGGCGGACTGCCGCTGACCATGCTCATTGCCGTTGAAACCGTCGTGGTAGGCGGATCATACCTGTTCAACTATCTTTATAGAGCCACTGGACCCGTCGCTCGAGGATCCTTGATGTTGCTTCTTGAGGCTCTGATGCGAGTGCCCCTCATCATTGCGGGACTGAAATGGCTTGGGCTGCCGGGCGCCTCGCTCGCCGCCACATTCACTGCCGCCGGATTTTTCTTCGTGGGACGCCGATGGACGCTGCACCGGCTATCCCGCGAACCGGCCGAAGGCTATTCCACTCCCGGTGCAGTGTGGGCGACACGCCTTTTCTTTTGCATGCTCGGGATAGCGCTTGGCATGAGACCACCCGCCGCTTCGTGGAGCTATGTCGTGGTGGCAGCCTTGTGTGTGGGCGCTTTGGGCTTGATCGCTTTGGTTCTGGGAGATCCGCGCCTTAACGAGCCCAGGCGACTTGCGCTATCCATGCTTCGGCTTGGGAGCGCTGGCCGGGTGAAGACGACCTGTGCGTTGGTTTGAATGCGATGAACTACTTTATTCCTTACATAATGATCGTGGCAGTATTCGGGCCGTACGTGCTGAAAGGCTTTGGAATTCGCACAGAGCAACTCGTCATCTACCCTCTGTGTCTTATGGCTTTGGTGCTGGGCTGCAGAAATGGCGCTCTGCCGCGCATGTTAAGACGCGCCTCGCTGGTTTGGTTGCTGCTGTTGATGGCGGGCGTCGCCGTCTCTTTCTGGTTCTCCCGTCCGATCACTAAAATACTGGCGGGTGCTGACGACTACTTGCTGCCGGTCGCGGCAATGATCGTCCTCTCGGGATGCTTTCCTGATGCAAGGCGGTCGCGGAACGGTTCGGATGTGGGATGGAAAGTGTGTGCGGCGATTGAATGGTGTCTTGCGGCAAATACAGGAATCGAGATTCTGGAGTTTCTGTTTCCGCGTTTCCCTTCCTATCTGGGTTTGTTCTGGACAGGCACAATCGCGGCTGGTGAGCGTGCTGTCGGGAACTACGCCCTCGATGCGCAGCGTCTGATCGGAATCTTCAACCAACCAATGGAGCAGGGCGTGGCCTACGCAGTCGGGCTATTCTGCTGGCTGCATCGGGCCAGCCTCAAGCCACCCTCGCTTCGCGATTATCTGCTGCTGGCCGCTCTGCTGGTCGGGGGTTTCGGGGGAACTTCCAAGGTGTTTCTTTTCGGGGCTCTACCCGTGTTCGTGCTCTGCTACGGCCCCAGTGTGGGACATAGCCGGAGGCGAGCCTCGCGAATCATGATTACGGCGTTTGCCATTGTGGCCGGATCCGTGGCGATTTCGTATTACTCTGACGCGATTGCTGCGATCTGGCCGGGATCGGCGCGCATCACGGAAATGTTCCAGAGCGAAAACCTGATCCGCGGCATCACCGCCGGCCGCCTCAGCGCAAAGGACGATAGCGTGTTGCAGCCGCTGGTCTCGAAGGTGTACGAGACCTCTCCCATCTTTGGCATCGGATTTGGAGGCCTGGATACGGTAGACAGTGCCTACCTGAGCGTGTACATGTCGGCAGGTATTCTTGGTCTGCTCCTGTACTTAGTGACCTTGGGCGTGCTCCTGAAATCGGGAATGCGGAGAAAGTCAGGCCGCCGTCCGCCGGGCCTGTGGATTGCTACTGTCATGTTCGTCGCCGGAGTAGGCATCGGAGCGCCCGTGCTCACTCTGAATCGCGCGTCAACCCTAATTTGGTGCTGGCTCTGGGTTCTGGCCAACCATGCGTCGTTCGTTGGGAGTGTCACGTCCGTTCGCAGCCATTTCCTTTTGCGGAGACAGCCACGTGTCACGCATTCCGTTTTATGAACCCAA
>DASZLO010000055.1:0-32084 GCA_035552315.1 Bryobacteraceae bacterium
TGCGTCCCAGTTGCGTGAATATTTCGATGGCAAGCGCGCATACTTCGACTTGCCTCTGGATTTGCAGGGCACTCCATTTCAACTAAAAGTATGGAGCGCGCTTTCCGCCATTCCCTATGGAGAGCTCCGAAGCTATCGAGACATTGCGGCTGCGGTCAACACGCCCAAAGGTGCGCAGGCAGTCGGTCAGGCGAACGGGAGCAATCCCCTTCTTCTGATCATCCCGTGTCATCGAGTTATTGCCGCCGACGGTTCATTGGGCGGTTGGGGCCCGGGCCTTGAACTGAAGCGTCGTTTATTGGATTTGGAGCAACGCCATGCGTCGCGATTCTGCCACGTATAAAGGCTCTCGGCGCAGCCCAAAATGAAGGATCAGTATTTTGGCGACGTCAACGACTTCCGCAAATATGGGCTCCTGCGCGCGCTGACGCTTGCAGGGGCATTGCGGCTCGGGGTTTGCTGGATGTTGACGGCAGAGGACAGCCGAACCGACGGTCAATTTTTGAGATACCTTGAGGACTCGAAGGAGTTCCGCGGTAAAGATCCCGAGTTGTTCGACTGGCTGAAGCACACGATAGAAGTCGAGAAAGTGCGTCACGTCGCCCGCATTGAGAAATCCAATCTGCTCGGCAACTCTTTTTTTCACTCTCAGATGCTTACTGACTGCGAGCATGCCCGGCGCGAATACTTCACCGCGTCCCGTGCTGCCCTAGCCGGTTGTGACCTCGTGTTCTTCGATCCCGACAACGGAATCGAAATTAAGTCGCGGCCTGTCGGCCGTAAGGACTCCAGCAAGCATCTCTATTGGGACGAGGTGAGCCGAACATTCGAAGCCGGTTCGTCGGTCCTGATCTATCAGCACTTCATTCGTGAGAACCGGGCGCAATTCTCGGCCAGGATCTCAGAGGATCTGCAGAAGAAAACCGGTGCGGCTGCGGTGTTCTCATTCAGCACGCCGTATGCTTTGTTCGTTCTGGCTTCCCAGGAGCGTCACGTGGCCTTGTTCGCAGGAAAACTTCAGAGAATTGGCGAGGTTTGGGGCAAGCATATTAAAGTGGGCGCGCATCCGGGCGCTCATTGAAACCCAATAGCCGCGCCGTCCGCCGAAATGTGTTAAATTACTAAGGCGAACACAAGGCGAATGAGCGAATCCCTTTCCCTGGCGTTACCGGAGTTGCGGATGGCGGCGCGCAAGAGCGATGCCGTGATCCCGCTGCTCGACAAATTCGAGCGTATGGCGAAAGACGCCGAGGGGCCGATTCGCGCGATCCGGCGCACACCCGCCCGCGAAGCCGTGTACGCCGAATTTCCGGAGAATCTGAATCCCGCGCTGCGCGAAAATCTTACCCGGCGCGGCATCGCCAAACCGTATTCGCATCAGGCCGAGGCCTGGGAGCGGATTAACGGCGGAGCCAACCCCGTGGTCGTCACGCCCACCGCGAGCGGCAAGAGCCTCTGCTACAACCTGCCCATCCTGAACCGCCTGCTCGGCGAGCCTGGTGCGCGCGCGATGTATCTCTTCCCCACCAAAGCCCTGGCGGAAGATCAGCTCGATGAACTGCACGGGCTCATCGAAGCGATCGGCTCCGATCTCTGCGCCTTCACATACGACGGCGATACCCCGGGCGACGCGAGGCGGGCCATCCGGCAGCGCGCCAACATTGTCCTCACCAATCCGGACATGCTGCATACGGGCATCCTGCCGCATCACACGAAGTGGGCGAGGCTGTTCGAAAATCTGCGCTACATCGTGATCGACGAGCTGCATTACTATCGGGGAGTTTATGGCAGCCACTTCGCCAACATCATGCGGCGACTGCGGCGGCTCTGCGAATTCTACGGATCGAAACCGCAGTTCATCGCCTGCTCGGCAACCATCGCGAATCCAAAAGAGCTGGCCGAAGCGCTGACCGAAGCGCCTTTCGAACTGATCGACCGCAACGGCGCGCCGGCCGGCGAGAAGGTTTTCATCTGCTACAACCCTCCCGTGGTGAACCGGCAGCTGGGAATCCGGCGCAGCTACATCAGCGAGACGCGCCGCATTGCGCTCGAACTGCTCGATTGTCATCAGCAGACTCTGGTATTCACGAACAATCGCCTCGCCACCGAAGTTCTCCTGACGTATTTGAAAGACGCGTTCGACAAAGGCAAGATTCCGACGGGCTCGGTGCGCGGTTACCGCGGCGGCTATTTGCCGAAGGAGCGGCGCGAGATTGAGAAACAATTGCGGTCGGGAGAAGTTCGCGCGGTGGTGGCCACCAATGCGCTGGAGCTGGGGATCGACGTGGGCTCGCTCGATGCCGTGGTGATGGCCGGATACCCTGGGACTATCGCATCCACGTGGCAGCGGGCGGGCCGCGCCGGGCGCAGGAACGGTGGATCGCTGGCCATTATGGTGGCCTCCAGCGCGCCGGTGGATCAATATGTGGTCGAGCATCCGTCGTATTTGTTTGACCGGTCGCCGGAGCATGCGTACGTGAATCCGGACAATGTGGAAGTTCTGCTGAACCATCTGAAGTGCGCGGTCTTCGAGCTGCCTCTGCGCGAAGGCGAGCTGTTCGGTCCGCATCCGACCACCGATTTGTGCATGTTCCTTTCCGAGGCTGGACTGCTCCACCGTTCCGGCGACGCGTGGCACTGGACTTCGGACAGTTACCCGGCCGATGCAGTGAGCCTGCGGTCCGTTTCGAGCGACAACTTCGTGGTGGTGGATATTACGGGCGAGTCCAGAATCATCGGCGAGGTTTCGTATACCGCGGCGCTGACGACGCTGCACGAGAAAGCCATTTACCTGCATGAGGCGAAGCAATTTCATGTGGAGCGCTTCGATTACAAAGAACGCAAAGCGTACGTCAAGCGCGTCGAGAGCGATTACTATACCGATGCCATCGATTACACGCAGGTGAAGACGCTGCGTGAGTTCGAGAGCGCGCCAGTAACTCTCGATGTGAACGCGGTACACGGCGATGTTCGCGTCAATCGCCAGATCGTGGGGTTCAAGAAGATCAAGTTCTACACGATGGAGAACGTGGGCGCGGGGAATCTTTCGATGCCCGAGCAGGAGATGCACACGACGTCGTTCTGGCTGCATTTCCCGGCTTCATTTCTGACGGGATTCGAGTCCTACACTCCCAGCGAAATTCAGAACGGACTCAGCGGACTGGGCAATGCGCTCCGCACCATCGCGTCGTTGCTGCTGATGTGCGATCCGCGCGATTTGGGGGTGGCGCTGACTGAAGACATCGCCGGAAGCCTGACGGCGTGGGAGCCGAACCTGTATCTATACGACAGTTATTCAGGCGGCGTCGGATTGAGCGCGCCGCTCTGGAGGCTCAGCGCGAATCTGCTGCGCCAGACCCGGGAACTGATCGAAGGCTGCGCCTGCGAGACCGGCTGTCCGGCCTGCGTGGGTCCGGCGGGAGAAACCGGCGAACGCGGCAAAGCGGTGGCGCTGGATGTGCTGCGCAAACTGGCCTGAGCCGGTTATCTCTTACTGAGCGCCTCTTACTGAGAATCCGTGATCATCGCGTCGCCTCCGGCCGGCGAGGAAGCTTCAAAAGCGGCTACTCTTCGTCCTGTACCGCGCTCCTTGGTGCCGCCGGTACCGCTTGCGACCACGAGCCAAAGATGCGTGAGAAATGTCCCGGTCTGCCATGTCGATCCGACGGGAAGCTGCTCCCGATAGAGCATTCGGCGTCCCTGGTAGTCAATCCAGTAAATGTCTACCGGCCCTCTGCTGTGATTGATGAACGAGATCGGTACGGGTGTCGAGTAGTCTGTGGATCGCGAAGCAACGTCCACTGTTACCGGATCCAGTTTCTTGACACTTCCAACCGCACTCGGCCGCGAATCTTCGTATCCGACAAATTGCATTTTCAGACTTTGGCTGCCTGTATATGCTGTTGTGTTGTCGAGTCCGACTTTGTAATTCCGGCTTGCCGAATTGACGCCCGGGAAGACGCGAAATCCCCGGAGCGCCGCCGATTCGAAATCGAAATCAAACTCCGGACTAAAGTACGGTTGTCCGTCAAGCTCAACCCTGGCGCCGTCGAACCATGCCGTGCCATTTCCGGGCAGAAGGAATCCGAAATTAATATTGCGCGTCTCGACGGGTACGGGCAGCTCAATTTCACGCCACGTCCAGTTACTGGTCCCGGTCGAACCGCGGTTCTCTCCAACCAAAGCGTCGGTCTTTCCGCCGATCGACCGGTACGCTGAGTTGTCGAAAGCCAGCGTCTGACCCGCCTTGGGTCCGTCTGCGCGCCACCAGAGTCCGGCGTACCCTCGCGTCACGTTCTCGGTTTTGATCCACGCGCCGAATTTGATCGTTTTGCCGGCAGCATCCTTGACCGGGAATGACCCGGTGGAGACGCCGAATTCCGGTGGCGTCTGCACTTTCGCGCTGTCTACCACTTCGAAGGCGGGCGCTCGAACCCATCCCACCCCCGGCGGAAAATATCGCGAGAATATCCCGATTGAGACCGCTCCCGGTTTTACGTCGCCGAATACTTCCCGCCGTTCCCACCGGTCTCCGGTGACAGGCGGCATCAAACTATCACGGAGGTCCGCGTGGCCGTCGGCATAATTGATCCGCATACGAATGTGAATGTTCCCGCCCGTGTCGCCGCGCTGGAGGCGCAGATAGGCGCTGAAGCGAATCGATTTCCCGATGTAGGGTCCGGCTGAAAACGTTTGTGCGAGGACGGTGTTCTTAACGTCTACAAGCATGGCCGGCACACAACGACGAACCCTCACAGCCCTCACGTCGAAGTTCGGCGCGGAAACCGGCGGCCGTGGGGATCGGAGGCATCTCCCACCCCGGCGGTATCTGGCCAACAGCACCCTGCGTGAAAGCGACGTTCACGGGCCGGGCATTTGGCGTCGACTGGCCAAAACCCGTTACAGCTAGCGACAACAGAAGCGAAACTGTTCGCATCGTCCAGCCTCCTGACGCCAGTCTACTGAAAAATGGCTAGCGTGTGGGCGATGGCTAACGATCAGCGAGGCCTGACGGTGAGGATTTCAATCGTTCGCCGCACGGGGATGATCGCGAGACCGGTCAGATCGCGAAATTCGAATTCGCCTTCGAGGCCGTGCCCTTTCCAGGAACGCGGAAATTTGGTAGGGGGTCAGTTTGAAAATTTAATTCGCAGCCCGAATTGCCACGCGAGCTGTTCGACAATGAACAGAAAAACAGTTACTATTGGCAGCCAAACTGGACAGGCTTTCGTCTCCGATAAAAATACGCGATGGCTACAAGTGGCGGATAAGACCAAACCGCAACAAGAGAAAGATATGCATCTAAGGTGTATCCACCCTCGAATGCCATACCTGTGAGCATGAGACCAGGGATTGACCCAAGAACCAAAAGAATGCACCAGATCGTCAGTATGACGCTGACCGTCGCCGCGAGCGGCTGTGGACCCAAAAGGCTTTCCTCGAACACCGTGCTATGACGGTATCATGCCGCTGGGGAAACTCGGCGGCGCTAAAGGCGGCGCGGCGCGGGCAGCCGCGCTTTCGCCTCGGAAGCGGAAGATGATTGCGAAGAAGGCGGCTGCGGCTCGCTGGAAGAAGGCTTGATCTCTCTCGTCTCCACTTCGAGCTTCATTTGAGACTGCATCTCCTGCAGGGCTTGCGATTCAGACCGCAGAATCAGGCCGGGTATTCCGTTAAAGTGCTTGAAATTATTTGAGACTAGCGGGATCGAATGACGAATAGCGCAGGCAGCGATCCAAAGATCATTATCGCCAACTTTCTTGCCTCTGGACTCACAATTGGCCTTGATATCCGCATAAGTACGGCAGACGCTTTCATCATATGGAACGATTGTCACGACGCGCAATCTGTCTTTCAGGTCTGCGATTTTTGCTTCGCCCCAATTCCTGCGCTTGGCGCCGAAGTAAAGCTCTCCGACCGTGATGAACGACACCGCAATCAACTTGCCATCCACATGCGGGCGGTACAGTGCGGCGTATCCGCTCCCGTTCATTAGATAGGAGAATACATCGGTATCCACCAGGACTGCCTCGGCTCCGGCGGTACTCAACTCTGCTCCCGCGATTCATAAATTGCAGAAATGAAATCTTCGACCTCGTCATCGGCCAGCATTCCGCCCAACGTTCTCACGTCTTTCAGCGGAGTTACTCCTTGCGAGGCAGCGAGTTGGGCAAGACTTGGCGACATAGAGAAGTTCCCCTCACCCAGGTGCAGCGAAGGGAGCGGTTCCAGTTTGTGGACCTCTAACGTGTCAACGCGATCTGAACCTGGCTGAATCTTACCCATGCCTGAAACGCGAACGGGCTGACGCATCAACGCCTGAACATCGTTTTCATGTTCCGGTCCAAAAGTGCAGATAACGGGCGTGCCAATTGCCGGGTCTATTCTGCACTTCCTATCGCGGCGACTAAAATCGGCCATGTCTAGCACGCCATCGATTTGTGTGAATCTCACAGTTGGGCGACTCAGTTGAATCGCGGCGCTCTCTCGCACTTTCTTATTGACGACCGCAATACTTTGCTTGCTGGCAGCGAGTGGCGTTATCCATTTGAGTGTTTTGATATGCCTAGATTCGATAATGCCGCCGAGCCCGTAAATACTCTGCAAAACGCCAGGGTCTAAATCGGTTTTTTTGTTTCCGTTTCCAAGTGATTTTATTGTGTCCGTCAGCTCCTGAACTACTTCAGTCCCGAAACTCTTAACCTCTGAAAACGGGAGCAGCATTTGCGGCTTTGCCAATCCGAAATCGAGCTCAGTACTGCCGTCCCGGATACCGATCAGCTCCAGGGTGCATTCTTTGCGTATGAGGCGGGACACGGGTCCGGGGTGAAGAGTCTTCCGGCCGTCAAGAGCTTCCGCCTGCCTGTTAACGGCGTTTTGTGCGTCTTGGCAGATCTTGATTAGATCAGGGACAGGGATCCTTCCTTTTCTCACTCCTGGACCCGTTATTTTCAACGTCAGAACGGCATCCTTGGGCGGTTTCGTGCCGCTCTGTGGCTTCCGTTTCGGGGCCATCACATGTCGCGGATTCTTTCTGGTGGCCATACTTTTACGATACAACGAAAGGACACTCAATATACTTCTGGAAACACTATAGGGTCAATAAACGCATATTGACATTTCATGCGCGATCACGTCCACATCAATGCCGTGTTCGATGCGTTCGGCGAAGACGTTGACTATTCCGTCCTGCACAAAAAATCTATGGATCGGATATGCCAGATGCCTCGCGCTACAGCCCCGCGCAGTGTGTCGCATGCGAGAAGAAGTAAATCATCGGCAATCCCGATGGCGATCATGTCGCAGATGGTAGCGGAGCGCACGAACCTCAGCCTGAGAATGTCAATGCGTCCGTTCACTATCGGCCAGCGCATTCCATCTCGAAACTGACTGAAGATTGTGGGAGGTATCGGGAAAAAACGCAATGACGGTCACGTTGCCTGACAGATTCGCCATCGTCCACGAGGCGGAGTGCGGCGCGCTGAGTGTTTTTACGAAGCTAAAGTCGGGTGCGGAATCGCCAGCCTTGACGCGCAGATTATCAGGCGTGCTCATGTCCGGCGCTACACCTCAATGATGGTGGTGATGACCGAGGTCTTCCGGAAAGACCGCGCGTCCTTCGGGTGGCGGGAACAGCGCCTTTAAAGCTTCCAGCCGCTTTCGCAAATGCCGGCTCGGCAACTGCCGCGGACCCGTTTCCACATCGATGTCGCAGCAGATTCCGTGGAGATAGAGCGTCATCGTGTCCTCAAACGACTGCCGCGCATAATCGCGAAAGGGCTTACCGTCCTTGCGCGCGGCCATGGGACGCCGCAGGAGCGTTTGCTTCAAATGCCAGCTCTTCTCGTCCACCTCGCCGTGCACTTCTCCGCTCAGTTCCTCGCGCAGCAGACCGTGATAAACCTCCTGCACCTTCTGGGGCCAGCGCTGCGAAAGCAGGGCGGCGATTTCATCGTAAAAGTAGTAGTGATAATCCGAAACCTCTTCGCCCTTCACGGTGAAGAACAGGGCCGCGAAATCGTCACCGCCGACGTGCGCCGAGAACAACAGTTTCGCTTCGGCCGGTTTCTCGTTCACCACTACGGCGCTGCTGCGCGCCGCGCCTCGCTCGAGATAGGGCACCAGCACAATTCCGATCCGGGGCAGAATCTCGCAGGCCGACGGGGGAAGCGCCGCAACCGGGTCGTGGATGTACTGGCGAAGATCCTCTTCGGCGATCGGCAGCATGGACGACCAGGAGATCTTCTCGTTGATCGGAGTCATGGAAGAGCGCAGACGCCGGCTGAGTTCATCGATTCTGCTTCGCTCGGCCTTGCTCCGGTTATTCGCAGGCTGGGCTGGCGTGGTTCGGACTAGACCGTTTTCGGATGGCATTGTTGAGTGTTCAGCGTGTAGTGTTTTGCGGCGATTCCAGCGAAGGAACCGGAGTTGAATTGATTGTAACAACTGCGAAAATCCGCTTCGGACTGTAAAGCCCTTCGCCGCAACGCTACTCTGAAGGTTTGCCCGAATCATCGAAACGTCCGCCGAAGTCTGCTCTGGTGTCCGCGGGCGAAGCTTCCGGCGATTTCTACGCCGCCCGCCTGGTGGAAGAACTGCGACGCCGCTGGCCCGCGTGCGAATTTTTCGGATGTGCCGGACCGAACCTCCGGGCGGCAGGCGTTGAGCCCGTAATCCGTTCGGAAGACCTGGCCGTAGTCGGGATTTTCGAGGTAATCGGTCACCTGCCGCGCATCTGGCGTCGCTTCCGCCGGCTCATCGCAACGGCCGCGCGCCGGAAGCCCGAACTGGCCATCCTGACCGATTCGCCGGACTTCCATTTCCGGGTCGCGCCAAAACTCAGAACCCTCAAGATTCCAATCGTTTACCTCGTGGCCCCTCAAGTATGGGCTTGGCGAAAAGGCCGGGTCAAAATCATGCGGAAGATCATCGACCGGCTCCTCTGCATCTTTCCTTTCGAGGAAGCTTTTTTCCGCCAGCATGGAGTGCCGGTCGCCTATATCGGACATCCGCTGGTGGCCCGCGTGCGTCCTAATCTTTCGCGCGAGGAGTTTTTCCGGAAACACAACATCCCGGTGGATCGTCCACTGGTTGCAGTGCTCCCCGGCAGCCGTCGCAGTGAAGCCCTCCGCCACGTCCCGGACCTTGTGCGGGCGGCTCAAATCCTATCGAAGGATCGCGATCTCAGTTTCATTCTGCCGGCATCGGCGAACTGCGGCCCGGATCTGTTCACACAACCGCTCGCAGGCAGCGCGATCCGCGCGATCGACGGAAGCGGCGGGGACACCTGGAACGCGATGGCTTATTGCGATTTGGCGCTGGCCGCAAGCGGAACGGTGACGATCGAAGCGGCCATTCTGGGTGCGCCGATGGTGACCTACTACCGGGTGACGGGGCTGAGTTGGGCGGTCGGCAAGCTGCTCGTCGATGTCCCTTTCTACTCGATGGTCAACCTGATCGCGGAAAAGAAAGTGGTTCCGGAACTCATCCAGGGCGAGATGACGGGTGAGAAAATCGCCGCCGCATCCGCCCCTCTGCTCGACAACGTATCCGAAAGAGAGAAAATGAAAGTTGAGCTGGCCCGGGTGACGAGGCTGCTCGACGACGGCGCGGCCGATCCTATCAGCCGGGCGGCGGATGAGATCGAAGATCTGCTGGGACTGAGATCTGCCGGGACTGAGATCTGCCGGGACTGAAGGAAGAGCTTTGAAGGAGAAATTGACGTGAAAAAGATTGGCATAGTTGCGCTGGGCGCGCTGGTGGCCGCGGCATCGGCCTCCGCGCAGGACGACAAGCGAGCCCGCATCGATGTCGAAAACTACGCCATCGACGCGCAAATCAATCCCGACACGCAAACCCTCACCGCGCGCGCAGCCGTGCGCTTTGTTCCCCTCGATGACCGGACCACCGCAGTCACTTTCGAACTCAACAATGCTCTCAACATCTCGCGACTGACCGATGACAAGGGCCAGAATCTGCAATCGTCCCGCAATCAGTCCGACAACACCGTGCGGGTAACGTTTCCCAATGGGCTGGCAAAAGGCGAGGCCACCGTTTTGAATTTCAATTACGACGGACGGCTGACGGGCAGCGAGGACTCGCCGATTTACGGGATTAAGTTCGCGGCCATCCAGAACGATTACGCTTTCCTGCTTTACCCCGGGCGCTGGTTTCCGGTCAGCGGCTACACGGCCGATCGTTTTACCGCGACCATCAATGCCACTGTGCCCGGCGGATTCACGGTAGTCGGCAGCGGCGACGGGTCGGTGAAACAGAGCGGCGATGCCAGCACTTTTACTTTCCAGTATTCCAAGCCGTCTTTCCCGGGCGACATCGCCGTGGTCAAAGGTGCGCCGGTTAAAAATTCCACCGACGGAATCACCACGACCCTGTATTTCCGCGGCCCGCAAGCGGCTTCAGCAAATGCCTACGGTGCCATGACGGCCCAGATGATGACCCACTTCACATCGCTTTACGGTCTTGCGCCGTCCGCCAATCTCACCGTATTTGAGACGGCTGACGGCGCCCCGAACGGCTACGCGGCGCCCGGTCTGATTTTTCTGGCGCCGAACGCCATCGGCAAGGATGTGAATACCAGTGTGCTGGCCAATCAGGTGGCGCGGCAGTGGTGGGAAATGGAAGTATCGCCGGTCAACCGCAATCACATGTGGCTGGAGAATGGCATGGCGCTCTACTCGGAAGCTCTGTGGGCCGAGAAGGAGAAGGGCGCTTCCGCCCTCGACCAGAGGATGAAAGACCTCAGCATCGATGCCCTGACCATCGATAACGTGCCTTTGATCCAGACCGGGCGGCTGGAAGATTATTCGCCCGAATACTGGGCACTGAGCGCTGACAAGGGCGCGGTCGTCATGCAGATGCTGCGCGGGACGATGGGCGATGCCAAGTTCTTTCAGGCGGTGAAGAATTTCGTGCAGCAGTATGCCTGGAAATCGGCCACCACGGAAGATTTCCGCAAAGTGGCCGAGGCGGCGATGGGCGAAGAGCTGCGGTACTTCTTCCTTCAGTGGGTGGAGTCCAACAGCGCGCCTGAGTTCAAGCTGGAGTACACGATTTTCCGCACGCAGAAAGGATTCCGCGTGCAGGGCAAGATTTCGCAGGACCTCGACACCTTCCGGATGCCGGTGGATCTGCGGATCGAGACGGAAGGTAATCCGGAGGTCAAGCGTATCGAGGTGATGGGGACGTCATCGGAGTTTTCCGTCGATACTTTCGGCAAGCCGAAGAAGATCACGATCGATCCGGGCGACAAGGTGCTGCGCATGAGTCCGGAAATTCGGGTGGCGGTGGCGATCCGCAAAGGCGAGCAGTTTGCGCAGATCAGCGAGTTTGCCGAAGCCCTGAAGGAATACCAGCGGGCGCTGGACACGCAGAAGAACAGTTCAATGGCGCACTATCGGGTGGCCGAGGTGTTCTTCCTTCAGCACAATTATCAGTCCGCCGCGAATGAATTCAAGGAATCGCTGAACGGCGATCTGCAGCCCAAGTGGGTGGAAGTGTGGGCGCACATTTACCTGGGCAAGATTTACGATATTACCGACCAGCGCGAACGGGCGGTAAACGAATACACACAGGCGCAACGGACGCGTGATAATTTCCAGGGCGCGCAGGACGAAGTATCGAAATACCTGCACACTCCGTTTAAGACGCAGAGCAAAGAAGCGGTCTAACGGCCCCTCTAACTAAGTCCCGCGGCGCATCTCGATCATCCGCCATTCCTTGTCTCCGAATTCGCCGGCAACTGCGCCGCCGGCTTGTTCCAGTGCTGTCGTGACGCGGGGAATATCGGCGGCTTCAAATCCACTCAGGACGGCGATTCCGTCAGGGCGCAAAACGCGCACCCACTCCGCGGCTAAATCCGAAATCCACGCTGGAGAAATATTCGCCACAATCAAATCCGCGATGCCGGATTCGAAATCGGAAACCGGTTTCCCTGACAGTTCCACACCGACATTGGCGCGCTGGAAATTCTCCGCCGCCACCGTGACAGCCTCCGGATCGTTGTCGCAGGCAATCACCCGCCCTGCCCCCAGCTTCACCGACGCCTCGGCCAGAATCCCAGAACCGGTCCCCACATCCACAACGGTCATTCCCGGCCGAAGATGCCGTTCAATCGCCTCCAGGCAAAGCCGCGTGGTCTCATGCGCGCCGGTCCCGAACGCCAGACCGGCATTGACCTCAATGCGAATGCGCCCCGGCGGAGTCGGATCGTTGCGCCATTCCGGACAAACAAAAATCCGCTGACCGATTTCCATCGGTTTCAGAAATTCATGCGCGAAGGCCACCCAGTCGCGCAGATCGGCGGGGGCGGCCACTCCACCGAACCGCTCCACTAAGTCCGACTTGCGCGCGTCGTCATCGAAAAAGACGCGAAAAACATCGCCGTCGAGCTCGACAATGCCCGTACAGCCCGCCTCCCAGAGGTCGGCGACGAGCAGGTCTTTATCGTCCTGCGTGCAGTCGTCTTGCTTACAGCGAATGTCGATTGAGAACATAGGGATTCATGAAATTACAGGGAATGTATGCGTCGGTTGCGACGCCCTTCGATCATACAGGCGCGCTCTATCGCGTCAAGGTTCAGCATAACTTCTACAAGTGGAGCCGCACGTCGCTGGCGGGATTCATCGTCGGGTCGCTGACGGGGGAAGGGCCGCTGCTCGATGCGGAAGAGAAGCTGGAGTTGCTGCGCCTCGCCGTGCCTCACGCAGGCGAAGGCCGCACCGTCATTGCGGATGTGAGCGAGGAGGGCGTGCATCGCTCAGTAAAACTGGCGCACGGAGCGGCCGAAGCGGGAGCGCACGCGGTCATCAGCCTCGTGCCGCATGAGTACCGCAATCTCATGTACGGTCCGGAAGCCCAGACCCTGTTCTTCCGCGCACTGGCGGACCGGTCGCCTGTGCCCGTCCTGATCCACAATGCCCCGCGGATGACAGGCGTCGATTTACTCCCTGAGACGACCGCGCGGCTGGCGGAGCATCCGAATATCGCGGGCATTGTCGAAACCGGCACGCCCGTGACGCGTATCGCCCAGTTGAAATCGCTGACGCCGAAAACCTTCGCGGTGCTGGCGGGAACCGAATCGCAGGTCTGGGAATCGCTGCAGGCAGGCGCCAGCGGCGCGGCGCTGTCGTTCGCCAGTGCCGCTCCATATGCGACGATCGCCGTCTGGGAAGCCTTCCGCACCCGCGAAGAGGCGGCCGGACTCGACTGGCAGCAAAGGATCACCCATCCGTCGATTCTGGTCACCGACATGTACGGCGTCGCCGGGTTGAAGCACGCGATGGACCTGAACGGCTACTACGGGGGGCCGCCGCGGCTGCCGTTCATCCCGGTTTCGCCGGACGCCCGCGGGGAGATTGAAGATGCTTTCCGGGATCTCAAGGGCTAATTAAAAACTGAGAAAATTCCCGGCCCCCGGCACTAATCCAGACATGGGACATATCCGGAAAGACATAATCGAGCGTTATGCACTCGGCCGTCTGAACGAATCGGCGGTGACCCGCGTCGAGATTCATCTTTTGGTTTGTGAGACTTGCCGGGAACGTCTGGACAGTTTCGAAACCTTTGTGTGGATGCTTAAAAGCGCCGCCCCTGCCCCCGGGCTCACGATGTCCGCGGCCGGCCAGCCGTAAACTTTATTTCTTTAAGGCCGAAAGCGCCTCTTCGATATGCCGCACCGGCTCGGACTGCGATGAAAAGACATGCAGCAACACCCCGTCGCGATCGATGACATACGTCGTGCGGCCGGGAATGATCCCGAACGTCTTCTTCACCCCGTAAAGTTTCCGGACCACACCGCCTTTGTCGCTGAGCAGCGTGAAAGGCAAACTGAATTTCGAGGCAAACTTTTCGTGCGATTCGCTGGAATCGCTGCTGATCCCCAGAATCTCCGCGTCCACTTCGCGGAACCCGGCGAAGTTATCGCGAAAACCGCAGGCCTGCGCGGTGCAGCCGCCCGTGTCGTCTTTCGGATAAAAGTAAACCACTACGGCGCGCTTGCCACGAAACCCGCTTAAGCGCACCAACTGGCCGTTCTGGTCCGGCAATTCGAAATCCGGCGCGGCCATTCCCGCTTTGAGTTCGCTCATGGAATCAGATCCGGCAGCCCCGGTCGTTGGAAATTGGCATAGTGAAGATCATTTTCCACCAGTAGATCAGAATTCAGAAACTGTTTCTGATTCACGCTGGCGGGAACAAGGCCCACCGGGCTGGGAACGTATTCCACGGTAGCCTCGGTGCGGACGGCATCCTTCTTCGAGATCATCCGCTCCGTGTTCAGGGTGATCCGCAGCGGCAGCAGGTCGCGCTGACGAAACCAGATCTGCCCGCCGGTCATTTGCCGGTCTTCGGTGCGCTGATCGAACGTGGTCAGACCCTGCGTGCCCGAAATCTGTCGGTACGCGAGCACCACGGCCGGTTCGTCGCCGAGCTGTGCGGCAGGCGCGTAGGTAAACAGATAATCGCTCTGACTGCGTTTGCTGAACAGCAGAATCAACTGTCCGAAATCGGTGATCGCGCCTTCCAGTTGCTCGTGCTCGAAGTTCTCCAGCAGCTGGCGCTTGGTACGATCGTCCGCCGCGAGAATGCCGATGGTCATCGCGTGGCGCGCTTCTCCGGCGTCGCTGACGGTCTGGCCGTCGATGCTGACGATCTTGCGAAGCTCATGCAGCGCCCGGTTTTCCCCCATCTGCGCGAACCCGTAGCTGGAAAGCACGCGATGCGTGCGGAAGTCATCCGGAAGCCGGACGTCGATCGCTTTCGGCTTGGCGATGGTGCCCTTCACGACATCGAGAAAACCACGCCGCCCGCGCTGATCCAGCGTTTCTTCCGCGAGCAAGCCCGGGGCAGATGCCGCGAAGTTGGATGCGGAATGGGCCAGCGCCTCGAGCGATTCTTCAAGTTCGGGATTGCCGGGCGACCCGCCGGTCTGCGCGGGCAGTGTCAGCGTGACGAACAGGAAAGCGCACGCGGCCCCGCTCGTCATCCGGCTGATCACGAATCAATTCTATCGGTCAGGCGGTAAGGAAATCTATTGCCTGGCGTGCGATTGCGGGCAATACATCAAGCAGTTCGTGATCCGATTCCAGTTCCACGAGACGCACACTGGGATGATCTTTGGCGAATGTTCTGGAATACTCGACGGGGACCACGTCGTCACGTACGCCGTGAAAAATCAAGCCGGGCTGCCCGAAGTCCGGATTCGCCGGATACTGTACGGAATCCGCGATAAGACCGTAGTGCACCCGCCGGTTGGTCTTGTCCCCGTAGTGGAAGACCTCGAGATCGGCGCCTTCCACGACCTTCTCTTTCCAGCGTTGGGCGAAACCGAAAGCCGGGGCCATCATCACCACCCGGTCCGCTTCCGGATGGCGCGACGCATAGAGCGCGGCGAGATATCCGCCCATGCTGGATCCGGTCAATCGCACTGGCTCCCCGCCGATCAATTTTTCCAGAACTCGAAGCTGGCCCGAAATCGTCAGATGTTCGAAATCCCCTTCATCCATGGCGGGGATTTCAAGCGCGATGCCATTCTCCGACATAGCCGCTTCGAAGAACTTCGCCTTGCGCGATTGCGGGCTGGAAGCGAACCCGTGAATATAAACGAAGCGCATGGCTACTTCGGACTCAGGGTCTTCTGAATGGTCCGGATCAGCGCCGTCAGATTCGTTTTCGGAACGGCGTTCCATTTGACGAGAACCAGGTAATTGCCTTCCTGGAACTTCACTGTCTGGGCCTCCGCACGGGTCCTTTGCACGGCATCGAAAGCGCTGCCGCTCACCTTGTAGCCGCACAGCCAAACGTCGGCCGTACCCTGCCCCGTATACTGCGCCTTCCAGCACTGCGGCGGAGTTGCCGTGCCCGGAATTCCCTCCGGCGCGGGACTCTGGGCGTAAGACGCCAGCTTCCACCCCGGCGAAACGGAAGAGGGAAGATCCGGTTTCGCCGAGGCTCCGGCCCCGCAACCGGTTAATGCAGCCGACAAGGCTACGAATAGTAAACTTAAGTTCGCGCGTCTCACAATCACGTCCGTCTCAGGGTAACAGCCAGCGGCGCGCAACAGTCGAAATCACGAATGAGCAAATACAAGGCGTTCAGGCCGAAAAAGGACGCGCCCCCGCAGATGAAACCAGGCGTACCATGCCTGGTGTTTCTGGTCTTAGGCATGGTTCTCACCATGTTTCTTCTTTACGAGGTAATGCGAAATGCGTCCTGACGGCCGTAAACCGGATGAATTGCGGCCGGTGGAAATTGTAACCGGATATCTGAAGACCGCCGAGGGTTCGGCGCTGATTACGGTGGGCAACACACAAGTGCTCTGCGCCGCCAGTGTGGAGAATTCCACTCCGCCCTTCCTGCGCAACACCGGTAAAGGCTGGGTGACCGCTGAGTACTCCATGCTGCCCCGCGCCACGTCCACCCGCACCGCGCGCGAAGTCGCCAAAGGGCGCCCCAGCGGACGAACGCACGAGATCCAGCGCCTGATCGGAAGATCGCTGCGAGCCGTGATCGATATGACGGTGCTGGGCGAACGCTCCATCATCCTCGATTGCGACGTGATCCAGGCCGACGGCGGCACGCGTGTGGCTTCCATCACCGGCGCCTACGTCGCGCTTGCCCTTGCGGTGAAGCAGATGGAGCGCTTCAAGATGGTTTCGAAATCTCCGCTGACCGGCGCGGTGGCTGCGATCAGCGTCGGCATGCTGCGCGGCGAAGCCATCCTCGATCTCTGCTACGAAGAGGATTCACGGGCCGAGGTCGACGCCAACGTTGTGATGACCGACACCGGCCGCTTTGTGGAATTTCAGGCCACCGCCGAGCACGAGAGTTTCGACGATGGCCAGATGAGCGCGATGACCACTCTGGCAAAAGCCGGCATCGCCAACCTGATCGCCATTCAAAACCGTGCCATTGAGTCGGCTTAATAGGATCTACTGCGCGACGGGAAATCCCGGGAAGCTGCGGGAATTTCAGCTGGCCGCGCAGGTTCTCGACATCGATATCGAGCCGCTGCCGGATTTGAAATCGATCGCCGCCCCGGAAGAAACCGGCGTCACGTTCGAAGAAAACGCCATCCTGAAGGCGGAGTATTACAGCCGCTTCGCGCCCGGTCCGCTGTTTGCCGACGATTCGGGGCTTGCGGTCGATGCGCTGAACGGAGAGCCCGGCGTTTACTCCGCGCGCTATGCCGAGAGAGCCGGGCTGCCTGCTTTAAACAACGACGAAGCTAACAACGCCCTGCTCCTCGAACAGACGGCGGATAAGACAAACCGCACCGCACGCTTCGTCTGCGTCATCGCGCTCGCCGAGGCCGGCAAAGTCCTGCGCACTTTCCGAGGGGAGGTCGAAGGCGAAATCCTGCATGAGCGCCGCGGCCCCGGAGGATTCGGCTATGATCCGCTTTTCTTTTACCCGCCCTTCGGCTGCTCGTTCGGCGAGGTGGACGACGCCAGGAAATTCACCGTCAGCCACCGCGGAAACGCGCTGCGAAGCATGCTGCAATACTTGACGAATGTCCGTCGTTGAGCGCGCCGAAAAATATTTCGAATTCGCCGCGCTGAAAACTTCCTGGAAGACCGAAATCCTCGCGGGTCTCACCACGTTCATGACGATGGCTTACATCGTCTTTGTAAATCCTTCCATCCTGCATGACGCGGGAATGCCGGCCGCCGGAGTCACCGCGGCCACCTGCCTCGCGGCCGGGGTTGGCAGCATCGTTATGGGAGCGTTCGCCCGCTATCCCATCGCGCTCGCGCCCGGCATGGGACTCAACGCCTACTTCACTTACACGGTCGTCAAAGGCATGGGCGTGGACTGGCATGTCGCGCTCGGCGCGGTTTTCATTTCCGGCGTCGCGTTCCTGCTGCTGACCGCCGTGGGAATTCGCCAGATGATCGTCAGCGCGATTCCCAAGGAACTCTACTCGGCCGTTGCGGGAGGGGTGGGGCTGTTTATCGCGCTGATCGGGCTGCGCAGCGCCGGCATCATTGTTCCCAACGCCGCCACACTGGTAGGGCTGGGCGATCTGCGGAGCCCGATGACGCTCCTCGCCCTGTTCGGCCTGCTGCTTACCGCGGCATTGATCTGCGCGCGGGTGAACGCGGCGATTCTGATTGGCGTGGTGGCAACCTGGGTGCTCGCAGTCGTCACCGGGAATGCACACTGGTCGCCGCAGCCTTACAGCTTCCGGGACATCACCTCCACGGCGTTTCAGCTCAACATCCGCGGTGCGGTCGGACTGGGGCTGCTGGAGATTGTTTTTGTATTCCTCTTCGTCGACATGTTCGACAACGTGGGAACGCTGCTGGCGGTCGGCAAGAAGGCCGGACTGTTCGGACACGACAACAACGTCCCGCGCCTGAACCGCATTCTCTACAGCGACGCCATCGCGACTCTCACGGGCGCACTTTCAGGAACGTCCACGGTGGTCAGCTATATCGAAAGCAGTGCGGGCGTGGCGGCGGGCGGAAGGTCGGGCGTTACCGCAATCGTGACCGGCCTGCTGTTCGCCGTCGCCATGTTCATCGCTCCGCTGGCAGGCGCGATTCCGTCGGCGGCAACCGCGCCGGCTCTCATTCTGGTAGGCAGCATGATGATGACAGCGGCGGCCGAAATTCAGTGGGCCGATCCGGAAATCGGCATTCCCGCGTTCCTCACGATGGTCGGGATTCCGCTCATGTTCAGCATCGCCAACGGCCTCGCGTTCGGGTTCGTGGCCTACACGCTGATCAAGATCCTGCGGGGCAAATTCCGCAAGGTGAATTTGATGGTGTACGCTTTGACATCCCTGTTCCTGGTGCGTTTCTGGTATATGGGAAAGGGCGGGTAAGCGACCGGCCAACTCAATGTGATCGGGGATCCTCCATCTCTGGCCGCCTTCTTCGACGCCTGGCAAAAGAATCCGGGCGAGTTCCTCCGCTACGAAGGCGATCTGGGGATCGGCCACGCATCGTACTCTGATGCCGCGGAGGCCGCCAGAAATTTCGCCGGGCATCTCAGCGCGAGCAATATCCAGAAGGGCGATCGCATTGTTTTCTGGGGCGAGAACCGTCCCGAGTGGGTGATCGCGCTTTGGGGCTGTTTGCTTTCTGGAGTCGTCGCGGTGCCGGTGGATTTCCGCTCTTCGGCTGCCGTCGTGGAGCATATCGCGGCTATCGTGGAAGCGCGCGCGGTTCTCATCGGTCCCGGTTTGAACGCGCCCGCGAACCTGCCTAGTCCGGTATGGCCGATGCACCTGGTGTTCGACGCTCCTCATGCCACCCCCGCCATCGTTCCCGCGGGGCTTGGAGACATGGCCGAAGTCCTATTCACTTCCGGCGCGACGGGCGACCCCAAGGGCGTCACCATCACCCATCGCAACATCCTTGCGAACCTGAAACCGATTGACGAAGGCGTCAACAAATACCGCAAGTACATGGGACCGTTCAAGCCCATCCGGTTTTTAAATCTACTGCCGCTCAGCCATATGTTCGGCCAGTCGATGGCGGCCTTTATTCCGGCAATTGTTGAAGGCGATGTTTTTTTCACATCGGGCTATACGCCGCGCGACATTCTCCGTCTCATTCACCGGCGCCGCATCTCGGTGCTGGTCTGCGTGCCCCAGATGCTGGGCCTGCTGCGAACTGAAATCGAGAACGCTTTTCCGGAGTCGAAGGAACCCCGGCGCGGCGCGAAATGGTACGCGGGCTGGTGGCAATACCGGCGCGTGCATCGACGATTCGGCTGGAAGGTCTGGGCCTTCGTGGTGGGTGCAGCCCCGCTCGATCCGGACCTCGAAGAGTTCTGGCGCAAGCTGGGCTTCGTCGTGATCCAGGGCTATGGACTCACGGAAACCGCGCCGGTCGCGACTCTGAACCATCCTTTCAATACGCGCAAAGGCAGCGTAGGAAAACCGATTTCCGGCGTGGAGGTCCGCATCGCGCCGGATGGAGAAGTGCTGGTTCGCGGTGAGAACGTGACCCCTGGTTACTACGGTGCGAGCGCGAGTGAGGGCAACGCCATGCTCGATGCCGAGGGCTGGCTGCACACCGGCGATATCGGCGAACTCGACGCGGAAAACCGGCTGCGTATTCTGGGCCGCAAGAAGGAAATGATTGTTGCGCCCAGCGGCCTGAATGTTTTTCCCGAAGATGTCGAGCGCGTTCTCAACACCACGCCGGGCGTTCGGGACTCGGCGGTTGTGGCGGCCAGGAGTTCTGCCGGGGAACAGGTGCATGCGGTGCTGGTTCTGGATCCCGGCGTCAGTGTGTATACGGTGATCAGCCAGGCCAACAGCAAACTCGAAATGCATCAGCGTGTGCGGGGCTTTTCGATTTGGCCGTCCGCCGAACTGCCGCGCACGTCGGGGACGAACAAGTTGAAGCGCACCGAAATCGCGGGGTGGGTGGCAGGCAAGAAGCCCGCGGGGTCAGGCGCGGCCGGGACGGCGGAGGAGATTCTGCAGCGTTACGCAGGCACGAGGCAAATCGGTCCGGAGACTTCTCTCGACGATCTCGGCCTCAGTTCGCTCGATCGCATTCAGTTGTCAATGGAGCTGGAACAGGCGACTGGCCGGCGGGTCGACGAACGGGCTCGCACCGCGGGCGAACTGATTCATCCCGCCGCATCGATGCCGCCTCCGGATGATGAGGCCGATGATTTCCCGGAGTGGAATCGCGCGTGGCCGTCGCGGCTCGTGCGGCACATTTCTCTGCCGCTTCTGATCCTGCCACTCACCCGCGCATTCGCATGGCTCAAGGTGGAAGGGAGGGAGAACCTGCAGGGGCTTCGCCCGCCGGTGATTTTCGCGGCCAATCACCAAAGTTATCTCGATGTACCCGCCATCCTGTACGCGCTGCCGCGAAAATGGCGGTACCGCATTGCGCCCGCCATGGCGAAGGAATTCTTCGCGGCGCATTTTCATCCGCAGGGGCATTCGGTGATGGACCGATTCACCAGCGGACTCAACTACTTTCTGGCAGCGTTGGTCTTCAACGCGTTTCCACTGCCGCAGCGGGAGGCCGGCACACGGGTCGCGCTCCGCTATGCGGGAGAACTGGCGTCAGACGGCTACTCGATCGTGATCTTTCCCGAAGGAAGGCGCACCGACGCGGGCGAGATTCAGCCTTTCCAAGCGGGCGTGGGCATGCTCGCGGCGCGCCTCGGAATCCCGGTGGTCCCAGTGCGCCTCGAAGGATTAGATCGCATTCTGCACAAGTCCGCGAAGATGGCGACCCCGGGCCGGGCCAGAGTGAAGTTCGGCCCGCCACTGTATCTGGAAGGCAGCGACTATCCGGCGCTCGCCCGGCACATTGAAGAAGCGGTGCGGAATCTGTGATTCGCGGGGTAGTGTTCTAAAGGTGCGTCCATGGAAACAAAGGCTAATCAACCGAGCCCCGCTTTGCAATGGGACGGCCTGCACTGCCCGAACGGACATCCCATTCCGAAATTGCGTTGATTTATTTGCTGGACCGACCGATTTAGAATGGGTCTTGTCGGAACGCTTTCACAGGCCGATCCGACAGACCCACGCGGGTTAGTTAATTCATGGTGGTGGTGGCACTGGCATCACATCCCTTCTTGTCACTGGCGTTTCACGGCTGGCGGGTTGCACCCCGTTCAGCCGTTTTTATTTTTAGCCGGTATTCGATATCTCTGGATGGGAGTACTTAGGGAGAAATTGGGAAAATCTGGGAATTTACTTTGTAACTATTTGATCCCTAATCGTTTGGTATTTCAGAGAACATTACGCGTTTGGCGTTGTGATAGGAATTCAGGGCAGTTACCAGTTTTCTCAATGAGCTAGGCCCAACTGGCTCACCGTTAAGAATCCTCTGAACGGTACGATGCTCTGGTCCATTAAACTTCTCGGGGGTGTTGTGATCCCACCCGCGCTCGTGGAGTCGTTCCTTCAGCCATGCGGCCCGCTTGACGTTTGCGCGCTTTGATCCTGTGGTCGAAGGCGGTAGCGATTCCGGTGGCAGGACTTCATGGGTTTCCGGGGAGGAGTCAATTCTGTAGCAGAGGGCGGCGGCCTTCTGGGCGATATTCGTTATGGTTCCGGTCATCACATGCATAACCTCTTTCGTCTTCGGGTGTTCTACATCTCCCTCAAACGAGGTGATGCGATTGCCTACGCTTACCTGAGCAAACCAGTCATCCGCCGTGCCGGATATCAAGCCCATCTTTCTGCCAGCACGCGCGCACAGAGCGGTAAACCTCTCGCGTACGAGGGTGGGCTTTGTTCGCTGTGGTTCCGATGCTTGAATATAGGGGGACGCGCCGGAGAAACGGACCGAATAAAGATACTCGCCAGTCTCCTTCCTGTAGATCCAATGCAACTCAAGCAATCCCCACGGATCGACCGCTTCAAACTGTTCAGCCATTTCAAACCATGAAATGTCTTCTGGCATTCGCTCCGTTGCAATCCGGCGCGTTCAGGGCTTACGATGAGGGTGTCTAGTCTTCACCGAGAAGCCCCGGCCATCGCGCCGGGCTTTTCATTTTTATGGAACAATTGTATCGGAGAGAACAGTGTGGCCTATCAGATGATCTCGGATAATCGTGGTGGGTTCCAAGTCAGATGCGATGGCGGCGGTATCGCCAATATACTCTGGCATCAGGACACGGGAAACTGGTCCGTCCAAGAAGACCCTACGAAGCAGAGGTTTCAGAATCGAGGGGAAGCCTTGGACCTTGCACGATTGATAGGGCGTGATCCTGAATATTTACGCCTGATTCAGGCTGAGTGATCTTTGCGGGGCCTTCCGCCCTTGCGATTCTTTCGCATGGCGGCAATCTACTTGAAGTAGTCAGGACCGCGTTCCGCCGTCTTCGATCCACCTTTAGCGCCCATGGCACGGCCCCGGCTGCGAGAGGATCGACTGAGGTACGGCTAACCAAGTCCTTCGAGAGCACCAGTGCAGCTACGAGGGATTCGCTAGACATTACCCAGCCGCGGTGGATGGTCAAAACCGGTATAGAATCAGTAATGCTCAGAAAGATCCTTGCGCTAGCCGTGCTCATGACGGCGACCCTTCTCGTCGCCGACGATTTCCCTTACCACCAGCCGGCCAGAGAAGTGACGGCGGCTCTCAATGCTCCGCCCACTCCGCTGGTTTCGGTTAGTCCGCAGCACGACTACGCGATCTTCATGCAACCGGTTCGCTACCCCTCGATCGCCGAGGTGGCCCAGCCCATGCTGCGCCTCGCGGGCATCCGTATCGACACCAATACGAACGGCATGCACTCGGCGCCCGCCTATATCTCTTATTCGATCAAGCGCCTGTCCGACGGCGACGACATCAAGATCCCGCTGTCGGGCGATCTGAAACTCAGCCCGCCCGTGTGGAGCCCCGACGGCAAACAATTCTCCTTCACCAACACAACGCCGAAAGGCATGGAACTCTGGATCGCCACCACCGCTACGGGACAGGCCCGGAAAATCGCGGGCATCGCAGTCAATGGGGTCGTGACGGGCGGTGGACGCGGCGGCGGCAACAATCCCGTCGAATGGCTGGGCGACAACCGCACCATGATCGTGAGACTGGTTCCCGCGGGGCGCGGCGCGGCGCCCGAGTCGTCCGTAATTCCGAAAGGTCCGCACGTTCAGGAGAGCCTCGGCCATGCCGGACCCGCTCCCACCTACGAGGATCTGCTGGCCACCCCGCACGACGAAGATCTCTTCGATTACTACGCCACCGCGCAGCTCGCCTATCTCGACTCAACCACGGGAAAAGTAACACCGCTGGGCAAACCCGGAATTTATAACCTGCTCCGTCCGTCGCCGGATGAAAAGCATCTTATGGTGAGCCGGCTGCACAAGCCCTACTCCTATCAGTTGCCCGCAAATTCGTTCCCGCAGGACGTGGAAGTCTGGGACCGCACCGCGAAAGTCGAATACAAAGTTGTCAACGCTCCTTTGGCGGACCACGTGCCGATCGGCGGAGTTCGCACCGGCCCTCGCTCCTACGAATGGATGCCAGGAAAAACGGCCACGCTCACTTGGGTCGAAGCGCTCGATGGCGGCAATCCGCACGAAAAGGTGCCGAATCGCGACCGCGTGATGTCTCAGACCGCGCCGTTTCAGGGTGAGCCGAAGGAAGTGGCCAAGGTCACGAACCGCTTTCGCGGCATTCAGTTCCTGGACGGCGGCAAGGCTCTGGTGGAAGATTACGAACGCACCAGCCGCGTCATCCGCACCCTGGAAGTCGATCTCGACAGCCCGGGCAGCGAAGCCAAAGTCATCTTCAGCCGCAACGAACGCGACTCTTATGGCGATCGCGGCGCGCCCGTTACGAAAACTCTGCCCGACGGCCGCCGCTCGGTGATTCAGGCGGGCGATTCGATTCTGCTCACAGGCCTTGGCGCGACGCCCACCGGCGACAAACCGTTCGTCGATCGCTTCAATCTGGCGACCGGCAAAGCGGACCGGCTCTTCCAGTCGAACGGCGGGTTTGAGGCTGTCGAAGCGGTTCTGGATGACAGCGGCAGCCGGCTTCTGACCCGTCGCGAGAGCCCCACCGATCCGCCGAATTATTTCATCCGGAACGGCAAGGATCTGAAGCAGCTGACCCATTTCGCGAATCCCACGCCGCAGACCGCGGGCGTCACCAAACAACTGGTGAATTACAAACGCGCCGATGGAGTGCCGCTGTCATTTACCCTCTATCTGCCGGCGGGCTACAAGCAGGGGACGCGTTTGCCCGCGCTGCTCTGGGCGTATCCCTATGAGTTCAGCGATGTCAGTACGGCGGGACAGGTCACGGGGCACGAAGCTCAGTCGTTCACGATCCTGAACTATCACCAGCTCGGTGTGCTCCACGGATATGCGCTGATCGACAACGCCGCCATGCCGATCGTGGGAGATCCCGACACGGTGAACAACACCTATGTGGAGCAATTGCAGATGGACGCGCAGGCAGCCATCGACAAGGCGGTGGAGATGGGCGTGGTGGACCGTGATCGCGTGGGCGTCTTCGGACACAGCTATGGGGCGTTTATGACGGCGAATCTCCTGGCGCACACGAAGCTCTTCCGCGCCGGAGTTGCGGAGAGCGGTGCATACAACCGCACGCTGACGCCGTTTGGTTTCCAGTCCGAACAGAGAACGTTCTGGCAGGCGGGCGACGTGTACACGAAGATGTCGCCCTTCTGGTTCGCCGATAAGATCAAGACGCCGATCCTGCTGATCCATGGGGAGGCCGACGACAACACCGGTACGTTCCCGATTCAGTCGGAGCGCATGTACGCGGCGATTCGGGGCAACGGCGGGACGGTCAGGCTGGTCATGCTGCCGAATGAAGCGCATGGCTATCGCGGCAAGGAGACGATGGAACACGTGCTCTACGAGGAGCTGGGCTGGTTCGATAAGTATTTGAAGTCCGCGCCGTCGGGCGGCCAGGCTACCGGCCAGTAGAGAGCGCATCTCACGACGGAACCGATCTTATATGCATGCCAAGAAACACTCTCTCAAGACAGCATGGCCGTTTCTCAAATTGCGGGGTATCGCCAAAGACTCATTCAAGAGCCTCGGCGGAGGTGAGGAATTTCTCCGCAAGGAACGCGAGCAATTCCGCGCTTTGCCCCCGCAAAACGGCGACAAAGCATGAGCCGGATTTCTTGGGACTCCATGCTCTTCGTGTATCGGCTGGAAGATCATCCGTGTTGCGCGCCGCGCATCTGAACGGACCTTTCAGGACCGGGGAAACTGACGTTGCAGCTGCAATCCGGGAAGCCCTTCACTCTCCGGAAATTGAGCTGATTCCATTCGTCGAAGAACCCGCGGTTCGCTATGCCAAAATCCGCGGGACTCTTGGCGTCACCCCGGCGGACGCCATTCACCTCGGCACCGCCGCCACTGCCGGAATCGATCTGTTCCTCACCAACGATCATGCCCTCCAGCGCCTGATCGTTCCGGGCATTCATTTTATTGCCGGCCTCGATGCAAAAATGCTCTGATCGCAAGGGGGCGAGAGAGACGGGATGCCCTCGATAGCGGGCAAGCTACACTAAGATTCACACCAAAAATGATCCAGCACGCGATCCCCGAGGGACTTACCTTCGACGATGTGCTCCTCGTCCCGGCACGCAGCGAAATCCTCCCCGGCGAAGCGGACAGCCGCACTCGCTTAACCCGAAAAATACCCCTGAACATCCCCATCGTGAGCTCCGCGATGGACACCGTCACCGAATCCCACCTCGCCATCGCGCTCGCGCAGCAGGGCGGCATCGGATTCATCCACCGCAACATGTCGATCGACCGCCAGGCTGAGGAGGTCGACCGCGTAAAACGCAGTGAAAGCGGCATGATCGTCGACCCAATCACCATCGGGCCCGACAAGAAAATCTCCGACGCCCTCGCCCTCATGCAGCGCTACCGCATCTCCGGCGTGCCCGTCACCCGCGACGGCAAACTTGTCGGCATTCTCACCAACCGCGATCTGCGTTTCGAATCGCGCTTCGACCTGCCGATTTCCGACGTGATGACCAAGGATGACCTCATCACCGTCCCGGTCGGCACCACCCTCGATGAAGCCGAAGAAATCCTCCATCGCCATCGCGTCGAAAAGCTCCTCGTAGTCGACGATCAGTACTACCTGAAGGGCCTCATCACCGTTAAAGACATCCAGAAAAAACTCAAGTACCCGAACGCCGCCAAGGACGACCAGGGACGTCTCCGCACCGGCGCCGCCATCGGAGCCACCGGCGACTTTCTGGAGCGCGCTCAGGAGCTCGTGCGCCGTAAAGTCGACGTGATCGCGATCGACACCGCCCATGCCCACAGCCTGCGTGTGATCGAAGCCGCCAAAACCATCAAGAAAGCGCTGCCCGACGTGCAACTCGTCGTCGGCAACATCGGAACCTATGAAGCCGCCATCGAACTGATCGGACTCGGCGTGGACGGCCTGAAAGTCGGCATCGGACCCGGCTCCATCTGCACCACCCGCATCGTGTCCGGCGCCGGCATTCCGCAGCTCACTGCCATCGCCGAAACCAGCCGGGCAGCCCGCGAACACGACATCCCCCTCATCGCTGACGGCGGCATCAAGTTCTCCGGCGACGTCACCAAAGCCATCGCGGCGGGCGCGGACTGCGTCATGATCGGCAGCCTTCTCGCCGGCACCGACGAAAGCCCCGGTGAAACCATCCTCTATCAGGGCCGTACTTTCAAGACCTATCGCGGCATGGGATCGCTCGGCGCCATGGCGACCGGCAGCGTGGACCGCTATGCCCTCGATCCGAATCAGAAGCTGGTCCCGGAAGGCATCGAAGGCCGGGTCGCTTCCAAGGGCCCTCTGTCGGATCTCGTCTATCAGCTCGTGGGCGGACTCAAAGCCGGCATGGGCTATTGCGGCTGCCGGACGATCCGCCAGCTGCAGGCCGAAGCCCGCTTCGTGCGCGTCTCCCCGGCGGGATTGCGCGAGAGCCACGTCCACGACGTGATCATCACCAAAGAAGCTCCCAACTACCGGATCGAATAAGGCAAAACATTACTTTCGCCTTTTGTTCGCATTTGGTGTATGATTTTAAAAAGAGCAAAACGGAGAGTCAATCATGGACGATAAAGAACGCGCCAGAGCACTGGAATCCACCCTCGGTCAGATCGAAAAGCAATTCGGAAAAGGCTCCATTCTGCGCCTTGGATCGAAGGACGCCATCGTCCCGGTCGCCGTTATTTCCACCGGCTCCATCGCGATCGACGCGGCGCTGGGCACCGGCGGCTTCCCGCGCGGGCGCATCTGCGAAATCTATGGTCCTGAGTCTTCCGGCAAAACCACCATCGCGCTCCAGGTGATCGCCGAATCCCAGAAGAAAGGCGGCATGGCGGCCTTCATCGACGTCGAACATGCGCTCGATCCCGCCTATGCGCGCAAGCTCGGGGTGGACATCGATAATCTGCTGGTCTCGCAGCCCGACTACGGCGAACAAGCCCTCGAAATCACCGCCGCGCTGGTAGCCTCCGGCTCCATCGACGTGCTCGTGGTCGATTCGGTCGCGGCCCTTGTTCCCAAAGCCGAACTCGATGGCGAAATGGGCGATTCCCATATGGGTCTGCAGGCGCGCCTCATGTCGCAGGCGCTCCGCAAATTGACCGGCATCGTTTCGAAATCGAAGACCTGCCTGATCTTCATCAACCAGATTCGCGACAAGATCGGCGTGATGTTCGGGAGCCCGGAAACAACCACCGGCGGCCGCGCCCTGAAGTTCTACTCCTCGGTGCGAGTCGACATCCGGCGTATTGCCGCGATCAAAGACGGCGACGCCGTGGTGGGCAACCGCACCAAGGTGAAGATCGCCAAGAACAAACTGGCGTCTCCGTTCCGCGAAGCCGAATTCGACATCGTTTACGGCGAAGGCATCTCGAAAGAAGGCGAGATGATCGACCTCGGCGTGCTGCACAACGTTCTTGAGAAGAGCGGCTCATGGCTCAGCTACAAAGGCGAGCGCATCGGACAGGGCCGCGAGAACGCCCGCCAGTTCCTTAAGGACAATACGGATATCCGCGCCAGCATCGACACCGAACTGCGCAAAGCGCTGGGGCTGATCCGTCCCGAGCCCGTAAATGGTGCCGCGCCGCCGCCGGTCAGCGGTCAGACCCAAGCCCCGGCATTGGGGCCGAAAGCCGCCCCGGCCATGGCTCAGCGCCGCTAAGATTCCCGAAGAGACGGAAAGCGGATTTCGCCCGGATCTTCCACCGGCCCGATCCATTCGACCGGGCTGGTGGTGACAATATTCAGGCCACCCAGGTTAAATTCCATGCGAAATCCGATATAAACGCCCTTGGCTTTAATAAAACTTCCGCCCAGGGTGCTGCCTGCCAGACGTACCGGCGCCAGTTCCGGAAAAAACGACCCGCCCCGCACCAGAACTTCGCCCTGCTCGGCGGACACAACCGTCAACTCGTAGATGCTGTTTTTGGTCCGGATCTTCAATGATTGCAGGTCTTTCAGGCGATCGATCTGAACCCCGTTCTGCCAGCCGGAATCCGACCACCGGTTGAGCAGCGAGCCGGCCGGAAGGTAGTCGTTCGCGGAAGTTGGATCGCCGGGCATTGTAACTATCCTAATTCGTTTATTCCAGCGGCGTCACGGGTGTAATGTCTAGTACTTCGTAATTTTATTTAATCTCCGCAGTGCCCGGCCGATATCCAGACGGAAAGAAGGCGACCCGCGGGTACCGCTGATTACGATCGGGACCACCGCCCCCGCCCCGTCGTGCTTGAACAGAGGATCCACCGGCTTCAACAGAAGACTTTTGATGCCGGTCGTCATCTCTGAGACGGTGGCGTCCAGCCGGGCCGTACCGTGAAAATCAATTTCGCCTCCCGCGAGCGTATACGTCCCGTCCAGATTGACCTTCGCGCCCGGCACATCGAACACCAGCCGCGGCAGGCTCAGGGTTCCGTGGTCGAGAATGAAGCGGCCGGACAGATAGCCTGACACTTCAGGGTCATGGTCCTTCGGCTCGCCCTCCGCACGATGACTGAGATCCGCCACCTTCTCCTTAACGTCCGGACTGGTGAACTTCACTGTATCCGCTCTGAACCGCCCGTATAGTTTAAGCTTCTCGACAACCGGCTCCGGGCCCGGCGGAATCCTGATCTGGCTTTCGAACGTCAGGTTCCCGGTCATCGGCGGCGGATTCCCTTTCACCGCCAGACGGAGGTAATCTTGCAGCGATCCTTTCTCCGATTTGGCACTGAGATCGATTTCCTTGCCCTGTGCCACTGCGCCGCGCTCAATGGATCCCGAGACTTCAAACGCCGAATTTCCGAGCACGGCATGCGCGGGATGCAAGTCCGTATCGCCGTTGGTTCCATCGACGGTCGCCACGAAGGTGGTGCGCAGATGGACCGGATTCCCTGCCACGTCCAGCACGAAATCGGGAACGTCCGTGGTGCCCTGCACCTCAATGGCGGAGAGTTCGCCCTGGTATTTGCCGTCCGATGAAAGCGTGCCCTTGATCCCGTGGAACACCCCCAAATCGGCATCCCGGAAGGTGTACTCGCCGGAAACAGCGGTTCCACCGGGATCGTCGGCGACCCACGCGCCGAGGTGTCCGTCGGTGCGAATCAGCCCCGGCGGCAGCGCGTTGATCAATTCGGCGTGGAAGCCCGTCGAACTACTTCCGGCCGAACTAAGGTCGAGTTTCCTCAGATCGAATCGCAACGAATTCTTTTTGACATCCCTTGGAAGGATTTCCAGCAGCGATCCGTCGGCAACGATCCGGTCAATGACGAACGACCGCTTCGGAGAAGCGCCGCCATTATGTTCCGGGCGGTCCGGTTTCGGCGGGATGTGGATCTCAAGCCCGGAGAGGACGACGCTTGCAATGTGGTTCGGATGCCGCAGAAAGCCCGCAAGGGCAGCCTTGACGACGAATCGCTTCGCCACAATCAGGGGAGGAAGATCGGTGCGGCCGGCCAACCGGACAACCAGATTCTCTCCAGTCGCGCGCAGAGCCGGGAATACCGAGAGATGAAGACTCCCCAGCGTGACATCGACCGCGAACTGCTTCTGGAGCGCCTCGACAACCTTCGCGCGCGCCTGCTGCTCATAGCGCGAGACGATTACAGAGATCCCGATTCCAAAAACCGCTACGCATAACACAGCCGTAGCTACGTAAACCCCTGCACGTCTTGAAATTGCCACCACCGGGGGTGGAGCAAGTTAATTGCCGTTAGGCGTCTTGGCCGAGGAGGAGATGGTTTTAATCAGCCCTTCCATTGTGGCTTCGGGAACCGACAGCGCGAGATCCACCGCGGTGCCGCTGGTGGTCACTTGCAGTTTCTGAAGCAACTGCATCAAACCCGCTGTCTGCGGATCATTCGTCGCATTCATCGTGCCCAGATTGGCCACGAGTTTGAAAACATTCCCGAGCGCATCCGCATTCTCCGGGGTGTTCGCCTGGAGTTCGATCGCTGTATCCACGTTATCGCTCAGTTTCAGCGCGACGCTGTAGGACTGGATGTTCTGCAGCATCTGCGAAGCCATGTTGGCTGCCCCGCCCGGAGTCGCAGTCCTGCCGGCCAGAAGGGCGCTGATGGAAGCGTTGCCCACAATCCACGCATCGTCGTTCCCGCTCAGCGACGCCACCCGCGCCGCAAGCGCCGGATCGAGCGAATTGGCCGCGCTGCTGCGATCGAGCGCCGCTTCCACTGCCGCCAAATCGCCTGCGACTGCGATGCTGGTCCCGACAAAAGCCACCGCGGGAGTTACCTTGGCCTTTGGATCCGTCAGCGTAATCAAAGTGGCGCCCGCATACGGCTGCACGGTGGCCGGGACTTTCTGACCCTGTAAAGCGGCCACGATCTGGTCCACCTTGAATGTGCCATCCATCATCACGAGGCCGCCCGGTTTCGCGGGGTCGGCCGCGGTCGCCGCCACAATCTCGGTGACGTCCGAAAAAGGATCGAATCCGGTAGCCGCGATCAATGCCTTGAACTGCACGCCGCTTCCCTGAACCGTGTTCACAACGTACTGGCCCAGCGGGCTGATCTTGGCATTGACAACATTCGCCCCGGCCAGGACCTTTACGTCGGGCATGACCAGATTCAGCAGTTTCGGATCGGCCCCGAAGGCCGTGCCGCCAATCGTCAGAAGCCCCGCGAGTATTAAGTTTGTCCGCACATTCGTCTCCCTACAGTGGTATATCAGTTATGCTAACGCGGCGGAAGCCCCTGGGGTTCGGCCAAATATCGGGGTTAGCTTTTCTTATCGATCCGGAAGTCGTCGAATTCGGCCACTGTACTGCCCCGGGTCCACAGTCCGGTCTTTCCAGGATTCTGGATGGAATCGTCCATGCCCTCGAACAGCGCCCGGTTGCCGAAGGAGACATGAAAATGGTCTCCCCGGAAGCTCACCCTGGCAACATACCACTGCCCTGTCCGGATATCGTGCGGGACACTCGTCGCGCCGGCCTTGCCGCCCGTAACGGGAATCGGATGGAACTGCCCTTCCCGCACCCGGAACATCGCGATATTCTTCTGGTCGGCGCTGAAACGCAGCACGTAATAATTACGCGGATCCTGATACCGCCAGAAGACACCGGCCGATCGGTTCGGCCGCCCTTCGACGATCTTGAATTTG
>DASZLO010000056.1:0-12620 GCA_035552315.1 Bryobacteraceae bacterium
GTAATACCCCTTACGAATGCCGCACGGCTCCCAGCCGGACTTACGGTACAATTCCAGCGCCGCCGCGTTTGTCTCCGCAACTTCAAGGAAAATCGAACCTTTTGCCGCCCTGGCGAGCGCCGCGAGCAGCTTCGAAGCCACCCCCTGACGGCGGAAATCCGGACTCACCGCCAGGTTCAGCAGCTCGGCTTCATCGGAAAGATTCTGCCGCCAGGCGCAAAAACCGGCCGCTTCCGAACCTCGCGAGGCAATCAACAGCGACGACCCGGAGAAGTCCCCCAGCGGCCACTGCGCCGCTTCCGGCACGCGCTGCTGGATGCGTGTGATCGCAGGGAAATCTCTCTCCCCCGCCGGCCGTACCAGGATCGGATCGATTTCCGTGCTCAGCGCGTAACCAGCCGCCACAGCCACGTACCTGCGGCCAAGGCCTCAACCAGAAGTAGCGTCAAGAATATCGGAGGTTCGACGAGCCACCCGCCGAGCCCCATATCCCATGCGAGCCACGTCAAGGCGCCGCAGAAAATGAGCACAAGCGCGGCCACCACAGGTATCTGCCATTTGCGCGCGGGCCGCGCCACAGGATTCTGCGGCAAGCGGGTCATGAGGCGTTGTGCAAAATGCCGCGGCGCGTGGACATCGGGCGCGCAACGCAAAGCGTCGTCGAGGCCCGCTTCGAACCGCGCGTCGTCCATAGGGTCCTGACTCATTCCGCCTTCTCCTTCATCATATTCCGCAGCCGCTCCCGCGCGCAGTGCAAATGTGTCTTGACGGTCCCCATGGGAAGGTCCAGAATCGCCGCGATTTCTTCATATCCGCGCCCTTCCTGATAGTGCAGCGTCAGGATTGTCCGATCCCGCGGCGTCAGCCGCCGCAAAGCGGCATCGACGGCCTCCTGCATCTGCATCCGCTCCACCAGCACGGCCGGACTCGCTGAAGAGTGCGCCAGCCACCGGGCTTCCCTATCCTGAATCGGCGTCGTGAGCCTGGCCTTTTGACGCGCGCTGAATTCATCGTTCGCTACGTTGACGATGATGCGATACAGAAATGTGGTGAGCTGAGCTTCGCCGCGAAAATGCGGCAGCGCGCCGAACAGCCGCAGAAACACCTCCTGCGCCATGTCCTCCAGACCGGCGCGTTCCCCGGTAAGGCGAGCGAGCGTGCGAAAGACCATTTCCTGGTTCTTCTCAACGATCTGCTCGAAGTCGTGCAAGCCTGTAAGACCGTTCCGTGGAGAAATTGGGTAGTGGGTCAGTTTTGACAACGAATTTTAGAGACACCCGCCGCCAGTGGCGCAGGAGACCATTGCGACTGGTATAAATGCCAGCGCAACCGGTATGCCGAATAAAGCCCATCTGCCGAAACGTGGATTCACACCGAAACACACGAGAACAGAAGCGGCCCACAGCACCAATAGAATGTCAAAGTAATTGCCAGGGATAGGCCGAAACCTCGCTACCCATGGTAAGGCACCGGCTGCAATCGATAGCGACAAGGAAATAATAAGAACGATGCGCGCGCCGCGCTCACGTTTTTCCGTGGTTGCCATGTGGCATAATCCTATCATGCCTAGCCGTTCAAGCAAGGACCGCGACTTCACCAGAAATGCCCTACGCGCGGTTGAGCAGACCATCGGTGAACAGTGGGACGGATCTCCGCTACCGGACAAAGACGCCGGAAAGAACCCGGCAGCGGTCGCGCTCGGGAAACTAGGTGGCGCGAAAGGCGGTAGGGCGCGGGCCGAAAAGTTGACGGCAGAGCAAAGAACTGATATTGCCCGAACAGCCGCGTCTGCCAGGTGGAAAAAGAGCCGCTAGGCCGCTTTCGCCCTGAATCGGCGCTGCTCTTCGCGTTCCGCCACGTCGTCCGTGAAATCTAAAACTGTTTGCACCTTGGGCATATTTGCGGCGGTGAGGCTATTGTAAACATCGGTGTCAGTTTTTAGTTGGAAACAATCTCCGACGATTTGTTCACGGCGCTGAGTGAAAGCCTTTTCCATGTGATCGTGTGGCGCATAGCCCATCGCTGCCCAAAACGTATATTGAACGCCGGCTTTACTCACGCGAACAGCATGATTGATCCGATAGCGACGGCCCTGATCGTCAGTGCCGTACTCAGCCCGAAGAGCCTGTGACATCTCCTCAGCGAGCGCGTCGTAAGGATCGATTTCCGGTAGTTGTAAAAGTCCTTCCGCCACGGCCCATTCGCAAGCTTGTCTGGCGCTTGTTGGAAGGTGATCCTGTTCATTATCGAAACGGTGCCATGCCCGCTGTAGTCTTTCCTGTTTTGTCACTTTAATCCCCACTTACATACTTACTGGAATAGTTTGCCCCCAGCCATCCGCGATTGCGCCCGGAAGCGCAAGGGACCGCACTTTGACCTGATATCTTTTCAGGTACGCATAGTCATTCAATTTGTTCTGCATTTGACCAACAACCAAACCTGGGTGACGATTTAAGATTCGAGCCAGCGCAAGCACATCCTTTTCGTAGAAATAAGGCCGCTTCCGGGCAATGAATGAATCGATCTTGTCAGACGGCGCACAAAAGGTGGCCGCGGCGCCATTCGCTACCCTTTCCTCTTCCGGCAATGACGATTCTGTCGATGCACGGACGCCGTCAAGTTCATCAATAATTTCTACTATCTGTCCATCCTTACGAAGCACGTGCTCGATCTCGTGCCTCAAGACAAACCAAAAATTGTCGATCCTGTCGTAACGAAGCGACATCCCGATCACCGGCGAAGCTGAATCAAGCCAAAAACAAACACCGTCAATATTTGCTTGCGGGAGCTTTTCGACGAAGATCAATCGAACGCCAGCATCCATGAGTAATTTTGGGACGTGCCGTGTCTCTTCCGGATCGTAAAGCAATGTGGTTAGCCTTGCCAGCGCATCACGTAGCGCGCGTTCGGAGTAGGCAGGAACGCCAACGGACCTTGCGATCTGCTTTACCCGGAAGAGCCATGCAAGCTGAGCCGGGCTTATATCTCTATCTTCATAGCTGGACTTCTTTGCCGCGTGCGCAAGGAATGGTATGTCGTCCGCTGATTCAACGTCAAAAAATCTTATTAGCTGACCTTGGAGTAGGGTGGAATCACCATCAACAAGCCATCCGCGCTTGATCATCTCCCGGACAGGATACTGCCCTTGTATTCTTCCGCGTATTGCCACGCTCGGATTCGGAGCATTGGCGCGTGAAAGGTCGTAAGCTTTCTGGAGATTCGCGAAAAATTCCGCCGGGACATCAAACGCTTCTCCCAGCGCCAGCGCCATATCCGGGCTGATGCCACGTTTTCCTGACAATATGACATTTACAGCCTGCTCGGGCACTCCCAAGATAAACGCGAGATCACGCTGTAGCCATCCTCGGGCGTCCATCTCTTCTTTCAGGTAGATGCCCGGATGCATTACCCAATCTGTTGTCGTGTGTCCCATATTGTGCCTCAGTGGTAGTCCTCAACCGATAACACCGTAAGCTTAGGGGGCGTTAAATCCGAGTTCAGCGTGAATACCAAACGCCATTGCTTATTTAGCCTAATGGAACGCTGTCCCGCGCGATCCCCTTCAAGTTTTTCGTAATGCAAACTCTTCCAGTTCCTCAATGTTCTTTCATCGGGTGCCGCCCGAAGAACTACGAGCTTTTGCCTGAATGAACTGATAACCGCGATGGGCAACCTCGTTTCCATTGCCCGGTCGGTTTCGATCAGGGACAGCCGAGAGTCCTTGAACTCGATATCCATGCAAGCTTATATCTGTGTATACGTTACCATGTTTTATAAGTGTCGTCAACATCTACTGAACGCAATGCATTAAAGTGACTATTATGCTTGAATAAATATTAGCTATCAAGCATAATGGTCAGTATGAACCGCCTCGATACCGCGAAACGTTCGGCCATCGTCCGATGCCTGGTCGAGGGTTGTTCCATACGCTCTACTGTCCGCATGACGGGCGCGTCGAAGAATACGGTGGCAAAGCTGCTGGTGGAACTCGGCACGGCCTGCACGCGGTTCATGGACGACACGATGCGGAACCTGCCGTGTGAGCGGATTCAGGTCGATGAAATTTGGCAATTCGTCGGGGCCAAACAGAAGAACGTTAAGCCACATCACTTCGACGATGGCGGATATGCAGGCGATGTCTGGACATGGACCGCAATCGATGCCGACACTAAATTAGTGCCGTGCTGGATGCTGGGACAGCGCGACCTCGCGGCAGCGCGTGACTTCATGGAAGATCTTGCCAGCCGTCTGGCGAATCGCGTACAACTCACAAGCGATGGCCACAAGCCTTATCTGAAGGCGGTTGACGCGGCCTTCGGAAATGACATCGACTTCGCACAGCTTCAGAAGATTTACGGCGAGATTGATTCGGAAGGACACCGCCGGTATTCTCCCGCTACCTGCATCGGATGTGAAACTAAGATCGTCTCAGGCGATCCCGATCCGAAGCACATCAGCACCAGTTACGTCGAACGCCAGAACCTTTCAATGCGCATGTCCATGCGCCGGTTCACCAGACTGACGAATGCTTTCAGTAAGAAGCTGGAAAACCATGCCGCCGTCATCGCAATTTACTTCACTTGGTATAACCTCGGGCGCGTACATCAGACGTTGAAGAAGACGCCCGCGATGGCTGCTGGAATTTCAGATCACGCTTGGAGCGTTGAAGAGATGATTGGCTTGCTCGAAGCTGTCGAACCGAAATCCACGCGCCCGGCCAGAAAAGCAGTTTCAAACTGACCCACTACCAGAAATTGTTTCATGATTGTCGCAGCCGGTGAAACAAATTCCCCGGGCGCCGGTCTAATCGCAACGAGAGGAAAACAGAAATATGGCTGATAATTACCTCGCCGAAGCCCTGATCGCCATGAGCTTCGCGGTTGTTCCCATCGCCGCCATCGCCGGCGTCGTTCTGATTCAGCGCTTCAGAACGCAGGAGCGCCTGAGCGCCATCGAGAAAGGTGTGCCCCTTCCGGCGTCCCGGCGGCCCTCCAGAAGCCCTTCGGAAGTAGCTGCCAATTTCCGCGTGACAGGCATCGTCTTTGCAGCGATCGGCCTGGGACTGCTGATTTTTTTCACGTCGCTTTCGAGAACCCTGCCACCCGAGGATAATTTCCCCAGGGGCGTCATCGCCGTGTCGGCGATTCCGTTGCTCCTGGGATTTGGTTTTCTGATTGAGTCGCGGCTGCGCCGGAAAGAGGCGAAGTCAGTCAGTGCGGTTCAATAAGATGCCCGGTGTTCTCGCCCTTCGATTCCGCAAGTTTGCCTGAAGCAGGAAGCACGTCGTAGGGCCGCATCATCTCGTTATCCTCGTGTTCGAGGATATGGCAGTGCCAGACGTACCGGCCGGCGTAGCCTTCAAATTTCACGATGATGCGCGTGACCATCCCCGGATCCGCTCTCACCGTATCCTTCCATCCCGCCTCCCAGGGCGCCGGAGACAGAGCTTTATCGGTATAACGAACTTCTCCGGTACTCAGATAAATGAACGGTTCGAAGCTGCGCCGGTCCAGAATCTGGAACCGTACCATGTGCAGGTGAATCGGATGCGAATCGTCGGTGGTGTTGATGAAGCTCCAGATCTCGGTGGAATCCAGCGCCGGGTTCTCCGTCACCGGCATGTGCCACGGCGTGTTGTTGAGATACATCCGCATCGACTCGCCCTTCATCGTTTTTTCCTCGCCCAGATGAAGCGGACGCGTCTTCACCGCGGTACTCTCCGGCGTTTTCGGCACGGACCGCAACAGAGCCGGCAGCGGGGCGGCGGCAACCCGTTCAACATTCTTCACGCGGAATTGCATGATCTGGAAATAGTCGCTTTGCAGGACAATCTCTTTTCCCGCCTGGCTGCTGAAATCGATCACAAGATCCGCGCGTTCTCCCGGCGCGACCATCGTGCGTTCGACCTGCACCGGAGCCGGCAATAACCCCTGATCGGTTCCGATCTGATGGAACCTCTGTTCGCTGGAAAGCGACAGATGCAGAAAGCGCCCGTTGGCCGCGTTCAACACGCGAAAGCGATAAGCGCGAGGTTCCACTTCCAGATGAGGGTAAGCTTTGCCGTTCACCAGCGGTACATCGCCGAAGACCTCCGCCAGCCACGGTTTGCCTGGCACTTCGGCCGCCGGGTAATCGATCTGGCCATCCCGGAGCAGGAACCGGTCACAGATCGCAAGCGGAATTTCGTACTCGCCCCTCGGCAGAGCGAGCGACTCTTCGATACGGTCGCGAATAATATAGAAACCGAACAGCCCGGCATAGGTGTTCAGACGAGTGATGCCCATCGCATGGTCGTGATACCAAAGCGCCGCCGCGTCCTGCTCGTTGGGATAGAAACACGTCTGCGACTGACCCGGCACACACCAGTCCTCGGGATAGCCGTCGCTGTCGGGCGGCACCCGCGCGCCGTGGACGTGAACCACGCCGCGCGCCTCCGGCTTGTCCTTTTCCGCCCCGTGCAAAGTGTGGTCGATCGGCAGAAAATGTTTGGCCGGGAGTTCGTTGCTCCACTCGACGAGGATGCCTTCCCCGCTGCGCGCTTCGAACGTCGGTCCCGGTGACGAAGAGCCGTAAGCCCAGAGGCGCGCCTCCGGCAGATCGCGATGCAATTTCTGACGAATCTCGCGCATCGCAACCTTGTAGTACGGAACCTTGACAGCGGGCTTCCCCGGTACGGATCGCATCCCCAGTGGTTTGGCGGCCTCGGGAATCGGCAGCGGATCGACGAACTTTTTCAGAGACTCGGAATTCAGGGGCGAACTCAGGGGTGCGGCGGCCCGCAGCTTTTGCGACGCGCCATAAGCAAGGCAGGCGGTGTTCAATACGAATTGACGGCGAGTCATGAAGACGAATAAGCGGCTGGGGCAAAACAAAAACAGGCGCGCCGGCTGTTAGTTCCGGCGCGCCCCGGCTTACCGTTACTGCCCGGAATCTCTCCGGAGCGGATCTTTCGCCGCCTTCGGATCGAACTTGCGCAGCGCGCTGATGCGCGAAGCAGCCTGCGCCGGATTCACCGGCTCACCGCTATTCTCTGAAAGATTTAAGGCCGTGATGTTCGGCGTCGTGGTGTAGTAGTTGAACATGTTGTCGAGCGATCCCGCGATCGAGTCGAACGATCCCTGAATTCGCACGCCGTCCAGCCAGTTGTCTTCGATGAAGCGCACTATCGAGCTCTGGTCTGTAATGCTGTGATCGACGAAGTTGGCCTTCGCATAGGGCGATATGACCAGCAGCGGGAGGCGGGGACCGTAGCCGCAGCGGCCCTGCGCGTGCGTGGTCGCGGCAACCGCACCGGCCAGCGCCGTGACGCCGGTTCCGCAGAGGCCGACGCCGGTGAGACCGTCCGAACTGGTGGCCGACTGGTTCACGATCGGAGGCATCACGTGGTCATACCATCCGTCCGAATCGTCATAGGCAATCACGACAGCGGTGTTGGCCCACGACGGCTGTCTCATCAGGAAATTGACCACATGCACAATATACTGCTGTTCGTCGACCGGATCGGAATATCCGGCGTGGCCGTCCTGGAAACCCGGCGCCTTCAGATAGCTGACCGCGGGAAAGTTTCCGGCGCTGACAGCCGCATAGAAGTCATTCATGTCGTACTGATGGTTGCCCGCATCCCCGGCCTGGCCGATCGTCGCGACCGATGTGGGACGGGTGTGCGTCGGGTTTGCCGTGCTCTTGTAATACTGGAACGGCTGGTGATGAGGAATGTAGTCCGCCTTCGCCTGCTGCGTGACGAGGGACGTTGTGCTCCGGGCGCAGCCCGTTGTGCCGTTGGCGTTGGTCGCCGTAAGGTCGAACCCGCCCTCGAAGAAGCCCCAGCTCACACCGGCGGAGTTGAGCAGGTCGCCGATGTTCTTGCCGCTCATCTGAAAGGTCTCGCCGGTAGTCGTGGAGCAAATGTCGCCGCCGGGGTCAGCGTCATTGATGTTGCTGAGTCCGCTGGTCGTCCCGTCGGAAACCACTCCGCCAGTGCCATTGATGTTGTTGATGACGCCATTGGTCTGTCCTGAAATCACGTTGATGGCGCCGGGAGTGGATGGACCGTAAGTGGTGTTGTAGGAGTTATCGCTCATCGCATAGTGCTGAGCGTAATTCCAGAGGGCCGTCACCGTGTTTCCGTCGTAGTAACCCATCACGAGGCCCTTCGTAAGACCCTGCGGAACGCCCGCGGGAGGAGGTCCGGCCGTACCGACCGAAAGCGGGAACAGATCGACCAGCCCCGAGTGATAGGCAATCTGCTCAGGCAGGTAATTGTGTCCCTGATCCGCGGTTGCCGCCTGGGAACGGTCCAGCCGGAAAGGACCGTCGGCGCCAGTGCTGTTTGCGGTGTTCGATGCATTCGGGTTGGCATTGAGTATGGCCGCGCTGATGCCGTTAACGCTGGGCGTGTTCTGGTAGGAGTAGAAGGCGGGCTCGCCCGGAGGATTCGCGGCAAATGGATACGTGCCGAAGTAATGATCGAACGAGACATTCTCCTGAAAAATCACGACCAGATGTTGTATCGGGGTCACCGGACCGCTGGTTGCGACCGGGTTTTGCGCTAACGCCGGCCCGGTGGCCAGCAACCCGGTGAGGACGCCAATGATGCAGGCAGACACACGTGTATTCATTTTTCTCCTGAGTTGTTCAAAATCTGAATTGGATTGGTATTCGAACCGCGCACTGCATGTACGAAATGCCGAGTATAGAGAAGTTATGTTTCGATCCGGTGATGGGCTGGACAATAATCGAAAACCAGTCGATTTCAACCTCGTGAATCAAGGAAACAAATGTGAGATGCTGCACGATTCACTAAAATGGACCCATGGCGCTAAAATTCACCACGTCATATCTCGAAGATTCCCTTTCTGTATTCCGCTATTACAAGAAGCTGGCGGAGAACGCCATGGCCCAGTTGAGCGATGACCAGCTCTTCGCTACACTCGACGACGAAATGAATTCGATCGCCGTCATCGTGAAGCACGTGGCGGGCAACATGATTTCGCGCTGGACCGATTTCCTCACCAGCGACGGCGAGAAACCGGATCGCAATCGCGATGCGGAATTCGTCGACCCGCCGCCCACCCGCGAAGCGCTGCTGCAGTATTGGAACCAGGGCTGGGACCGGCTCTTCAGCGCTCTCGGCCCCCTGTCGGACGCCGATCTGACCCGCACCATCACGATCCGCGGCGAAGCGCACTCAGTCACGCAAGCGATCAACAGGCAAGTCGCCCATTATTCCTATCACGTCGGCCAGATCGTATTTCTCGCCAGGCAACTGAGCCACGACAAATGGGAATCGCTCAGCGTGCCGCGCAACAAATCAGCCGACTTCAACCGCCGCGTCGCCGCCGGCGATGCCAGCCAGCGCTGACGACCGCTGGCGCGATAATAGAAATCGGATGGCAAAACTCGGCATGTCCGCGACGCTGGGTTTCGCTCTTGTCCCTCTGCTGTGCGCCGCACCCGCTCAGCCCTGCAGGTGCGCCGCTTCCTACCCCGTGTGCACCGAAGCCGCGCAAACCGACGTCATCTTCATCGGAACCGTCGAATCCGTCGAACCCGCTTTTCTCGATCCCTGGAACGCCGACCGCCTCACGCTTCTCCCCACCGATGAGATCCTTCGTCTGCGCGAGGAAAATTCCCCCGCCAGCCTCGCGAAGCTCAAACAGATTTACCTGAAGCTCTACCCCAACATGCCGCTGCACTACAAAGAGGAAATCGTCGGCGCGCAAAATCACACCGATTTGCGCAAGGCCTTCGATTCCCTCAGCGCGCAGGACCGCCAGATCCGCCTGCGCGTGAAAACGGTTTTCCGCCAGAAACAGGACGGCCCTTCCGGCAAAGACAAAGACGATGACAAAAAAGACGACGATGATCTCGCCGGCAAAGTCGTAACCGTATGGACCGACCCCGGCGACTGCGGTTTCAACTTCCAGACCGGCGAGACCTACCTCGTCTATGCCGATGACGACGAAGAAACCGGCCAGCTGGCCACCAGCGTCTGCCACCGCACCAGCCGGTTAACCGATGCCGGCGACGACCTTGCCTATCTCTATTCCCTCAAGGACGGCGGCGAGAATGTCACGCGGCTGGAGGGCTTCGTCACTTCCGATCCCCGCGCCGCCCTCCAATGGGAAGCCGCGCGTTTCGCCCCAACTGTCGGCTCGCCCCAGCCCGGTATCGTCATTCGCTTGAACTCAGCCCAGCCGCCGCGCTACACCCGAACCAGTCCGGAAGGCAAATTCGTTTTCGACGGACTGGCCGCGGGTGACTACGAGCTTTCCGCCTTCGATTCCCGCTACCCGCAAACCGTCCGCCAACTCGGATATCCTAAGTCGTTCCATGCGGAAGCCAAGAGCTGCGCGCGCCAGATTCTTACCGTGCCGAAAGACTGAACAAAACCCCGTCCCCGGGAATATTCAGCAGGAGATCTAGTTCGTGGACCTGGAGCTTAGCGTACCCATTCTCAGCACCGCAGCCACCGGTTCGCGGCCCTCGCCTCTCGAAGAAGAGGTCGTGGCCCTGTTCGATCAGCTTCGCGCCCCGCTTCTTCGCTATCTGCTCTCGCTCGGCGCGGATATCGCCGACGCCGAGGAGATCGTGCAGGAGGTCTTCCTCGCCCTCTTCCAGCATCTGCGCAACGGTAAATCGCGCGCCAACCTCCCGGCGTGGACCTTCGCTGTAGCCCACAACCTCGCCATCAAGAGCCGTCTGCGCGCGCAACGCCAGCCCGCGGCTCTTCCCGACGCATACCCGGACATTCAGCCCGATCGAAGCGCGGGCCCGGAGGAACAACTGGCCGGCCTGCAGCGCCAGCAGCGCCTGCTGGCTGTCGTACACGCCCTGCCCGAACAGGACCAATGCTGTCTCTCGCTGCGCGCCGAAGGGCTGCGCTACCGCGAGATTTCCTCGGTTCTCGGGATCTCTCTTGGGTCGGTGGCCGCGTCTCTGGAACGGTCTCTGGCGCGCCTTGCCCGGGCCGATGCGACCCATAGCGCCACTCATAGCTCAGTTCACCCGAGGTCCGCATGCATCTGACCGATCAGGACCTCATCCTTTCCGCTGACGGCGAACTGGATTCGCGCCGGGCGGCGGAAGTGCGCGCCCATCTCGACGCCTGCTGGTCCTGCCGTACCCGTCAGGCCGAGTTGCAGCAGGCCGTCACGGATTTCATGCGCTCCTACCGCGGACAGCTGGATGACCGTCTGCCGCCCCATGCCGGTCCGCGCGCGCTGCTCCGGGCGCAAATGGAACAACGTGCAGCCATGGCGCAGGCCCCCATCCCCTATCGCAAAGCCTTTGGCGGCGCCTTGATTGCCGCGAGCATCGTAGCCCTCATATTTTCGGCCAGCGTGTTCCGCATGCCTGGCGATCTGTCGAAGCCGAAGAACGCCCTCACGCCGGGCGAAACGCGCGCGGTCACGATCGACGATGTTTGCCGCCTGCAAAAACCGCATGAGGAAACCCGCCCCCTTTATGTCCCGGTCTCGCTGCAGCAGAAAGTTTTCAGCGAGTACGGCATTCGCGACGCGCGCCCCAGCGCCTACGAGGTGGACTACCTGATCACGCCCGAACTGGGCGGCGCCGACAGCATCCGCAATCTGTGGCCGGAGCCCTATTCGATCGTGTGGAACGCCCGCGTAAAGGACGAACTCGAGGACCGCCTGCACGATCTGGTGTGCGAAGGAAAACTGGATCTGGCCACCGCCCAGCGCGAGATCTCAACCGACTGGATCGCAGCGTATAAAAAGTATTTCCACACCGACCGGCCGCTATAATGCCGCACCGCCCTCTGGCACAAGCCGTTTTCGCCGCCGGAATGAGTATTGCTCTGGTGGCTCAAACCCAGGACGTCCGGCCCCGCTTCGAGGTAGGCTCCGTCAAGCTCAGCGGAGCTGAAATCACAGGGCCGTTCCTCCGTCAGCTGAATCCGGGAACCATCAATTACAGAAATCGCAATTTGTTTGAGTATGTGCAGCTGGCTTATGGAGTGCAAGGCTATCAGGTAACTCACAGTTCCTCGATCTCGCTCGCGGACCGTTACGACATTGCCGCGAAGGCGGCAGATCCTGTCCCCGTGGAACAGGTTAAGACCATGCTGCAGGTTCTTCTCGAAGAACGCCTGAATCTCAAAGTGCATCGGGAAGACCGCGAAATCCCGGTCTATGCGCTGGTAGTCGCGAAGAACGGACCGAGGTTTCATCCCGCGCCGGAGGACGAAGCCCCTGGCGCGCAGAACACCGGGGACAGTTTCGTGTTCCGGAAGAGTCCGATAAGCGCGCTGACGGGATTGCTCACCAACATGCCTTCTCTGGGAAAGCCCGTCTTCGACCGGACCGGCCTCCATGGCCTGTACGACCTCACGCTGCGGCTGGATTCCGCTGCGGGCAAAACCGCCGGCAACGGTAAGGCGGAGATGCTGCGCGGAATGGACGAGGCTGTTTTTTCGAGTCTCGCGGACCTCGGCCTCAAACTCGAACCGCAAAAAGCCACCGTGAACTTTCTCGTCGTCGATCACGTGGACAAGATTCCGGCCGATAACTGAAGCCCCTTTTTCTGGAAACCAGTAACGCCGGAAGGCCGCAAGGCCGGAAAGCTGTAAGCCCGGAAAGCTGTAAGGTGGATATATG
>DASZLO010000057.1:0-5992 GCA_035552315.1 Bryobacteraceae bacterium
GCCATCAAACCAGTGAGCACCATGGCGACCCCCATGGCCAGGCGGCGTACAAGCGCAGTCCAATCATCGAGGCGCCGAACAGTGTCAGCGATGCTCGGGCAATGAAGGGGACGACCGGCGGGTATACCACGTATCCCCAACCGAGGAAGCGGCCGTCGTCGATTTGTCGCCAGCTCGCCGCGATGGAATCCGTACGCGCCGCTGGTCGTGACGTGCAGCGCAACAACGGAGAAAGCACATAGAATGAGGATGCCGGTATCGCTGGCGATGATCCTTTGATTCGTGGCGGACAGCCGCATAAGTTTTGAAGTCGTTATCCGCTGACGAGAGAAGATTGTTCCACTCAGGTCGCATGTTATCCAGCGTGACGATTTGTCGCCATCACGCCGATTGAGCCGAGTGTGGCGCAAACATCCTCGGGGCGCTTTGCGCGTTTTGCGCCGAAGCGGGCGGGGATGAATATTTCGGTAAGGTGCGGATCGGTGAGCAACCGATGCCCGGTCTCAGTTCTCCGACGGCTTTGAAACTTTATCGATCACCATCACATTTACCTGGGCTTTGGTCTTCTGTATGTGAAGGCCAAGCTGCTGTTCCATTGCTGTGAAGATGTCCGGCGGCGCATCCGGATCGGCCGCGGCAGCCTGTGCATCTGGGCCCGCCCCAGCCGGAATCATTCCCGGATCAGGTGTGAACTTCAGAGTGAAGGTGTAGCGCGTTTCGCCGAAGCCAGTCTGGTCCACTATTGGCAGATCCATCAACGGCAACAGGAGAAAGCTGATGAATTCGGCCATCGTCGCATTGCGAACCAGCAAGCCATGCTGAGGGTTCCCGTCGCTGCCGAAACTCGGACCCGGGGCCTCGTCCTTCCTGATCTTCTCGCCGCCCTTCGCCACCGTGATGCTGTAAGCCGAAAGCTCCCGCTTCTCCTTGTGAAAGACAAGCCCGAAACGCTCCGCCATCACCTTTTGCAGCACCGACTGCATCTGCTGGAAGTTCGGAGAGCCGGGAATATCCGGTTTCGCGGTAATGTCGAATTTGTCCGCGTCGATCCATGCTGGCGCCCCAATCACCTGCTTCGGATGCACGTCATAGGCGAACTCGATCAGATAGAAAAGTGTGGTGTTCCGCATGGTGATCGTGCCGCTCGGGCTCACATTAATTGGGCGACCCGGATTGTCTGGATTCGACGGCTTGACGGTTGCCACTTCGAACCCCGGCGCTGCCTTCGGGTCCATCATCTTTTGCGGAGGACGCGGATCGGGGATAGTCCAGGCGGTCTCGGCTGTCGCCCGGGTCAGCACCAGCGGCGTTGGTTTACTGAACTGCGTCCAGGCGCCGTCCAGTGTCTTGCCATCGGCGCTGAGCCGGCCTTCCCAGGCGCCGTCGATCTGATCGAACGACATTTTGACAGCCGCGCCGTTCGCAGTCACAGCGCTCGAAGGAACGGCCGAGGATTCCCGATCCATGATGAAGTACATCGTCACGGCCAGTTTGTCGGCCTCCGTGGTCGAAATCTTCATCACGATTCGCCGCTCCCCCGTTGGATCGTCCGGAAGTTTCAGCACGCCCTGCCATGTGCCCGTTATCGTCTGGCCATACGGGACGGCCGCCTGCAAACTGAGGAACGCGAAAAACAACAGCAGCTTCTTCATGCGCTCGCGTCTTCCCCTACTGCAGCGGTGTCGCGGTCAACTCCAGTTGCATACCGTTTTTCGATGACGCGCTATCCGACTGGTATATAACGGTAGCCCTTCGCAAAGGCACGAGTACGTCCGAGGCCCAGCGGAATTGCCTGATTATGGGGGCTGACGCTGCCGCTTGCGCCAGACCCGTGCTCCCGGTGATGTCGGCTTGAATTCTGAGAGCCAATTTCTCTCCAACGTCCTTCAGGTCGTGGCAATCGAGGTTCACGCCTATGTCGAGATACGTGAATTGATCCTTGCCGGTCGGTGTGGGAATCTTATCGCCTGCCCGAACCGAACAATTGTTACCAGAGCCGGTAGCGGCGGTCAGAGAGTAGTTGCGGGAACTGACCGGCTTTCCGTTGTCCGTTTCTTTAATAACGAAATCCAGACGGTAATATTTTGCCGGCTCGCCACTCTGAGCGGCCGGCTTCGCACTCTGATCCGCCTGAGACCAGCCATTGCCTGCCGCGAAAACAAAGCCCAGCACCAGTAATAATTTTGGGATAACTCTCATCGTCCTCTCCTCTCTTACTGCCCGTTGACCTCTAACGGCGAAATCGAAATTTCTTCGATCGTGATCGGCTCAATGGGCTGGGGCTCCGTAACGCTCAGAAGTTCCCTGGCCTGAAGTGGAACGCGTTCCACCAGCGCCAACAATGCCTTCTCCTGATCGGTGAGCGGCGCGGGAGCCCCAGGAATCCCTGGCCCGCGAGACGGTATAACGCGCCGGACCGGGATCCGTGGATTCAACGCTGGCGCGCCGGCGTTAGTCTGTGTGATTAACTCTCGCGGCGGCTGCCGGACAGGGGACCTGACGGGCGTGATCAATGCTGCAATGACGCTGACAGCCACTGCCGCGGCCCCGAAGGCCCAGGGCAGAAACCTCCGCCGCGCGGGCTGAACAGCGGGAAGCCGATTCAACACCCGACGCTCGAGACCCGGTCGCGGCTTCGCAGCCGAGTAACAGCCTAACGCTTCGGCGATCAATTCATCCACTTCTTCAGTGCCCATAAGACTCCGCAACCTTCTGCCGCAGCAGTTGCCGTGCCCGCGAGATCCGCGTGCGCACCGTTCCCTCGGCGATCCCCATCATCTGCGCAATCTGACGCGAACTCAATTCTTCCACCGTCGAGAGCGCCAGCGGCTGCCGCAGATCTTCCGGCAGCGAATCCATCAATCGATGCACGGCGGCGTGCTTCTCCGAAACGATCATCGATTCCTCCGCCCCGATCGCATCCGATGCCAGATCCCGATCCGCGTCTCCGTGACGTCGACGGGACAACATATCCACCGCGAGCCGCCACGTCATTCGCGCGAGGAACGCCCGCTCATCCTCGATGCGCTCCCATGCGCTTCCCCGGTAGAGACGGAAGAATGTCTCCTGCATCGCGTCCTCGGAATCGTGGACATTGCGCAGAATCGCAAATGCTATCCGAAAAACGAAAGTGGAATGCCTGCTGACCAGCGCTGCGAACCGCTCCGCCTTGTCAGCAATCTTTGCCTTTTCCGCCAGTATGGCCCCTGAGAACGCGATCTGTTGTATCCCTCTTGTCATAAGTCAGACACGTTCATCAGCTAAGACCGGAGATCCCTGTCATCCGTTCAGATTTATTTAGTTCTGCCAGGCCGTGCTGTTCACCGACGCTACTCCGCGACGTCCTGGTCTGACCAAAGGAGTGGTGTTTTTACTCAGCCGCGGCTCGCAGCCCCTCGATATCTCGGCAAACGGCGGGTTTGCCCCGCGGAGGACTGCTTAAACGGCCTTCGTGGAAGTCAGTCGCGATCAGGCAAGTGTTTACCAGCAGCAACGATGCAGATGTATAATCGCGGGTTCCGGGAGGAGAACGATGCATCGAATGCGGCTGTTGGCCGGTCTGGCGCCTCTCCTGCTCGCTGGCGTCACGGCCCACGCGCAGGTTGATTTCTCCGGCGAGTGGGCGCCTTTTTATCACGAAGATGGCATCGAGCGGGGCCCGGGCGATGAGCCCGGTGACTACACCGAGCTCCCGATCAACGAAGCCGCGCGCATGCAGGCCGACAGCTACGATGCCGATCGTATTTCCGTCGTTCAGGAATACCAGTGCCGTCCGCACTCACCTGATTACGGTTTTCGCAGCCTTGGTAATCTGCGCGTCTGGCGCGAAATCGATCCCCAATCGCAGCGCACGATTGCCTTTCACACCCACACTCTCGCCTACGACAGCGAGCGCGTCATCTATATCGACGATCGGCCGCATCCGCCTGACTACGCGGCTCACACCTGGCAGGGCTTCTCCACGGCGAAGTGGGACGGCAACATGCTGACGATCACCACGACGCACCTAAAGGAAAATTACCTTCGCCGGAACGCCCTTCCCCGCAGCGATCAGGCAATCATCACGGAACACTGGATTCGGCACGGGGATGTCCTCACGGTTATTACCATTACCGAGGATCCGGTCTTTCTGGAGGAGCCGCTGGTGCGCAGCACGAACTGGTACCTCGATCCCGGCCAGCACCTCAATCTGTTTGGATGCGAATACGAGCCGGAAGTGCCCAGGCCCGAGGGCACCGTTCCGAACTACCTGCCCGGACAAAATCCGTTTCTGCACGAATACGCCGACTATTACGGTCTGCCCTTCGAATCGACGCGGGGCGGGAAGGAAACACTCTACCCCGAATATCAGGACAAACTGAAAGACTACAAGCAGCCCGCACACTGCGAACGATTTTGCCGCTGTGTTGGAATTTTCGAATGCGACGTCAAATCACGCTGATCGCGCTCACCGCATTTGCGGCCCAAATTGCATTCGGCCAGTCCAGGCCGGGGGCCCCTGCAACCTCCGCTTCGACGAATGACATTGGCGTCCTGAAGGTGCAGGGGAACGTCTACATGCTGGTGACTCCCGCGGGCAATATCGCGGCGCAGATCGGGGGCGACGGCATCGTCGTCGTCAATACGGGCGAAGAAGCCCTGGCTGCACGCGTTGCCGCGGCGCTGAAGAAGCTCGATGTGAATGGGAGCGACAAGCCGATTCAGTGGATCGTCAACACGGACGCTGCCGGGAACCATATCGGCGGCAATGTTGCCTTGCCGGTCGCTTCAGGCCTGCCAAAAGCTCGCCAGCCGCGTATCGTCGCGCAGGCCAATGTACTGAATCTGCTTGGCGGCCCGCTGCGGGCGCAGCTCAAAGTACCGGAAGCGCTTTGGCCAAACGATGAATACAACACGCCGACGAAAGACTTCGCGTTCAACGGCGAACCAGTCATCGTCATTCACGTACCGCATGCCCTTAGTGACGGGGACAGTATCGTCCACTTCCGCCGTTCCGACGTGCTGGCTGTGGGCGATCTGTTCACGCCTGGCCTTTATCCGGTGATTCGTCCCGACCGCGGCGGCAGCATTCAGGGTCTTCTCGATGGCCTTAACCAGATTCTGCGCATTACGGTTCCGCTGCGCTACCAGGAGGGTGGCACTTACGTGATTCCAGGCCGCGGCCGCCTGTGCGATGAAGCGGACGTGGTTGAGTACCGCAACATGGTCACGATCGTGCGCGATCGTGTGCTCGATATGGTCAAGCGCAACAAGACCTGGGACGAAGTGAAAGCCGCGCGCCTCACGCGCGATTACGACGTTCAATATGACCCGAAATCCGCCGACGCGTTTGTCGAGGCCATTTACAAGGGGCTGAAGAAATGACGAAGCGAACCCCTTTCTTGATCGCCGCTCTCGCGATCGCAGCGCTTCCTCTTTTTGCGCAACCCCCGGGTGCGGGACGCGGACCACAGCCGCCGCGATCGCCTCGTGAAGCCGCGCCGATTGACTTCACCGGCTACTGGGTGTCCGTCGTTTCCGAGGACTGGCGCTGGCGCATAGTGACTCCCGCGAAAGGCGATTTCGTCAGTATTCCGTACACGCCAGAGGCGAAGCGCGTTGGCGAACTCTGGGATCCAGCAAAGGACGAGGCATCCGGCGACGTCTGCAAAGCCTATGGGGCCGCTGCTATCATGCGGCTGCCGGGACGAGTGCACATCACCTGGCAGGACGACTCCACTTTGAAAATCGAGACCGACACCGGCCAGCAGACTCGACTGCTGATTTTCAACGGCAAGCCGGCTGACAATCTGAAGGCGTCGCGCCAGGGCTATTCATCAGCTCATTGGGAAGCGCCCGAACGAGGCATCGGCCTGCCCCGCCAGGGACTGGGCGCTACGCGTGAAGGCAACAAAAGCAAGGCGCTCGAAGTCGTCACCACTCACTTGTTGCCGGGCTATCTGCGTAAGAACGGATTTCCCGTCAGTGGCAATGCCGTCGTGAACGAGGACTT
>DASZLO010000058.1:0-4942 GCA_035552315.1 Bryobacteraceae bacterium
CCCGGATCCGTACGGCAATCCGGTTCTGTATTGGTACCGGACGGTGCGGAACAAGAATGCTCCCGGCGGCGCGGAGTTCGTGCCGGAGCTGATTCACAACCGTTCGGGCGCGGGCTCGCAGGTGCTGGCGAAGGATCTGAATGGAGATGGCATGCTGGACATCGCGGTTTCAACGAACCGCGGGACGTTCATTTTCTGGAACCTGATGCACAAGCGGAAGTGAGGCGAAGTCGGATCGAACTTGCAGGAGCGCGGCGAGCGCGCAATCCCGTGTGAAAGGCCAACGGGCGATTACCGGCACGTGACCAGTCAAACCATATCGGATGCTGGTATCGCATACGGTATGATAGACGCATATGGAGAGGGCGCGCAAGATTACCGTCGAAATCCCGCCTGAGCTGCTGGACAGGGCTCAACGGGCAAGCGGAACGGGCATTACCCAGACGGTTCGCACGGGGTTGCAGCTCGTTGCTGCGTCGCAGACATATGCGAAGCTGCGAGGGCTTCGCGGTAAGGTTCGCTTCTCCCGGACTTCCGCCGACCTCAAGGCCGATCGATGATCGCAGCCGATACGAGTACCTGGATCGCCTTCTTTCAAGGTGATGAGGGCAAAGATATCGAGTTACTCGATCAGAGTCTCGAGAATCGCCAGGTGCTCATGGCTCCGCCGGTCCTGACCGAATTGCTTAGCGACCCGAAGATTACGGCTGACGTATCAAAAACCCTTTCGGAACTGCCGCTCATTGAGATTCTGCCCGGATTTTGGAACCGCGCGGGGGCACTTCGCGCGAGCGTGCTGGCAAGACGCCGCAAAGCTCGACTGGGTGATTCGCTGATCGCTCAGAGTTGCCTTGACGCCGGGATACCGCTCCTGACAAGAGATCGGGACTTCCGTGCGTTCGCCGAAGCGGCATCGCTCGACATTCTGATTGACTCCTAGCTGTTTTTGTTTCCGGATCGAGCAGGGGAAGCGTGCCTGCTCGTTCCGCTCGCGCTGTTTGTGTTTGCGGCTCGGGATCGGTTAGAGCGCGGCCGATGACAGCGCCATAACGGCCCAGTTGGTGGCCGCGGCGGAGATGAACTGATCTCCGGCGTGAGGAAATTCGCTGTCGAACCAGGGCTGAAAGGCTGGGGCGCGGGTTTTGACGTGCCAGGATCCATCTTCCATTTGCGAGTTCAGCAGGTATTGAACGCCGCGCTGGTAAGCAGCATTGTTTGAGGAGATGACGCCGGACTCGCGCAGCGCCCACCGGGACTGGCCGGTGGCGTAGGCGTCGGACGGTAAAACGCTGGTCTGGCCCCATCCGCCATCCGGCCGCTGCATGGCGAGGAGGGCGTGGGCGGCTTTCCGAAGGGAGCCGCGATTTCCGCCACCCCAGAGCAGGCCGAGAATCTGAAAGACATGATCTTCCGTGTCGGTTGGAGTATTTGTTTCCAGCCAGCGGACGGCGCGCCGGGCGGCGGCGCTGTAAACCGCTTTCTGACTCTTCAGCCCGTAAGTTTGCATGGCCCGGATGGAAACCGCGGTGGTCTCCATATCGCTGGATTCGAGGGGCGGCCGGATGCGGAAGGATGTCCAGTGACCGTCCGCGCACTGAATGTCTTTCAGGTAACGCGCCCAGATTTCGGTGGTGGAATCGCCCGGATACTTCGCGGCGGCCATGCCGAGCAGGATGTAACTGACGGTATCGGCGGCGCCTGGCAAGCCTTCGTTTTCCAAAGCGCGTTCGCGATTTTCCTGCAGGTAAGCGAGGGTTCTCGCGAGCGTTTCACGGGACAGCTGTTCATCCACGCTCGCGCCGCGCGGACGGACACTGGCCAGCGCCATGGCGGTGAGCGAATTGTTGTGACAGGAGACGCAGCCTGCCTTGCGCAGGAAAACCGCGTCGGAACGCTGCAGCACGGGAATGCTTTTCGCGATGGCGGCTTGCGGCGAAATGGTGGTTTTCCGGTCCGGTTGGGTGGGAGGGAGGCCGGCAGGAGTGTCGGCGACGCCGGCCTCGAGCAAAGCCTTCACGAACGTGGAATTTCCCTGCCGCTTTGCGAAATCCAGCAGGCTCATTCCGGGTACCGTGTTCGGATTCGTGGCGGCGCCGCTACGGATTAAAGTCCTTATCCAATCGGCGGACAGCGGTTTGGCAGGGAGAGCCGCGTAGAACAGGAGGCCCGGGGGAGGGCTTTGCGCCGCGTTCGAGCAGTGCCCTGGCGGTCGCGTCGTCGCCCATCCATACGGCTATATCCAAAGCGTTGCTGAAGTCGTCGGGTGCGGCGGCTTTCACGAGGACATCGAAACACTTCTCGCAGCCGATTGTGCGGGTAAACGGAAGATGGTCTTTTTCAGCGCCGCGGTCGAGCAGCAGTTGGAGCAGCTCGGGATCGTGGGTACTTGCGGCGGTGACGAGAGCACTCGGTCCGGCGGCTTTCAGGTCTGCGCCACGAGCGAGAAGCAACTTCACGACAGGAGAGGAACCGGTGCGTCCAAGCGCGATCAAAAGCGCCGTGCGGCCGTCGCCGGAACGGAGATTCGGGTCGGCGCCGCGATCGAGCAGGATCTTCACTTTTCCGACGTCGCCGGTTGCGTACATCAAAGCGGCGCCGCCGCTTTCGTTTTGCGTGCTCGGCTTCGCGCCCTTTTCGAGCAGCAGGCGCACGAGGCCGGCATCGCCGTAAAGGGCCGCGTACATCAGAGGAGTCCAGCCGCCTTCACCTTTGGCATTGACGGCATCCGGGTGGTCTACGAGGACGCGGAGGAAGTGGCTGCGCCGGTCTTCGCGAAGAAGGCTGGACATCGTTGCGACAACGGGATCAGGCGGGGCCGGTGACTTTTCGCCGGAGAGGGCATCGGGCCAGTCGGCGCCCTGATCGATCCAGGCTTTGAGTAAATCAATCTTCGCTTTCGGCAGAGGCCCGCTGGGCGGCATTTGCTTGCCGGGTTCGGTGGCGCTGACGCGCTGATAGAGTCTGCTGCCTGCGCTGTTTCCAGGGACGATACGGACGCCATTGGCGCCGACGCGGCTGGGCATGGCGTCGCGGCGACGATCGAGCCGCAATCCGGCCATTTGCTGCGACGGGCCGTGGCATTCGACGCAGCGTTCCCTGAGGAGAGGCAGAATATCGCGGGCGAAGTCTACCTGAGACGGGGCTTCAGTTTGGGCCGCCGCCGTTCCGATTAGCCAGCATGCGCAAAACAGAAGAACTTTGGATCTGGAAAGGCCCCGGGATTCTGACAGCATAGCCTGCAGCGCCCTCCGATGTGGCAGTTGAGTATAACCCCGTTCGGGCGGACGCTCGCAAGGCGATTATCCCCGCAGACGTCGTCTGCGGGGATAATCGTGACCTCTCTCAAGGGTTATTTCACGCGGCGCGGTTGCGCTGTTCGCCGCCTGACCGGGTTGCCTCCGGTTGAGCGCTTTTGGTTTGCGCGGCGCCGGAGGGCGTGCCGCCCTGCTGGATCGGGATTTGCCTGGTATTGCTGCGTCCCTGAGGCAGGGGAGCGGTGATCTCCAGCACGCCATTGTCAAATCGCGCATTCACCTGGTCCGGGTTTACGCCTTCGGGCAGCGGGATGCTGCGATAGAATCGCCCATACCGCCGCTCGCTGCGGTGAACGCCGCCCTGTTTCTCTTCGTGCTGGCTTTGGCGTTCGCCTTCAATTGTGAGCGCGTTATCGCGAAGTTCCACCTTTACTTCTTCGGGTTTGAGACCGGGAAGTTCGGCATGAACCACGTAGTTGCCATCGTGCTCGGCGACCTCGATCGCGGGCGACCAGGACGCGTCGCGAGACCCGCCGGTCGACCAGGCGGACTGGTTGAAAAAATTATCCATTTCCTCGCTCATGCGGTGCATCAGAGAGAAGGGATTTGTGGTGAAAAATTCCCACGGGCTCGCGGGGAACGGATCGAATGAGCGACGCGCTACGGAACCCGAGCCGGAACGTCCGGCGGACGCCGGCTGCTGGTTGCGCGAGCCGCCTCCGGATTGCACTTCCTGAGATGAGGTTTGCGGAGTTTGTTTATCGGCCATCGTATCGTCCTTTCAGGTTTTTGGATTTGGGGAAATCCCTCGGATGATGCCGCATCTGGAGCGCCATTTTCGGCTGAGTTTTGTGCACTGGCCAACCGGCGGAGTCCGGGAGCGCAGAGGGCAAAATGCGGGCTTGTGCTCGCTCAGGGGCTGCACAGGACATAGGGCCCCGCTGTTGCGGAGGCGCGTGCGGTTCACAACGCGCCGGCCGATGGGAAGCGGTGGACTTCCGTCACGGTTTGATCGTTTCAGCCAGGCAGAATTGTGTTAGCGTGAGTATCGGATCGTTGAGGTCCGAAAGGAGTGCACCGGATGCTCCGTTTCGCGAGCTTTCTGCCCTTCGCGTTCTTCTGTTCAGCCGTTTTCGGTCAGCAGGCGGTCGTCTCGAACCCTTTTGTGGCCGGCAGATCGGCGGAACCGGAGATCGGTACTTTCACCAATAACCGTTTCCACCACAATTTGACGGGGACCGAGTTCAGTCTTCCCGCCGGGTGGATTGTGACGTATCAGGGGAAATCGTCGGGCGGCGGAGAGCAGGTCGGGTTTACGTTCAGCTCCGACTCCGGCCAGCCGCTGATCAGCGCCTTTGTCTGGATGAAACCGGAATCGCGTAAGCCGGACCAAATTCCCGATCAGCTTCGCTCCGCGGTGGAGTTCAAAGCCGGGCAGCGGCAGGCAGGCATGGCCAATTACCAGATGCTGAGAAAGACGATTGAGCGCCGGGCCGTCGCCGGACAGCAGGCGTTGAGCGTACTGGCGCATTATTTGGAGGGCGCGGCCCCGATGACCGAATATCATACCTGGGCGATCTCCGGGAAAACGTCTGTCTATGTGTCAGCCCGCATGCGCGAAGCAGACTTCGAGAACCTGAAAGTAAAGGTCGACGAAATACTCGATACGTTCCTGATTCCCTGAATCG
>DASZLO010000059.1:0-2424 GCA_035552315.1 Bryobacteraceae bacterium
TCAGCGTATTCAAGAAGGCTGATGACGGGAAGGCCCGCGTCAGAAGGATGGAAAAAGGGCCGTGTGCTATCGTCAGCGCGCCAGAAATCGCGATACTGGCCTGCGGTTGTGAGCCGGGCCATGAGGTGCGCGGCGCGCTGATCGGCGGCGGCGAGATACTTCGCCTGATGAGTGGCGCGATAAAGCTCGGTCGCGGCCATCAGCGCGCAGTAGTCGTCGAGAATATTTTCTTTTCCGTCGTTCAGCAGCTCGCGGTTGCGCGCGCTCAAGAAATCAAAGGCGTCTTCCGCCGTGCGCAGGTAGGCGGATCGCGGGAAGTCGCCATCGCCAGGCATGGTGCTGGCCAGCGCGAGCGCGGCAATAGCCATGCCTCCGCCGGCGCGAAAGCCCGCTTCGTAAGCGTGAGGGCCCGTGGCAGGTTGGATCTGCTCGGTGGTGTCGGCAGCGTTCTTCTTGATCTGCGTGCGCCAGTTTGGATTGCCGATTTCGCGGTCCTTCGGCAGCTTGTCTTTGCCCGGAGCGGTGATGCTTTCAAAGAATGAGCCGCCGGGGCGCTTCATCCGAACTAGAAAATCAGCGCCGAAGAGGCCTTCGTCGAGCAGGCGGCGTTCGTATTCCGTGAAGTTGTTGTCGCCGCGGGCCTGAAGCAGGCGATAGCTTTCGAGGAGTGTCCAGGCCACCAGCGGAACCTGCTGCGGATTGAAATACGAGGTCAGGTTCTGGTGCGAAAGATGAATGCCGTAGTCCCCGGTTGCGTCGTACCAGCCGCCATGAACGTCGACAAAGCCCATCTGCCCCGCGGGGAACGGCAGGTGGCGGTCGGCACGGTCCATTAGCCCGCTGGCCCGCTGCCCTTTGAAGTAATAGACGACGTTCGAGAGCGTCTCGCGCTCAAGAAGATCGTCTTCGATGGCGAAGGCGCAAGAATGGACCTCCCCGGTTTGAACCGCGTAATGACCGGGCTTCTTCCAGGCGGAAAAATCGGCGATCCAGTAGGCTCCGCCCGGTGAGCCGCTCCAGGCGTCGACGGTGCCGGCGGGCTGAAGATCTGCGATGAAGACGGTTGTCCCTGTGTCAGCATCGACGAGCGTGAATTGCTTCGGATGGTCCGGGGCGGCGCCCTGCACCAGCGCCTGCTTGGACGAACCCGTTTCGTATCCGACCTGATCGACCAGCACATGCAACTCGGCCTGAGAACCGCGACAGAGAAGGCCGATCGCGCCAACCGCCGCAAGCTGTATCCACGTTTTAATTTTGGCTGCCTCGCCTAAAGAAATGTGCGAGGATCATAAACCATTCGCGAAGCCAGCGCGAAAGTGCGGCTTTGCGGAAGGCCGGCAAAAGCTGGTATGAACGATGCATGGTTTGGAGCAAGAGATTTGCCTGGCTTTGGCCGCTGGCGTTCGCGGCAGGCGTTAACCCGGCTCTGCTGGCGGCGTCGGGAAATTTCCCGCAGCCGGTAGTGATTGGATACGTCTTCCCGCAGAACAGCGTGATTCAACCGGGCGAGATCGCCGCACAAAAGCTCACGCGCATCAACTACGCCTTCGCGAACATTCAGAACGGCGTAATGGTGGATGGCTTTCCGACCGACGCCGCCAATTTTGCCGCGCTGAACGCGCTCAAGCAGCAGAACTCCTCGCTCACGGTGCTGGTATCGGTGGGCGGATGGCTGTGGTCGGGGAACTTTTCCGACGCGGTTCTGACAGAGCAGAGCCGGAAGGCATTCATTGACAGCGTGGTTGCGTTTATTGAGAAATACAAGCTGGACGGGCTGGACATCGACTGGGAATACCCAGGCCAGGCCGGGGCCGGCAATCGCTTCAGGCCGGAGGACAAGGAAAACTATACCGAGGTGCTGAAGGAGCTTCGGCATCGGTTCGACCAGGAAGAGAAGACGCTGCACCGCCGCCTCTATCTCTCGATCGCAACCGGTTCGGATATGAATTGGCTCGAGCATACTGAGATGGCGCAGGTGCAGAAGTACGTCGATACGGTTAACTTGATGGCCTACGACTACTACGAGCCGGGCTCCGAACCGACCACTGGCCACAACGCGCCGCTGTTCACCAGTCCGCGCGATCCGAAACATGTTTCCGCCGACGAGTCTGTTCGCGCCTACGAACAGGCGGGCGTTCCGGCGGCAAAGATCGTGCTGGGTGTTCCGTTTTACGGGCACGAATGGGGCCAGGTGCCCGCCGGGAACCATGGACTTTTCCAACCAGGTAAGCCTGTGCCGAACGCCTTCGCAAAGTACGTGAACATCACAGCCACCATGCTGAAGCCTGATTCAGGATTTGTGCGCTATTGGGATTCGGACTCGGCTGTGCCCTACCTTTACAGCGTGTCCGCACAGATTTTTGTTTCGTATGATGATCCTCAATCCCTGGCGCTCAAGGGCCAGTACGCGCTCGACCACAAACT
>DASZLO010000060.1:0-24851 GCA_035552315.1 Bryobacteraceae bacterium
CTCGTTGATTTCGTCCACGTCTTTCCCCCTGAACAGGTGTTCGCCCTCCTCTGGGCTCCAGAGAAGGGATTAACACCACCCGCTTGAGGGGCTGGGGATTTTTCAACCGGCTTTTTGGGGATTATTGCACCGGCGCTGACAGTTCCGCAGCTTGATTGAGCGACCAACTCTTTTCGTGTGCAGCTCTGCGCCGCTGGCTTTCCTCTCGCAGCGTAACCCGCGTCACTGCGATGGGCGTAATTTTCCACGTTTTCGGGCTTCCTTCGTCACTGAGGTAAAGGAGGAATTCCCATGCGCATCTCCGCGCTCTTTCTTATAGCCGCCGCGCTCTGCGCCCAGACATTCGAAGTAGCCTCGATCAAAGTGAACTCGTCTGGTCCGAGCGCCTCGCAGTTTCCCTATCTGAACAAGGGCCGACTAACGGCGAAGAACAGCCCCGTACGGTGGATTTTGGAGGCAGCCTGGGATCTCAGCCCTCCGCAGATCACCGGTCCAGACTGGATCGATAATGATCGCTATGACATGGAAGGGAGGGCGCCTGAAGGCATTCCTGATACTGAGATCAAGCCGATGCTTCAGGCGCTGCTGAAGGACCGCTTCAAACTTGAAGCTCATGTCGAGATGAGGGAGATGCCGGTTTATAACCTGGTGGTGGCGAAGGACGGTCCAAAGATCAAGCCGTTCGACCCGGAGCATCCCGGCCAACGGCCAGCACGCGTGCCCGGAGCCTCAATGCTTGTTGGCGGTTTCGAGGTTCCTCAGATTGCGAAGGCGCTGGCTGGGACAGCAGGTCGGCCCGTGATCGATAAGACCGGATTGCAGGGTCGATACTTCTTCGCTATCCAATATAGCCAGCTCGGAACGAACACCGAAACGGATGGTGCGCCCGACATCTTCGGCGCTGTGCAACAACAACTGGGCCTGAAACTGGAGCCGGCTAAAGCGCAGGTGGAAATGCTGGCCGTCGATCACCTCGAACGCACTCCCACGGAGAACTGATATGGAGCGACCTTGTCAAGCCGGGGCTTGACAAGGTCGCTCCATGTCAATTCTCTGTCGGCTTCTGCTCCACGTGATCGATTACCAGGACGGGAGCGGGTCTCTTCTCCAGCTCCAGCTTCAATCCCAGTTGCCTGCTGATGGCTTCGGACAAAGAAAGCGCGCCATTCGGATCCACCCCGGCGCCGGGCTGGCCGGGACCTCGAAGGCTGTCTTGCAGAACGCCGATTGCACTGAAACTCAGCGTGAAATCCCAGGCGCCGGTCAGGCCGGTTTTATCCAGCACGGCGGAGTGTACGTATCCGTTCGCCTGTTGAGGAAGCAGGTCGGCGAACTGCGCCATCGACATGTTGCGACAGTAAAGCAGTCGCGAGAGCAGCGGGTTCGCGCCTCTGGGATCTTTCCCATCAGGAGCAGGCCCCTCATAGCAACCGGTGCGCGTCGCAGGATCGGCCTTAGTCATCTTCGGCTTAACCGAAGACAACGTGTATGCCGGGACCACCCGGTCTTCGAAGTGCATCTTCAGCTTAAAGCGATCCTCCAGCAGCTTGATCATCAGCTTCGTTCGCGTGTCCGGGTCGCCTTGCGGGGGCTGCCCCGGGTCGGTTGAGATCATTTTCGCGGTGATGTCCCAACGGTCTTCGTCCATGAATTTGGGCGCGCCCTGCATCATCTCGGGACTGACGTCGTAGAACTCCTGAAGCAGGATGCTGAGCGTTGCGCCCTGGATCCTGATTGGATTCGCGAGAAGCTGCATCCGTGTACCCTTGAAATCCGGATTCGTGGGCTTAATGACCGCGGCGTCGAACTCTACGGCCGGCGGCGGCGGAAGGAACTTCGAGATGTCCGCGGCGTTCGGAGTGGGCGCTTTATTTACGCTGTCGACGAAAATGACAGGTTGCGGTATCCTGCGTGCCTCGAGCTTGAGTCCGAGCTGCTTGTCGACCGCGTCGAAGATGCTGATACCGTCCGCTCCGGCGCGCGCGAGCAGAGCCGGCGGGGTCCACTTGATCGTGAAATCCCATTTGCCCTCGATGCCGGTCTTATTCAACGCGCTACCGCTGCCGTTCGCAATATTGGCAACAAGGCGCGCCAAATCGTCCAAAGAAAAGCTGCTGCAGTCGACAACTTGCTGCCGGACGGTGTCCGGGGAGGGAGCCTGCGGCCGCCCCTGGCAATTGGGGGAGGCAGCGGCGTCCGCGGCCGGCTTCATCTTTGGCTGGTTTGGCTTGCCGCTGCCGGCGGAGAGCACGAACCCAGGCAGTTCCTTCGAATCGTTGTGGACCTTAAGACTGAACCGCTGCGCAAGCATCGTCTGAAGCATCAATCTCACCTGCTCCGGACTGCTGCCCGCAAGAGCCCTCGCCGAAACGTCGAAACGATCGATGTCGAGCCAGTTTGGACCGCCCAGGACCTTATCGTTGTCGACATTCCACGCAAGGCTGATCAAATCCACCATGGTCGCCTGGCGCACCAGATAACGAGTGCCTCGCAAACCGCCGGTGGACATGGACGGCACCCGGACCCGGGGGCTGACATGCACATCGGCCGCTTCAAATGCGGGCACGGAGGTTCCGGAGGGGGTGATTCCGGCCTGGCCGAAAGCCGCTCCAGTCAACAGGACTGCCAGACCGATACTTGTCCATGCTCGAGTCATGTTTTTCCCATCCTCTCGCCTGCGTACAACGCGACACCGTCATAATATTACGCGTTAAAGGTACTCGGATGTTCCGGAAAACTCCGGCTCCGGGAGATTTCGTCTTGCCAGCCCAGGTTATGGAGTCGAACGAAGGGACAAGATGGCTGCTTTGGTTCACCGGGTTCTGCACAATTGACGCGACATTGTAATTGATCCTTTGTCGGGATGTGCCTAAGCTCGGGATGTACCTAAGCAATGACGCGATCGGATCCGGCGCGCGAGTCGCGGTACAGCGTTCCGAAACAGGAACTAATCGCGGTGCTGCAGATCGCGCTGGAGAATGGACGTCTGCGGGTGCCGAGAAAGCTGAAAGAAGCGGGGGCGCTGGCGAGAGAGATGATCAACATTCAGGTGACGCCGGGGGCGGGGACCGGGCGGGCGCGTATTGGCGCGGATGGTTATGGAGAACACGACGATCTGGTAATGGCGCTGGCGCTGGCCTGCTGGCGGGCGGGGCGTCCCCAAAACCATTTCGGGGAGGCGCGGTTGCCGGGGTTCTGACGATTAGGATGCCTGTTAAAGCGGAAGCGAGCTTCGGATGACGTGGTAACTGTTCTTTGGGTTTCGCGGCCGCGAGAATACGACCAGGAGGATACGACCAGAATGAGAGGCGGCGCGCAGCCCTCGGGGCGACAGCATGACTCAGCGCCAGCCGAGAGCGGGGGCGACGTGGGTCAGGATGGCTTCGATGACATGCGCATTGTAAGCAACACCCAACTGGTTCGGCACAGTCAGTAAGAGCGTATCGGCCTCCGCGATGGCCTCGTCCCTCGCAAGTTGCCGGACGAGGATGTCGGGTTCGGCGGCGTAGCCTCGGCCGAAGATCGCCCGGATATCGCCGTGGATGAAGCCAACGTGGTCCTGTTCGTCCGTACCTCCAAAGTAAGCGCGATCGCGGTCATCGATCAGCGGGAAGATGCTGCGGCTGACGGAGATGCGCGGCGTTCGGGCATGGCCGGCCTCTTTCCACGCTGCGTGAAAGGCGCGGATCTGCGCAGCCTGCTGGACGTGCAATGGCTCGCCGGTTTCATCCCATTTGAGGGTCGAGGTTTGCAGGTTCATGCCGAGCTTCGCCGCCCAGGCCGCGGTGGCGTTTGAAGCGGCGCCCCACCAGATGCGATCGCGCAGCCCTTTCGCGTGCGGCTCAAGACGCAGCAAGCCGGGCGGGTTGGGGAACATCGGGCGTGGGTTGGGCTGCGCGAATCCATCGCCGCGCAGCAGATCCAGAAACTCTTCGGCGTGGCGGCGGCCCATCCCGTCGTCGCTTTCGCCCTCCGCGAGCCGATGCCCGAAATAGCGCCATCCATCGATCACCTGTTCGGGTGAGCCGCGGCTGATGCCGAGTTGGAGCCGCCCACCGGCGATGAGGTCGGCCGCGCCCGCATCCTCCACCATGTAGTGCGGATTCTCGTAACGCATGTCGATCACCGCGGTGCCGATCTCAATGCGGCTGGTTTTGGCTCCGATGGCCGCCAGCAGCGGGAACGGCGACGCGAGCTGGCGGGCGAAGTGGTGGACACGGAAATAAGCTCCGTCCGCGCCCAACGCCTCGGCGGCCACTGCAAGATCGACGGACTGCAGGAGTGCGTCGGCCGCGGAACGTGTCAGCGATTGCGGTGCCGGTTTCCAGTGGCCGAAGGAGAGGAATCCGATCTTCTTCATGCAGGATGAACCTATTGTCGTAGTTCAGATGATTTGGCCGAGGGCTCTACGCGGGGTTCGACCAACAGGACCGTGTACTCGGGCGAAAGATGCACCCCGCGAGCCGGAACCTTCGCCTGCGTTTTCGATGTGAACGGAAGCCGTGGATTGTAGCCTGCTCCGCTTACAAATTTACAAAAGTGGCTGCCTGAATCCGATTTCGCGAATACGGTCACGTTTTGCCGCGAATGAAGAGCTGGGATGAATCCGGAGCCGGCACCCCTGAAGGGGATGCCGGGCCCGCGGGCAAGAGTGCCCGCGCCACGGGGCGCGTGCATCGGCACACTAAGCGTTCTTCCGGCGGCTCGTGCGTTGATAGAGCGGGCTGTATTCCATTCCGTATGGCGTCTTGATTTTCATGCTCGCCTTTTCATCGTAGAACGCCTGACTGGATTGGCGCCGCTCCGCGATCTCCTGTTCGGTGCCGTCGCGAAAGGTGATCTCTTCCCGCGGCACAAAGATCACCTGTCCGATCGGCAGGTTGTGTGACGCGGAAATCGTCTCGCCCGGCTGGAGGACGTAGCGGAACTCGGAGTCGTGAACGTACCAATCGGTTTCGACGCGGATCACCAGCATAGGGGCGAGGGGCCGCTCGACCATATTGAAGACCGGAGTGTAGACCGTGTCCCAGCCCCGCGGAGTCTGGAAGTTCCACGCTCCCCGCAGAGTCACGGCGCCCGCCGGTGTTCCCAGGTCATCCGGGCAGATGAACATAGCGGGCATCAGGTGGGCGATCTCACGGGTTTGCGGCGTGTCCTGGATGTGCATTTTAATTTCGCGTTTGGTGGCGCCGATGCCGCCCATCGGCAGCACATACGTGACGGTAAAGAGCGGTTCCCACTCTTTTCCACTGGCGTTCACCGAGTAAACAAACTGATAACGGCCCTCCCCCTCATAGCCGATTTGAAAGGTCTCCTTTTCAGCGAGCGGAGGATGGACAAAGAAGCCCGCGGTGCTTCCGGCTTCGAGCACGGGACAGTGGCGGGCGTGCTGTGGCAGAAGGGGGCGTTGCGCCTCGCGGCGCGGCCGAACACCAACACCGGGCCTGAACGGGTTCGGAAAGAGTCCTACTTCCATCTCGGAATTATCGCACCGTCGAAAACACGCGATAGTTGCCGGCGACGCCTGGCGTCACCGGCTGGCAGGCGAAACCGCCTGCCCCACCAAACCTGCCAGCTCAGTGATCGGAATGTAGAAATTCCAGGCCCTTCCGGAACGGTGATCGGCTCGCAGCAGATGAGACGCAGCTTCACTTCACTTGATGATCGCCTGCCTGACGGCGTTCTCAAATTCGTTACGCATCGGGCCGATGGAGGTTTGGCACATCATAACCGCGACAATTTCCTCTTTGGGATCGACCCAGAAGTGCGTGCCGTAGACTCCGCTCCAGCCGAAGCTGCCGTCGGAAATGCGGATGTTTCCAGCGAGGGCGTCCTGAACCACGCGCACGGTGAGTCCGAAGCCTTCGCCGGGCGCGCGTCCGGGAAGGGTATACGGAATGTGCACGGACGCCATGAGCTTCACGGTGCGCGGGCTCAGCAGCCGATGACCATAAAGTTCGCCGCCATTGGCGAGCATCCGGGCGAAGTGGGAGTAGTCGTCGATTGTGGAGATGAGCCGCCGCCGGCGAAGCAGACCAAAAAACAATTTACACAGAAAATGTTACAGCGCCTCGAACAGGTCACAGGCTCTAAGCTTTTATCCCGAAAAGGGTGCATAATCCTGTTTATGCACCGCCTGGCTGCCTGGGTCCTGAGCATTTTTCCGCTGCTTGCACAGTTGCCCCCAGGCGTTTCTCCGGATCTTCGCTTCGAAGTCGCGTCGGTGAAGCTGGCGCACGGCGATCCGTATACTTCATGGGTCCGCCCGTCAACAGGTTACGAACGGTATGAGGCGGTGAACTGTCCGATCAGCCTCATGCTACAGGTTGCGTTCCGTATCCGGGCCGAACAAATTGTCGGTATCCCGGGCTGGCTCGACTCCCAGCGTTTCGACATGCAGGCGAAGGCCGAGAAGCCGTCAACCGCGGACGAACTTCACGTGATGCTGGTCAATATGCTCGTTGACCGCATGCACCTGAAGTATCACCGCGAAAAGAGAGATATGCAGATGTACGCGCTTGTTGTCTCGAAAGAAGGCGCTAAACTCGTCCGGAGAGAAAGTGCCGCAGGCGATACCTGGGTCGATCTGCACGGGCACAATCTGCAGACGAAAATGCAGGGCATCAACGCGCGCATGGATTTCCTTGCCTTCCGCCTCGCTGAGGAACTTGATCGCCCGGTTGTCGACATGACCGGACTCAAAGGCACATACGATTTCGAAGTCAATTACACTCGCGAGCTGCCCCACAATTTTCCCGAAGGCGGAAAGCTCAACGGGGAGGAGCCCGACACGTCAGGTCCGGCACTGTTCGCTGCTCTGAAGCAGCAGATAGGCCTTGAATTGAAAGCCGAGAAAGGACCGGTTGACGTGATAGTGATCGATGGCGCCGAAAAGCTTCACGAAGACTGAGTTAACTATCCAGCCGAGGCCGGCGCGCATATCGGCGATCAGCTTCCGCGGAGTTGACGCGGCGCGATATCGGTTAATATCGGGTAGCTGTTGCCGGGGCCTTGAGCGGCGAACGCGCCCGGCGCAGGCAGATTTTAGCGAGGATTGAGCAGCATGCCTCAAAAAGACACGTCTGGAATCGGCGAGCGCGTACCGCGCGAATTGATCGAGGCCGACTTCGCGATCGCCTTCAGCCTTGTCGAGATGGCCCAAGATGAACTGCGCCGGGGCAATGAGAAGCTTGCGCTGGAGTTGCGGCTGAAGGCTGACCACATGCTGGAAGACATCAAGGGGCGCCTGCTTCGCATGACAGTTTCGCAGAAAGAACCATTCGAGCTGCGATGCGCGGAACTGGGTGCGGCAATAGCCGCCGCAGAAACGCCGGCAGAACCTGATACGACCGGCTGAGCATCCGGTACTGCCTATCGTTTGGGGGGCGCCGGCGGGGGCGGCTGATTGAACTTCGCAGCGTCAATGGCGACATTCGTTTCCGCCGAAGTGAGCGCTACGTCTGACCGGCCGTCGGTCCAGGTCGTAACGACGTGGAACGGCAGCCTGACTCCGGCCCGGGCGACATCCCGGTAATCACTGTAGTCCACCTGTATCGGTACCCGCCCGATGAGCGTATCGGCGTAGCGCACCTGCCGGACGAGTAAGCCGGACTGCTTATCGAAGTACAGCTTTACGGGAGAGCGTCCGCCGCTGGCGGTTCCCTCGACGACGACCACATCCTTATCGTCGATGCTGCTCGGACCTGTAAGCGGTTTCGTTATGGCCTGTCTGATTCCGGCCGGAAAGGAGAGCACTGCGTCCAGCCGGACAGCATCCAGGTCTCCGTTGGAAGATCTGATCACAGGAAACGGCTTATCCGCAGCCGGCGCCGCCATCCACCCGTTGCTGCCATCAAAGGTGGTGGTCCGGTCGCCGCCATCCGTATGGACGATCATGGTCCGCTGATTTGGAGCCTTGACATAAATGTCCACAGGCGCCTTCGGTTCCGCATACCCCTGGTAGGTGCCCTTGAATACGATGCTGGTGATGGCGGCTGCCTTCTGCGCTCCGCCGACCGCCTGGAGATACTTGTCGAAGATCTGATCGGCGGAAGGCGCGCCAGGCGCTTGCCGTCTGATTTCGACTTCGTTCGGATCGGGCGTGGGCGGCTCGCCGTACTGGTCCGCCAGGCTCGGCGTGATTTTGGGAGCACCCTGGATATTGCGATGGCAGGTGTAGCAGGTTACCGCGCGCGCTCCGCCGAAATTGGTTTTGTTGATGGCCTGAACCATTAAAATCATTCGGCGCGTTACTGCCTTGCGGGGGGTCTCCTCGGCGTAAACACTCCAATCGCCCTCCGTTTTCGGTTCAACGTGGCAATCGGTGCAGTTATAGTTCGTGGACGCGGCGATAAACCCCATCGTATCCATGAATTCGTCGACCGGGATTCCCTTGAGCACGGTAACGTTTTTGAAAGCCTGTTCCGACATAAGCTGCTTTGGCGGCGCAGTTTGTCCAACTGCCGAAGCTATCGTCAGCAGCCAGATGGCAATCGTCGCGTTCGCTGGCAGCTTGCCCGCGAGCTTCATAGTTGTCTCCCGTTCCTGAATCCTTAGTTACTCGGGCAGGATGGCATTCAAATGCCGAGGTGTACGATGGCGGAACAGGCTTCAGCCTGTTTTTTCGATTGCCGGCGAGAGGCTGAAGCCTGTCCTGCCTTTACTTCTTGTCGTCGTCGCCCACTCCACCGAGCGGCCGTCCTTCCCAGAACTTACGCTCAATGGAATAGACACAGTATTCTTCCCGCATGTCCCCGTAGGCCGTGCCATCCGCTCTTTTACCCCAGAGACCCTTCTGAATTTGCTGTGAGCTGTTCAGCAGCTTCAACTTCAGCTTCCTGCCACCCCATACGCCTGTATACGCCTTCGGGTCCGTAAGCGTCAGACTGAACTCCAGATTGTCATGGTCGAGGCGCGTGTAGCGCTCCTCCAGATGCATCTGATCGCTGTGGATTGAGCCGTAGGGATCGACCCAGGTTCGCTCATCGTAACCGGAAGACTCAACCACAAGGGTGTTTCCGTCCCAATGCGCCGTCGCATATCCGTACCAGCGCGGCTTTGCGTCAGGCCCCGGGAGCTTGCGCCCGTCCGTCCAAAGGTCGCGCCACACGTGATCCCGTTCGAAGAATTCGGCGAATTCATCCGGAAGTTTAACGAACCGGTAGTTACTATAGTCGAGATTGCGGGGGTAACCGGAAGGGTCGCACGTGAACAGTGGGTCATTCCAGTCTGCCTGGTCCTTATAGAATCCAAAAGCCAGCGGCGAATTTCTGGCGGACGCCCTTGTCTTACTCCATTTCTCCTTTCCCCACTCGGTCATGGGAGGACGAGCGTTGCCTAACGCAACATCGAATCCTCCGGGGTTCTTCCAGATGCCGGAGATGTCGTGGGGATCAAAGGGCTCAGTCGACGGGGCTGTGGGCGCCTCCGTTTGGCGACCGCGCTGCGCAAACAGAAACTGTGTCAACGCCAATACGGCCGCAAGAGCAACGAACGGGACTATGAAACGGTACTTCATCGGGAAACTCCCTTCATACCGCCGGTCAATTACTTCTCCTGCTCAGACTCGGGTCTCTCGCGGGTATCTTTGGGCATCTGGACTTCAACTGCCGTATAGCCTGGCTTGACCGGGAGTGTGTTCATGTCCACCGCCTCTTTTCCCATGCCGCACCTGCCGCTGCCACCGAGCCGATGGCCATCGGCGACAAACACGAATTGAGGGCAACTCCCGAAAGTTCTGTCGTTCTTAGCCGGAACGAAGCTCACCAGAAGCTGGTCCCCGGGCTTGAATGATTTCTTAGTCCAGCCATTCGCGAGCGCATTTCCCGGACTTACTGTTTCGACGCCCCAGGTCTCGTCTTCGCCCTTATCGTTCTTCAATTTGAAATAAATCTGGACATGGGGATTGGCCCAGATGTATTCCGTCACCGTCGCCTTCGTTGTGATGCGATGACCAAAGTCGTACACCCCTGCTGTTCCATGGTGCCCGAACAGAGGGGTACAAATCGCCAGAAAGCCCAGCGTCGTTACAAAGAAGGGGACTGCAAGCTTACGCGTCATATAAAATCTCCTGAATGTAAAGGCTACGGGTGGACCTGCTGCTGCCAGGCCTTGCCGTGAAGTTTCACCTCGGAATAGGCACAAATGTTCTCGGGGAGGTCGGCGAACTCCGAGCGGGCCGGCTTTTCCACCAGTTGAAAAATTTTCTTGTCGCCTTTCCATGTCCCGACATACATCACGGGATCCGTGATATTCAGGACCATCTCCAGGTGATCGGGGTCCACGCGGCGGTAGCGCTCTTCCACAGTCATCTGGTCGCTGTGCGGGGACCCATATTGGTCGAGCCACGTAGCGTCGTCAAAGTTGTTCGAATTGACGACAAACGTATCTCCCTCCCAATGGCCGACCGCATAGCCGAACCAGCGTGAGTCGGCGTCGTCACCCGGAAGCTTTCGCCCATCCGTCCAGATGTCGCGCCACACTCGATTGTTCTGGAAGAACTGGATCACTTCGTCACCGGTCTGGGCAAACCTCATGCCGGGCGGCGTGGGATTCCACATGATACGCGGGAAGCCCGGCGGATCGCACAACAGGAGAGGATCGTTCCAGTCTTTTTCGTTCGGGTCAAGGCCGTTGCTTAAGGCCTTCCCGTCGTATCCCGTCTTTGTCTTGTGAAACTTTTCCAAACCCACCGGAGTCATGGGCGGCCGGTTGTTGCTGGTTTCGTTCAGGGCGCCAGGCGGCCGGCCGATGTTGGTGATATCCCAAAATCCAGACAGATCATGCGGGTCGAAAAGCTTGTTCGAGGCCTTCGCTTTTTGTGCTCCCTGCCTGCCGTTTTGAGCGAAAGCGACTGAAGACGAGGCCAGCACTACTGTGATCGCAATCATCGCGCCCATCAGGCGACCCGGCATTTTAGAACTCCTTTTCGCACGATCGTTTTATCAAAACCCATGACCCTCGACGGCGGATCTCACGATCGGGAATCCCATAACGCCGCAAGCGAAGTATCCATTTCGAAGGCCAACAACGTGACCTTCTCGTCTCCGGCGGAGCGACTCCCTCCGGGGCGACTATATTGGAAAGCCCTCCCGGTTGTCAATGACCCCCCCGTCGCCCGAGCGCACGGCATAAAAGTGGAAGTGCCTGATTCCGCCCCGCAACCCGCCATTCACTTCAGGGGTGCCGGCTCGTGAGGGAGCGGTGTTCCGGGATTAGCTGAAGATCGCTTGCTTTACGCGCGCGGCTCAGCACCGGCGGGTGGGCTTCCAGTTTCATGTGGCACACTCCTTCGTCCGCCAGCGATTCCGAAACCGATTGGGTCGGGATGACGAAAGCGAAGAAACAGGTGGGCTCGGCCCGGAATCTTTCAGCCCTGCAGATAACGCGCGAGGTCTTCGGGGCGGAAACAGTGTGCGACCGCGGTATCGCGCGAGATGCGGCCGCTTCGCACCGTATCGGCAAGCGATTGCTCCATCGAAATCATGCCTTCGTTGCGTCCCGTGGAGAGGGTGGAATAAAGCTGGTGATCGTCGCCCTTGCGGATGAGGCTGCGCACACCGCTCGACGCCCGCAGGATTTCGATCACAGGATAACGCCCGCCCTTCGCGGCCGGAACCAGTTGCTGAGCGATTACGGCCAGCAAAGCCAGTGACAACTGCTGGCGAATCTGCGGCTGATTGCCGCGCGGAAAGGAATCGAGAATGCGCGAGACGGCCTGCGACGCATCGTTGGTATGAAGGGTGGAGAGCACCAGATGGCCTGTTTCCGCGGCCGTCAGCACCATCTGCATGGTTTCGGAGTCGCGCATCTCACCCACCAGAATTACGTCGGGATTCTGCCGCAGGATGCCGCGCAGGGAACCGGCGAAGTCGGGTGCATCCCGGCCCACTTCGATCTGTTCAATGATGGCTTTCCGGTTCGAATGCACGTATTCGACCGGGTCCTCGATGGTGACGACGTGATCGTGGCGCGTGTTGTTGATCAGATCGACCAGCGCCGCCAGGGTGGAGCTTTTTCCACTGCCTGTGGGCCCGGTCACGAGCACAAGTCCCTGGCGCGCCTCGGCGAGGCTGCGCAGCCCTTGCGGCAAATGCAGCGATTCGAGCGTCGGAATTTTCTCCGGCAACAGCCGAATGCTTCCCGCCAGCGTGCCTCTTTGAAAATGAATGTTGGCGCGAAAACGGCCGATACCCGGACGGCTGAAGCACAGATCGGCGAACCTGTTACGTTCCAGCTCCTGGCTCCCGGCCGGCGTCATCAACGGCAACAGCAGATTCCGCGTGCTTTCCGCGCTGAGCGGCGGACCGAAGGAGTGCGAGAGCGCACCGCCGATGCGCAGCGTAACCGGGACATCCGCGATCAGCAGGAGATCGGAGGCGCCTCTTCTCGCAGCTTCGTTTAACACCGCGTCCAGCGAAGCCAACTCGCCATCGTGACGCGAAGCGTCGCTGACAACCGGCTGAAAAGCCTGTGTGATGCCGGGTTTGGGAGCGTGCTCGCCGGGTGCCGCGCGATTCAGCTCCGCGACGAGCTGCTCGAGTTGATTCTCATATCCCGGCATTTCTTCAGTATGACCGCCGCGAGACTCCGTTGTTCAGAGGCTGATCCGTTGCCGTCTGCAAAATTTCCTGACCGCCGAAAGGAGCCGGCGCGCCCGGGCCGTCCGGATCTCGAAAGCATAACCCCGGGTCGGGCGACGCTCGGATTCCACATGTGTTAACACTGTTGCGGATCGCGTACCATTGAAACAGCTTTCATGCACTGAATCCATGGCGACGGCCCATGCAGAGCAATCTCCGAATCTCCATATTTGCTCTGGCCCTGACACCTGCAATGCTGTCGCAGGATGCGCCCGTGTTTCGCGAGACGACCACTCTCGTGACGGTACCTTGCACGGTGACCGATGAACGCGGCGTGGCGGTCAGCGATCTTGGTGTCGATGACTTTCGGCTGTACGTCGATGGAGTCCGCAGGAAGATCGACAACCTCTGGCCGGAAGTGGACCTTCCTCTGCTCCTCGGAGTGATCAATGACGTAAGCGATAGCCAGCGGAGTCATATTTCTGAAAAGGATCGTGCGGTGACGCAATTGCTGGCGCGGGTCATCCACGGTGAAAACCGGGCATTTGTCGTGGCTGTCAATGAAAACGTCATCCTCAAGTCGGAGGTCAGTACAGGCCCGTATGGATTCCGCTACCGGATACTGGCGGGGCCTGGCGGGGAGCCGCTGGGCGTACCCTGTGGAGTACTGGAGGGCGCGCACGGGCGGAGAAGCCCTGTCTGCGGCGGCACCGCATTGTGGAATGCGATCTATGCGTCTGCCCATCGGAAACTGATCGGCTCCCCCGGCAACAAAGCGCTGCTGATTCTTTCCGATGGCAACGATACCGGCAGCACGCACAATTTCGCCGCTGCACTGAAGGAAGTTCAGCAAAGCGGTACCGTTGTATACGCCGTCAGGTATCCGGACCCTCTGAGTAAGGACGCTTCCGCCGACGATCTTCGTCGTCTGACTGATGAAACCGGGGGAATACTCTTTGATCTGGATGGCGTTGACTATGCCGGCATTATTTCCCGAATCGAGGCCGACCTTCGCGGGCATTACGTTCTCGACTTTCGGCCCGATTCGACCGCGAGAGAGACCGGACGTCACTCGGTAAAGGTTGAGGTCCTCCGGTCTGGAGCGACGGTGCGTGCTCGCCGGGAATATGCTGGGTCGTAGGTACAGAGGTGTGCACACGGGCTCCACGCCCTCAAGTGAGCCCGCGGAGATTCGTGTCGGGGAACCATCGCGATTGACGCGAACACCGCTTGTGGGGATCGTTGGGTGGACATTTCAGCGACATGGCGACTACACGTCAAAGTGAAGGGTAAACACTACGCCATTACGCGGGTTCCAGCCCGAATAAGGCCGATGCCTCCGATTTCCATGGCAGCAGATCGAATGGCGACAGACATTGCGATCCATGGACTACTCGGATCTATCAAGAGGACGTACAAATGCTTGTACGCCAAGCGCGAAAACGCTACGGGAGTGGTTATCGAATGCCGGGCGAAGGCGTGGATGCATCCGCCCGAACGGTCGCATACCCTACGGGCCTTGTTACAAAGGCATGATTTGTACAATCATCCTGAGCCAAGGCCGGTCGGTCGATTGACCATTCGTCCTTAATACGTCCAGAACCTATTCATAAGCCGGCGGCTTCTCGTATACGTAAGATCCTGTCTCTATGTGATCCGCTTTGAGACCCGCCGCCTGCATGAGCCGTATTATCTCGCCAAGTGCATATTCGCCTCATGGCGATCGCTGAATTCGCCGTTCCGTGGATTTGTGTCATGGGAAAGAGAGCTGGATGGTTTCCGGTAATCACGACTACCACCGGCGCTGCACCTCAAAAAGTCGTAGCTGTTAGTCAGGCGGAGCCGGAAATGAATACCGGGAACGGCACCCGCTGCCAAATATACTGAAACGACCGCATCGAGCATGCCTGCCGAAAAGACTTCACAATTGTTCCGATATTCCGCAGGAACCCGCAGGGTGGCGCCATTCGTCTATTTTATCGTCCTCGCCTGGATCAACATCTACGTCTGCCGCGAAGCGTTCGTCCGACCCGCCACCGGTCACTTCAACTCCATGCACGGCGAGTGGCTCGCCCTCGCACGACTCGGAAGCTTCGGTTCGTGGTCTCCGAAATGGTGGCCCTGGTGGGGAGCTGGCGTACCGTTCGAATACACGTACGCGTCCCTCGTGCCGGCGCTGACGGCGTACCTGTCACGCGTCGAGCATTGTTCCTATGAACTGGCCTTCAACCAGATCAGCGGGGCCACTTACTGCCTTCTGCCAATCGTCTTTTATCTCGTGAGTTGGCGGCTTTCCGGCCGGCCGGGATACAGCTTCATTGCAGCTTCGGTATGTTCGCTGCTTTCGCCCATCAGCCTTTTGCTGCCAGATGCATCGTTCCGCTGGTCGTTGGCAGGCGATGCGCGGCGTTTATTCCTGATTTTCGGGTGGGATGACCTGCCCCACATCATGAGTCTGGCGCTTCTTCCGGGGGCTGTCTGGTCTCTCTACCGCGCTTTGACAAACGGCGGATGGCGGTTCTACTGGATTTCGGCGTTAACGATGTCGGCGATGATGCTGGCCAATATGTTCGGAGCCATCCTGGCCGCGCTCGTAGTCGTAACGGTGCCGTGGACCTTGCCGGAAGGAACCCGACTCAGAAGTTTCGCGAATGCGGCAATAACCGCGGCTTGTGCGTACGTCATGGTCTGCTCATGGTTACCACCATCGCTGATCCTGACCATCCGAAAAAACTCCATACTGGACGGCGAAGCGGCCACAACCTTCGTCTCGATGATTGCGCTCTGCGTGGTCGCAGTGGCGGCTGCGAACGTGCGGTGGCTCAGCGCGCGTCGCACGTCACTCTGGGCCGTTCGATGGCTTCTGGTTTTTGGGACGATTGTACTGCTGATCCCGACTCTCGACTACTATGCGGGACTGCATTTCGTGCCCCAGGCCAGCCGCTACAAGATCGAAGCCGACCTCGCAATCATCTGGGTCGTGGTGTTCTCGGTCAGTTGGGTTGTCGACCGATTCTCCATGTCTGTTCGCTTGCTTCTGGTCGTCACGCTGGTGGTGCTCGGAAGTACACAGATCGTGCGATACCGCCGTTATGCGAAAGTACTGCTGAGGGACGTCAATACGCCGGAGAGCATCGAATACAGGGCCGCTGAGTGGACGTCACAATTCAGGCCGTGGCAACGGGCAATGCTGGGCGGCTCGATCGGTCAATGGGCCGACGCTTTTGTGGATGTGCAGCAATTAGGAGCGCAACCCTACACAACCATGCCGAACTTCGAAGACCGTCTTGCCACTTTCATTATTAATTCCGGACTAGGCGCCGCTGATCAGGATGCCGCGATTTCGATCCTGTGGATGAAGGCGTTTGGCACTCAGATTATCGTGGTGCCCGGGCCCGCGAGCCCCGAATACTGGAAGCCGTTTGCGAATCCCGCGAAGTTCGAAAGCGTTTTACGTGTGCTTTGGCGGGAAAGGGACACGACGGTATATGACGTCTACTCCGGAGCGCCCGCGAATTCGGGATTACGCTCGTTCGCGCATGTACTTCGCGCCGCGGATCTGGTGCAGCATACCCCGGTAAACGGGATCGATGTTACAGAGCTTCAAAGATACGTAAGCGCTATCGAGACGGGCGAGGCTACGGCATCCGCGTTTCGCTGGCTGGGAACGGAGCGGGCGGTCATCGACGCGCGGCTTTCACCGGGTGAAGTGATCTCGGTTCAGGTCAATTTCGATAAAGGGTGGCACGCGCGCGTCAATGGACAGCCGGCAAGAGTGCGCCCGGATGGGTTGGGCTTGATCGTAGTGGAATCAACCTGCAGGGGCGATTGCCATGTAGAACTGACCTATCAAGGCAGTTGCGAGCTTCTTTCATGCCGCTTGGCAAGCGCTGGATTTTCAGCCTTCGCATTGGCTGCAGCTTGGTGGCGCCGACGGTCTTACCATCAGCGTGCATCACGGCAGTCCTGAAATCCCGGCATGCCGGCAGACGCACCAAAGGGTGGTGGTACGGCGCCGCCGGTGGAAAGACCGCTGCACATTCGGCAGAACGGCGGGGGTCCCAACTCATGAGAATCTCACCATTGGCCATTCAACCCGAATGCGCCCTCGCTCTCGGACAAAACGATACCGATCCCGTGACGCAATATAGTGGAATGACGATCTGGCGGCAAAGTTGCCGACACATTTCAAGCGCAAGTTCACGAACCGATCCGCATACCATCGCCCGTGGCTGGCGACCCCGAGCGATTCTACCTTGAGGCATTCGATACCACTTACCAGACATTCGCACTGGGTGTTTCCAGGGAGCGAGTTAAAAGCGATCCAGCTTGCGGCCGGCGTCTGACCTGAACACGCGAAGGCGCCATCCATTCCATGCGCGTCTCGTCGATGTGCATGCGCGATGATTGGCCGGTTAACTAAGTCCGCTTGAAGGAAGTTGGACCGCATCAGTATCGGGAAATGCGGAACGTATGCAGTATTGGGTTGAGAGCCCGCGCCAAGGTGCCACTCGAGGAGGTCACGCGTCGACTTCGAGTTCCCGATCGGTGCTGGTCGAAATCATGGTGCGGATCTGCCTTCCGGTTTCTCCGGCGGCTCCCTGTGTTGGGACGATGCAGCCCTCCGACGCCTCTCCTGGGTGCGCAACGGAATCGGCATGGATGAAAAAGCCGGCGCGGCCAAACATCTGGTTGGCCGGGTCAGGGGTGAGACGCATGGCGATTGGACCGAGCCGGGGGTCGTCTTCCGCCGACCCGATCGTATATTTGCCGGTCGGCAGCGGCCCGAAGTTGTCGGGGCCGAGCGATCCCATGGGAGCGTTGCAGAAAGCAGGCTTGTCCTTGCCGGTGCCTCGTCCGGAGTAACAAGCCGCTACGGGCATGCCATCGCGTGAAAGTTGCCCGGTCGAAATTACGAATTTCCAGCTCATAGAGTTATTTACGTCGACGACGCGCAAGGCGCTCTGTCGATAGTACACGACTTCAGGCGCCGCCCGAGGAGCGCCGCTCCCAGGCGAGCGTTTCGAGAAGCGCCTCGTCCGTCACGCCGGGGCCGCGCGTGAACGCCACTCTCGTTTTCAGTTGATCGACGATACGGGCCGCCATGCGGGAGCGAACGTCCGGTGTGAGATCGTGCCGGCGGTTGAGGAAAGTGTCGATGAGCGCAAGGTCGTCGAGCGACATGGAGGAAGCGCCGATGGCCGCGGCGGGTGCGCCGATGGTCGTCCGTTCCGTCTGCCAGGCGGGTCTGCTGGCGGCAGCGGAAGATTCACGCACGACCAGCGAACCCGCGACGAGATCGCCGAGCCGCTTGTTGCGCGGGTTCAGGAGCGCCACGATCATGCCCAGCGCGTAGAATCCGGGGAGCTGATCGACGATGCGCAGCAGATTGCGGCCGATGGATTCGGCGGCGGTCAGAGGGCGTCCCGAGTCCTTGATGACGCGAATGTGGATGATGCGCTTGCCGGGCGTCTGGCCGTTCCAGACGATTTCGAAGATGGCGAAGTAGCCATAGAAGAGAAGGAAGCCGGCGAAGGCCGCGATCGCGATCACCCAAACCTGCGGGATCTGGAATACGAAAGTGAGCCGGGGCATCAGGGCGACGGCGATTATACCCGCGATCGCAATGCCGGTTTGGATCAGAGTGTCGATGGCGATGGCGAGAAAACGGCTTCCGATGCCGGCCACGGGGAAATCCAGCAGCATTTGCTCGGGCGTCTCGATGGTATGTTTGTCGAACAGAGACGGAGGCGGGTCGTTTCTTTGATTAACCGCAGGAGGTCTTTGATTAACCGCAGGAGGGGGCGTCTGAGGAAACATGATTTCGATTCAATGGATCGAGAAAAGAAAGTCTAACTGGAACCGCCTCGAAGAACTGGTGCGCCGCGCCGGCAGCGGACTCGGCGGCCTCAATCACGGCGAGCTTCAGGAACTCGGACTGCTCTATCGCCAGATCGCCGCCGATCTCGCCGCTGCGCACGAGGACCGCTCGAGCCCGCAACTAGCAGCTTACCTGAATCAGCTCCTCAGCCGCGCGCACAACCTGATTTACATGGGGAAGAAACAGAAAGCCAGCGGAATCGTGGCTTTTTACCGGGACGAATATCCGCGCATCTTCCGCGAAAATCTGCCGCGCACGCTTCTCGCCATCGCGATTTTCGCCGTGGCGATGGCGGCGGGCTGGGCGGTGACAGTTCGCGACCCGGCGTTCGCGCATCGCATGCTCGGTCCGCAGATGATGGACACGATCGAGCGGCGGGAGATGTGGACGCACTCGGTACTGACCGTGCAGCCGCTGGCTGCGTCGGCGATCACCACCAACAATCTGACGGTGGCGTTTGCGACCTTCGCGACAGGGATTACGGTGATCGGAACGATCTGGATGATGCTGCTGAATGGGCTGATGATCGGGGTTGTCGGCGCCGCGACGTGGCATGCCGGAATGGCGATTTCGCTGTGGAGTTTTGTCGCGCCGCATGGATCGCTGGAGCTGCCGTCGATTTTTATCGCCGGGGGCGCGGGACTGGAGATCGCGCGCGGTTTGCTGTTTCCGGGTTTACTCCCACGCAAAGAAGCGCTCGCGCAGGCGGGCGGCAGGGCGTCGCGGTTAGTGCTGGGCTCGATTCCGCTGCTGCTGATTGCGGGGAGCATCGAGGGATTCTTTTCGCCCACGGCGGCGCCGGTTGCGCTGAAGTTTCTGCTGGGCGGGCTGCTCGCGTCGGCGTTGCTTGTCTGGCTGTTCGGGACCGCGGGCAAGCGGCACGATGCTGGCTGAAGCCCAGAGAAAGCAGGCCGTTAGAGCGGCAACCACTCGATTCGGTTCACCCACTCCCCGGCTTCGGTGAGGTGCCAAATCAACTGAAGGTCTTCGATCACGTCCCGGATCATGACCGTTTCGGGCACGAGTATCAAACCTGCGCAACTACGCTCTTCAACGCACTGATCGAACCACCGAGGCATGGTCGTCACGTCGTGCGAGACGAGGATACGGCCAGACAAATGTGCAAGGTCCAGGACATCCGGGTCCTTCATTCTTTCCGGGATCATCGCCTGCGGTAACGCGAAGTCTAACGAAGGTTCGCGCAGGACCAAACCCGCCACGATCTTCTGATTGAAATTGGCATCCGCAAGGAAGCGGACTTTCACGACCGCCTTAGAGAGGCGTGCTCCTTAGCCTCGCGCAGCCGGTTTGTCAGAGGGTCGTCGGACTTCGGCCGTTCCCTTCGTAATGCTTCCCAACGTTGCTCCTGATCTCTCAGGTACTTCTCGACCTTGTCCTTGTTTTCGAGGTAGAACGTGATCGCCCCGTAAATCCGGACGAGAGGACCGGCCATGGGAAAGGACCGGAGAATCGCGTCGGGCGATTCGCCATCCTGGAATGCGTGAACAATGCTGTCGAGCGAAATACGGCTACCAGCGATGTAGTAGCCGCCGTCCCGCTCCTCGACATAGCTTTGCATGTTCACGAACTCCGACTTCCAGTCTATCGAGCCTGGACCACAGCAGCAATCTGTGACCATTGGGGAAAATGGTCCGTCTCAGCTCCATGATCCCTCATTCGATTGTGCCACTGGCAGCAGACCTTGTGGCATGGCAATCTGATGCATAAAAGCCTGTGCCAGCATCGTGCATCTCAGATCAGATTCCGGTCTTTCACATCCAGATATTGATTCACCAGCGCGGCCGATAAGCCCGGCGCGGTGATATCGATCACGAGAACTCCACGGTCGCGCAGCATCCGCAGAAGTTTACGGCGACGCTGGGCGATCTCAAGCGCGGCGGCGTGGCGGAACATGTCGTCCTCATTCTGAGGAATGGCGCGGGTTAATTCCGCGAGATCGGGCTGTCCGATGGCGGCGAAGACGACGAGATGGCGGCGCGTCATGTGGGCGGCGTAGTCGATGACTTCGGGCGTCGTGGCCGTTTCGGCGAAGTCGGTGAGCCAGACGATCAGCGAGCGGCGCGTTTGCCGGTTGAGCAGCGTCCGGACGGCGCGCGCGTGATTGGCTTCGGCCGATTCACTGTGAACCTGGGACAGCGCATCGACGAAGTGCCGCACCTGCAGCGGCCCGCGTCCGGCCGGGATCGATTGCTGGATGTTGCGCCCATACGCGAGCAGGCCCACGCGATCGCCGGAATGAGATGCGACCTGCGCGAGCGACAGCGCGGCGTCCACGGCGTAGTCGAGCTTTTCGGGGGAGAAATCGCGATTGGGATCGCGCACACGAGTGCGCATCAGGCGCCCGGCGTCGAGGACAATCCAGACGGCCTGGCTGCGCTCGACCTGATAAACGCGCGTGGTGAGCTGGCTGCGGCGGGCGCTGGCGGTCCAGCAGATGTCGCGGAGATCGTCGCCGGGGCGGTATTCGCGCAGAGCTTCGAAGTCGCGTCCCTGGCCACGCTGCCGGCGTCGGCGTTTTTCCATCTCCACCTGCCGGCTGCGGATGAGATAAAGCGTGAAGCTGCGCGCCTGTGCGAGGTCGGGAAGCACGCGCACGGCGTCGGCGACATCGGCCACGGCCCAGCGGCGGGCGAATCCGAGCGGAGATCCGTAGCGGATGTAAGCGCGACCGGTGGCGATATCGCCGCGCGAAAGAGGTCTGACGGTGTATGATTGCGCCGCGGAGCCGCGCGCCGGGACGGCAAGTTTGATGGCGGGTGGGGCTTCGCTGAGGAGCGGCGGGATCTCGTCGATGATCGAGGCGTCGAGTTCACTGGCGGCGCTGTTGCTGAGCTCGAGGGTCGCGGACGCGGGCTCTCCTAATGAGAGCGGGCCATTCCAGACGCGCCGCACTTGGAGGTCCTCCGGCCGCGGTAATCGAAAGAGATCGATGGCCCATGCGCCGAGCAGCGCGATATCCCAGACGAGCAGTGCGATGAGAAAGCGCGGGGAGTTCCACGCCGGAATGAGCCAGATGAGGCCGACGAGAATCGCGACGATGAGGCGTGTTCCGAAGGCGAAAGACATGCGGCCCTTGAACTGAGCGCGGGCGGATTTCGGAGATGGCGCGAGCGGACTCATGCCTTGGCGTGTCCGGTCACTTCGGAATCTCGACCGCGGCGACGACCTGCTGGATGACCTGGTCCGGCGTGAGTCCTTCGAGATCGGCTTCGGGGCGGAGGAGCAGGCGATGGCGGAGCACCGGGAACGAGGCAGCTTTCACGTCATCAGGCAGGATGTAGTCGCGGCCTTCCATGCCGGCGAAAGCGCGCGCCGCAAGGAAGAGTGAGACCGCGGCGCGCGGGCTCGCGCCGAGCGAAACCGACGGCCAATCGCGCGTGCGCCGAATGAGCGTGACGACGTAGGCGTAGATGGATGCATCGACGGTGAAGCGCGCGAGCTCGGCGCGGGCGGCGGAAAGAAGGCCCGCGGGGATCGGAGCGAAATCGAGCGCGTCGAGCGCGCGCGCATCGAAGCCGCGGCCGTGGCGGGAGACAATCTCGATTTCCTCATCGGCGGCCGGATACGAAATGCGAATCTTCAGAAGGAAGCGATCGAGCTGCGCTTCCGGAAGCGGATACGTTCCCTCAAACTCGACCGGGTTCTGGGTGGCGAGCACGGTGAAGTTTTCGTTCAGGGGATAGCGCGTTCCGTCGATGGTGACCTGGCGCTCCTCCATGGCTTCGAGGAGCGCGGCCTGCGTGCGGGGCGCGGTGCGGTTGATTTCATCGACGAGCAGCAGGTCGGTGAAGACGGGTCCGGCGTGCATCGTGAACGAGCTCTGTGCCAGATTGAAGACGTTCGTGCCGGTGATGTCGGCGGGCATGAGATCGGCGGTGCATTGTACGCGCTGGAAGCCGAGCCCGCAAATGCGCGCGAGGGATTTGACGGCGAGAGTCTTGGCGAGTCCCGGAACGCCTTCGATGACGGCGTGGCCTCCGCAGAGCAGGACGACGAGAAGGTGATCGACGACCTCACGCTGGCCGACCACGGCCTTCGAAAGCTCGGTCCGCACATGGGCGGTGAGAGCGGCAAGATTTTCCACGATTCAGTTTTTCTCCGGAAGCGACTCGAGACGTTGCACCAGCGCCAGCGCCTGGCGTGACGATAATTTACCGCGTTGCACGGCCGCGGCGGCTGTGAGCGCGTCCGCCATTTCGGCGCGGTCGGCGCCCAATCGCTCGGCGGCAGCCCCGGCAAGATCCGTATCGGAGATGGCGGCGGGCAATCCGAGACGCTGGGTGAGTTCGAGGCGCAGGTTGCGATACGAGACTTCGACCGGAATCGAGAAGGCGGACGCGTGCCGGTAAAGAGCGCCCATCGTATCGATGAATTCGAGCGGTGAGAGTCGCGACACAGCGGCCGGCATGACAATCGGGCCGCTGCGGCGGCTGAAAGAGAAGATCACCAGCACGGCTGCCAGCGCGAGCTGCCACGCGCCCCAGGGGAGCGGCGTCTTCGCGAAGTATGCGGCGAGGCTGGTCCGCTCGCCATGAAAATACTCATCCCAGTAGATGTGCGTGCGGGTTGGTGAAGAGCCCTGGATCGAATTGAGGAACAGGGCGAGATTGCCCGTCTGCGGGAGTTCGGCGTTAGTGAGAGGCGAGGCGGAGGCCCACCAGAGCACTTCGCCATTGCCGATGCGCCACGAGACTACGCCTGCGTTGTCTCCCACGCTATAGAGTCGCAGTTGGGATGGATCGATCTTTCCCCACCATGTTTGCGCGCGCATGGTCACGTGCTCGGCGCCGCGGGAAATCACGCCGGGCAAGTCGGCGTTCAGAATCCACGGCGTCGCGCCCGAAAGCGGGGGCTTCACTTTCGCATCCGGGAAAAATGCGGGAACGACCGCGCCGCAGAAGAGAACGCGTCCGCCGCGTTCGACGAAATGAAGAAGCGCCGCGCGATCGGCATTGGTGGGCGCTTCGACCGGCTCAGCGAGAATCAGCAGCGTATTGGAAGTGGACGGCAGCATTGCCGGAGGCTCTTCCCAGACATGCAGGTCGAAGCCGAGATCGCGCAGCAGCAGGTAAGCCGCATGCGCGCCGCGCGGAGACGTGGAATAGATCGAAGGGCTCACGGATGTATTCCGCGCCGCGGGCGGCTCCATCACGGAGACGCCGGCGATGAGGAGCAACAGCAGAGCGGCCGCCCACCAGAGCAGGCGCCGGTCCGTTGCTGTAAGTCCGGCCGGCATTATTCGGCGCGGCACCCCAGGGCATCGAGGTGGCGGAGGGCGTCTTCAAAGTCGCGCGGCTGAACGGGGCGGTCGGCATACCAGAAGCGTTCGAGGTCCGAGGTCAAAGCGGCAAGAGGTGGATACGACGATTCGCCACGCGCGACGGTGCTCAGATATTCGCGCGGCGTATGGGTGAAGTCTTCCGGAAGAAGACGCGTGCCCTGCAAATGCGTGACGCCTGCCCAATAGCACGCGTGGATGGCGTCGCGCAGATCGCCGCGGCCGGCCGCATCGCGCGCCGCGCGCAGCCATTCACTCACTTCCGCTCGCAGGATTGCAGGTTGCTCCGGGACTGGGCTCGACGGCGCGCGGCGGTTCCCAAACCAACGCCAGAGCCATGTGAGCAGGAACGCCGCAGCCGCCAGCCCGAGACCCCAGAGCAGAACGCGGCCGGTGACGGGGTTTCCGAAGACCGGTCCGAAGATGCGGAGGAGAAGGTCCCCAAGCCAGTCTTTAAAGCGCTGCCACGCACGGGCAAAAGGACCGGGCGGAGGCGCTTGCGCAAATTCATGGCGCGCAAGAATGCCGTCGAGACGCTGCCGGGCGAGCGGCAAGGAGGGGGACGCGCTTCCGAGTTCATCCGCGAGGTGGTCGATCCACGCCCGCGCTTGTTCGGGTGAGGTCAGCAGATCGCGCAACGGCGCTGTCGGGATGGAGTAATGGCGCGCCGGAGTCTGGACTTCCCATGCGTCGGGCAGCATGATCGTTTGCCTCTGCGCGATTGCCCCTTCGAGGCGGTGCAGTTCCGCGGCGAGGGACTGTGGGTTGGGAAACGTGGCGGCAAGCGCGATGGACGGCAGAAGCAGGAGGAGGATTCGTCTCATGGCCGCGCTGCTGAGAGTCTGCTTAAAGAATAGACGGCACGCTGCCGGGGCCTGGGGGCGGAGGAGCATGCGGGTCCATCATGAATTGGAGATCGAAGGCTTCCTTGCGAACGCGCAGATCGTAGTAGAAGATGGCCGTCGCGATCAGGAGAACAGGTTGGGTGATAACCGCAGCGATGCGGGCGCCCGCCTGCGTCAGGACAATCCAGATCCAGGCGCCGGACGGATTCTTCGCCGACATCACGACGCCAAGGGAAAACGGAAAC